>CAYNSO010000029.1:13380-37009 GCA_964399735.1 uncultured Cytophagia bacterium
CGGTAGAAATACCCAGCGGTTCATCATACGGTTCTTCCGCTAATTCGGGTAAGTTAATGCCAACCTGTTTCATCATCACCGCAGCCTCGCGGGTGGTGAGTACTGCATCTACATCCTGGAAACCACTATCGTTCATCTCCGGTCGATCGGCTTCATATTTTTTTGCTGTGCAGGGCATGATTGAAACGCTGTAAATATCTTTGGGATCGATGCCGTTTTTCTGAGCATAATAGGTTTTGGCCAGAGCGCCAAACATTTGCTGCGGTGACTTGCACGAGGATACATGCGGTAACAATTCAGGATAAAAGTGCTCTATAAAATTTATCCAGCCCGGGCTGCAAGAGGTGAGCATCGGCAGAGTGCCGCCATTTTTAATACGTCCTATCAGTTCAGTTCCTTCTTCAACAATTGTTAAATCGGCCGTAAAATCGGTGTCAAAAACTTTATCAAAGCCCAGCATCCGCAAGCCGGCAACTAATTTGTCGGTTACCAGCGAACCGGCCGGCATGCCAAACATTTCACCAATTGAAGCGCGTACCGCAGGAGCGGTTTGCACAACCACATGTTTGGTCGGGTCATCCAAAGCCTTCCACACGCGGGCGGTATGATCTTTTTCGTAAAGAGCGCCCACCGGGCAGCGATCAATACACTGTCCGCAGGAAACACAGGCCACCTCGCCAATGCCTTTACCGAACGGGGTATCAACCCACACATCATAACCACGCCCTTCCAGACCGATGGCGCTGACGCTTTGGACCAGTTCGCAAGTCTGGATACAGCGCCGACAAAGGATACATTTCGACGGATCGCGGACGATTGCCGCGCTTGATGTATCGATTTCGCCTTTACGCTCCTTATAGTCAAACCGGATTTCACGGACACCTAGTTGTTCGGCTACGCTCTGCAATTCACAGAAATTATTACGCACGCATTCCGTACATTTCATAGGATGGCGAGACAATAATAATTCCAGCGCCATTTTACGCGATTCACGCACAAATGCGGAGCGGGTGTTGACTTTCATGCCTTCCTGGCACTTCCAGGAGCAGGAGGTGCGCAACAGGCGGTCGCCTTCAATTTCAACTACGCACAACCGACAGGCCGAGACCGGGGGCAAATCGGGGTGATAGCACAACCGGGGTATTTTAATATTTATTTTTTCAGCGGCATCCAGAATTGTTGTGCCTTTGGGCACAGTAACGGATTTGCCGTCTATTGTCAAGGTGATATTTTCCACTTCCTACCTCCATAAAACCAATTTAGTCAAAGTGCTGTTATATGTAATTAAACTGTAAGTCTTGTCGCTGCTATCTTACGCAACGGCAGAATCAACTGTTTTAGCGAGTTTCTCAAACTCGGCGCGGAAATATTTCAAACAGCCGAGAATGGGTACCGGGGCAGCCTGACCGAGACCACAGAATGCGCCTTTCATCATGATTTGAGCGAGTTCTTCAATAAGCGCAATATCCTTCAAAGTTCCTTGCCCGTCAATCAGCTTTTCCAATAACTCTAAAAGACGACCTGTTCCTTCACGGCAAAGGGTGCATTTACCGCAAGATTCATGGTTAAAGAATTCCACAAAATTTTTAACCAGATCTACAACGTTCTGGCTGTCATCCACAACCAGCAGCGCTCCCGAACCAAGTCCGGCGCCAATTTCACGCAAGCTCTCGACTGACATTGGCAGATCAAGATGCTCGGCTGTTAAAATACCGCCGGTGGTGCCGCCCATTTGTGCCAACTGGAAACCTTTACCGCCGGGAATTCCTTGTCCAATTTCATATACAATTTCACGCAGGGTTATTCCCATTGGAACTTCAATCAAACCGGGATTATTAATATTGCCAACCATGGTAAATACTTTGGTGCCCGGACTCTTTTCAGTTCCCAGCGATTTATACCAGGCAGCGCCCTTTAAAATGATCTGCGGAACATTTGCCAGGGTTTCAACATTATTAACTATGGTTGGTTTACCCCACAAGCCTTCAGATGGCGGAAACGGCGGTTTATCTCTGGGTTCGCCGCGTTTACCTTCAATCGATTCAATCAGGGCAGTCTCTTCACCACAAATATAAGCGCCGGCGCCTTCCCGTATTTCCAGATCGAATGAGAAATTGCTGCCAAACAGGTTTTTGCCAAGCAAACCATTTGCCCGTGCCTGTTCTATCGCTTTTTGCATACGGTTGATGGACATACGGTATTCACCGCGAATATAAACAAAACCTTTATCGGCGCCAACAGCATAACCGGCGAGCGCCATACCTTCAATAATAGCATGCGGATCGCCTTCGAGGATAAGCCGGTCTTTGAAGGTACCCGGCTCGCCTTCATCGGCATTACATATAATATATTTTTCCGTGCTGGCTTCGCGAGCGGCAAATTCCCATTTTATAGCGGTTGGGAAAAATGCGCCACCGCGGCCCTGCAAACCGGATTGCTTTACTTCTGCAATAACATCAGCAGGCTTCATGCCGGTAAGGGCCTTGCCAAGAGCTTCATAGCCATCATGAGCAATATATTCTTCAATGTTGTCAGGATCGATAATTCCGGCATTTTTCAGAACCACACGCACCTGTTTTCCGGCACGCGGGGCTTTACCTTCAACTTTTTCAGCGCCGGGTACATCTGTATATTGTAAACGCTCAACAATACGACCCTTGATTAAATGTTCGGAAATGATTTCCGAAACATCCTGCACTTGCACGCCGGTATAATAAACGGCATCCGGAAATATCACCAACACAACACCCTTGTTGTAAATACCGAGACTGCCGGTTTCAACAACCCGCACCTCATCGGCAAGGGCTGCCAGAGCCAGTTCCCGTTGTAATGCTTCTTTAACTGTGCGAGCGCCCTGGGCAATTGTATGTGCATCCATTGCAATAAGTATATGTGATCTATGCATTTGCCAGTCCTTTCATTTTATAATCCTTCAAAATTGAAACGGCTTTTTCAGGGGTTAAATTACCATAGACCTCATCATTGATCATCATTACCGGGGCAACGGCGCACAAACCAAGGCAACTGGTAAATTCCAGGGTGAATAATCCATCCGGCGTCGTTTCATTCATTTCCAAACCCAAATATTCCTGAATTTTATCCAGGACTTCTTTGGAACCTTTGACATGGCAGGGAGCATTATTGCAGCAGCGCACAATATATTTTCCTTTGGCCTCGGTAGTAAAAAGGCTGTAAAAAGTTGCCACACCATATATCTCACTTAGCGGTATACTAGTCATTTTTGCTACACGGGTGAGCAATGTTTCAGAAAGAAACCCGAATTCTTTTTGAACATCTTTTAAAATATAAATAAGCGGAGTTTTTGTCGTTTGGTAATTATTGACAATTTCATCCACTTTCTTCAAATCTTGCATTCTAAACCTCCGTAATATTTTTCCCAATGTACAGATGTAATTGCAAACTAGCTCAAATTGAATACATAATCAGATAATACTTTACCATTGACAATATGTTCCGCAATGATCTTGCGGGCAACTTCGGGCGATACCTTGCCATAGCTGATCGTTTGTTTATCTGCCTGCGCTATCTGAACTAAAGGTTCCTGATCGCAATATCCCAGGCAGCCGGTTTGGGTAACAACCGCATCCTGGATCTTGCGTTTATTCAATTCATCAATAATGGCGGACATGGTATCGCGGGCGCCGGCTGCAATACCACATGTACCCATAGCAACGGTAATCCGAAACCGGGCGTTCTTTTCGCGTGTTGCCATTTCCGCTTTGGCTTTCTCCTTTATGGCGCGGAGATCTGCTAATGTTTTCACTGTTACAACCTCCTGTTACTGTGTTTTGCTTTTGGTTCTTTATTTATTACTTTAAACTATTCCAATAATTTATAATATACTAACCTCGCGAATGAATTAATAGTAATTTTTGTCGAATCATCTCTTTGGCAGGCTCAACCAGGTCATATAATGAACAATCCTGTTCCGCTGCCCGGCCTAGCATCCAGTATGAATCGAAACAAAAACGACCCTGATTTGTCCGGTGAATATAATTAAAGTGCACATCAAGGCTGCCAATGACCAGGTTTACCACTGTGTCGGCGATATTTCCCAAAGGCGCCCGGTTCAGATTATTATTTTTGAATTCAGCGGTTACTGTTGTGCCAATACCTGGTGTAGATTGTATGGTGAGTTGGCCTCCGGCCATCAATGCCTGTTGATTTATCATTGGCAGCCCCATACCTACAGCGCGGGTTGTACGAGAGGTGACAAAGGGGTCGAGCACCTGTCGGCTCATTTCTTCACTCATACCACGACCATTATCCCGAATGCGAATGCGAAATAAATTCTCCAGACTTAATTCATCAATTACCAGAATCACACGTGAAGCTTGCGCCTCTATGGAATTGGTAACAATATCCAGAATATTTAATGACAATTCCCGCATTTTTTCAGATCACTCCGGTGATTGTAATGCAGCGTAACGGCCATCCTGTTTTTCGATGGCCTTTTTTAACTCAAAGAAATTCGGTTTTTCCAGCTTGAAATATGTTAGTCTTGAACCCAGCATATCAATATGATGCGAGTCCGATGCAGTGATAATGGTATAAGGAGTATTGTTTAAAAAGCGCAAGCGCTCGCGCGCCTGGTCAAACGGCATGGCAATTTCTACAGCGTGGATAAAAAGATTATCCGGAATAAAACCCAGCGCTCGCAACAGACTGTTCGATTTTCTGTCGATATGAGCCGGGTAAATAATACCGCCAAGGTCATTAACCCGGTTGGCAATCGATGCAACAGAGGCATTTATTGGCAAGGTAAGAAAACGGTCATTTTCTGCAATTATGTTTTCATCCTTGTCACAAACATATTGCGGACCCATCATGGAAGCATCATAGATCCCGGGTGGAACGTGTTCGTAGACAAAGTCTTGAAATTGTATAACCGTATCAAGAGATTCAAACAGACAAATCATGTGTGCATCTTCGCGCGTATAAACCTCCATTCCGGGTATGACGGTTAACCGAGTTTTACTGGCGATTTCTATTACTGCTTGAACGTTTTCAGCGGAATTATGATCCGTAATTGCTATAATATCAAGATTATTTTTAATTGCGGCATTCACAATATTTATAGGCCCCATACTCAAATCTGCGCATGGGGATAATACAGTATGTATATGTAAATCTGCCTTGTACCAGGTCAGCATCCACTTATCTCCCCCTTATCCCGAGATCATAGAGCTGGCCTGCAATATCAAAGGCAGAGCGGTCGGATCGAAAAATCGGGATATTTTTTTCAATGGCTTTTTGCAGTGCGCTTTTTTCCGGCTCCAGGTTTTCGGGAAGTATAACACCGGCAAGAGATTTAAAAAATACAATGGCAATTACATTTTCATGTGTTTGATTGGTGATCCACAAGGCGCCTTTAACAGCATGAGCCATGGCATCGCTCAAAATATCCGAGAGATATCCTTTGCTAATGTCCTTGTGAAGATTATTCTCGCCGCTTAATACTTGCAAATCAAGCTTTGTGACAATTTCCTGTAATTCCATGTTAACTCCCTTAATTGAAGAACATTCAGGGTAATATCAACTCTTTACCGACTTGGCTATTGGTAAAAAAATGGAAAAAGTTGTACCTTTTTCATATTCACTGCTTACTTCAATTTTACCGGAATAGGCGTCGACGATTTTTTTTGCAATAGTTAAACCCAAACCGGTTCCGGTAATATTGCGGGTATGTTCATTCTTGGCCCGGAAAAAATCTTCAAATAATCGTTGCCGATCTTCCTCACGCAAGCCGATACCGGTATCTGCAACTTTAACATTGACATAATGTAAATTTTTATGGCCGGTAATGGTTATTTTCCCATCCGGTTTATTATATTTAACAGCATTACCGATCACCTGGTTAAAAAGGCGTAACAAATCTTCCCGATCGGCATCAACTTGCAAATCACTATCAACATCAAGAGATACCTGCAGGTTTTGCTGGTTGATGTCGTTTTTTAAAAAATCAATCCGGTCGTTTATTAAATCTGAAATATTTTGTAGTTGAATTTCCCGGCGGACTTTGCCGGCTTCGAGTCGTGTTACATTTAATAAATCATTAATGAGATTGACAAGAGACTTGGTTCGTTCCAGTGAACGCTTTAAATAGCCATCATACAATTGCTGTTCTTCGCCAAGGGCTTTGTCAACTACCAGTTCAAGATAGCCCTGAACAGCCGACAAGGGTGATTTTAATTCATGTGCAGCCATATCCACAAACTGCGAGCGGATGATGTCAATCTTTTTCAGTTCAGAAATATCGCGCAACACCGATACAACACCCAATAGTTCCCCCTTTCGGCCTAATATGGGCGTGGTGTTGGCCATAATCACCAGTTTGGCTGGCGGGTGGATGACAATCTCCTGGATGATCGCCTGTACCTGGTTACTATTGGCAAATATCTCTTTTATCTGGCTGCTTAACTGGATCGGCAATATATCAAGAACAGGGTCGCCAATTGTAATTTCGGTAGTGATGTTCAACAGTTTCAAGAAACCCGGATTGAACAACACCACCTGTCCTTCCTGGTTAATAACTAAAATTCCATCATCAAGGGCATTAATGATTGTTCGCATACGCGATTGTTCATGAGCAACTTCAAGCAGACGTCTCTCCTGCTCCTCGCGCAGCCGCCGCGCTTCCAGAATATACCAGCGTCGTTCCAGGGCGCGATGTACCAATATTTGTAATTCTTCAGGTTCAAAGGGTTTGGGTATATACTGATAAGCTCCCATTCGGGTGGTTTCCACAGCTGTGTCGATGGAAGCATACGCAGTAACAATAACGCAGATCGCTTCGGGATATACGAGTTTGATCTCACGCAACACTTGTGTGCCTTCCAGATCAGGCATTTTCAGGTCAATGAAATACAGGTCATATTCAGTTGCTATACCTTTTTCAATGCCTTTATGACCACAATCGGCAGTATCGACCGCATGCCCCTGCATTTCGAGAATGCGCCGGATACCCTCGCGCATTCCCAATTCATCGTCGACTACAAGTATTTTACCCTTTTCGATTATCAATTGTTTTTAAACAACTTTTCGTTAACATATTGAACCAGGTCTCGAGGCGACACAGGTTTTTCAAGATAATCATCCGCTTTAATCCAGTTGGTTTCTTCAGTTGTATCGGTTGAGAAACGGATGCCTGTTTCATGACCGGCAGAGGTCATGATGATAATTTTAGATTTTTTACTTTCCGGCAGTTTTTTTATACGGTGGCACAACACAAAGCCGGAATCAAAATGCTCCATAGAAAGATCGACAAAAACCACATCAGGCAAAAACTCTTTATATGCCTGCAATCCGTCAATGCTGTTAAAAGCCGTACGGATCGTATAACCCTCTTTTTCCAATACCGGTTTATAAATATTGATCAAATCCGTATCGTCATCAACCATTAAAATCTTTTTATCCATTGTTTGTTTCCTTTTGTTATCTTTTTAATGAACGTAATATTTCTTCAACTTTATCAAGCAATTGTTGGTGTGAAGCCGGTTTTTCCAAAAAGCAGTCAACCGGGTTCCATGAATCATCCGGGCCAATCGTCAGGTTAAATCCGTGTTCCTGGTTAACGCTGGTGAGCATAATGATGGGAGTATTTTTAACCTGTTCATCAGCGCGGATTTGCCGGGCGACTTCAAATCCTTCCCCAACGTCGGTCATCATAACATCCAGAATTACAAGATCCGGTTTTTCCTGTCGCAAAAGCGCAAGGCCATCATTTCCGTTAAAAGCATAACAGACCTCATAACCTTTTGAAGAGAAAAAAGCCCGATTCATCTCAACCAGATCAACATCATCATCAATAATCAGTATTTTGTAACTCATTGAACCTCTGTTTTTTTATTGTTCAACAAATGATTGTACCGTCTCGGTTACCATTGGCAAATCGATAATAAATACCGAACCCAGCCCGATATTACTTTTAACTTGAATATTACCCTTGTGCATCTTTAAAATACCATACGCAATTGGTAAACCGAGTCCGGTTCCTTTACCAATTTGTTTGGTAGTAAAGAACGGTGTAAACATTTTAACCAGGTTTTCTTTGGGAATTCCAACCCCGTTATCCATAAATTCAATGATGACACGGTTGGTTTCAAAATCAGGCCGGGCAGAAATGGTCAATGCCCCGCCATCAGGCATAGCTTCTGCCGCATTAAGCGCCAGATTCAAAAAGACCTGGTACATTTGATCGCCATCCATAGAAATTTCGGGAACCGAATCGGATATATTGACAAATATTTCAATATTCTGAAACAGCTTTTGTTCCCGTAGAGCATCAATCATCTTGTTGATCAGAGATTTTATATTATGCGGTTTTAAGCGTAATTTACCCTGCCTGGAAAAATTTAACAAGCCGGAGACAATTTTCTGGCAACGCTTGGCTTCTTCCATAATAAATTTTATATCACTGGAACGCGGGTCGCTCTCTTCCATACGCTGCAATACCAGATGCGCATACAGCATAATCGAGCCTAACGGATTATTGACTTCATGAGCAACACCGGCAGCAAGCTGCCCGATAGAAGCGAGTTTCTCGTGTTGAATCAGTTGCTCTTGTGCCTCGGCCAGTTTTGCCAGAGAATTTTTGAGCTCCTGTTGCATACGCTGTTGTTTTTCAATCAGGAAAGGCAGACACATATCATCTTCGGCCAACCCCTGAAAAACTGCCGCAGCATATTCACGGCAGGTATCATAACCACAGGCACGACAATTAAGTTCATCGCTTGGTTCAAATTTTTCAATTTTTTTCAGAATATCGCGAATTTCTTTTTCAGTCGGCAGCTTGGCGGTAAGAGGTTTTGCCTTGAACTCGCGGGTTACTTTGATATCTTTGAACTGTTCCAGCGAACTTTTCCATTCCATATAATTTATGGATTGCCGGTGTGCAGCAGTGTATTGGACTATTTTTTGTTTACGGGTAAAATAATTGACCGATTTATCAATAAATGGTCCGTTTATACAACCTTCACAAAATAAAACATCCACCATGCTGGCACGGATTTCCTGGTTTTTTAAGCATTCAAACAAACGCAAAATGTGTTCTTTGCCTTCGGTTAGAATGACTTCCTTGTTCATAATATCCAAAGGCAAACCCGCGCTGCGCAAAAAACCACCGGAAATAGGATAGATGCTGCCAAGATAAGCATAAGGCGGATCAAAATCGCTCCATTTTGCTTCCTGGGGATTTATGTGAAAAATATCCCATAGTTCTGATAATTCCTGAAATGTAAGGACTTCATCAGTAGAATCACGAACTTCCGGATCCATAAATTCTGTTTTTTTTGCAGTACAAGGTCCAATGAAAACCACTTTTTTATCGGAACCATACATTTTTTTAACAACTCGCCCCATTGCCACCATGGGTGAAACAATGGGCGCCAAATCGTTGATTAATTCGGGAAAATATTTTTCAATCAACGAGCAAATTGCCGGACAGGAACTGGTAATAAACGGTCGGTTTCCAGAGATGTTTTTGTTATTAACCATTTTTAAATAGGCGCGGTTAATTAAATCCGCGCCAAAGGCAACTTCAACAACCCTGCTAAAACCACAGTTCCGCAACGAACCGACGAGTTTACCAGTTTCAATTTGAGGAAATGCAGCCGGAAACGAGGGCGCCAGCATGGCAATGGTTTCACCCTGCTCAAGAAACCGCAGGGTATTTTCCACGCCACTTAGCACAGCTTTGGCTTTTTGCGAACATACTGTTACACAATGACCGCAGGCCAGGCACCGCTCTTCGATCACTTTGGCCTGGCCGTTTTCCACCTTGATGGCTTTGGCCGGGCATTCGCGGATACACGAATAACAGCGCTTGCATTTTTCCTCAATTGTCCAGACAACAGGCATATTATTCTACATCCCTGCGTACATAATGAGTGTGCAGCAATTCATGGGCTTTATGACTGTTTGGATGACCAAGAAATTCCTTGTACAACTTTTGTATCGATTCATTTTGATGCGAACAGCGTTTGGGAAATTCACGATCAATTTTATAAATAGCCTGCATTCTTTTTTCCGTTTTTGCCGGATCAGAAGGCAACGGCTGCCCGCCGCCATTGATGCAACCGCCAGGGCATGCCATCACTTCAATAAAGTGATATGGTGAGGTGCCAGCCTGGATCTGATCCAAAAAATAATTGATGTTTTTCAAACCGTTTACAGCGGCAATTTTAAGAATAATTCCTTTTACGGCAACTTCTGCTTCCTTGACGCCTTCCAGACCGCGAATGGGACGAAAATCTATATTATCCATTTCCTTGCCGGTCAATGTAAAATAAGCGGTACGCAAGGCAGCTTCCATAACGCCACCGCTGCTGCCAAAGATAACACCGGCGCCGGTGGATTCACCCAGAGGATCATCAAAATACTCATCCGGCAATTTGGTAAAATCAATCCCTGCATTTTTAATCATCCGCGCCAGTTCACGGGTGGTCAATACTGCGTCAACATCCTGGTAATCATCTCCCAGTTCCGGGCGCTGCGCTTCATACTTTTTCGCAGTACATGGCATGATGGATACGACAAATATTTTCGCCGGATCGATTTTCATCTTTTCAGCGTAATATGATTTAATTAATGCGCCCTGCATTTCATGAGGCGATTTGCAGGAGGACAAATTAGCTAACTGTTCCGGATAGAAATGCTCAATATATTTGATCCAGCCGGGGCTGCAAGAGGTCAGCATGGGCAGTTTGCCGCCGTTATTTAACCGATCCAGCAACTCGGTGGCTTCTTCCATGATGGTCAAATCGGCACTAAAATCTGTATCGAAAACCGTATCAAAACCAAGGCGACGCAACGCAGTAACAGTTTTACCGGTAACAATAGAACCGGGTTCCATACCGAATTCTTCACCCAAAGCAACGCGTACCGCCGGGGCAACCTGTACTACCACATGCTTATCAGCATGGTTGATCGCATCCCAAACGATTTTTTCATGACTCTTTTCTTTTAACGCGCCAACCGGACAATTGACAATACACTGCCCGCAAAAAACACATGGTACAGTATTTAAACTGTTATTAAAAGCCGGCGTTACGTTACTTTTAAAGCCGCGTTGGGCAATATCAATAGCGCCAACACTTTGCACTTCATGGCAAATCCGTACACAGCGACCGCACAAAATACATTTCTCCGGGTCGCGTTCAATTGATGCGCTGGCAACGTCCAGTTTTTGGGTGCGACGCTCGCCCTGATAACGTAAACTGCGCACGCCATACTCTGCCGCCAGGGTTTGCAGTTCGCAATTGCCATTACGAACACATTGCAAACAATCCTGCGGGTGGTTGGCAATCAATAATTCAATAATCGTTTTTCGGGCGCGGCGTACCTGCGGAGAATTGGTTTTTATCTTCATTCCTTCAAAAACAGGGAAAGCACAGGAAGGTACCAGGTTACGTTGGCCCTCAACTTCTACTACGCAGATACGGCAAGAACCGGTTGGAGATAATCCTTTCAGGTAACACAAAGTTGGTATTTTAAGGCCTTCCCGCTCGGCAACCGCTAAAATTGTTTCACCAGGGTTGGCCCAACATTCTTTATCATTTATTGTAATTCGCATATCATCCTCAGATTATTATTCAACATAAATTGCATCAAATTTACAGTTCGCCCTGCACTGGTCACAGCGAATACATTTTTCTTCTATAATATAATGAGCTTTTTTTCGTTCACCCAGAATTGCATTTTCCGGGCATTTACGGGCACATACTGTACAGCCGGTGCACTTGTCCGTATCTATATGATAGGTCAACAATTCACGGCAAGCGCCAGCCGGGCATTTGCGGTCGTACAAATGTGCCTCATATTCATCGCGGAAATAACGCAGGGTGCTTAATACCGGGTTAGCGGCAGATTGCCCCAGTCCGCATAATGATGTGCTTCTGATCACATCGGCCAATCGTTCCATATAAACCATACCCTGGAAACGCAGCAATGCTTCGTCCTGGGATTTTTCGGAGCGATGACTGGTAGTCAGTCGGGTTAAAATTTCCAGCAAACGTTTGGTCCCTTCGCGACATGGAATGCATTTACCACAAGATTCCGACTGTATAAAAGTCATAAAATACTTGGCCAGGCTGACCATACAGGTTGATTCATCCATAACCACCAAACCGCCTGAGCCCATCATCGCGCCGATGCTTTTCAAAGATTCATAATCAATTTCAGTATCAATAACCGAATCAGGTAAAGCGCCACCCGATGGACCGCCAATTTGTACGGCTTTAAATTTCTTGTTGTCCGGTATACCACCGCCAATATCAAAAATGATTTCACGCAGGGTAACACCCATAGGTACTTCGACCAAACCAACATTGGAAACATTTCCAGACAAGGCGAAAATTTTGGTGCCTTTGGATTTTTCTGTACCAATTGCCGAATACCAGGCTGCGCCGTTGCGCATGATAGCAGGCACATTGGCAAATGTTTCCACATTATTAATAACAGTCGGTTTACCAAACAAGCCGGCTGTAGATGGGAACGGTGGTCTGGGCCGGGGCATACCGCGTTTGCCTTCAATAGAGTTCAACAGCGCGGTTTCCTCGCCACACACAAAAGCGCCAGCGCCTTTTTTAATTTTCAATTGAAAAGAGAACCCTGTGCCAAGTATATTTTTGCCAAGCAGGCCGTATTCCAGAGCATCCTTGATTGTTTTTTCCAGCCGTTTAATTGCCAAAGGATATTCAGCACGGCAATAAATATAGCCTTCGCTGGCGCCCATGGCGTAAGCGGCTATAATCATACCTTCCACTACCCGGTGCGGATCACTTTCAAGCACAGCACGATCCATAAAAGCGCCAGGATCGCCTTCATCAGCGTTACAAACCAGGTATTTTTTTTCAGCTTTTTCCATAGCGGCAAGTTCCCATTTTTTTGCAGATGGGAAACCACCGCCGCCGCGTCCGCGCAGTCCGGCAGCCAATACTTCTTTAACCACATCCTGGGGCGTCATTTTGGTTAACGCTTTAACAACGGCACGATAGCCGCCGTTGGATATATATTGATCAATACTCTCAGGGTCAATTACGCCACAATTTTCCAATACTATCTTTTTCTGTTTACAGAAAAACGGAATCTTGTCAATGCGGGTAACATTTTGCCAGCCATTTTCTTCATATACAGCCAGCACTTTATCGGTAACGATCTGTCCTTGTTGAATTGTAGTTTCAATAATGACCGGAACATCTTCAGGCACAACTTTACAATAAGTAACACGGGGTTTGCCGGGTAATTTTACATCGACGATCACTTCTTTGGCACAATAGCCCACACAACCGGTAGAGATCAATTGCGCTTCAATATTTTTCTCTTTTAATATGGTTACAAAAGCATCATATACTTTTTGCGCACCATTTGCCAGCCCACAGGTACCCATGCCAATAAAGATGACCGGCTTGTCATGAGTCTTGAACATTAATTGATCGCGCAGCTTTTCAACGGTCTTGATTTTGGAAGCAGCCAATTCATTGTTGGCAACACCTTCCAGACTTTCGATCAGAGCTTTGACCGGATACTCTGAATCGTTCCATAATTCAGTAAATAAATTTTTATATGTATTCATATCGGCCACTTATTCCTCAATAGTTTCATTTTTGTATGATGCAAGTATCTTTTGTAACTTTTTTACAGTTAAATGTCCATAATATTCATCATCAATTGATATAACCGGCGCAATACTGCAAGCGCCGATGCAGGCAACCGTTTCCAGGGTAAACATCAAATCTTTGGTTGTTTCACCTGCTTTAATTTGTAACTCATTTTCCAACGTTGTTAAAATATCCAGCGAGCCTTTAACATGGCAAGCTGTGCCGCGACAAACACGAATGACGTGCTTGCCCAGGGGCAGCAGGCGAAATTGATTATAAAAGGTCGCCACTCCATATATTCTGCTCACAGGAAGACGGGTAAATTGCGCTACTTTGTGCATCTCGTCTTCAGGCAAGTAGCCTAATATTTCCTGAATATCCTGTAACATGGGGATTAATACGGATGGGTCTTGAGCAGGATATTTTTCATAAACACTTGCGGTACTCATTAAAACCTCTCTTTAGCAGTTAATTATTCTTTTTTGTATTATCGATAATAACCGGTAAAATGATCGTAAATGTCGATCCTTTGTCCAGTTCACTTTCGACTTCGATATAACCATTATGTTCTTCAACTATTTTTTTGGCAATTGCAAGCCCCAAACCGGTGCCGGAAATTCTTTTCGCCACGGCATTGCCGGCGCGGTAAAATTCATCAAAGACTTTGGCGGCATCTTCTTTGGACATTCCGATACCGGTATCTTTAATAGCAATAAAAATTTGCTTTTCATTGCTCTCGGCAGAAATTACCACGATACCCTTTTCCGGTGTGTATTTTATAGCATTGCTCACCAGGTTAGCAAACAATCGCGATAATTCTTCACGATTACCCCTGATTTTCGGTAAAGCAGCGGGTAATTCGATGGTATATTGAATTGACTTGGTTTTTGCCTCATTCTTGTAAAACTCAAAAGTATCCATCAACACAGCATTAACATCAACAGGTGACATGACCTTGGCAGAAATTTTTCTTTCAGCGCGGGTCAAATCGAGCAGATCATTCACCAATTCTAACAACTCATGAGCACGATCGCGTGATTTTAAAATAAAACTTTTTTCTTTTTCCGGTTGTCCGGCTGTAACACCCTCCAGAATTATGTTTAAATAACCCTCGATAGCGCCCAACGGGGCTTTTAATTCATGCGAAACCAGGTTTAGAAAATCAGCTTTCATTTTCTCGATTATCTTGTCTTCGGTGATATCGATCAAAACAGCTACAGCGCCAATACATTCCCCGTTTTCATTGATGATGGGGGTAATATTGGGTTGCAATACCCTGCCTTCTCCGGTGGTTACTTCAAACCGTTCCAGAATTTCACAGGAGGTCACTTTTTCGAGCGCTGAGGATATTTTCTCTTCCAACTCGGTATTGCTCAACAATCCGGTCACTTTTTTGCCAATGACATTGTGGTGCTTTAACCGCAGCATTTTAACCGCAGCCGGATTCATTAACAGTATTTGCCCGACCGTATTGGTGGCAATAACTCCCTCACTCATGCAGTTAATTATTGTCAGAGTACGGGTTTTTTCAATACTGTGCTCAAGCATGTTTTTATCGCGTTCCTGCCGGAGTTGTTCAGTTTCCAGCAGCAAGCGACGCTTTTCCAGGGCTCGCTCAATTTTGGTACGGAATTCATCAGGAGTGAATGGTTTGGCCAGGTAATCATAAGCGCCCATTTTCACAGCATCAACGGCGTTCTCAATTGTGGCATACCCGGTAATAACGATGGGGACGATCTTTTCATCGATTTTGCGAATTTCCTTTAAAAATTCCATTCCGCCCATTTTCGGCATCATCAGATCAGTCACAACCAGATCATAATCAAAAGATTTAATTTTTTCCAGGCCATCCAGGCCATTTTCAGCCAAATCTACCTTGTAATCGGAAACTTCTAAAATACGTTCGCATCCAATCCGGCTGATCTCATCATCATCGACAATAAGTATTTTTACATCCTGAGCCTGCATACTAGTCTCGCCTATTCTTTATCAGCTTTTCCACTCGTTCCACAAGTTCAGCCGGTTTCAAAGGTTTAGCCGCAAAATCATCTACTTTCATCCATTCCTGATCTTTGGATAGCTTAAAAGTAAAACCGGTCTTTTCCTGGGCAGATGTTAACATCAGAATCGGTAGCTCTTTTAATTGTTCGTCTTCACGAATGGCGTATGCCACTGTAAAACCGGCATCTTTTTCCTCCATCATCAAATCCAGAATAAGCAAATCATATTTTCCGGTGCGTACTTTGGTTAATGCTTCAGCAGAGGTATACGCCTCGTCAACATGATAACCATTAGCTTCCAGAATTGTACGATTAATTTCGATGAAATCGGGATCATCATCAGCCAGTAATATTGTGATTTCTTTGCTCATAATATCTCCTGTTAAATCAAGAGAAAATAATAAAACAAAACGATTACTTAGACAGTGCCGGACAATTGTAATGCCGATTTAACTGCAATTTGTAAATCATTCACACCGAGTGAATTAACATGATAATAAAAAACCTGCTCTTTGCGTACCAAAGTTTCCAGATCGCGGGTGTTGGTATTGGTCTTGACAATGATTCGGGTATATGGATCGCATCCCTTTAACAAACGGATAGCCCGGTCAATTCCTGCATTACAGGCTTCCGCATCAAGGATGATCAGATCAAAATGCTGTTCCTGAACCCGCTGAATACCGGAAAATGGGTCACAGACAACTTCGCAATCAACATGGTTAACGTATAGAAACTGTTGCAGTTCAGATGTTGATGCATTATGTGGCGTTACAATAAACAGGCAATACATATTGATTCATACAAGAATAAATAGAATAATTCACTTTATTGCTATCAAAATCAATGCCAGAAAAGAACAATTTCACTGATATTTTATTGGAGCCAAGTTATTGAAAATATTGAAAATTTTTTTGTCTTCCCGTGAGTTGGGTATCAAGCTAACAGTTTTGATAGAAACAGGTGTGGAATTTCTCTACACTCAGGATAATTTGTAACGGCGAATTTTTTCGTACAAGGTTTTGCGATCTATGTCAAGCAAACGGGCAGTTTGCGAAATATTACGGTTGGTCATTTTTAGTATTTTTCGAATATGATTCCGTTCCATATCTGCCAGCGAGAACGCTTCCCGGTTAAATTCCTCACCACCAGACTGAATGTGCACTGGTAAACTGGCAGGACTGATTATCAGGGATTCCTCAATAACAATTGCCCGTTCAATGACATTTTCCAATTCGCGTATGTTGCCGGGCCAGTTATAATGCGTCAGCATTTCCAAAGCATCTTCGGAAATGGACTGGATATCATGACCGCGTCGGCGGTAATTATGTTTTTGAATAAAATGATCAACCAGCAACGGAATGTCCTGACGACGTTCCCGCAATGCCGGAAGTTTGAGCGGAATGACACTGATCCGATAATACAGATCTTCACGAAAGGAACCATCCGATACTGCCTGTTGCAGGTCGAGATTGGTAGCGGCAATAATTCTGACATCCACCTTGATTGTTGTAGTTTCTCCCACCCTGCGGAATTCTTTTTCCTGGATGGTACGCAAAATTTTTGCCTGAACATTCAAAGAGATATTACCGATCTCGTCAAAAAAGAAGGTGCCGTTATTGGCTAATTCAAAAGCCCCATGCTTGGTATTGTAAGCGCCGGTGAATGAACCTTTGGCGTGGCCAAATAATTCACTCTCGAATAAGGATTCGACAAGAGAACCGCAATCCATAGCAAAAAATGGTTGTTTTGCGCGCAAGCTGGTGGCATGAATGGCTTTGGCAATCAGTTCCTTACCGGTACCGCTTTCGCCTAAAATCAAAACTGTGCTTTCAGTAGGGGCAATTTTATCAATCAACGTAAAAATGTGCTGCATGGCAGGGCTGTTGCCAATAATACGAACCGGTGATGCATCAAAAACAAAATTAAATGCGCCGCCGCTTTGCTCCCCTGTAAAGCTGAATTTTTGCTCTACTTGTTTAACCAATGCAAGTAACTTGTCCGGATCAAATGGTTTGGATAAATAATCAAAAGCGCCGCCGCGCCCGGCTTCTACAGCCATTTCCAGGGACGCATGACCGGTAATGATAACAACTTCAAGAGCCGGATTGTCTTTTTTTAGCCGGCGCATAACCTCAATGCCATTTATTCCCGGCAGCTTGTAATCAATAAAAGCGACCTGATACTTTAACCCTAGTCCGGGTTGCAAATGCTCATCAATATTGGTTATTGCATCAACATGGTATCCGGCATCCTGTAATAATAAACAACAAGCGCTGGCAAACGCCTGGTTATCATCTAAAAGTAATATATTAATTTTTGACGGCATTTTCTTATTAATTAACTGATAACAAAAATCTGTACTGTTAATTTACAAAATTTCTGAAACTAAATAAAGAATTGAATTTTGGGCTGGAAATATTGTTAATAATAAAAATAATATATATATCAGGATTTTAACTTGACATTCGTAAATCATTTAATTATTATTACTGTAAATAATTTTAGTCGAGTTAATATTGTCCGATATAGTACAGAGATAGCTTTTTACTTTACATTCCAAACAACATACTGAGAGAATGAAAAGATTAAAAGCACATAATAATAATTGTTCAAACACTGGACACAATAATCGGGGAAAGGAGAAATAAAACATGGGAGCTCGAATCCTGGTCATCGACGACGAAGAGGAAGTGCGGGAAATACTCAAGCAAATGCTTGAACTGGATGGCTATGAGGTTTTAACCGCAGAAAACGGAAATCAGGGTTTGAAATTGTTTCGCAAACATCAAATAGATTTGGTGATAACTGATATTATTATGCCTGAAAAAGAAGGCATCGAAACGATTATTGAACTACGTAATGAAAAGTCGGATGTGAAAATAATTTCTATTTCCGGCGGCGGGCGTATTAACCCCATTGATTATTTAGCTATGGCCAAAAAGCTGGGGGCGGTAAAAAGTTTTACCAAACCATTTGAACGAAAAAAGCTACTCAAAGCAGTTGAAGAATTATTGGGAAATAAAAAAGAATAAACATAATTATATATCCGGTATTATCATAAACCGTAATCATTTATCAGGGAGTTCTAATGAAAAGAAAACTAGATTTCATTTTCTTGTCTGGAGCAATTATATTCACATTATTCAGCTGTACAAATGAAAAGGGCAATGAAATGAAATTTTCAGGCGCAAAAGGAGAAGTAAAAATAATTAATCTGGATCCAGGGCATTTTCATGCCGCTCTTGTCCAAAAAACGATGTATGATCAGGTTTCACCGGTTGTCCACGTTTATGCTCCTGCCGGACCTGAAGTTAAAGATTATTTATCACGTATAAATGATTATAATACCCGGCCTCAAGACCCAACCAATTGGGATTTGCGTATTTACGAGGGTGATGATTTTCTGGAAAAAATGCTGGCCGAAAAACCCGGCAATGTTCTGGTGACTGCCGGCAACAACCGTAAAAAAATGCAGTATATAAAAACAGCTATTGATGCAGGGATCAACGTTCTTGCTGATAAACCCATGTGCATCAATAAAAATGATTTTGATGATTTGAAAACTGTGTTAACAACAGCGAATGTGAATGGGGTGTTATTGTATGATATAATGACCGAACGGTATGAAATTACAACAATTCTGCAACGGGAACTGACACAGATTCCGGCTATATTTGGTGGCCTGGTTGCGGGTTCACCGGAAGAACCTGCAGTAACCAAAGAGAGTGTTCATCATTTTTTTAAATATGTATCCGGTAATCCATTAATACGCCCGGCCTGGTTTATGGATGTAACCCAGCAAGGCGAAGGGATTATTGATGTTACAACCCATCTGGTCGATTTGATCCAATGGGAATGTTTCCCGGAACAAGTAATTAATTATAATTCCGATATCGAAATTATTCAGGCAAAACGCTGGCCAACCCGAATGACAGCAGAGCAATTTACAATTGCAACCAGGTTACCCGATTACCCTGATTACCTGCAAAACAGTATAGATAAAGATGGCAATTTGCAAATCTATGCAAATGGAGAGATCAATTACAAAATTAAAAATATTCACGCCCGGGTTTCGGTACTGTGGAATTTTCAAGCCCCGGAGGGCGCCGGTGACACTCATTTTTCCATTATGCGCGGCACAAAAGCAAATGTCATTATTCGTCAGGGGAAGGAAGAAAAATATATTCCTGAACTCTATATTGAAGCAGCGCCTGGTGGTAACATCCAGGAATTAGCCCGAGACCTGGATACCGAATTTCCAGCGTTACAAGTGAAATACCCCGGTATCGGTCTGAAAAAACTGGATAGCAGCTGGCAACTAGTCATCCCGAATACATATCGTACCGGACATGAAGCCCATTTTGGGCAGGTAACGGAAAAATTTTTGCAATACCTGGTGGATGGAAAAATGCCGGATTGGGAAGCGCCCAACATGCTGGCCAAATACTATACCACAACAACCGCCCTTGAAATAGCTTTACAAAATAAATAATATAAAAATAGTCATAATGAAAAAGGCGCATTATTAATAATAATGCGCCTTTAATTTTTTATTGTAAAATCAGGTTCTAGTTTTCAATTGGCGGGAAAATGTGAATTGTCTTGATTTGTGTCTTTGCGTCATTATATTCAAAGCCAATCCCTTCATTATAAATCCATAGCCGCTTTGCAGTATCTATAGAATCGGGATCGCCATAAGCGGTTTGGACATCATTCCAGGGACTATCGAGACCAATATTTTTTTCCGTCAAGCCGTCATAAGGCCAGGAAAAACGCATATAAACATTATCACCGGTTCCGAACAGAACAACATTGTTGGTGATAAAATCGAATTCAAAACCGCGGGAATTATAGGATATGGTATGCTTTAATCTGCCATCTTTCAATTCAACATAGGAAGAAGATTCATAGCTGCCATATAGCTTTTTAATATTATCATAACACTCGCCTAAACCAATTTTTGCGCCGCCACTTCCAGGGTAAATTTCAACAACCCGGTAATAGGATACTGAAATTACAACTTGTGAATTGCCGGCATTTGATGTGATATACATTGTATCTTCATAATCACCATAAGCCATTTGCCGCAAGTTAACTCTAAGGTTTACCTCACCGGGACGGTCATTTCTTGAAATTCCACTGGAATCGGAAACTGAAATCCAGGATGGGTGATTTTCAATTTTCCAGTAAAGCAGATTGCCACCCTTGTTTTGAATTTGAATTGTTTCTTTATAAAAATCACGGTTAAATATTAACAGGGTTTTTGCAAGTAGCAATTCAGGAGGATAATTTACAAGTGATACTCTGATGCTGGCTGTGCCGCCATTTGAAGTTATCTCAATCATACCATTATATATGCCATTACTTAAACCGTCATAAACAGAACTGATAATGAGGGTGTCGGGCCAGAATTCAACACTGCCGCTGGTTTTGGACAACTCTACCCAATCCGGTTTACTAGTTATACTCCAGTTTAATTTTTCAAAACCTTCTTTACGAATTAAAAAACGGACGGGATCCGGTGCACCAACCAGTGTAATTGCGGTTGTATCAACCCGCATTTTTATCGTATTAGTGGTGTCCGGAGGAGTTACTTTGTTTTTATCTTTATTATCCTCACTACATCCTGAAAAAAGAGCAATAGTCAGAATAGAAAATAATAACAAAACTGAATGGTTTCTCATAATGGGCCTCATTAATCCTGTATAAAAAAAATTTAATAATTCAAGTCATTTAACCTGATAAATATAATTTAGTTTCATTTTACAGAAAAAAATTTTTAAAAGCAACTGTTTTATTTTCATTTACAAGGAATGAAAAAAAGGTGAAAAGGTCAGGATAAATTTATTTTAAGAAAATTAGGTAAAAATTATGCTCCGGCAAGGGATGATAATAAATCCTCAAGTTTAAGGTGCAGGGCTTCCCAGCGTTGTAAATCTGCTTCCAATGCTTTTTTGGCAGCAGCATACTCTTTGGGGATTGAAACTGCTTTTTCTTCGTTTTTATATAATTCCGGATCAGCCATCATGGTTTCAATTTCCACAATTCGGGTCTCTAATTGCTCGATACGGTTTTCAAGAGTAGCTATTTCCTTTTCCATTTGGTTACGCTGTTTGCTGATCGACTGACGAGCTTCTGCCTGCAATCGTTTTTCTTCCCTGCTCTTTTTTCCGAATGATGAGACATCTGGTTTTTTTTCTGCAACAAGTTGCTCGCGACGCTCCAGGTAATGGGTATAGTTACCGGCATATTCTGAAAGACTTTTATCCTTAATTTCCACTACTCGGGAAACCAGTTTGTCAAGAAAATATCGGTCATGGGAAATTAAAATCAGGGTGCCATTATAGCTCTGCAACGCTTTTTCCAATGCTTCTTTGGAGGAGATGTCAAGGTGATTGGTGGGTTCATCCATTATCAAAAAATTTACCGGAGACAAGAGTATTTTTGCCAGCGACACCCGGGCTTTTTCTCCGCCGGAAAGAACCTTTATTTTTTTAAAAACATCATCACCGCTTAACTGAAAAATCCCCAAAATATCACGCACTCTGGGAATCAGCCCCGGCGCAACGGTTGATGATACTTCATCATATACTGTTGCTTCAAGGTTCAGGGTATCAACCTGATGCTGAGCATAGTAACCGATAACACAACGCTGCCCAACTTGAATACTGCCCTCCTGAGGAGATAATTGACCGACGATCAGTCGAGTAAGTGTGGTCTTGCCGGCGCCATTAACTCCAACCAGGGCAATTTTTTCTCCGCGATATAAATTGAAACTGATATTTTGTAATACCCAATTTTCGGTATATTTAAACGACATATTATTTATTTGCAAAACATCTTTATAACTGGTCTGTTCGACAAATATATTAAAAGAAATTTGTTTGGGTGGCGGGGGTAATTCAATTTCTTCCAGCTTTTCCAGTTGTTTTATGCGGCTTTGCACCTGAGTTGCTTTGGTCGCTTTATAACGAAAACGGTTGATAAACCGTTCCTGGCGATCTCGTTCATCGCGCACCTGCTCCTGCCGTTTCATAAGCAACTCCAGGTTTTCTTCCTTGCGCTTTTCATAAAAATGATAACTGCCGGGATAATGCACCAGCTTGCCCCATTCCAGTTCAAAAATCTCCTGGGCAAGCCGGTCAATAAAATAACGATCATGTGAGACCAAAACAATACTGCCGGGAAAACTGACCAGATAATTTTCCAGCCATTCCAGGGATGGTAAGTCGAGATGATTTGTTGGTTCGTCAAGCAGCAATAAATCCGGTTTTTGAATGAGTAGCCGGGTCAAGTATACACGCATACGCCAGCCACCACTAAAATCCGCTAACGGGCGGTAAAAATCGGTTTCGGCAAAGCCAAGACCGGATAAAATGGCTTTGACCGAACTTTCCAAACGGTAGCCATCCAGCGCTTCATAACGGTGTTCGTAATTACCTAACTGTTTTAAAAGTTCATCATGGTCTCCCCCATTAGTACCCAATTTATGCCGGATTTCATGAATTTTATTTTCCAGATCAATAACCTCATTCCGGCCTTGTAAAGCTATTTCCAGAATATTACCACAACCAATTGCTACTTCTTCCTGTGGCAGGTAGCCAATGATATAATCTTTGGGTTTAATGATCTCCCCTGCTTCCGGTTGCAGTTCGCCATTTAAAATACGCAGCAAGGTTGTTTTGCCGGTTCCATTCGGCCCAATTAATGCCGCCCGCTTGGCCGGATTTATGACACAGCTTGCACCATTGATTAAAAGACGTTCCCCGATTGAATAGAACAAATTGCGGATTTGCAACATATCTTTTTTCTTTTTCTCTCTTTATAAATTCATAATCATAGTAAATAATTTAGCAAGAATTATTATTAAAAACATCAGATAAATTTTCAGTATTGAATTTAATAACTCGAATGAATCAAGCGAGTGGATAAATTATAAAAAAAGTGGGGTTATTCTAGTCGGTGGTTTATTTGATGTTTCTACATCGCCAGTTACAGTTAATGGCGTTC
>CAYNSO010000030.1:0-36952 GCA_964399735.1 uncultured Cytophagia bacterium
ATCGAGCGCTGGGCAAAAATTCTTATGCCGGCTTTGTTTATATTATTAATTTTATTAACCATTCGCGCCATTACCCTGCCGAACGCCGGGGAAGGACTGGCCTTTTATTTAAAACCGGATTTTTCGAAAATAACTGCCAAAACCATCGGCATGGCGCTGGGGCAGGCATTGTTTTCTCTTAGTCTTGGCATGGGCGCCATGCTTACCTATGGCAGCTACATTGCCAAACGTGATAACATTATCATTTCTGCCGGGTATGTATGCCTGTTTGATACATTCATTGCCATCATTGCGGGGCTTATGACTTTTCCGGCGCTGTTTGCCATGGGGTTGCGCCCGGACGCTAATGGCCCCGGACTGGTATTTGTGCTGCTGCCGACCATATTTGCCAAAATGCCCGGAGGATTTATTTTTGGCGCCGGTTTCTTTCTCTTGTTAACCCTGGCAGCCTTGACTTCAACAATTTCCCTGCTCGAAGTTGCGGTTTCTTATATTGTGGATGAATGGAAATGGAAACGGCTTGTGGCGGTTGTTGTTATGAGTGTGCTCGCTTTTATAATTGGCATTCCTTCGGCGTTGTCGCAAGGGGCGTCACAATGGCTTTCCGCTTTGCCTGTTGTGCATCTCAGTTTTCTGGATTTGGCCAATGTGCTGTTGGGGAACTATGCCTTGACCATTGGCGCATTTTTTATTGCTGTATTTGTTGCGTACAAATGGGGCGTCAAATCCGTTATTGCTGAAATTGAATCTGAACACAATATTTTTCATTATCGCAGGTTATGGTCTTTTTTAATTCGTTTTATATGCCCCGTTGCAATTCTGATAATATTTGTGTATATTATTATAACAAGAGAATTTTTTTAAAACAAGCTATGCGAATAATCAGTGTTTTTTTATTAATAACATTTTTTTCTGTTTGTTTGACGGCTGCTGAAACCGGCAACAGTATTGCCGATTCCCTGGAACAGAGCTCTGCTCAACATATTCAGGATCGCTGGTTCGCAAAAGATAAGGCACATCATTTAGCTGCCAGCGCTTTTTTAACCGGTTTTGGTTATTATGCCGCCAGTTCAGAAATGCAGTTTTCCAGCCAAAACGCGCGTAATTTTTCGGTCGGCTTTGCCCTTTCTTTTGGCATTTTAAAGGAATGGTATGATGGTACTTTAGGCAAGAGCGTTCCCAGTTACAAAGATATTGTTGCAGATCTGGCAGGAATCGGGATAGGATTATTATTATTAAAGGTAGATACGGGCAATTGAATAAAAAACGAATATTGGACAAACCGGAATCGAATTGTGGAATTGTGGGCGTATATGGCG
This sequence comes from uncultured Cytophagia bacterium, assembly GCA_964399735.1. GTDB lineage: Bacteria > Zhuqueibacterota > Zhuqueibacteria > Residuimicrobiales > Krinioviventaceae > Fontivivens. The sequence goes on from CAYNSO010000030.1 coordinate 1,320, forward strand.
ACCCGGATGCTGCTCACCTGAGTTATCTTGCTTTGTATGCCTTGCAGCATCGCGGCCAGGAAAGCTCTGGAATTGTAGCCAGCAATGGCGAACAGGTTCGGCGTCATGCCGGGCAGGGGCTTGTGGCTGATGTTTACGCCAAACCCGAAGTGTTGAATTATTTACAGGGACATCTGGCAATCGGGCATAACCGCTATTCTACGACCGGTTCCACCCATTTGGTAAATGCCCAACCGCTGTTATTAAGCGGGCGTGATGGCGCCCTGGCGATCAGTCATAACGGCAATTTTACAAATTCCGGAACCCTGCGCCATGAACTGGAAGAACAAGGCTCTATTTTTCAAACCACTACCGATACCGAAGTCGTGGCACATCTTATTGCCCGGTCACAGCATAAAGAATTTTCCGCAAAAATTGTAGACGCCCTGTGTAAAATAACCGGCGCCTATTCACTGCTGCTCATGACGACCGACCGCATTTATGCTGCCCGCGATCCCCATGGTGTGCGCCCCTTGTGCCTTGGTAAAAAAGGCAACGCCTGGTTTGTCGTCTCGGAGACCTGCGCCCTTGATATTATTCATGCTGAATATGTTCGTGATATTGAGCCCGGAGAACTCGTGGAAATCAGTCACGATGGCTTGAAAAGTTATACATTTGGAAAATCATGTGGTCAACACGCCTGCATTTTCGAGTTTATATATTTTGCCCGACCGGACAGCAAGATATTCAATGAAAATGTCGATAAGGTCCGCCGCAAACTGGGCAAGAACCTGGCCCTGGAATGCGAAACAGCCGGTGATATTGTAATATCCGTACCGGATTCCAGCAATACAGCCGCGGTTGGCTTTTCCCGCCGCTCTAATATCAAATTCGATCTTGGCCTGATCCGTAATCATTATATTGGCAGAACATTCATTCATCCCCAGCAAAACATGCGCGATTTCAGCGTCCGCATCAAGTTTAACACAGTTAAAGGCATTCTCAATGGCCGACGGGTGGTAGTTGTTGAAGATTCCATTGTGCGTGGCACTACTCTTAAACAACTGGTTAAACTGATCCGCCAGGCCGGGGCTACTGAAGTGCATGTGCGGGTCAGCTCGCCGCCAATTATCTCGCCTTGTTATTACGGTATGGATTTTCCCAGCAAAAAGGAATTGATTGCCAACAACCGCTCGGTAGATGAAATTTGCGAGTATTTGGGATGTGACAGTTTGCATTATCTTTCTCTTGAAGGCTTGTTAAATTCAGTAGAGCCGGGGAATGGCGGTTTTTGCACCGCCTGTTTTACCGGCGATTATCCTATTCCTGTTGAACAGAAAATCGGCAAGTTTCAACATGAAAATGGGGATAAATGTTGAGTTATTACTAATAAACGAATCATGAATCGTAAATGGGGGTTAACACTGCGCCGGCGAAAATTATGAAAAAACCGATCAAGTATTTAGACTATTTTTTTGTCCTCAGACCGACGTTATTTTTTCCGGTTTGGACTATGTCATTGGCGGGATTGTGGGCGCAGACGCGCTTTACTGCTTCTTCTTTGCACCCCTCTTGGTTTGCAGTGGGGGCTTTGGAGATAAAAATTCTTTTTTATGAATTTTTATTAACCTTGCTTATGGGTTCGGTTTTTTTAATAAACCAGATCGAGGATGTGGAGAGCGACAAGCTGAATAACAAGCTGTTTCTTATTGCCAATGGCGATATTTCAATTTCCAAAGCATACCTCGAAACAATAATTCTTGCAGTTCTTCCGGTTTTCTTTTTGTTGCTGACCCGGTTTGAGCTGGGTATTACCCTGATTATCGCTTACATTGTTATGGGTTGGTTGTATAGCTGCCGGCCTTTTGTTTTTAAAAATAAACCGGTAGGCGGCATTATTCCCAATGTTTTAGGCTTTTATATTGTTTTTTCGTATGGCTGGATGATCAATGGCCAGCCCGGTATGGATATGTTGTATTATGCAACTCCTTATGTGCTGGGTTTGCTGGGTATTTATTTTTTAACCACCATTCCCGATATAGAAGGCGACCGTGGCGCTAATAAAATTACAGTTGCAGTAAAGTATGGGGCCAACAATATTATTATCACCGGTTTAATTGTCAACACCCTGGCCATCATTACCGCAGTTATCATGCGTGATTTGGTCATAGTGATACCGACACTTTTGATCTTTCCTTTTTTTGTAAAAACTGCTATAACAAAATCAACCGCCGATGTACTGCAAACCAATAAATTCGCCGCACTATTTTTATCCCTGGTGATTTGTTATCGGTTTCCATATTATCTGGCAATTCTGGTCGTGTTGTATTTTTTTTCCAAATGGTATTACAAAGCAAGGTTTAATATAAATTATCCCAGTTTACATAAACAGGAAACAGCGAATGAACAAAATTAACTACAACCGAGAGTTGTGTGATTTTTGCGGCACGTGTGTTAGCGTTTGCCCGCAGGATGCCATAGAATTGGCAGAGAATGACCTGGAAATTACCGATAAATGCACGGTTTGTATGAACTGTGTATATATTTGTCCCATGCGCGCCCTGGAGGTGAAGAATGAAGGATAAATATGATGTTATTGTAGTTGGCGGCGGCCCCGCCGGTTCAACGGCGGCAAAATTTGCCGCGGCAGCCGGGGTATCGGTATTAATGTTGGAAAAAGACCGGGAAATCGGTATACCGGTACGCTGCGCAGAAGGCGTGGGCGACAAGGGATTGCGCTCGGTTGTTGATATAAATCCCAACTGGATTGCCCAAAAAATTAATGATGTGAAATTATATTCTCCTTCCGGTTTGGAAGTCAAGTTAGGCACCGATGAAATTGGTTATATTTTGAACCGCAAGATGTTCGACTCCGGTCTTGCCGAACTGGCTGCACGGGCCGGTACAGAAATTATTACCAAGGCTTATGTGAATGGTCTGTTACTGGAAGACGGCAAAGTGACCGGAGTTCGGGTGCGGACATTGGGTAAAGAATTTCAGGTAAAAGCCGGTATTGTCATTGGCGCCGATGGTGTGGAATCGCGGGTGGGACGCTGGGCCGGAATAAAAACCTGGGAAAAGTTAAAGGATATGGAAAGCTGTGCCCAGGTAACCGCACAAAATATTGATGTGCAGCAGGATGCCATTCATTTGTATTTTTCCAATACCCGGGCGCCCAAAGGATATTTATGGGTTTTTCCCAAGGGAAATGGTTTGGCAAATGTGGGTCTTGGTATATCCGGAGAAGCCGCCCGGTATAAAAGCGCTTTGCAATATTTGTTTGAATTCTTGCATAGCAATTTTCCCCAAGCATCAATTATCACCACCGTAGCCGGCGGTGTTCCCTGTGCCCGTGAACCGGAGAGAATTGTTGCAGATGGATTAATGCTGGCGGGCGATGCCGCGCGGCAGGTTAACCCGGTATCTGGCGGCGGAATTGTGACCGGCATGATTGCCGGTAAAATTGCCGGTCAGGTGGCTGGTCAGGCAATTATCGAGGGGAAAACCAGCGAAAAACGTCTTGCTGAATATCCCCATCTTTGGCAAAAAGCCGAGGGTAAAAAAAATAAAGTGTTTTACAAATTAAAAGAATTTGTGTATAATATGAGTGATGAGGATTTGGATGATACAGCCAGCATTGCATTGCAAGTCCCCACAGAAAAAAGGACAATTGCTCAGCTTTTTAAAACTGCTCTTGTCCGAAAACCGTCGTTAATTTTAGAAGCTATCAAAGTCCTTACCTAGAGGCGATTATGAAATTAGGTATAGCCGAATTACTGAAAAGAGACAAGCATTTATTTGGATTACCAAATGTTTTAACATTGAGCCGGCTACTGTTTTTGCCATTTATTCTATATTTTTTAACCCTGGGTAACACCTGGGGCGATGAACTGGCGGTTTTGTTCATGTTTCTGGCTTGTGTTTCGGATTATCTGGATGGTTATTTTGCCCGAAAACTGGATATGATTTCCTCTTTTGGCAGCATGTTAGATCCGTTTATAGATAAAATTATGGTTGGTTCGGTGATGCTGGTGCTGGCTTATCAAAAAGGCTTGCCCGCATGGTTTGTTATGATCGTCATTTTCAGGGATCTATTTATTTTGGTAGCCAGTTTATATGTAATAAAAACAAAAAAATATGTTGCACAATCCAATATGTTGGGCAAATATACAACAGGTTCGTTTGCGATTGTAATTATTTTATTTACAATAAACGTACCGGTAGTAAAATATATAGCTATGTGGATTGCAATTGTTTTGGCCCCGATTTCATTGATCAAGTATATTGTATCTCATAAAGTAACTACAAGTAAAAAAAGCCCTCTGAATCAGTTTGTAGAAACTGAACAATAGAATACAGGTTCGGGCGATTATTTTTTAATGGCAGGTGCCCCGCGTGTTATCAATTACTGCAAAATTGAAAAAAGGTCTGGCAAAAACCAAAACCAGCCTTTTTGGTAATATAAATCAGATCATTAGTAAAACCCGCAAAATTGATGAAAATACCCTGACGGAGCTGGAAGACTTGATGATTTTAAGCGATCTTGGCGCCGATACGGCTGAACAACTTGTTTCTCAATTGCGGGAAAAGTGTAAACTGGATGCCATACAGGAACAGGAAGAAATTATTCCGGTTTTGAAGGAACAATTGATTCAACTTTTGCAGGGCAGCGCCCGGGCCAGGATGGATTTTTCACAACACAAACCCTTAATCGTCAGCATTGTCGGCGTAAACGGCACCGGCAAAACGACCACGATAGGCAAACTGGCGCACAAGTTTACCGGCGAGGGCTATAAAGTGATGCTGGCAGCAGCTGATACGTTTCGCGCTGCGGCAATCGACCAGTTGGGCGAATGGGCTGCTCGCAGCGGGGTGGAGATGATCAAGCCGCAAACCGGCGCCGATCCCGCATCGGTGGCTTTTGACGCTGTGAAAGCCGCGGTTGCCCGTGATGTTGACATTCTTTTGGTGGATACTGCCGGGCGATTGCATACCAAAACCAACCTTATGGCCGAATTGGAAAAAATTCACCGGGTGCTTGGCCGGCAGCTTCCTGATGCGCCGCATGAAACCCTGTTGGTTATGGATGCTACCACCGGGCAGAATGGCCTGGCGCAAGCCAAACAATTTGCACAGGCTGTCAAGGTAACCGGCATTGTTTTAACCAAGCTGGACGGAACGGCAAAAGGCGGTATTGTCTTTTCTATTATCCGCGAACTCGGCATTCCGGTAAAATATATCGGTCTGGGCGAACAACTGGATGACCTGGAAGAGTTTGAGCCGGCAACATTTGTTGAGGCATTGTTACAGTGAAGATCAGTTATATTAGCCTGGGATGCCCCAAAAATGAAATCGACCTGGAGTGTATTTTGGGCTGTTTCGATGATCGCTTTACAATCGTACCGGAACTGACTGACGCCGATTGTGTCATTATCAATACCTGCGCTTTTATTCATCCCGCCAGGCAGGAATCAATCGATCAAATTTTGTATGCTTTGCAATACAAAAAGAGCAACCCTGCTTTTAAAGTGCTTGTTACCGGTTGTCTGCCGCAGCGTTATAAAAATGCCTTGCAAAGCGAAATTCCAGAAGTTGACAAATATTTTTGTTCCAACGATATCGACGAAACCCGGCAGCAAATTTTGGACTATTTTCAGATACAGAATCGGGAACCATCAAGAATCCCGACGGTTGCTTCTCATTATGCTTATTTGAAAATTGCCGATGGCTGTGATAACCGCTGTAGTTATTGCGCAATCCCTTTGATCAAGGGGCCATATAAAAGCCGGCCCTTTTCTGATATTATTTCTGAAGCACATGTTCTGGCGGCAAGGGGCGTGAAAGAAGTGATTTTGGTAGCCCAGGATACCACCCGCTATGGCGCAGATTTTCAGTATGAAAAAAGCCTCTCTGATATTTTGGTCGCTTTAAATGATATCAGGGGGCTGGAGTGGATTCGCCTGATGTACACCCATCCCGCTCACTGGAATGACAGGTTACTGGAAACCATAGCCGGACTGGACAAGCTTGTTCACTATATTGACCTGCCGATTCAGCATATTTCCGATGCAATTCTTGAAAAAATGGGCCGCAAGGTAACCCGGCAACAAATTATTAACCTCATTGAAAAATTGCGTTATAAAATACCGGACATTACACTGCGCACATCCATTATTACCGGCTTTCCGGGAGAGACCCTCAAAGAGTTTAGGGATCTGTTGCAGTTTTTAGCAGAGTTCAGGTTCGAGCGGCTGGGCGTTTTTACCTATTCGCATGAAGAAAATACACGCGCTTTTTCCTTTGACGACAATGTTTCAAATAAAGTGAAACAACACCGGCAGGAAAAAATTATGGAACAGCAAGCTGAAATATCCGCGGCCAATAATGAAAAAATTGTTGGAAAAATTGTGGATGTGATCGTTGATGAAGAGATCGCTGACAGGAACTTGTCCTTTGGCAGAACCAGATACGATGCACCCGAGATTGACAATTCTGTTGTTATTAAACCATCCATTCGGGTTGGTGATATCTGTTCGTTAAAAATTATCGCTGCTAATGAATACGAGTTGTATGCTGCTATTCCATAAAAACTGTCTGGTATAACTTTTTTAAAAACTTTGAAACCGATAGTTATGATCGTGCGTTTAAGGAATGATTCTAGTGAATTATGGTGTTTTATTTAATGATGCAAAACACTAACTTGTTACTGCTGAAAAATGATTCCTGCTTGTTAATTATAATAAAAATTGCATGCCTCTGCAGGGAAAAGTAATTTTATAAACAACAAGCTCTCAATTAAAGGGCGAAAATATGATTACAATAAAACATTTAATCGCATTGTTCCTTATTTTGGTAATAGCTGCAAGTACTTTTGCTCAGGTGGATATGAGCCAGAGTAAGGATAACAAGGGACCTGAATTTCACATTGATATTGCCAATATGGCCGTTCCGGAGAATGACGAACTCAGCAGGCTATTTATTTACGTTGAAGTGGTTTATGATGAGTTGCAATTCATAAAAATCCAGGATGGCTATGAAGCAAACTATGAAATTACCGCCGTTGTTTTTGATAAAGACAATTATCAGGTAGATGGAAAAATCTGGCGCGAAACGATCACTGTAGATACGTTTGACCAAACCAATAACCGGAATGAATTTCATCAAACCCGCACAAAATTTGATCTCGAACCAAAAAAATATAAACTGGTTGTTTCCGTTTCGGATATGGATACAGAAAAAAGCCGTGCCATCCGATTCAATACGGAATTGCGAAAATTCCCGGCAAACAAAACTTTTGCCAGTGATATTGTATTTTTACGCAGTTATACCAGTGACTCGCTGGGTATAAAAACCATCAACCCGGTATTGACCAATATTCATAAGGGGCTTGTATCGCCGGCATTTGCCTATTTTGAAATCTATAATCCGCTTGGTGAAACAGAAGCGCAAATAGAGTATAAAATGAAGGGAGTCAATTCAAAAACCGAAATAAAGGATCAATATACCACCAAACTCACCGGCGAGCGAACCTTGTGTGCGTTTGAGCTTCCAGTAGACAGTTTGCGGCATGATACATACAATTTAAATGTTACGATCAAAACCGGAAAAAAGAAATTATCATTAAGTAAAAATCTGTTTATACGCTTCCAGGGCATTCCATTCACTGCCAATGATATCGAAACCGCCATAAAGCAGGTTATGTACATTGCTACGGCAGATGAATGGAAGCAAATGAACAAGGCGCCGGATGAAGATAAACTGGAAGAGTTTAAAAAATTCTGGAGACGGCATGACCCAACCCCCGGAACCGAGGTTAACGAAGCGATGGAATCGCATTACAACCGTGTAGAATATGCCAACCAGCAGTTTTCTATTATGCAGCGCGATGGCTGGGAGACTGATCGCGGCATGGTATATATCGTGCTTGGCCCACCAGATGACGTGATCCGTGATCCCTATCCCAGTGATTCCCGGCCCTGGCAGGTATGGAATTATTATCGGATCAACCGCCAGTTTGAATTTGTCGATTATTCCGGTTTTGGCGATTACCGCTTTTATCAACCCTATTCTATGTATGAATTACAACTCTATATACGATAAATAATCAAGATCTTGACAAGCCCGGCGTTAAATACCGGGTTTTTATTATTTAATGAACCTGTATTGAATTTGGAAGCGATGTGAAAATTGTCATTCCTCCCGGTCTGTGCCATGGTGATGTTATTGGTATTATTTCTCCTGCCGGGGCGTTATCCGGCGAAAAATTACAAAATTATGACCATGGTTTGATTTATTTACAAAAGCTTGGATATAAAATTATCGAAGGGGAGTATGTAAAAAATCAATATGGGTACCTGGCGGGGGAGGACGAACAGCGAATAGCCGATATAAATGCCATGTTCCGCAATCCAAAGATCAAGGCGATTTTTTGCAGCCGTGGTGGTTACGGTGCGCCCAGAATTCTGGATAAAATTGATTACCGCGCCGCACGGAAACACCCTAAAATTTTTGTCGGTTATAGCGACATCACCGCCTTGCAATTGGCGTTATACAAGCGCGCCGGACTGGTTTCTTTTTCCGGGCCGATGGTTGCTATTGATATAAATGATAAAATTCATTATTTTACAGAAAACCGGTTATGGAATATTTTATCCGCTAACCAGGCCCCTGCAATTCATTTTTCAGAATTAATCGAGCCGGTAAAAGTGTATCATCATGGCGTAGCAGTTGGCAGGTTACTGGGTGGGTGTTTATCTGTAATTTGCGGAATGCTTGGCGCTTCCTGTTTACCGGATTTTAAAAATTCTATTCTTTTGCTTGAAGATATAGGTGAGGATTTGTATAAAATCGACCGCTACTTTTCACAACTCTATAATGCCGGAATTTTGCAGCAGGTGCAGGGTTTGATTTTAGGTGATTTTATTGATTGTCCAACCCGCAAGCCCGATGAATCCGGGCCTGATTTTGATGATATTGTTTATTATTATACACAAAAATATGCCATTCCTGTTATCGGCAACCTGCCTTATGGTCACGGCCCGGTAAAATTAACCCTGCCCATTGGTAGCCGGGTGCGCCTGAATACGTTCAGGGGAGTTCTTGAATTTTTGGAGCCTGTTGTGCATGAAAATTGCTAATGAACCATTGCGAGTCGCGGTGTTTGCTTCCGGCAGAGGGTCAAATATGGAAGCGATGTTGAAAAATATCAGCGCAGGTAAATTAAATGCCCGTATTGTAACAGTGATCAGTAATAATTCAAAATCGGGCGCGCTGGAACTGGCAGTCAGGAATAAAATTCCAGCCTGTCATATTTCGCAAAAACAGTATGCAACAGAGGAACTGTTTAGCGACGCCTTGTTGCAGATATTACATCAGCATAACGCTCAATTGATTGCGCTGGCCGGGTATATGAAAAAAATTCCCCTGCCGGTCATTCGCACATACAAAGACCGAATTCTGAATATCCACCCGGCATTGCTGCCCTCTTTTGGCGGGCAGGGGTTGTATGGCCATTTTGTACATGAAGCCGTGTTGAACTATGGCTGCAAAATATCTGGCGCTACCGTGCATATTGTCGATGAAGAGTACGATACCGGTCCACCGGTTTGCCAGCAATGCGTGCCGGTGCTTGAAGATGATACCCCGGATTCCCTGGCGGCCCGCATTTTAATTATAGAACACGATATTTATTCCCAGGCCATTCAGTTATTTGCCGAAGGCAGGGTAACAGTGCAGGGACGCCGGGTTATTATTGCCAACCGCTGATTCTGCAAGTTACGGCTTGTGTGGTATTGATTAACGAAGGAAAATTTCTTATATTATATTTTAACCTGTTTATAATAACTAAAGTATCAAGTTTTTTTAGCAGATAATCCACGGCAGATAAATTTTATCCGGCTGTTAATAATAAATAGAATGATGAAAAGGACTATTCATGGATAACAGAATACACATCGGGCGCGCATTGATCAGTGTTTATGAAAAAACCGGTTTGGCCGAGTTTGCCAGAGTTCTGACCGGCTTGAATGTCGAAATTCTCTCTACCGGCGGTACCGCCGCATTTTTGCAAGAGCAAGGTATTCCGGTAACCTCCGTTTCCGATGTAACCGGTTTCCCGGAAATACTTGGCGGACGCGTTAAAACTTTGCATCCCTTTATTCATGGCGGTATTTTGGCCAAGCGTTATAAAAGCGAACAAATGCAGGAACTGCAAAAGCATAACATAAAACCCATCGATATGGTAGTGGTCAATTTATACCCGTTTGAAAAAACAATAGCCAAAGCCGATGTAACCCTGGATGAAGCGCTGGAAAACATAGATATTGGCGGGCCCTGCATGATCCGCGCTGCTGCAAAAAATTTTAAAGGCGTTGCGGTATTGACCGATCCTGCGCAATATGAACAGGTTGGCCAGGAACTGACTGCCGGAAATGGATCAATATCGCTGGAATTAAGCAAACAACTTTCCGCCGCCGCCTTTACCCGCACCATGCAATACGACAGCGCTATATCCGCCTACATGAACGCCGGCAATGCTGAAGAGGAAATGCCTGCCAATATATCTGTAAATTTGCGCAAAGTACAAAATTTACGCTATGGCGAAAATCCCCATCAAAAAGCCGGATTTTATGCCAATGCCGCGCTGCCGCCTTTTGGTATTGTTGCGGCAAAACAATTGCAGGGCAAGGAATTGTCCTATAATAATATTCTCGATTTAAATGCCGCAGTCGGGCTTGTCCATGAGTATGATAAACCATCGGTAATCATCCTCAAACATAACAATCCCTGTGGTGCGGCGATGGATAACGACATTGCCGCTGCTTTTGAAAATGCATTAAAGACGGATCCGGTTTCGGCTTATGGCGGTATTGTTGCCGCTAATAACGAGATCAACGAAGACGCAGCGGAAAAGATGAGCAAATTATTTTTGGAAGTTGTTGTTGCCCCCGGTTTTTCAGAACGGGCACGGCAAATATTTGCCGGCAAAAAAAATCTGCGCCTGATCGAATGGCCGAAAGATACGAGCCTGTTTAAAGGTTATGATATGAAAGCAGTCTCCGGCGGTTATTTGCTGCAGAATTTTGACATCGGATTCGATGAAAACCTGGAATACAAGATTGTTACCAACCGCAAACCCACAGATTCCGAATTTAAAGCCATGAAGTTTGGCTGGCGGGTGTGTAAATGGGTGAAAAGTAACGCGGTAATTTTTGTAAACGAAAAGCAGACTTTGGGAATCGGCGCCGGACAAATGTCGCGGGTGGATTCCTCGCGTTTTGCTGTGCAAAAAGCATCTAATGCCGGCCTGAGTTTGCAAGGTTCAGTAGTGATATCCGATGCATATTTTCCATTTCGCGATGGCGTTGATGCCGCGGCTGAAGCCGGAGCAACTGCTGTTATCCAGCCGGGTGGTTCCATCCGCGATGAAGAAGTCATTCAGGCCGCTAATGAGCGTGATATGGCTATGGTGATGACTGGTATCCGGCATTTTCGGCATTAATGATATCATTTTGCCAACAGCCGGGTAATTACTAAAATGAAAAAGAAAAGCTTATGAAGCTGTCAAAAATCCTGTCCAATGATTTGGCAATCGACCTGGGCACTGCCTATACGCTGGTGCATGCCAAAAATCGCGATATTGTTTTAAATGAGCCTTCTGTTGTGGCGTTGCGCAAACGAACCCAGGAGATTCTGGCATTTGGCAACGAAGCCAAAGAGATGGTTGGCCGAACTCCGGGAGAAATAATCACCGTACGACCGCTCAAGGATGGCGTAATTGCCGATTTTGATTTGGCGGAGCAGATGATTCGGTATTTTATTAAAAAATCTGCGTCATCGCTTATCCCCAGGCCGCGGGTGGCGATTTGTATTCCCTCCGGTATTACCGAAGTGGAAAAACGCGCCGTGCGCGATGCTGCGGAACATGCCGGCGCCAAAGAAGTTTACCTTATTCTGGAACCGATGGCTGCGGCTATTGGTTTGGGCTTGCCGATTGACCAGCCGGTTGGCAGCATGGTGATCAATATTGGCGGCGGAACCACGGAAATAGCCGTCATTTCCATGTATGGAATTGTCAATGCCAAATCAATCCGTATTGGTGGCGATGAAATGAATGAGGCCATCATTCAGTATTTTAAAAAAGAATTCAACCTGCTGATCGGTGAAAATACTGCAGAATTACTGAAATGCGATTATGGCTCGGCTGCCCCGGTTGTCGCCAGGGGAGAGACAACTGTTAAAGGGCGTGATCTGATTGAAGGTATTCCCAAAACAGTTACAATCACTGCCGGGCAGGTGCAAGAGGCATTATCTGAAACAGTCAATACCATTGTGGAAGTAGTCAAGCAATGCCTCGAAGCCACACCGCCGGAGCTTTCCGCCGATATTCTGGATCGTGGAATTTTAATGTCCGGCGGAGTCTCCCTGTTGCGTGGACTGGATATCCGCCTGCGCCAGGAAACAAACCTGCCGGTTATTGTTGCAGAGGAACCCAAACTGGCAGTTGTGCGAGGTACCGGTATGGTGCTGGAAAATCTTGATATTTATAGAAAGATACTCACCCATATCAAGCATTATTAATTGTATAATTTTTAATTATTTATAAAGACGGTTACAGTTTTGAAAAGAATTTTTAAAAGAAATAACAACGTTCCTCTGCCGGAACAGCCCGGAAAGAAAAAATCAAACAGGCTTTTAATTTTATTGCTCATATTGGCTATACCAATTGCCGCATTGTTTGGATTTTATTATTATATTTCCTCACATCTGCCCTCCTCGGAGGTGCTCGAAGTAACCACGCCAAACCTGCCTTCGCGGGTGTATTCAGCCGATGGTGTGCTGCTCAAGGAATTTTTTACAGAAAAACGGGTTTACAAACCATTATCAGAAATTCCGGATATGGTGAAAAATGCTATTCTTGCCAGCGAAGATCACCGTTTTTTCCACCATTGGGGTATCGTGCCGACGCGCTTTTTAAAAGTAACGATTGCCTACCTGACCACCGGCAGCAAACAGCAGGGCGCCAGCACCCTGACCCAGCAACTGGCTCGTACCCTGTTTTTAACCCGTGAAAAGACGGTTATCCGCAAGTTAAAAGAAGCGGTTTTATCTATCAAGCTGGAACGGATGTACACCAAAACCGAGTTGCTGGAAATGTACATCAACCACATGTCATTCGGGTATGGAACGTATGGGATCGAAGCTGCGGCTGAAAAATATTTCAATAAAACAGTTCATCAATTATCTATTGCCGAATGCGCGGTATTAATTGGTGTGTTGCAGCGCCCGGCAAATATAAATCCCGAAATGTTTGATAAAGACCAGCGTTACCGGGATTATTTGCTGGAGCGTCGTAATATGGTTTTACGGCGCATGCTGGCGAATGGTTTTATAACCGGCGAGGAATGTCAAACGGCCGTCGATACGCCTCTTGAATTTTACCGGGATCAAGACGCAATATCTGTGGACAAGGCGCCTTATTTTACCGAAGACATTCGCCGAACCCTGTACGATCAATATGGTATGGCTATATATACCAGCGGAATGAAAATTTATACAACCCTGGATAGCCGTGTGCAAGCTTGTGCCGAAAAAGCGGTCAGTGAATGGCTGCCTCACATTCAAACAATAGTGAATAACAATATGCACAAGCGGAAAAATTTTATTCGTCTTGTGCCCCCCAGTATGCTGCAAAAAAGATCCATTCAGCAGCTTTTGGCGGATAAAACACTGGTCGATTCGCTGATAAATGCCAAATGTGCCGTTCAGGTGGGTTTTGTGGCTATTAATCCGGCCAATGGGCATATACTGGCTATGGTTGGCGGTCGGGATTTTAAAGAGAGTGAGTTTAACCGCGTTACCCAGGCAGTGCGGCAGCCGGGTTCCGTGTTCAAACCCTTTGTCTTTACAGCAGCAGTAGATAACGGCTATATGCCATATTATGAAAAATTGAATCAACCGATTGTTGTTCACATGGTAGACGGCACCCGTTGGACGCCGCATAATTATGATGGTTCTTTGGGTGGGTTAACAACTTTGCGCGAAGCGCTTAAAAAATCATTAAACCTGGTAACAGCCCGGCTGGTGCAGGAAGATGTTCCCCCCAGTCAGGTGATCCGTTATGCCCGCAATCTTGGCATTAAAACCCCCCTTGAGGCTGTGGACGCCATTGCCCTTGGCGCTATCGGGGTACGTCCGCTTGAAATTATTTCCGCTTTTGGCGCTTTTGCCAATAAAGGCGTGCTGGTTGAACCGAGTTATATGGTACGGTTGGAAGATAAATACAATAATATCCTTGCAAGATCACATCCGCAAAGCAAGGGAGTATTGCGCGAGGAAACTGCGTACATCATGGCCAGTTTGCTGCAAACCGCCGCATCTTCCGGAACCGGCGCGGCCATGCGTTCTGTATACCAGTTCACTCGACCTGTAGGCGGAAAAACCGGCACCACCAATGGTTTTACCGATGCCTGGTTCATTGCTTTTACGCCGCAAATTGTCGCCGGAGTTTGGGTGGGGCTCGATGATCCATCTCTGTCGCTTGGTGAAAAACAATCGGGTGCGAGCGTAGCTTTACCCATAACCGCACCCTTTATGAAAGCCGCTCATGATACCCTGGGTTTGCCAGTTGTTGAATTTGAACGTCCGGATGGCATTGTTGAAGTTGAAATTTGTAGTGAAACCAAATTACTGGCTACGGATAATTGCCCCGATGTGACAAAAGATATTTGTGACGTACGCTTTTTGCCTCAAAAACATTGCGATGTTCATACCGGCGACAAGGGAAATCGTCCTCCCACTCAAAAACGCCTGAGTTATTAAAAAAGTTTCTGATCTGTCAGGCCAGTCTTTTCGGCAGCGCCGGTTAGTTACTGTTTATGAACAAAACCAGGGCGCCGGGGTTTTGATTGTTTTACAAATCGTGCCCGGCGAGTGGATATTTAGCACAGCCAAGTTGCAAATAAACTGTACCTGAAAAATCCCGATTATTCGCTTGAAAATGATGTTTTTTATTGATAAATTTAATATTCGGAAAAATATATGAGGCTCAATCATGAAAGATGCAAGTGATATAAAATTAAAAATCGGTCTTGCCGAAATGCTCAAGGGCGGTGTAATTATGGATGTTACCACCCCGGAGCAAGCAAAAATAGCCCAGGATGCCGGAGCCGTGGCGGTGATGGCCCTGGAAAGAATTCCTGCAGATATTCGCGCTCATGGCGGCGTTGCCCGCATGTCCGATCCAACTGTGATCAGGGCAATTCAAAAAGTCGTCTCTATACCGGTTATGGCTAAATGCAGAATTGGCCATTTTGCCGAGGCGCAGGTATTGCAGGCTTTGGGAGTTGATTTTATCGACGAGAGTGAAGTTCTGACCCCGGCTGATGAAGAATTTCATGTTGACAAGTGGAAGTTCAAAGCGCCCTTTGTTTGCGGCTGCCGAGATCTGGGCGAAGCCCTGCGCCGCATTGCCGAAGGCGCGGCTATGATTCGTACCAAGGGCGAAGCCGGCAGTGGCAATATTGTAGAAGCTGTGCGGCATATGCGCAAAGTGATAAGCGGAATAAAAAAGATCACCGTATTGGGAGATGAAGAACTGGTGACTGAAGCGAAAAATCTGGGCGCCCCGGTAGAACTGTTGCACGAGGTTAAAAAGCTGGGCAAGTTACCGGTGCCGAATTTTTCCGCCGGCGGCGTGGCAACACCTGCCGATGCATCCCTGATGATGCAGCTTGGCGCCGAAACAGTATTTGTAGGCAGCGGTATTTTCAAATCTTCCGATCCGGCCAAACGCGCCAAAGCGATTGTTGAAGCGACTACCCATTATATGGATTTTGATTTGCTAGTTCGTGTTTCCGAAGGCTTGGGCGAAGCTATGCCCGGTTTGGAAATTGCCGCAATTCCAGAGGCTGAACGCATGGCAAATCGCGGATGGTAATAAAAATTTCGATTGACAGAATGGAATAACATGCACATTGGAATACTGGCGCTGCAGGGGGATTTTGCCAAACATCAGGAAATGCTCGCCATGCTGGGGCAGAATACAGTTCTGGTGCGAACCAGCCAGCAATTGGCGTTGTGTGCCGGGCTGATTATTCCCGGCGGTGAATCAACCACGCTGTCAATGCTCATCAATAAATATTCGCTGCGCGACGCAATTATCAACTTTGCCGGCAGTAAACCGGTTTTTGGCACCTGTGCCGGTTCTATTTTGCTGTCGAATGCTGTTTTAAATGATTCTGTGCAAACCCTGAAATTGATAGATATTGTTATTGAAAGAAATGCATATGGCCGTCAAATTGATTCTTTTATTGACAATGTAAACTTGAGATTGAACGGCAGCGCCACTAATATGGAAGGGTTTTTTATCCGCGCCCCTAAAATTGTTTCTGCAGGTGAGGGAGTAACCCCTCTGGCCTGGCATCAAAACAATATTGTTATGGCCGAACAAAATAATATTCTCATCGCTACATTTCACCCGGAATTAACCACAGACACGTCTGTTCACAAGTATTTTCTTGAGAAAATAAAAAAATAACCCGGCAAGCGGCAGGAGTACAATGTTTCTATGTGACGTCAAAGGGATAAAGCTGTATACAACCGATATGTGGCTGGATGCTCATCGCAATACTGATTTCTCTTTTGTTTCTCATGGGCATAGCGATCATCTAAAGAACCATAAAAAGATCCTTGCCACTCCACCAACCGTCCAGTTTCACGCCATGCGCGCCCGGCAAAAGGACGTCATTCCTCTTGACTATGAGACCGAATATGAATTGGATGATTTAAAAATATGCCTGTATCCGGCCGGGCACATTCTGGGTTCCGCTATGATTTATGTGGAGCGGCGCGATATATCGCTGTTGTATACCGGGGATTTTAAATTGCAGCCCAGCGCAACCTGCGAACCCGTAAAAATTCCAAAAGCAGATTACCTGATCATGGAATCCACCTTCGGACGCCCGGAATATGTTGTGCAAAAAAGCCGTGAAATATTGATTGAAGAGATTATATCTTTTATTCAAGATTGTTTTAAAAGTAATTACACCCCGGTTGTTATGGGGTACAGTCTCGGAAAAGCCCAGGAAGCGATGAAAATAATTGGCGACCGGGGTTACAAAACGCTGGTACATCACGCCGCCTGGCGGTTTGCAAGTGTATATAATGAATATGGCGTTCAGTTTCAAAATTGCGAACCCTGGCATGAACAACCTGTTGAACCGGGAGATGTGCTGATTATTCCGCCGCATTTGATGGGCTTGCGTAAACTGAAAAATTTACCGATGCGCTATAAAAGCGTGTTTTTATCCGGATGGGCAAATTCCGCCACCGGCGCCCGGTTCGGCAGCAATCATTGTATTGCGCTCAGCGATCACGCCGATTTTCAGGAACTGTTGCAGTTTATTAAAACTGTCAATCCGCAAAAGGTTTTTACCACTCATGGCGATTGTGATTTTCCGGGTTATATTCGCGACATTGGTTATCATGCGGAATTGCTACATCCGGAAAGCCAGGTTGTTTTGGAATGATAAAAGATTGTTTGTCTTGCCGGCGTTTTATCGTCAGAGCCGGTTATTACACATTGAGGAACAAGAGTTTATTAGCGAAGACGAAGCCGTCCCCCGGAATTATTTCAATAAGGCAGCACACATGCAAACCCGCGTAGCATTTATTCAGGTTAACGCGTCAGCAAGGAAAAGCATAAATTGGCAAATATAAAAAAATACTTTTCCACGACCGCGGCTGAGGTAATGAAAAAAGCCATAGCTGAGGCGGGCGGCAACGAAGTTTTTTTTGTGGGCTATACGGAAGAAGACCTGATCGTTCATAAAGTAGATGCCGTTGCGCGGGGGAACGAATCCGCTGTGCCGGCGGTTCTGAAAAAAGCGCGCGAAGCGGATGTTGTTATCCATAACCACCCTTCCGGCTTGTTAAAGCCTTCCAATGCCGATTTGGCAATTGCCGCCAGTTTGAACAAGTTTAGCGTGGCTTTTTATATTATCAATAACAAAGCCGATGACCTTTACGTTGTTGTTGAACCATTTAAAAAGGAAAAGAACATACCGGTTGCTGCCGACCAGTTAAAGCAGATCCTGGCGACGGATGGACCAATTTCCCGGGTGTTGTCTGGCTTTGAGGTCAGACCACCACAACTGGAAATGATAGATTCAGTATGTTTGGCGTTCAACCAGAAAAAGATCGCTCTTATCGAAGCCGGAACCGGAACCGGCAAAACGATGGCTTATTTATTACCGGCTATCCATTGGGCTGTGCAAAACAAAGATCGGGTGGTTATTTCTACCAATACCATCAACCTGCAGGAACAATTGGTCAAGAAAGATATTCCATTACTGCAAAAAATTCTCGGTTTTGAATTTGAGGCCATACTGGTTAAAGGTCGTTCCAACTATGTATGCCTGCGCAAGATCGATGAACTGCAAGCCGATTTTGCATCCCTTGCCGATGAAGAAGAAATGGAAGAGCTGAAAACTCTGATCCAGTGGGCGCGGCAGTCCAAAGACGGCAGCAAGGCAGATCTCACTTTTATTCCGGGACTATCTGTGTGGGAAAAGATTGCCTCTGAAAGCGACACCTGCACGCGGAGTAAATGCAGCCATTTTCGGGAATGTTTTGTTAACAAAGCCCGGCGCAATGCAGTACGCGCCCAGATTCTTATTGTTAATCATCACCTGTTGTTCGCCGACCTGGCCATTCGCCAGCAAACCGGCAGCTTTGAAGATGCCGCTATTTTACCGCCCTATGAATGTATTATTTTTGATGAAGCACATCATTTGGAAAACGTTGCCACCAGTTACTTTGGCAGCCGTATTACCCGCGCCGGCATTATTCGTATATTACGCCGGCTGCACCGCCAAAAACGCGCAGTTGCCAAAGGATACCTGCATAACCTGCGCAACAAATTGCAAGCCGCCTCCAATCAATTGATTCCCGATGAAATTGTTCAAAAACTGTTGGATACGATTTATAATACAATTGTTCCGAATGTTGAAAACCTGTCGGATATGACCGATGAACTGATGGATTTTTTATACGAAGTGCTGCAAAGGGTAGATAAAAATGAAGATAGCCGCGAAAAAAAAGTCCGCCTGCTGCCGCCCGTTGTTGAGCAAATTTTTAAAAAGACTATGCTGGGTGAACATTTTCGCGATTATATTCAAACCATGAAATCTCTGGGGAATGATTTAAACAACCTGGTTCACCTGATAAAAAAGATGGTAAAAGACGATTCGGAAGAGTGGGACAGCCTGTTCATCAACATCGAAGCCAATGCCGAACGCATCACCGCCGTAGCAGATATTTTACATGATGTGATATTCAAGCAGGATGAAGAAAATATTCGCTGGATCGAGGCCAAACCCGGCTATAAAAACCAGAGTTTACTGCATTTTCAGGTGTCGCCGCTGCACATCCGGGAGATGATGAAAAAAGCGGTGCTGGAAGTATTTGATACCATTGTTATGACCTCGGCGACCCTGACTACGGAAAAAAGTTTTGATTTCATTTCCGGCCGTTTGGGAATAGCGGATATGAGCCTGGACCGGCAGATCTTTTTACTACTGCAATCACCGTTTGACTATGCCAAACAGGTTGTCATTGCCATTCCTGCCGATATGCCGGATCCGCGTCATCCCACCTTTGCTTCGGAATTGGGCGATGCTATTTATCGTGCGCTGGTCATTTCAAAAGGCAGAGCGTTTGTTTTGTTTACATCCTATGGTTTGCTGCAAATGGTCTACCGGCAATTGGAAGGTCAGCTTGGCGCTGCCGGGATTCGCTGCCTCAAGCAGGGTACTCTTAATCGTCACGAATTACTTGACATGTTCAAGCAAGATACCGGTTCGGTTCTGTTCGCTACCGACAGCTTTTGGGAAGGCGTGGATGTGGAAGGCGAAGCGCTGGAATCGGTCATTATTACCAAGCTGCCGTTCAAGGTGCCCAGTGAACCGGTAATCGAAGCCCGTTACGAGGCAATTGAGAAAAATGGCGGCAACGCTTTTCTGGAATATGCAGTGCCGATGGCGGTTTTAAAATTTAAACAGGGTTTTGGCCGCCTGATCCGCCGTAAAACCGACCGCGGCAGCGTGATCATTTTTGATAACCGGGTGGTCAATAAAAGTTATGGCAAACGGTTTTTGGGGTCACTGCCGGAATGTCACAAAATTATTGCACCCCGGCAGCAGGTTTATGCCGAACTGGAAAAATTCTTTAACAGCTAACCGGCGTCCGGTAAGTGATAACTCGCAAATCCGCTTTTATATATAAATTCTGGAATTTGTTATCTGCATCATGAACAGGGTTTTGCAGATATTTTTTTTTACCTGGGCATAATAAGGGATTTTTAAACTGGTTACAGGTTTTCTGCTGTGTGTTGTGTCTTCCGGTGACAAAAAGAACCATACAGTAAACTTTTTCTTTTAATCAAGAATTTATTTTATTACTTTAATTCTCAACATCTATAATCGTTTGATTTTTGTTCACGGCAATAAAGGTGTGTAATATGGTTGAAAAGAAACGATCTTTGATTCCTGGTTTTATGATTGTGGCATTGGGGGTTGTTTTGTTGCTGCATAACATGCGGGTTATTCCCCACCTTGAAGAATTACTTGGCGGGCTCTTTTTTTTAGCGATTGCATATATTTGTTTGCGCATTTTTAAAAACAGACCCCGGCAAATATGGGCATTGCTGGTTGGCATGTTTTCGTTTTTTTTGGGTGTTGTGTTGTTGTGTAAAACGGTTAATCTTTTACGGGGAGATTTACTGGGCGCGGTTTTTTTCTGGTGCATTGCTTTTGCGTTTGCCTGTATTTTTTACCAGGACAAGCAAAAATGGTGGAGTATTATCCCGGCCGGAACATGTATTACCCTTGGAGCCATTGCGCTGCTTGACGCCCTGAAGGTTACCCCCGGTGATTATAACGGTGTGGTATTTTTCCTTGGTATTGGTTTAACTTTTGTTTATTTATGGACCCTGGCGAACGCAGCCAATAAATTACGCTGGGCCAGATTTCCGGCTATTGCCTGTTTGTTTATGGCAATATATATCTATTTTGAAATTGTTGCTCATGTCGGTTTTGATGTGCTGGTTGCAGGGGCGCTCATTCTGGCAGGACTTTTCTTTATAGTGCGGGCTTTTAAACGTTAATGAAACTGATACGTTCCCGCCATATTCCTTTACCCGCCTCAATGCGGGAACCAATGCAGACCGACCGAATTGTGCTGCTCTCCGCGGCGCATTTTATTAATGATCTCTATCCGGCTTTTATTGCGCCCTTGTTACCCTTATTAATGACCAAAATCGGCTTTGGCCTGACAGCAGTTGGAATTTTGGTATCGGTTATGACCATTTCCAACTCACTCACCCAGCCGCTATTTGGTCATCTCGCCGACAAAACCAGCCGACCAATTTTTATCATCCTTGGCCCGTTCATCACCGCGATATTTTTAGGATGTATCGGCCTGGTGAATTCTTTTCATGGAATTCTGATTTTGTGTATTCTTTCCGGGTTAAGCACCTCGGCGTTTCATCCGCAGGCTGCGGTTTATTCGGGGCGGGCCGGCGGAAATAAAGCCGGACTGGCTATGTCGATTTTTGTCACCGGCGGCAGCGCCGGTCATTCCCTTGGCCCGGTGATCATCATTCCAATCGTCACCCTGTGGGGCCTTGAATATAGCCCGGTTACTATTATTATTGCGATTTTTATTACTCTATTGTTATATCATTCCATGCCGGCATTTTCACATTCTCCGCTTATGCCTCAAAATACCGGATTGGAGAAAACACCGCGGCATGTAAAAAAAATTGTTGTTTTTTTGTGGATTATCATCACTATCAGGGCGTTTATCATTTCTTCGTTTACTACGTTTTTACCGATTTATTTGCATGATAAAAATTTTTCTCTGTTTCTGGCCGGTTCGGCGCTGACGGTTTTTGAAATGGCCGGTGCAGCCGGGTCGCTGCTTGGCGGCAGCCTTTCTGATATTTTGGGCCGCAAAAGGGTCATCGTTTATTCATTATGGTTTTCGCTGCCATTTTTTTACCTGTTTCTACGCTCTGACGGTCTGGTTGCTTTTATCTTTTTGGCAATTGCCGGTTTTTTTATTTTCTCCTCCATTCCGGTTGTAATTATTATGGCACAGGAACTCTTTCCCGTCCGTGTGAATATGGTAACATCCTTTATGATGGGCGTATCCTGGGGAGTTGGCGGGTTGCTGGTTACCCCGGTTGGCTATCTGGCTGAGCGCTTTGGTCTGCATATCGCATTGATGTTTCTGTTGGGCTTTGGAGTTTTAGCGGCTATTGCCACCATGTTTTTACCGGAAACCCGGAAACAAATCTGATTACCCTGGTGTTTCATTGGTACAGGTGCGATTGATTTATACTGTTGGCAAATTTTGAAAAAAGGAACAGATCATGGAAAATAAAAATATTTTAAAATTATTACCGTCAATCGACACATTATTGAATCATGATAAAGCCCGCATGTTGGCGGAAAAATATTCGCGTCAAGTAGTCAAAGCTGCTTTTCATACCATTTTACATGAAACCCGGGAACAGGTAATCCATCCTGGCAGCGACACAACGCCGTCACGCCAGGAATTGATAGAGCAAATAGTAATAAAAGTTGCAGCATATTTAGCCGGTGAATTTAACTCTAGCCTGACGCCGGCGATAAATGCTACGGGGGTTATTTTGCACACCGGTTTGGGCAGGGCGCCATTATCCGCCGCGGCGCGAAAAAACGTCAATCGGGTAATGCGCAGCTATTGCAGCCTGGAGATTGATTTGGCCGACGGTAAACGCGGCGAACGGACCGAGCATGTACGCAGCTTGTTATGCCGTCTCACCGGCGCCGAGTCCGCCCTGGTGGTGAATAACAATGCCGCAGCGGTTTTTATCGCCCTGAATACCCTCAGTCCTGGCAGGGAAGCGGTCATCTCGCGGGGGCAACTGGTTGAAATTGGTGGATCTTTTCGTATTCCCGATGTAATGGAAAAGAGCGGCGCAATCATGCGCGAGGTGGGCACTACCAATAAAACCAAAGCAAGCGATTATGTAAATGCAATCACTTCGCAAACCGGCGCACTTGTCGCTGCGCATACATCCAATTACCGGATTATGGGCTTTACCGAGGAAGTGCCTTTGCAGGAATTGGTTAAAATTGCTGCCCCGCATAATATCCCGGTGATCCATGACCTGGGTGGCGGCGTGCTCATTGATTTGCAAGAATTTGGTTTGCCTTATGAGCCGCTGGTGCAGGATAGCATCAAAGCCGGGGCAGATGTGGTTACCTTTAGCGGCGACAAGGTGCTGGGTGGGCCGCAATGCGGAATCATTGTCGGCAAAAAGGCTCTGCTTGAGCGAATTCATGCCAACCCGATAATGCGTATTGTGCGTTGTGACAAGTTGACCTATGCCGCCCTTGAAGCAACCTTGAAAGGGTATTTCCAACCCCACAAAGTTTATAAAACCAATAAAACCCTGCGAATGTTAACCGCTTCTGCCAAAACAGTCCATAACAAGGCGGAAAGAGTGTTTACAGCGTTGACTGTTGCGATCAGGGATCGCTATCATATAATGATCGAAGAGAGCCTGGCGCAAACCGGCAGCGGGGCGCTGCCGCTGGAACAAATACCAAGCTATGCAATTACATTGCAGAATGCAGAAACCGGCATTGACAATATCGCCGCACAGTTACGTAAAAATAGTCCCCCGATTTTGGGATATATAAAAAACGGCCGCTTATACCTGGATATGAGAACAGTCAGCAATCGTGAAATTAATAAAATCGTCAAGGCAATAACCCGCCTGCATTAATTATTCGGGCTCTATATGGTTTTTTGTGGGTAATATTACCGATTGACTCTTTGTTTCATAAAATTAAAGGCTAAAAAGAAATTTTTGCATTTTCAGTTATTTTTTCTAAAAATGAATTAGAACAACGACACTCTTTTCCCCTCTGCGAGTTCAGCGAACTCGGCGGTTTCATTTTTTTTATTTTACCGCAGAGGGCGCCAGGAACGCAGAGAAAAACATATAAAAATTTGTTATTATTGAACTTGATAAAAACCCCTTATCTTGAATAATTTTTGAAAAGCTTATTAATATTGATGGTAGTTATAATTTTTCTTTAGGCAAAAGTTAAGTGATCAATTCTAATCAATGAAAATTGCCTTGCCCAAGCCTTTAAAACACCGATTTGATTGTATTCATGTTCCCAAAATAGTGTTAGAACTATCCGCTAAAAAAATATAGAGCCATTATTCGTTAATGATTTGGGCATTTTTCACTTTACCCAGAATTTTGCTGTCATCCTGCAGGTAAACCAACACTTTTCTGTCCTTGTCTTTTACCAGCAAATCACCTTTTATTACCGAGCCCTGTGAGAGGACAATTTTAACCGGTTTGTTTTCATCATTGCTGTTTTCATTGTGGTGACTCGCTCTTACCACTAGATTTTTTTCCACCATGGAGCCATTTTGTAAATAGATGTTGCCGGTATGTGTGTTAATATTTCTTTTTACGCAGGTATTATCCAGTTCAACAACAGCATTGATTGTTTTAATATTACCCTGTATTTCAACCCCTGAATTGCAGGTTACATAGCCGTTGACTGTTTCGACATTGGCTAAAACCCTGGAATTATGACCCAGTGTAATGCCGCCATTCACGGATTGCAGTTTTTTTACAGTGGTATTATCGCCAACATCAATACTGCCATTGACGGTTCTGCATGTACCGGTTACTATGCAGTCATTACCAATACTCAGGTTACCGTTTATGGTAGTCATACCGCCGGAATTCCTTTTACCATCGTCAATTATTATGCTTTTGTTTATGCTGATATCCATAGCCGGCAAGGTTGTAGCAAGAATGATAATGAGCAGCAGTGGTAAAATATGTCTGGGCATGGTCTTTATCCTTTCCTGTTCAAAAAAAAGTAATTCAGGAATTATCGGTTTTACGTTCAATCATTAAAAATTGCCACCGGATGCAGCAGCCGGTAGAAAACTTTTTTTGATTTGTAAAGAATACATCATTTTCACTTGAACTTGCAGTAAATAATATATTTACTATTTGAGACGAAAATTCAGGCAATATGTTTCAGCGCTGGATAATAATAATGGTAATTCATTGCAATTATGTGAGTTACCAGGTTCAGTAGCAGGCACATTTGCCCATTTTTGCAGGATTTAACTGCCGAAAAAATTAAGGAATACAGTTAAATTCAATTTTTAATTGACTTTTATAAAGAAAAAATTGTATATTAACTGGCTATTCATGTTTGTAAATAATTTCTTTTGGGAGGTTGTTGATTTATGCAAAAAGAACACGTGTTCAGGCTGGTACTTATTCTGGCTTTGATCGTTTTATCTATTGTTTCATTATATCCTACGTTGCAGTTAGGCGGTTTGCAAAAAACTGAAACTGCGTTGGGAAATGAAATCAGCTCGTTAACCGGATTATCCAAAACAGAAATTGATGAAGGATTAACCACCGGGAATCTGGAAACTCTGGTCCGCAATATGGTTGCAGGCGATACCCTTGCCAAAGCGCTGCAAGTAAGCGATGACCTGATAAAATTAAATTCCAGAATTGTCAAAGTCGAAGGTAAAGCCATCCGTCAGGGTTTGGATTTGCAGGGCGGAACCTATCTTGTTTATGAAGTCGATTTGCCGCAATTATTACGCGACAAAGCAAAAAACAAAGATAGTCGGCTGGAAGATATTATCACCGCGACTGTAAAGCAAACGGAAGAGGGAATAGACTTTTTTGCGGCTTTGAGGGAAAATTTTGCCAGTCGTGAAGTCGGCTTGAATCGTTATTATGGCAGTAAAGGCCAAACCGACGAAAAAATTATTACAGAATTGCAAGCCGAAGCAACCGATGCGATTGACCGTACCCTGGAAAATATTCGTAACCGGATTGACCAGTTTGGCGTTTCCGAACCTTCAATTCAAAAAGAGGGTAACCGTCGCATTGTTGTACAGTTGGCCGGAATTCAAAATATACAACGTGCCAAAGCGGTCATTGGTAAAACCGCCTTGCTGGAATTTAAACTGGTCAAGGATGCTGATATTGTCATTTCAGTAATTAATGATATCGACCGTGTTATGCGCAAGATGCGAATGGGAGAAGAGTTGATTCCCGGGCAAACGCCCCAGGCAGAAACCGCGCCGGATACGGCTCTGGGTGAAAAGGCAGAAGACAAACAAGTATCAATAGATGAATTGTTTGGCGAGCAGGTTGACACCAGTACAACTGAAACTGATGATGGCGTGGTTGTGGATCAAAAAACTTTTGCTGAAAAGCCTTTTTCCTCGTTATTGCGGCAAATATCAGGGCGAAGCGAGATATTTGTACCCATAAAGAATGAAAAAGTAGTGCAAAGAATTTTACAGGTTCCCGAAGTTGTTGATGTATTACCCGGTGATTCCGAGTTTTTATGGGGACGAGAAACAACAACCATGGGCGATGAGCAGTTCCTTGAATTACATTTGGTGAAACAAGAGCCGGAATTGTTAGGCTCTATGCTGACAGATGCCCAGGTGCAAATTGGCGGCAGTGAAACCAGTATGCGCGCCGGAGCTGCTGAAGTGCACATGGATTTGAATAATGAAGGCAGTAAAAAATTTGCTGTTGTTACCGGCATGAATGTTGGCAAATTTTTGGCGATTGTTCTGGATAATAAAGTAGCCTCTGCGCCCCGCATTAAAGAAAAGATCCCCAGCGGCAGCGCCAGAATTGAAGTGGGCAATATGGATGAAGCCAAAGACCTTGCCCTGGTATTGCGCTCCGGCGCTTTACCTGCCCCTATCCATGCAATTACAGAAAATACAGTTGGTCCTTCTTTGGGAAGAGATTCTATTGAAAAAGGTAGAAATTCTGCTATTATCGGTTTAATGCTGGTAATTGTGTTTATGATCTTTTATTACCGCGGCGCCGGCGTCATTGCTGATTTTGCCTTGTTCCTGAATATATTATTTGTAATGGCATTTATGGCAGGGTTCCACGCTACGCTAACCATGCCCGGCATTGCAGGAATTATTTTAACAGTAGGTATGGCTGTGGACGCCAATGTTCTGATCTTTGAAAGAATTCGTGAAGAACTGCGTACCGGTAAAACCATTCGCGCTGCCATCGACAGCGGTTACGGACAGGCTTTTAGAACGATTCTGGATGCTAACGTAACTACCCTGATCACGGCTGTTGTGTTATACAGCTTTGGCACCGGCCCCATCAAGGGCTTTGCTCTAACATTATCAATTGGTATTTTGGCCAGTATGTTTACGGCAATTGTGGTAACCCGGCTGATTTTTGACCTGATCACATCACGTTTTGCTGTCAAGAAATTAAGTATCTAAGATACATTGACTGGTTGTTCATTAACCATTTTTCTGAGGAGACAGAATCAGAATGCAAATTTTTAAAAACTTGAATTTGAATATTATTGGCTACAGGAAAGTTGCTTATGTTATTTCCGGAATCCTGATCCTGATTAGCCTTGTGTCGCTGCTCCTGCACGGTGGCCCCAAATATGGAATCGACTTTACCGGCGGAACATCACTACAGGTCAAGTTTGATAAAACAATACAGGTAGGCGATGTACGCAGCTCTGTGAGCAAGGTAGGTTTTGGCAACGCTGAAATTAAAAGAATCGGTTTGGCCGAGGAAAATGAATTTATCATCCGCGTAGAGCAAATGAGCGAAGGCTCTGATGTCGCTTTAATGATGGAAGAACAATTAACTCAAGATTTTCCGGATAATCCGTATGACATTCGTGCTGTAACGGAAATCGGTCCGACCATCGGGAGTGAGTTACGTCGTGCGGCCATTTTTGCTATCTTGTTCTCCATGCTGGGTATTCTCATTTACATCAGTTGGCGATTTGAGTTCAAGTTCGCCGTAGCTGCGGTTCTTGCCTTGTTTCACGATATTATTATTACCCTGGGTATTTTTTCCCTGTTGAATTTTGAAATTACCCTGGTTGTTATTGCCGCATTTCTAACGATTGTAGGTTATTCTCTTAACGATACTATTGTGATTTTTGACCGGATTCGTGAAAATACCAAAGTGCTGCGCCGTGAGCCGTTTGCGAATATGGTCAATATCAGCATCAACCAGACATTGAACAGAACTGTTATCACCTCGTTCACAACCCTGATAGTTGTTATTGTATTGCTGATTATGGGCGGCGAAGTGACTTTTAGTTTTGCTTTTGCTCTGACAATCGGTATTCTTATCGGAACCTATTCATCCATTTATGTTGCCAGCCCGATTGTTATTGAATGGCATAAACGCGCGGAATTGAAAAAGAGAAAATAAATCTTTCTGGGATTTGGAGAAAAATCATGGAAATGAAAGAACACATTGAAAATGGTGTTGTCGTTATTGAACTGTCCGGTAAAATTATGGGCGGGCCTGATGCAACGACTCTGAATGACAAATTACATGATTTAATTGAATCCGGTAATACCCGGGTTGTAGCTGATCTTGCCAATGTTAACTGGATGAACAGCTCCGGCCTGGGTATTTTAATCAGCGCTCTAACGACAATACGCAATGCGGGTGGAGATTTAAAACTGGCGGCGGTGACAGAAAAAATTCAAAGCCTTTTAAAGATCACAAAACTCCTTACAATTTTCAACCTATACGACAATACTGACGCAGCAGTCAAAAGTTTTTTTGAGTGAAAAGGGTTTCTTGTTTAACATGTTCACAGGGGGTGTATTGCGATTTGCCTTTATTCTGAATCAATGTGACCATGAAACACCAATTATATAACCGGTTATCCGGGAAACGAGTCTTGAAAAAAAAGTGAAACCCGTCTTAAAATATTATTATTACAGGTACGATTATGGCAGTTACAATTATAGTTGGGTCACAATGGGGTGATGAGGGCAAGGGCAAGATCGTTGATCTGCTCAGCGAAAATGTTGATATTGTTGCCCGTTACCAGGGCGGGCCGAATGCCGGTCATACAGTGGTTTTTGACGATCAGGAAATTGTTTTACACCAGATTCCTTCCGGAATTTTGCGACCGCATACTGTTTGCGTCATCGGTAACGGGGTTGTTGTAGACCCTGTTGCGCTGCTTGAGGAAATAAAGTTTGTTACCGCGCGGGGTATTGATATACATAACAGATTGTTCATTAGCGAAAGAACTCATATTATCACTTCCTATCACCGGCTGCTGGATAAATTGCAAGAGACGGCTGATGGCGATCAAAAAATTGGCACTACCGGCAGAGGGATAGGCCCAGCTTATGTTGACAAGTTTGATCGTTGCGGCATCCGTTTTGTCGATTTACTGGATTTTTCCAGCTTGAAGGAAAAATTAACCAAAAACATTACTGAAATAAACACAATTCTTGATGCTGTTTACAAGGTTGAAAAGATCAATATAGATCAGGTTGTACAGGAATTGTATGAACTGGGCAATTATTATAAACAATTCCTTGCTGAAACCTCTGTCTATCTAAACCGGGCGATCAAAGCCGGTAAAGAAATTTTATTTGAAGGCGCACAAGGCACATTATTGGATATTGATTTTGGTACCTATCCCTATGTAACCTCTTCCAGTCCGATTGCCGGTGGCGCTTGTTGTGGATTGGGCGTTGGGCCCAGGACCATAGACAAGGTGATAGGCATTGTCAAAGCCTATTCAACCCGCGTCGGCATGGGACCGTTTCCTACCGAGTTTGAAGAAGCTTTTGCTGCTCAGGTTCGCACTTTGGGTAAAGAGTTTGGCGCTACCACCGGGCGGCCGCGCCGCTGCGGCTGGTTTGATGCAGTGGTCGTCAACCATTCTGTGCGCGTTAACGGTTTGACCCATTTTGCTGTAACCAAGCTGGATGTGATGGATACTCTGGATGAATTGAAAATATGTACTGCCTATAAAATGGATAACCGGGTAATTGATTTTTTTCCGGCGGATCTTAAAACCCTGGCAGCCATTGAGCCGGTTTATGAAACTTGTCCGGGTTGGAAAACAGATACAACAAAAATCAGGAATTACAAGGATTTGCCTGAAAATGCAAAAAAATACCTGGGCCGTATTAGCGAAATAACCGATACTGAAATAGAAATTATCTCGGTCGGCCAGGACAGAAAACAGACGATTGTTGTTTCGTAAGCAACAAAATTCCTTGCAGCGAGCTGCGAGGTATTTTGTAACCGGGCAAGCTTGGGTAAATTGAATCAAGAGAGGTTACACCATTGTGGGGCTGTTTCCCCGGTTTGTGCAACCTGTTTTACAGTCTAGGGAAGGCTACCGGCCTGTTCGTTCACTAACGATTTGACCATATTGATTAATAAATTCAGATCAAACGGTTTGGTAATTGTCAAATTAGCCCCCATTTTTTCTGCCATATCAAGATAAACTGTTGAAGCCGAATATCCACCCCCGGAAATTGCAATAATTTTAAGATGCGGATTTTTTTTGCGTAATTCCTGGATTGTTTGAATTCCTTCCTTCCCTGGCATAACAATATCGGTAATTACCAGATCAAAGGCTTGTTTTTGATTCAGTTCCAGAGCGTCTTCACCATTCCCAGCTTCTTCAACGTAGTAACCATTTTGTTCCAGCAACTCGCGTAACAACTGCAAAATTTGCGGGTCGTCGTCAACAACGAGGATTCGATTCATAAGACCCCGGTTTATTGTTCGTATAATAAATTACGGATTACAAAAGCGATTTCTTTCATAAAAATGGGTTTCATGATAAATTCCCGAATACCAATTGCTTTCGCTTTTTCTTCGGAAATGACTTCGCTAAAACCGGTACATAACACAATGGGAATATCGGCTCGAATAGCAAAGATTTTTTGTGCAAGATCGGCGCCTGTCAGAACCGGCATAGTCTGGTCGGTAACAACCAGATCATATTTATAAGGATTTGCGGTAAATTCTTCCAGGGCTTCTGTGCTGTCGGTTTTGGCAATAACCGTATACCCCAGTTGTTCCAGCATTTCCTTGCCGATCGTCACCAGTGAGTTTTCATCGTCAACAAAAAGGATTGTGCCTTCGCCATGCGGCATGGGGCAGGTTTCACTGTTATTGTCATCCGGCTCACTTTCAATACATGGCAGTAAAACATGAAAACTGGTGCCCCGACCCGGCTCACTGTAAACGGTAATATCGCCATCATGACTTTTAACAATGCCGTGCACAACAGATAAACCCATACCTGTGCCCTCGCCGGGCTTTTTGGTCGTAAAGTAGGGTTCAAAGATCCTTTCCAGAATTTCCGGCGTCATTCCGTGCCCCGTATCGCTGACGGATAATTTTAAATGAGCGCCAGGTTTGATTCCATGATAATGACCAATTTCTTCGTGTGAAATGACTACTTCTCTGAGGCTGACGTCAAGAGTTCCGCCTTTTTCCAGCATGGCATGAGCGGCATTGGTGCATAGATTCATCAGTACCTGGTGCATCTGGGTCGGGTCGGCCATTACCAGCTTGTTTTGTGCGGATATATTCTGGCGCATTTCAATCGTTGTCGGTAAAGAAGCCCGCAATAGTTTTAACGCTTCCTTGATGATTAAACTGACCTGCAGGGGCTTTTTTTCTTGTTGGTTAAGTCGGCTAAAGGCGAGGATCTGTTTTATCAGGTCTTTGGCGCGATACCCGGCTTGCAGCACCTGCCCAAGGTTACGGTGCAGGCGAGTGCCTTCCTTTACTTCCCGCAGGGACAATTCTGTGTAACCCAGTATTGCAGCCAGAATATTGTTAAAGTCATGAGCTATGCCCCCGGCAAGTGTGCCAATGGCTTCCATTTTTTGCGCCTGATGCAGCTGTCTTTCCAGCCGGGTTTCTTCGGTAATATCTTTTTTTACCGCTACAAAATTTATTATTGTGCCGTTCCGGTCACGAATGGGGGAAATGGTGACTTTTTCTTCATATATAGCGCCGTCTTTTTTCTGGTTGAATAGACGACCAGTCCATATTTTCCCGCTGAGGATAACCTTCCACAAATTTTTGTAAAAAAGCGCATCATGCTTGCCGCTTTTAAATATCCGGCAGTTTTGGTTAAGCAATTCTTCGCTGCTATAACCGGTTATTTGTTCCACAGCCTTGTTCACATAGGTTATATTTGCATAGGTATCGGTAATGATAATACATTCGGCAACCTGTTCAAAAGCGGTGACAAGCTGGTTGCGATCGGCCTCGGCTCTTTTCCGTTTGGAAATATCCAGTAAAAAACCAACCACCCCGATAATCTCGCCATCCGGATTTTTCATTGGCGTCAGCGAGGTATCGTGCCAGAAATAACCCGTCGGGAAATGCGTGAGAACCTCTTCCCGAAAAGTATTGCCGGTATTAAATATCTGTTTAATATCATTAATTCGTTTGATGGCGTCTGTGGGAGGGTATAGTTTGGAAACAGACTGACCCAGCAGTTGACTGCATGTTATGCCATAACGTTCATCAAGTTCCGGGCTGGCCCAGACAAATTTGTGCTCACCTTCAGCGTTGTATACAACAATTATCGTTTCCCGCAGCGAGCCAAGAATTCCCTGCAATTGGGTGATATTTTCGAGCAGGGCAGTTTCGGCATGCTCTTTTTTTTGTTTTTCTTCTTTTAATAACAGAGCATTTGTTACAGCTTTGCCCAGGCGGGTTATATGCTGTTTTAGTATATAATCCCAGGCGCCGGCTTTGATACATTCTGCTGCGGTTTCTTCATCTATAGAACCGGTAACAATGAGGATTGGAGTTCCAGGCGCCAGGTCTTTTACAACGTGCAGAGCATCCAGGCCTGTGAACTGGGGCATCCGAAAGTCTGAAAGGATCAGATTCGGCTTGAAGGAGTTGATTGCATTTATAAAGTCTTGTTTATTATCTACTTTTTTAATGTGGAAATCAATGTTTTCATTTTTCAATTCATGTTCCATCAATTCTGCATCGGCGGGAACATCATCTAAAATTAATACACGGACAGGATTTACCATCTATTCCTCTATATAAAAAACTGGGTCATGCAGGGAACCTGGAACAAGGATTACCATTAATTTTAAAACCATACATTACCTGTATTCAGGCGCCAGGGAGCGGGTTTTTTACCGAAAAGCCGTTCAAAGTAATTCTCGTGTATCCCTGACAGATAACTGATAATGCCTGAATTATTTTTAAGAAACAATATTAAAATATTTAATGACTCTTTACTGATAATTTTGTATTTTCTTCTACACAGTATTTTTGAGGTTTGAAACAGCTTTGCCACAATGTAAAGAATATATAAAAATTTATTGAATTAGAAAAGGATTATTCGTTGGTTATAAATAGTTATTATTTAATACTGCCGGTTGATTACGGATAATTTAATAATAATTTTTTGAATATCAAGTTTAAAATTACCGGTTTTTTAAAAAACTGTTTGTTTATTCTACAGCCCCGATTATTGAGAATTTGGTGCAATTTAAAGCTGTCGGTGTAAATATTAGTAGTGTATCATCCAAAAACGACTCTATACAAGGAAGAATTATGGCAAAGATCATTCCATTTCGTGGTTTGCGGCCCGCCAGGGATATCATTCATCGCGTCGCTTCGTTACCTTATGATGTTATTGATTCCGATCAAGCCAGGGAACTGGCAAAAGACAATCCCCACTCTTTTTTACATATCAGCAAACCGGAAATTGATGTTGAGCCGGGACTATCCCAGTATGATCCCATTGTTTATGCCAGGGGCAGGGAAAACCTGGACAGGTTCATCCGGGAGAAAATTCTGCTTCAGGATAACAAGCCCTGTTTTTATGTATATAAACAAATTATGGGCAATCATCAGCAAGTGGGACTGGTCGCCTGCACCTCGGTTGATGAATATTTACAAAACAAGATAAAAAAGCATGAACATACCCGGCCGGAAAAGGTGGCAGACCGGTTGAACCTGATGAATGCCCTGGCAGCGCAAACCGGCCCGATTTTTATTGCTTACCGAAATAGCGCGGCAATGAACGATATAATTGCCGGCGTTTTGCAGCAAGAGCCTGTTTGTGATTTTATCAGTTTTTATGATATCCGGCATATTTTTTATGTTGTGGATGATGCTACAATGGTTGAAAAAATCCGCGCTGCCTTTCAGGCGATCGATACCCTGTATATTGCCGACGGGCATCATCGCTCCGAAACTGCGGCGCAGTATTGTTTGCAGCAACGCCAAAAAGCAGGTTCGTGGACCGGGAATGAAGAGTATAATTACTTTTTATCGGTTATTTTTCCCTATAATGAATTATTGATCCTTGCCTATAACCGGGTGGTTAAAGACCTGAACGGTCTTTCAACAGATCAATTTTTACTCAAAGTGAATGAAAAATTTGCCATGGAAGAGGTAAAGGGCGAGTATGCGGGGCCGGACGGTAAAAATCAATTTGGATTATATATTAATAGCAAGTGGTATGCACTCACCGCCCCGGCATCATTGAGTAAAACCGGCGATGCTGTTGCCCGGCTGGATGTTTCGCTGTTACAAAACAATATTCTCGATCCACTGCTGGGCATAAAAGACCCGCGCACCGATACACGAATTAAATTTGTCGGCGGCATTGACGGCATAAAGGCGCTGGAGACTTTGGTCAACAGTGGTAATTACGCGGCAGCGTTTGCCCTGTACCCCACCGCAATGCAGCAGGTGATGGATGTTGCCGACGCCGGTCAGGTGATGCCGCCCAAATCGACCTGGTTTGAGCCGAAATTGCTCAGCGGTATGGTCACACACGTGCTCGATTGATGGCGATGATCCAGGTTTACCCGCTTATTATGCACATGCCCGAATTCGGGGGCAATCGTAAAATAAAAATGCCGCTCACCGCCGCTGTGGTTGTTGCCGGGAATGAACGAACGATTATCGACACCGGTTACGCCGGTTATACGGAAATTTTTGATCTTTTGGCGGAGCTTGATTTTTCACCATCAAGTTTTGATCTGGTCATTAATACCCATGTGCATCCCGACCATGCCGGCAATAACCTGGCGTTCAGCAAGGCGCGCATTGTTGTCAGCAAAATGGATTATGAATTTGCGCGGGATTTTGCCCACGCCATGCAGAAATCGGTTGACCCCATGCAGGTATTTTCGCTGTTTTACCAGGAATACCAGCTCAAACAGGCCCAGCGCCACGCCCTGTCTTCGCAACGGACTGTGCAAAAATTCTGGCAGGATGGACAGATCGGCCGGGCGGAGCAAATTTGCTGGATCGAAGAAAATCCCGCGTTACCACAATATATTGAATTATGGCCCACGCCCGGGCATACTCCCGGACACTATTCCGTTCTGATCAAAGGCGAGCAGCGTTCCATGTTAATTGCCGGGGATGCCATGCCCAGCCGTTTGTTCTGGAAAAAGAATTTGCGCGAGACTACACCGCGCTTTGATTCGCTGCAAACCGACGTCAGCCGCAAAAAGATTGAGCAGTTCCGGGGGATCGTCCTTACCGGGCATGACCGGCCGTTTGACGCCGAGAGCGGGGAGTATGTGCAGGATAAAATTATTGAATTGTGATACCTGGCTCGCCTCGTTAGCAGTAGGATGGGGCCTTGCCCCATCGTTTTTACCGGGTTTCTTCTGCTCGCCCTGGGGATGCTCCCCAGGGTGCACAATAAGGCAGGACATGTTGTCCTGCAAAAAGATCGCGC
>CAYNSO010000031.1:0-15881 GCA_964399735.1 uncultured Cytophagia bacterium
CCGGCATCCAGTGGTAGGTATAAACGCTATTATCCGCAATAGTATCGGGCGTATTTGCCAGGCCAGTAACATTGTTAACAGTAATTGTATAAATTCGGTTGGGTTCGTGGGCAGAGGTTTGCAGCGACACAGCATTATCGGCATACATGGCTGCCGAGTTGATGGTAATCTGGTCGCTGATGGCATAATTAAGAATGTTGAGAGCCGTTTCCGGTTTGACGCTTTTACTGAAATAGACAATTATATGATCGGCTGAATCCGCAGCGACAAGCGTAACAGCAGGTGAGTAATAATCCGTTACAGGCTCGTCAAACTGAAAAGTGTAATCATGGTTTTGCACTGTATTGGCAGGCAAGGATATGTCGTCAATGTTTTTAATGTTCAGGTTATAAACAACATTATGCTGGTGCGGCGAGGTTACGAGGTGGACGGTTATACCATCGCTCAAGAGTTGCGCGTTGTAGATAACGCCCCCTTCTTTAATTGTGTAATTTGCCACAGTTTGTGCCGATGCGGGGCTGACTTTTTTATTAAAACGGACAGCAATACCAGTTTGGCAGAGTGCGGTAACATTCTCTACCAGCAAGGGTCGGGTATCATTCACAATACAAACGAACTCTTTAGAAAAATCGCTTTCATTGCCGGCAGCATCAAAGGCTGTTAATGAAAAATAGTATTCAGTTTTTTCCTGCAAATTTGGAACAACTGCCGAGGTGTCTTTTTCGACTGTTTGTTTGTTGAAATATTGCTGTGAGGCGGTTCCATAGTAAAGATGATAGCCCTGTAAATCTGCTTCATCATTTGCGTGCCAGTATATTTCAATGTCCTTTGCATTTACAGTAAAACAGCAAAGCAGGGTAAATATTATTACAACAAAAATCCCCCCTTTATATATGGTAAACATTTTATATCCTTAACAATTATCACTGTAACGGTAATTACAGGTATTTTACTCAATTTTTATGCCATAAAATCGGGTAAAAATTTCCTTATTTTACAGGCATTAACAGTGACTGCAATAACAATTTTGCACATCAAATACAAAATTGTAATTCAAAAAGTTCGCTCTTTTTTTTTCAGTATTGTGTCTCGGTTAATGAAGCAATAACATACTTTTTTGCACTATTTTGTTTTGAGATTTTAACCGATAATAATAAATTCCGCAGGCTGCCTGCTGCCCGGCATCATCCCGCCCGTTCCAGTAGACCGAATGAGCGCCTGCTTCTGTCATTGCCGATGACAAGAGTTTGATCTTTTGTCCCAGACAGTTAAAAATTGCCAGTTCAATATATTGTGGTTCAGGCAATTCAAATTTAATAACCGTTCCGGGATTAAAAGGATTGGGGTAATTATTCTCCAGGTGAATTTGTGGCGCCGGCTGAATTTCTCCGGCGTAGGCGCTGGCTTCAACGGAATAGGGGCTTTCATTGCCCCAGTAATCCAGCGCTGATATTGCAAAATAATAACGAACACCGTCTTCCAGACCGGTGATGGTACATTTGGTTTGTTTGTCAATTAAACGGTTTTGACTGTATTTACGGGACGCTGTACCCCAATGTACCCGGTAGCACGCCAGATCGCTTTCTTTATTGGCATTCCATTCAACTGTCAGAGACGCTTCCCTGGCTAACAGTCCTGTGATAAAAAATATGTCAAATAACAAAATAAAAATGTATTTCATTAGCAGAGTTGGTAAATGCATTATATCCTGGTCTGGTTCCGGTTTGCGTTTAACTGTGTTTACGCCAGCTGTGATAGGTTATATTGTGCTGGGATATTTTATAGTTCAAAGCCCGCGGTGATATACCCAGCATATCTGCGGCCAGTTTTTGTACCCATCTGGTACGTTGCAGGGCAACGATGATCGCTTCTTTTTCAATCGCTTCAAGGTTCAGCGATTTGAAATTGGTGCCGGTGCGATCACTGCTGCGGCGTTCCATGCCGCCGGAGCCAAAGTAATCCTTACCCGACATGGTCAGCACTTCCGGGGTGATTTTACGTTGATCGCCAACAACCAACGCGGCGCGCTCTATTATATTGCG
This sequence comes from uncultured Cytophagia bacterium, assembly GCA_964399735.1. Classification (GTDB taxonomy): domain Bacteria; phylum Zhuqueibacterota; class Zhuqueibacteria; order Residuimicrobiales; family Krinioviventaceae; genus Fontivivens. The sequence goes on from CAYNSO010000031.1 coordinate 2,043, forward strand.
CAATTCCCGGATATTGCCCGGCCAGTTGTGATGTTCCAGCAATTCCAGGGCATCCCGGGTAAACCCGCCGATCTCTTTTTTCAATTCTTCGGAAAATTTGCGGCGAAAGTATTCCGCCAGCATGGGTATATCTTCTTTACGTTCCCGCAGCGCCGGAACATGCAGGGGAACTACATTCAGCCGGTAATACAAGTCCGGCCTGAAGCGGCCTTCTTCAATATCCCTGCCCAGATCTTTATTGGTGGCGGCTATGATACGTACATCCACCCGCAGGGTTTTATTGCTGCCCACGCGGTTAAAAGTTTGTTCCTGTAACACCCGCAGTATTTTAGCCTGGGTAGAAGGGTGCATATCGCCTATTTCATCCAGAAACAGGGTGCCGCCGTCGGCTTGTTCAAATTTACCGTTGTGGGTGGAAATGGCGCCGGTAAAAGCCCCTTTTTCATGACCAAACAATTCACTTTCCAGCAGGTTCTCGTGCAAGGCTGCACAATTGACTGTTATGAATGGCTTGTCCACCCGTAAGCTTTGTGCCTGGATTGAACCGGCGATCAGTTCCTTGCCGGTGCCGGTTTCTCCCTGAATCAATACCGAAGCATTGCTTTTGGCCACTTTTTTTATGAGGTTATAGATATTTTTAATTTCAGGGTTGCGGCTTACCCTGGGATAATACATTTCAAATCCGGTTAATCCATTGCGGGATAGCTCCAGTTTATCCAGAGTATCAAAATCAATATCCCCAAGGTCATATTGTTCACTCATTACATTGTTCCCTGTCATTAACCCTGCTCCTTTATCATGTCATGAAAGTATTGGAAATTTTTTATTATGCAAATTATTTGCCACATAAATAGTAATTTGCAAGACCTTAATAAACAATGATTTTGGAGCGCATAACTCCTTTATTAACAAAATCTGAGAACTTTTTAATTACGAAAATGTAATTAGAGATGTTTTGATTTTATTGCAGCTCTGTGTCCGGTTTTAGAACAATTACTGTATTGATCAGGTACACCCGGCAAAGGGAATTATTTATTGCCCGATTCGCTTGTCTGTATGTCCAGGTTGCGGGCGACTTTTTCAATTCGCTGCCAAATTTTTTGCCGGCCATTGCGGGTTGTCGTTTCTTTAAAAGTTGCGTATTTGCCGGAATTGAGATAATGCACAATGTGTGGAATTTGTACCTCTGCCTTTTCAACAAGGCTGTGGTTGGTAAATAGTTCTGCGGGTTTACCGTCAAACACAATCTGTCCCTGTTTTAACACAATGACCCGTCGGGCTGCCTGGGCAACAAAATCCATATTGTGGGTGATGAATACAACCGCTACATTTTTCTGCCTCAGGTTTTCAACGATTAAGCCGAAACGGTTCACGCCGTCGGCGTCCAGGCCTGCCGTGGGTTCGTCAAATACAACCATAGCGGGATTCATGGCTAGCACTCCGGCAATGGCGGTTCTTCTTTTTTCTCCTTCACTTAATTTAAACGGGGAGCGTTCGGCAAAAGCTGTATAATCCAAACCGACAGCCGCCATTGCTTCCCGCACCCTGATCTCTACCATGTCTGCCGGTAAATTCTGTTTTAGCGGGGCAAATGCAATATCTTTATAGACGGTTTCTTCAAATAATTGCGTTTCCGGGAACTGGAAAACCAGCCCGATATGACGGCGTAATTCCTTGCGGGAAAATTGTTTGCTCCAAATATCCTCACCGTTAAACAACACCTGACCCGAAATCGGTTTAAGCAGCCCGGTGAAATGCTGGATTAGCGTGGTTTTACCGGACCCGCTGGGGCCAATGATTGCCGTGCACTCGTGTTGATTGAATTGTAAATTAGTGTGGTCGAGTACAGAGCGTTCCGAACCACCGATACCTGTATATTTAAAAGTAATCTGTTTTAATTGCAGAGTAAAATCCACTTTATTGCCTTTTTTGATTGGTAATTACAAATATAATGGAATTGTTTTGCGAACTCTGTGTTCGTAAACGCAGGTTTCATGATAGCCAATTTTTTGCAATAACGCGTATGTTTCCGGAAAAGCGTAAGCAACTTCATCCGGTTTGTGGGCGTCGCTGCCTGGTACCACCGGTATATCGAACGCAAATGCACGGCCAAGAATTGTTTGTGAAGGATATAACTCCTGTACCTGTCTTCGCAAGCCGGATGTGTTGACGTCCAGCGCCAGCCCGCACCGTTTGATTACCTGAAGCGTATCATCAATCTCACCGGTCAGGTCGATGCCGGCCTTGTGCCCGTATCTTTTAGGTATATCCAGATGGCCGATTATATCATATAAACCTGTCATTGCCGCTTCACGTACTAGTTGGTAGTATTCGCAAAAAGTCCTGTCGACTCCAAAAGTTTCATAGTGTTCTTTGTACAAGGGATTGGAAAAATCCCAGTCGCCAATAAAATGCACCGAGCCGATAATATAATCAAAGGGGTACTGTTTTATGAAGGAGGCAATATACTCCATATAGCCGGGCAGGTAATCTGCTTCCAGGCCAAGCAGAATTTTTATTTCCGGATATTGCCGCCGGGCATTTTCAATATCATTTATATATACTGCAAAATCCTTGCTGTCCATACGACCATCCGGGTCATCAAGACCGGGAATGGGGATATGCTCGGCAAATCCCAATTCTTTTATCCCTTTATCAATGGCAAATTCAACATACTGGTAAACATCTCCTTCGCCATGTTTACACAGCCGGGTATGTACATGATAATCATTCATAATTCAGTCCGGAATTCCTTTGCGCTGCCAATAGCAGCTCTTTAATTTTTGTTAGATCATGTTGGCTGGCGGTTGCCAAATCTGTTGCAATTTGCACCAGCCGCATTCCCAACACACTGTATAGCGGCAACAGCTCCGGTTTACTTTGCTGCATCGCTGCCAGATGATCTTGAATCGTGCCTGTATCACCGCGTATTATAGGGCCGGTTGCGGCGCGGGCCGGACCTTTTGCAATGATATTGTCGAGTGTACTGCGCAGCAGTGGTTCCAATACGGGCCTAGCATCGGTTTTAGTTATTCCTGCCTTCTGCATAGCTTCCAGCGCGGCATCTGCAACGGCAACCATATAATTCGAAGCCAGCGCACAACCCAGATGGTACAGCGCTTTTTTTGCTGCCGGTACAATCACATAATGGCTATTCAGATCCAGTACGAGTTGCTGTATTATTTGCAGGGCAAAATCATCGCCTTCCAGTCCAAAATAGATACCGCTCAGCCGCTGCCAGTCGTCCGGTAACCCCGGAAAGGTTTGTATTGGATGGCAGGAAGCCAGATGTAAGGTTTTATTTTGCAAGGGCAGTAACGCTTGCGAGCTTTTAGCGCCGGAGCAATGTGCGATTACTGCTTGCGAGGTTATTTTAATGTTATCTGCCGCTTCCTGTGCGGCATTTTCCAGTTCGTCATCGGGAACACAGATAAACAGCAGCGTTATGTCCTCGGGGAAGGCGTACACGGGCAAGTTGTGTAAAGAGGGACTGCATTGTTCTGCACATTGAGCAGCACGGTTGGCATTCCGGTCATAAATCGCGGTAATGTTATAAGAATGTGCACACAGAGCGCGAGCCAATGCGGTTCCCACTCTGCCGGCGCCAATTATGGCAATCTTTACGTTTTGTATCATAATTCAAGCCGTTATCAGCGCCGAGGCGTACCCCACCGTCCAACCGCCCCGGCTGCCGGTAACATCAGCCGAGTTGGTACGTGCAACAACACGGGTTGTTCTGGCGCCCAATTGTTTTGCGGCCACCTGCACGGCAGTGATTGGCCCGGCGCCGCATGCCTGGTAACGGGAGGCCTGGCTGCCCCGGCAAAATTGTTCCGGCTCAAAAGCGGTAATTGCTTTCAGGGTATCATCGTCGGTTTTTACACAATCTTTATACGAATAGCCATGGTATAGGTCAGAGCTGGCGACCAGCAGCACATCGGGAACATTCGCCAGAGTTACAGCGAGAGCCTGCCCAAGTCCGTTGCAAATTTGCCAGCGGTAATCATGAAATACTATTGGAATAATGGTAAATTCATGCGGCAGCATTTTTTGCAGGAACGGCAATTGCACTTCAAGCGAATGTTCAGCGCGCCCCGTCAGAAGATGCCCGGCGGCGGAGAGGTGAATGAAATCCTGTTTTTCTGCAAGGTTAAGGGCCAGTTCCCGGTTAACCGGCGCCAGGCCAAGCGGGGTTTCGTAATAGTCACCGTCGTAAACGGATACGCCATCGATCATTTCCGCATGACTGGGCGCAAGGATAACAATAGTTTTAAAAGGTATATTGTGTATTTGCCGATAAGCTGCGGCTGCCGTAGACCCGGAATACTCGTATCCCGCGTGGGGAGCAATTATACCGTATATTTTTTCTTTTATCTCCAGAGCAGCTTGTTTATCCAGCAGTTCCTGAACCATTTTTGCCAATCTTTCAGGATTAGCGGGATAAAAAGAGCCGTTCCAGGCTGAATGACGAATTGTTGTATCTTTCACAGGTTGTTCCTTTTATAAAATCAATAGAACAATATATATTATAAAGATTTTATCATTAACATCAAACATAATAATTTTACTGATTTTTTTATTTTTATTGAATTTTGTAAAGAAAAGACTTTTTTCTTGAAAACAGATTTATTAATTTCTTTTATTGTTTCTCGGTTTAAATCAGGTCAAGTTGAATTAAACGATGAAAAAGGCTTATGGAACATTTTTGTAAAAATCATCCGGATCACAAGGCTCGAAAAAAGTGCCGCCATTGCGCTTCATATATTTGTACAGAATGTGAAATTGATTTTCTGGGCGGAACCTATTGCAGTCCGCGTTGCCTGATGCTGGCTTTGGGCAAAGGAATGCTCGCTCTGTTTAATGTCCGTCCAAAATCCGCTTTGGCCCGACGTGCTTCCATGATTCCTCATTTAAAAATTAAACCGCTGCGCCTTGCGCTTGATATTTTTTATATTGCTGTTATTGTGTTTATGTTTTTCGTCATCCATAATATGACCCGGGAAATTCGCCTGTTACGTACACAACAGGGCAGCGCAACGCTTACCGGCGACTATTTAACCGCAAGCCCATCCGATGCGGAATTTAGTATGACCACCATACCCGATGCTATGGTAACCTCCAATACCATAGATATAACCGGCGAAGCAGCGGACAGCATCATTCTCAGCCTCAAACTCAATGGCCGCTTACAGGCTGTAACAATACCAGATGATAATAAATTCAGTTTTAAAGCGATTCGTCTGGATAATGGCGCTAATGAGATAATTGTACATGGACTGGATACGCACGGCAATACTGCGGTTTTACAACGTATGGTTACCTTTTATGGCAAACCGCGTTTGGGTTTTCTGGCGCAGGAATTATCGCGCGGCAACAGCAAATACTCGCGCGTCGCTCTTACTTTTGACGGCGGTTCCGGTGATGGCGCCGCAGCAGAGATCCTGGATTATCTTGCTGAAAAAAATCTGAAATGCACCATGTTTGTCACCGGCGCTTTTTTAAAAAGATACCCCGATATTGCCAAACGTATGGTGCAGGAAGGACACGAAGTTGGCAATCATACCTGGAGCCACCCGCATCTGACTACCTTTGCCAAAAATCAAAAGCATGATACAGCGCCCGGCATGACCAAAGAAAAATTGCAAAAGCAGCTCATTGAAACCGCAGAATTATTTGAGAAAATTACCAAAAAGAAAATGGCGCCTTTTTGGCGTGCGCCATTTGGTGAACATAATTTGCAAATAAGAGAGTGGGCGGCAGAGTTGGGATACCGCCATGTTGGCTGGACGATTGGCAATGGAGAAAATCTGGATTCTCACGATTGGGTAGCGGATACAACTATGGCTCTCTATAAAACCCCGCAGCAGGTTATGGAAAAAATACTCAACTTTGGCAAAGGTACCCGGCAAAAAGTGAATGGCGGAATTGTGCTTATGCACCTTGATACCCAGCGAAAAGAGCAGCCGGTGCATGTAATGATTCCTGCGCTGGTGGACAGCCTTCGTAATCGCGGCTATCAACTGGTGAAAATTTCGGAAATGATCAACAATTAAATTTTTGCCAAAAAGGAGCGAGAACACCCATGCAGCAGCATATAAATTTTTTGCAATTGTCCAAAGCCCGGCACAGTGTGCGAAAATTTCTGGATCGCCCGATTGAAAAAGCAGCTTTGTATAAATGTGTTGAAGCCGCGCGGCTGGCGCCCTCGGCGGAAAATGCCCAGCCCTGCCGTTTTATGGTCATCGATGACCCGGAATTAAAAGAAAAATTGGCCGAACATGCCTTTAGCGGTCTGTTTTTGCCCAGCCGCTGGGTGAGCAAATCTCCTGCATTGATTGTTATCCTGGCGCAGCTCGACTTGCTGGCCAACCGCATCGGCAAGCAGATAACCGGCACCAGTTACTATTTGATCGATGCCGGCATTGCCGGGGAACATTTTATTTTGCAGGCGCAGGAACTGGGTATTGAAACCTGCTGGATCGGCTGGTTCAACAGCGACGGGGCTAAAAAAGCCCTGAACTTGCCCCGTAAATACCGCCCGGTGGCCATTATTGCGGCCGGCTATAGCGATACCAAAAAGACCAGCCGTCGTAAACGTCGTTCTTTGACAGAGATTTGCTGGTTTAATGAAATAAAGTAAATATGCAATTGCCGGAACTGGAAAAAGCTGTTTTATTGCAGCGCTATAAACGTTTCCTTGCCGATGTCCAGAGACCGTCTGGTGAAAAATTGACAGTATATTGTCCCAATCCGGGCAGTATGCTCACCTGTAGCGATCCCGGCAGCCCGGTTTTGATTTCCCGGCAAGATACCCCGGGCCGTAAATTACCCTGGACCTGGGAATTGATCTTTATCAATCATGTTTGGGTAGGTGTAAACCCGATGCGCAGTAATAAAATAGTACAAGAAGCTATACTCAATAAGCAAATAGCCGGACTGGACAGGTATGATAAAATCCGGACCGAAGTTCCATACGGAAACAACAGCCGGATTGATTTGTTATTATCAACCGATAAACAGTTATGTTATGTGGAAGTAAAAAACGTTACCCTTGCCCATGACGGAATTGCCCGGTTCCCGGATGCTGTGACCAAACGCGGAACCAAACATCTGCAAGAGTTGACAGAGATGGTACGCCAGGGACATCGCGCAGTGATGTTTTACCTGGTGCAGCGAACGGATGCCGTTTCATTCCGCCCGGCTGAGGATATTGATCCCGTTTATGCCAAAACCCTTGTGGAGGCGCATCATCTGGGCGTAGAAATTATGGTTTACACCGCCAGGGTTACACCGAATGAAATTAGTGTCGATTATCGCTTGCCGTTCCAGTTAACGGTTTAAAAAGAAATTTGGGACAAACGCTATGGATACAAATAAAGTAATTTATGCCAAAGATTCATTTATAAATCCGAACCGCCTCCGCATTAAATTTCAATACTGGTTACCCGCAGAAACTCAAATTGCCAATTTACTCATTGTGCATGGCATAGGCGAACATTGCGGACGTTATAAAAATGTTATTGATTACCTGCTTCCCAAAGGGATAGCCTGTTATGCCCTCGATCTACAGGGGCATGGCCGCTCCGGAGGCAAGCGCGGCCATGTTCCGCATTTTAGCAATTTTGCCAGAGATGTCGAAAGACTACGGGTATTAACCTCGCCCATGTACAAAGACAAACCCCTGTTTATTTTGGGGCATAGTATGGGTGGGTTGATTGTGCTGGATTATCTGTTACAATACCCGAACTCGCCAATTACAGGAACGATTTTTTCATCGCCGGCTTTTGCCCTGGCGGTACAAATTCCTCCCTGGAAATATAAACTGGGTAGTTTAATGCTTAAAGTTGCACCTTCGTTTACCATGTCGAACGGTATAAAGTCCGATGAATTGTCTAATGACAAGCAGGTTGTCGAGGCGTATGACCGGGATGAGCTTGTGCACGGCCGCATTAGCGCCGCTATGTTTTTTACCATGCTTGACGTGATGCAAAAAGGACAGGAACAGGCAAGTTCCATCACCACCCCGTTAATACTAATGGTAGGGAAGAATGACCATATTATTAGCAAAGAGGGCGCTTTGCAATTATTTTCAATGTTTGGAGCTAAAGATAAAACCAGCCATGTTTGTTCCGATGCAAAACATGAATTGTTTAATGAAATTAATAAAGAAACCAGTCTGCAATTTTTGTGGCAATGGCTGGAAACCAGAATTAATAATAACTGACTAACAACAACACACCTCATTCAGGAGGCAGCATAATGATTGTTCGCACCAAAGCATATACCAGGGCTGGCCTGGCCGGAAATCCTTCGGACGGCTATTTTGGCAAAACGTTATCCGTTACTTTTAAAGATTTTTTTGCCGAAGTAACCATGTATGAAACCCCGGATATAGAAATTATTCCCAATGAACGGGATCATTCTTATTTCCAAAACCTTGAACACCTTGTTAAAGATGTACAACGACATGGTTATTACGGCGGTATTCGTCTTATCAAAGCTGCGGCCAAAAAGTTTTACGATTATTGCAAAAGCAAAGGTATTATCCTGGCCGACAAGAATTTTACAGTGCGTTATAGCTCCAACATCCCGGTACAGGTAGGCCTCGCCGGTTCCAGCGCCATTGTTACCGCTACTATTCGAGCCCTGATGACTTTTTACGGTGTAGAAATTCCCAAACCGCAGATACCCAACCTGATTTTAAGTGTAGAAACCGACGAACTGCAAATTTCCGCCGGTTTGCAGGATCGGGTAGTGCAGGTCTATGAAAGCCTGGTGTATATGGACTTTGATAAAAAGCTGATGGATTCGCAGGGACACGGCAATTATGAAAGCCTCGATCCCAACCTGCTGCCGCCAATATACCTGGCATATATCAGCGATTTATCCGAAGTATCCGGAATTGCGCACGGCAACCTGCGCGGACGCTATATAGCCGGCGATCCCAAAGTAATCGACGCCATGAAGTTTTTTGCCGAAATGGCGGAACAGGCGCGTGCTTGTTTATTAAACCACGAACCGGATAAACTGGCCGGCATTATGAACGCCAATTTTGATAAACGTAAAGAGATTTTCCCCATCAGCCGTATGAACCTGGAAATGATCAACCTTGCCCGCTCGGTGGGCGCCAGCGCCAAATTCCCGGGCAGTGGCGGCGCAATTATTGGCACTTATGATGGCCCGAAAATGTTTGAAAAACTCAAACAAACCCTGGGTGAAATTGGCGCTGTTGTATTGAAACCGCAAATATAGAGAATAAAGCCGTCTTTATGACGGCTTTATTCTATGATGAGCCTTGATGTTAACAAACAAGTATTTTAAAATTTTAAGGGATGTTCTCGCCGCCTGGTTTGATAGAGAATGCCGTGATTTGCCCTGGCGGGAGACCGGTGATCCTTATAAAATATGGATTTCGGAAATTATGTTGCAGCAAACCCGTGTTAACAATGTAATTCTTTATTACCAGAATTTTATTGCTGCGTTCCCGGATATTCAAACCCTCGCCGGGGCTGATCCTGGCCGTGTTCTCAAAGTGTGGGAGGGATTGGGTTATTATGCACGCGCCCGTAATATACACAAAACTGCCGGGATCATTTTACGCGAATATCATGGAATTTTTCCTAAAGAATACCAGCAAATAGCCCGTTTACCAGGAATCGGTCCCTATACCGCGGCAGCAATTGCCAGTATCGCTTTTCAGCAGCAGTACGCTGTAGTGGACGGCAATGTCAGACGGGTGTTATGCCGAATATTTAGGGTGACAGATGATCCCGGTTCCAGCCAGGGTAAAAAATTATTACAAAATTGGGCAGATAACTTGTTAGATAGAGCAAATCCCGGAATTCACAACCAGGCGTTGATGGAACTGGGTGCGCTGCTTTGTACGCCAAAAAATCCGCAGTGTAAATGCTGCCCGCTCTCTGGATTTTGTCAGGCCTGTGCTGCTGGCGAGCAGCATTTGTTTCCAATACGAATTCCGGCTAAAAAACGTCCGCACTACAACATTGCGGCTGGAATAATCTGCAAAGACGATAAAATATTGATTGCGCAACGACCGGAAAAGGGATTACTAGGCGGTTTGTGGGAATTTCCCGGCGGCAAACAGGAAAAGAACGAAACCCTGCAAGATACAGTCGTGCGCGAAGTGCGGGAAGAGTTGGATATACAAATCCGGGCTGAGCGCATGGTTGCCAAACTCAATCACCAGTACACCCATTTTACCATTACTTTGCATATTTTTATCTGCACTTTTGTTTCCGGCGCGCCGCAACCCCTGGGTTGCACGGACTGGCGTTGGGTGACCGTCGATGAATTGAAAAATTATCCCTTTCCCCGTGCTAATACGAAAATTATTGAAAAATTGCTGGCCGGTGAAATCAGTTTACACCATAGCCCGGCGTAAAACAGATTGGTATAAGGATTTGATAATGTACTTTTCCCGTGAAGAGGTTGAACAATTAAGAGACAAAACCTATTGTCGGATGCCCGCGCTGCAAGTCCGCTCCATTCCCGAAGCGCTTGATTTTGTAAATCGCACTGGCTTTTGTTTTGCCTTTAAAGCACAGAACTCTGAATTGCCTTGCCTGTGGCATGCGGCCTGTGGCGAGCGTCAGCCGGTATACCCCTTGCATTCGCATCATGATCCCTATATCAGCCTGGTATGGCAGGCCAAGGATGACTTGCCGGCACAACAAAAAATCTATTACGGCAAAGCTTTGAAAAACCGCCCCACTATGATTTCGCTGGACTATTTGCCCTGTTTTTACCGGCTGCATGGTCACGATGGCAGGGAAGACGCTTACCTGCGTTTATATATGCAGGGGCGCTTGTCCAGTGACGCTAAAAAGATTATAGACGCGTTAATGGATAATCCCCCCATGATCACCTCGGATTTAAAGCTGGCCAGCGGCATGGCGAACCCGAACAAGCGCTCTGCATTCGACAAAGCAATGGCAGAATTGCAAATGCACATGTTGATTACCAAAATTGCCGAGTTTTATGACCCATTTACCTTTTTATGGGATATTTTTGCCAACCGCTATCATGAACAGGTAGACGCTGCCAACAAATTATCGACAAGCCAGGCGCGAATTCAGATTATACAACAATATTTTTCCCTTGTTTATATTTCACAACCCCTGGAAATAAAGCGTTTATTTGGCTGGTCTCAGGATCTGATCTGTGATGTTCTCGATGATTTATCAGTTACCGGATTTATACGCAATGATTTTTCTATCCATAATGAAAAGGGTATGTATTATGGTCTGACAAGTTTGATTTAAAAAAAATTTTTAATTTTGCTGATTTTTCTTGCTTTAAAATTCAATTTTTCATAGTATTCATTATTGTATATTTACCAAAAAATGTGTATTGTCAATTTTTCATTTCAGATCGTATTAAAAAATCACCCTAAACTCCAGAGGAAGAAGTGAAAACACCGCTGCACATTCTGGTTTCCCGCCTGCGTTTTATGGGCGATATTATTATGACTACCCCGTTATTGCATGCTCTGCGAATGATGTATCCTGAAGCAATAATTACTTATCTCGCTGAGGAACCCTATATATCCCTGCTGCGCAACCATCCGGATGTCCACCGCCTATTGCCATTAAAAAGAAATGATAAATGGCAGCAAACCCGTTTGCTGGGTACAATATTAACCCAACGCATTGATATTGCCATAGATCTGTTTGGTAATCCCCGCTCGGCAATATTAACTTTATTGACCGGCGCCAAAATCAGGATCGGCGGTAATTATCGTGGTCGGAAATATTGCTATACCCATCGCATTGAGGATGAGGGTATGCAGCTATCAGCGATCAATTATCACATGCGTTATTTGCAGCCGTTGGGAAATGTTCCAACTCCAATTGAGCCATACCTGGTATTGTCTCCCCGCGAGAAAGAATGGGCTAACAAGTACCTGGAATTCAAAGGGTATGATACCGACAAAAAACTGATCGGTATCCATCCCGGCGCAACCTGGCCGGCCAAACGCTGGTTTCCGGAACGGTTTGCGGAATTGGCAAATATGTTGGCTGCCGAAAAGAATGTCCAGATCGTTTTTACAATGGGCCCAGGCGAGGAAGAGCTGTTAAAACAGGTTATCAGTTTGTGCAAATTTGAGGTCATTCAGCCGGAAATCCTGTCTATCCGGAAACTGATGGCGTTATTACACAATTTAAATGTTTTTGTTACTAATGATTGCGGCCCCATGCACATTGCCCCGGCAATGGGCACGCCAACGGTTGGTATTTTTGGACCTGGTGAACCCGGTATCTGGTTCCCTTATAGCCCGGCCAATGGCCATCGCCTGGTTTATCATTCACTGGATTGCAGCCGCTGCCACCTGGATCATTGTGAAAAGCTGGATTGCATGCACGCTATTTCTGTGCGAGAAGTGTTTAATGTGGTTTGCGATACAATTAATTCCAGGGATATTTTTCGATGAGTAACCGGCCTGTTCTGATTGTTGACGGGTATAATTATATTTTACGGCTCAAGTCTGTTCCCAGAGATAATGACAAAGCGCTTTGGCAAGCCCGTGAAGAATTTATCAGACAAATGAGCGCCTACCGCGCCGGTAAAAAACTTTTAGTGATTATTGTTTTTGACGGCCAGGACGATAATGGCTTGGCCCGTTCTTCCGTCGCCGGGGGCGTCAGAGTGCAGTTTTCCAGCGCCCCGCATAAAGCTGATCCTCATATTATAAAACTGATCGAAAAATCCGCCAGCCCGCGCAACATCACCCTGGTTACCTCGGATCGGGCGCTGGCCAGCCTGGCTCGCTCTATGGGCTGCACAATTTGGGATACCGGCGTGTTGTTTAATAAACTGGCGCGTGATGATATGCCGCAAGAATTTCAGCAAAAGTACAATGCAAATCTCGGTCAGAATGATATAGAGTCCTGGCTTGATCTGTTCCAGGCGGGTAAACCAAAAGACCAAAATAATAAAGAGTAGTGGGAATGACTAGGGCAGGGTAGGGGCTCGCAGGGGCACACAGGGCAAAGCAATCTGACAAACTGAATTTACAACCGGGTGAAGCATTCTATCCAGGAAAAGGTTGTCATTTCTGATTTATCTGGAACGAATGTTTCACCCCTGCGAGTTTTAATATATTATCCGGGGAAAATGAATCCTTTGCATATTACCTTAATATTTTTATATTCATTGGTTGAAACTCAACCATTTACCAGGTAGACAACAATGAAAAGAATATTTACAGTAATTCTGTTCTTCACTCTAGCCACCCTTGCCCAATCCGCTCCCCGCTTTCGAGCGCTCATCCTCACCGAACGCGGCGGGCTGCATGAACCGTTTGTCGCGGCGGGACTGGCCTGGCTCGATTCTCTGGCGGCGGACAGCAATTTTACTGTCGATGTTATTGAAAACACCGCAAAAATCAACCCGGAATTCCTGCGACAGTACCGGGTCTTTATTCAATTGAATTATCCCCCTTATAACTGGACAAGCGAGGCTGCGGCTGCTTTTGAACAATACATCGACAAAGGCCCCGGCGGCGGCTGGATTGGCTTTCACCATGCTACGCTGCTCGGCGAGTTTGACGGCTTTCCGCTATGGCAGTGGTTCAGCGACTTTATGGGCGGCATCCGCTTTGATAACTATATAGCGGAACTGGCGTCCGGCACAGTCATGGTAGAGGACCAGCAACATCCCTGTATGCAGGGCATGCCACCGTCATTCACGGTGGGGAATGAGGAATGGTATACCTGGAATATTTCGCCCCGGCCCAATGTACAGGTACTGGCGTGCGTGGATGAATCGACATACGAACCGGATTCGCCGGTAAAAATGGGCGATCACCCGGTGGTGTGG
>CAYNSO010000031.1:15981-18159 GCA_964399735.1 uncultured Cytophagia bacterium
ATCGACATACGAACCGGATTCGCCGGTAAAAATGGGCGATCACCCGGTGGTGTGGTGCAATGAATCCAAAAAAGCCCGCAATATTTATATTTTTATGGGCCACCATCCCAATCTGTTTAAAAATACTGCGTTTACCATGCTGTTCCGCAACGCCATCTTTTGGGCGGCGGGCAATAACTGATTGATATATTAAACTGTTACATTAAAACGGATAAAGGATTTGTATGCAAACCGGTAAATCTTGTTTCAGAAAAATTTTACTTTTAGCCATCCTGTTAATTTTTTCAGCAACCGCATCAGCTCAATACCCCCGCTTCAAGGCGCTGGCCTTTTACTCCAACCATGTTGAACCCGCGCATGTAGAATTTGCCCATGACGCCATTCGCTATTTTCTGGATTTGACCATCGGCGATGGCTTTGTCTTTGATACCACTAGCGCTATGGCGGATTTGAATGCCGAAAAGCTGCAGGATTATTCCGTCATTATTATGCTGAATGACTTTCCGCACAGGCCTGAGCAGCGCGCTGCGTTTGAACAGTATATGCGGCAGGGCGGAGGCTGGCTCGGCTTTCATGTCGCCGCTTATAACGACCGGGACACCCATTGGCCCTGGCTGCTGGAATTCCTCGGCGGCGGCGTGTTTTACCGCAATAACTGGCCGCCCATGCCCGCCAAGCTGGTGGTTGATGTGCCTGACCACCCTGTAACCAAAGGCTTGCCGCAATCGTTTATTTCCCCGGAGAACGAGTGGTACCAGTGGCAGCCGAGTCCCCGTGAAAATAAGGACATTCAGGTACTAGTCACCCTCTCGCCGGATAATTATCCTTTGGGACTCAAAGACCTGGTTCCCGATGGCGATTTGCCGGTGGTGTGGACCAACACCAAATACCGGATGCTGTATATAAATATGGGACACGGCAACCGCATCTTTACCGATCCGGCGCAAAACCAACTCATCATTGCCGGCCTGCGCTGGGTTGTGGCTAGCGATAAAAAGGGCAATGTGTTTGAACGTTAAGTATGGACAAATATGAAAGCATCTGTAAAATACTTGCGGTTACATATCCGGGAAATCCTGGAAGCGGCTTGCCGAGGTGAGCAAGTTATAATTACTTACCGTGGCAAACCTAAAGTCAGGATTGTGCCTTTTAAAGCTGAAAACAACAATGAAACCCGGAAAACAGGATTTTTCGGCATCTGGAAAGATAATGACCAGGTAAAAGATGTGGATCAATATGTTCGTAATAATCGCAGGGGACGAACATGATATTTGCCACTACCTCTATTAGGCATTAATAAGCGATTTTAACCGTTGCAGCCATCCTGCCGGGATTAAAGGACATAAGGGATTTTAATGCAAACCTGGACTACCAAAAACAACCATACGGTTTACCGCATTTTAGGCGGCAGAAGCAATTGTTACCTGGTTGCCTGTAACGGCAAATACCTGCTTATTGATACCGGACCCAAATTCATGCGCTCTTTTTTACACAAAAGATTGCAAAAACTGGGAGTAACGGCAAGCACTCTGACCGGATTGATATTAACGCACAGTCATTACGATCATGCGGAAAACGCCGCCTGGATTAATAAAGTATACAATACGCAAGTATTCATCCATAGTAATGAAGCCGAAATGTTGCAGCAGGGGAAGAATCCACTCGTGCACGGCACAAATCCGGGCAGTTATTTTTTAACAGACATTTTGAGGCTAAATTCGGTCATGCTTTTAACGCATTATGAGCCGGTAACCGCCGATGTGGTTGTTGCCAATAGTTTAGATTTATCCTCGCTTGGTTTCAAGGGTTACATTATACATACCCCCGGGCACTCGCCCGGCTCGATGAGTGTAATCATCGACAATGAAATAGCTATTGTAGGCGACGCCATGTTCGGTATATTTAAAAAGAAAATATTTCCACCGTTTGCCTGGAATGCCCGGCAAATGGTGTCAAGCTGGCGTAACCTGCTAGATACCGGCTGTACCGTATTCCTGCCGGCGCACGGTTCAACCCGCAGCCGGGAGGTTTTATACAAGGAATATGACAAATATGCCGATAAATTCAATTTGTAATTTGTTTACTTTTTTGAAACAAGAACCAGCGATTGCCATCATATTTTAAAATATAAACTCGGAGATAAATTAGATGAGTAAATATGAAATCATCATATTCTGG
>CAYNSO010000031.1:18259-36586 GCA_964399735.1 uncultured Cytophagia bacterium
AAATATAAACTCGGAGATAAATTAGATGAGTAAATATGAAATCATCATATTCTGGAGTGAAGAAGATAAATTATACATAGCTGATGTCCCGGAACTTGCCGGTTGCATGGCGCATGGCGATTCCCAGGAAGCGGCGCTTGCCAATGCCAAGCAGGCTATTGAATTATGGATTGCAACTGCTAAAGAGTTCGGCGATCCTATTCCAAAACCAAAAGGCCAGCGTCTGGTTTTTGCCTGATTTTCTTTTTTCCCCTTAATTAATAAAGCCTGGCGATGAGAATACCCCCAATTTTATTCTGGATATTTACGCCTGGTTTGCCGGGTATTATAGTACCAGGATACATACTTGGCGTTTCTGCAATTTATTTTTTTTGCAGTCCAAGCCTTCCCCAGGGTCTTCCTTTATATTGCCGCATCTAACCTGCCTTGCCTATAAAAATACTTGGTAATATCAATCAAATTTCTTATTATGAACCGGTTACCAATTTTTTTATTAAAACAGGACGAGTTATGAAAAACATACACTATTTATTACTGATATGTATATTGTTAATATTCAGCTTGCCGGCTAATGCCTTTATTAAAATCCAGGGACATAATTTTGTCGATGAAGAGGGTAAGAAAGTGTTTTTAAAAGGCGTTGGTCTGGGTGGCTGGCTTTTGCCCGAAGGATATATGCTGCATATTCCGGGTTTTGGCTCACCAACCAGTATCCGGGCGCTCATCACCGATTTGATCGGTGAAGAGGATACTAGGGAATTTTACCGTTTGTATGAAGCCAATTATGTAGCCGAGGTCGATATACAGAAAATTGCTGAAATGGGCTTTAATTCCATCCGGCTGCCGTTCAATTATCGCATGCTCTCGCCGGAAAACCAGCCCGGCGTGTTCCTTGAAGAAGGCTTTCAGGTGATTGATACTTTTTTGGACTGGTGCAAAAAATACAATCTTTATGTCATTCTCGATATGCATGCCTGTCCCGGCGGACAAAACAACGGCAACATCAGCGATAGCGATGGTCAGGTAGCCCGTTTGTGGACTCAAAATAAAAACCAGGATCATACCGTGCAGATCTGGAAAAAAATTGCCGAGCGCTATGCCAATGAATCCATCATAGTCGGTTACGATCTTGTCAACGAACCGGTTCTGCCTTCTGGATATACCAATCTCAATTTACGTAATTTACTGGTGCGGCTCACTAATGAAATTCGCAAGGTCGATACCAACCATGTATTGTTTATGGAAGGCAATACGTATGCAACCAATTTTGATCAATTGCCCCCGGCCTGGGATGATAATATGGCCTGGAGTTTTCACAAATACTGGTCCGCAACGGACAAGGCTTCCATTCAAAGCTATATAAACCTGCGCCAGCAAACCAACATTCCCCTGTGGATGGGCGAGAGCGGGGAGAATTCCAATCCCTGGTTCAATAGTACAATAAAGACCCTTGAAGATAATAATATCAGTTGGTGCTGGTGGACGCACAAAAAAATAGCCAATACCACCAATCCTTATTCGGCTGTAATTTCAGACGATTATCAAACTGTACTCGATTACTGGGAAGGCAACGGTTCCCGCCCAACCGCCGCTTTTGCCAAAAACGCCCTGTTTACAATGGCGGAAAACCTTGCCCTGGAAAAATGTAACTATCTGCCCGATGTCGTCGACGCTATTTTCAACACAAACTATTCCGGTTCTGTTTCGCCATACAAGGAATTATCTGTACCCGGTGTTATTGCCTGCGCCGATTACGATATGGGCAATCTAAACCGTGCCTATTATGATACGGATTACCAGCAAACCCGCTGGGATGAATCGCAGCCCTGGAACACCGGCGGCGCATACCGCAACGATGGCGTCGATATTGAAGTGTGTACCGATAATGCCGGTTCCCCCTATTCAGTCGGCTGGATAGAAAATGGGGAATGGTTGAATTATACCATTACGGTTACCCGGGCCGGAACCTATAATATCCTCTTCCGTTATGCAGCCAACAGCGCCGACGCCAAACTACAATTGTATTGTAACAATAGCCAGTTAACCGATGTAATAAATCTGCCAAATAGTAATGGTTGGTACAATTGGCGCACTAGGGAATATGAGAATGTTCATCTGAATGCAGGGGTTCAGACCCTGACGTTGAAAGTAGTAACCAGTGGATTTAATATTAACCAGTTTGAATTTAAACTGATTAAAGCGGATCAAACAGATATTGATGATTACTTTGTTCCCGGCCGGTTTCAAATCGGCAGTAACTATCCAAATCCTTTTAATCGTACTACCCGTATTCCTTTTAAACTGGAAGACAGAACTCGGGCTATCATCAATATCTATGATGTGAATGGCCGCTTGATCAGAACCTTGTCCAAAGCAACAGTCGCAGGGATTGCGGACTATGTTGATTGGGATGGCGCTGACCAGCAAAATCAGCGGGTCAGTTCCGGCGTTTACTTTTACCGGTTAGAGGGGGATAAATACGACACCAGGCGAAAAATGACATTAATAAAATAAGCCCTGTCCTTTTACTGTTACAGAAAATCCCGGTTCATCATTGCCGATTAACATTTTAGGGATGAGCCGCGGAGTTACTACCGAAACAGAATATTTAAGGGTGTACCATGTTTAAACAACCAAACAGCGCCGGGATTGACTGGAATGCTGATGATTATTGCCAACATTCCACGGCTCAACAAAGCTGGGCGCGGGAGTTGATTGGCAAACTAGAACTGCGCGGCGATGAACATATTCTAGATGTAGGCTGCGGCGACGGCAAGATCACCGCAGAAATTGCCAGCTGTGTTCCGCATGGTTCGGTAACCGGCATTGACAATTCATCCGCCATGATCGACCTGGCCCGGCAGCATTATCCTGTCAGCCAACATCAGAATCTATCATTCAGCCTCGTCGACGCCGCTGAACTCAATTTTGTAAAGCAATTTGATATTATTTTTTCCAATGCTGTCTTACACTGGATTCACGATCACACACCCGTGCTGGCGGGAATTTATAAAGCATTGGTTCCTGGCGGGCGAATTTTGTTGCAAATGGGCGGCAGGGGTAACGCCGATGGAATTTTACAAATGATGGATCTTTTGCAAGCCCGTTCAGAATGGCATGACTTTTTTTCGAATTTTGAGTTTCCTTATAATTTTCCGGACAGCCATGACTATGCTTTTTTATTAACCCAAGCCGGGTTTTCTAAACAACGGGTGGAACTGTTCCCAAAAGATATGGTCTATAAAGATAAAGCCGGGCTGGCGGGTTGGGTGCGCACTACCTGGATGCCCTATACCAATCGCATACCCAAAGTATTGCGTGATAAATTTATCGACGATATGGTTATGGAATACCTTGTTCATGTACCCCCGGATGAAATTGGAAAAATACATGTAGCGATGGTGCGGTTGGAGGTGGAAGCATTTAAAAGCAAATCATCGTCAAAATGAGTTTGCTGGTTGACTAGTTAAAAATACTTGATTTTAAATTTTATATTCTTTAAATTTATAAATTAGATTAAATTTTATATGATTTGAAAGGAGGTTAGTTAGTACATGCCTGGTATTCGGGTTCGCGATGGTGAGCCTTTTGAAAAAGCGCTGAGACGATTCACAAAATCATGTGAAAAAGCCGGTTTGATGTCTGATATTAAAAAACATCAGCAATACGAAAAACCGAGTGAAATGAAAAGACGCAAAGCGAATGTAGCTCGCAGAAAAACACGCAAGATCAGTTTTATGGAAATATAATTCTTTTTATCGACGTGTCTTGACAGTGTAATGGAGAATTCATGAGTATATTGGACCGTTTAACTGAAGATATGAAGCAGGCAATGAAGTCGGGGCAAAAGGAACGCCTTGGCACAATACGATTACTGCGTGGTCAGATAAAAGATACTTCCATCTATCAGCAAAAAGAACTCTCTGAAGAAGAAGAAATTGCTGTATTAACCAATGCTGCGAAAAAGCGGCGTGAGTCAATTGAAGCTTTTAAAACTGCCGGTCGAAATGATCTGGTGGAAAAGGAAAGCTTTGAATTAGCTGTTATTCAAACCTACTTGCCGGAACAGCTTGACGCCGATGAATTGGAGAAAATTGTCGTTGAGGCAATTCAAGAATCCGGTGCGCTGACCATAAAGGACCTCGGTAAAGTTATGCCTGTTGTTATGGCCAAAGTTAAAGGCCGGGCCGATGGAAAACTGACAAGTCAGTTGGTTAAGAATAAATTAGGAATGTAATATCTTGTTACTTGATAAGTAAGTGAATATGGAAAGTTTTTTAATTTCTTTATTCACTTTTTTTATTTTAATACGTCATGGCCAATAATATTATGAACCCTGCTGACATTGCAATAATTGCCATTATACTTGTTTTTGTTTTTTTGGGCGTAAAAAAAGGTTTACTTGATGAAATTTTGGGTATCACCGGCTGGATCATTGCAGTAATTTGTGCTTTGAAATTTGCCGGACTGTTGGGACAGGTGATTGCAACAAAAATACCACAACTCCAAACTATCAGTTCCGTACTGGCAGCGCTTTTAATCCTTTTTGGCATTCGTTATTCGTTTTTGTTGATTATTAATATTCTGGTAAAATCCTCCCCCAAAATTACTGAAAACAGTTTTAATAAAGTAAGCGGAGCGTTTTTAGGAATAGCGCAAGGCGCGCTTGTCATTGGCTTGCTTGTTATTTTCTTTTGTGTAATTCCCTTTGGACCGAATGTTAAAAAGTTGGTCGACAAATCCGCTTTGTTTCCACAGATGAAAAAAGTATCGGTTTTTATGGTTAACACAATTGCCAACTTTATTCCGCAATCACAGGGAACAATGGACAAGATATTGGAAAAAATGGATGTTAAATCTTCTGTTGCCGGTGGAATAACACCGGATGATGTACATAAACTTGAAAAAAATGTTGAAAAAAAAATAGACCAGGTAAACGAGTCTTTGCCTGTCGATATGCCTGAAACACCTGAGGTTAAAGAGATGGAGAAAAAGATCAAAAAACTGGATGAGGAATTGCGGAGATAGTTTTGGAACAAGCGTTTGAAAGTTTGGAATTTAATAAAATATGTGAAAAAATTGCCGCTTGTGCTGTTTCTGAACCGGGGAAAGAATTAGCTTTACAAATAAAACCTGAATTTGATCACATAATATTACAAAAAAAGTTTAACCAGGTCACCGAATTACGCGATATACTGGATTATGATCAGTTCCCGCCCATTGACGGCATTCGCGATATTCGCCCCACCCTTAAAAAGGCCAGACTTGCCGCCAGCCTGCTCGGCATTTCCGAACTTGGCTTGATTGTCCGGAATTTATCTGTTGTTCGCCAGTTACAGCAATTCTTTTCAAGTCGGTTGGAAAAAATACCCCATCTTGAAGAAATTACAGCGCAGCTTCAGGCGTTACCGGCAATAGAAAAAGAGATCAATCGCTGTATTGATGTTGAAGCCAACCAGGTAAAGGACGCAGCTTCGCCGGAACTGGCGTCAATCCGCTCGCAAATCAACCATGCCCAGACAACAGTAAGGCGTAAAATCGAATCCAGGCTCAGGCAGTACAGTGAACAAGGCTTGTTGCAGGAGAACGTTATCAGTATGCGCGATGGCCGCTTTGTGCTGATTGTCAAGGATGAATACAAGCGTAAAATAAAAGGGTTGGTTCATGGTCAATCTTCGAGCGGCTCCAGCTTTTTTATTGAGCCTATTGATGTATTTGAGGATAATAATCGTATCCGCGAACTGCAAACCCTCGAACAGCGTGAAATTGATAAAGTGTTATTACGCCTCTCCGATCTGGTGCGCCAGGATATACATGTTATTGATAATAACGTTGCAGTTTTAGCTGATCTGGACCTGGTTTTTGCCAAAGCGGTTTTCTCCAAATCGATCAATGGCCACCAGCCGGAATTGTCACAAAAACATAGTATCGCCATTTATCAGGGCCGCCATCCACTGCTGGTTTTGCGAATGGGTGAAAAAAACGTTATTCCCCTTGATGTTGAACTGGGTGATAAAATTAACACTTTTATCATCAGTGGCCCGAATGCCGGCGGCAAAACGGTTGCTTTAAAAACTATTGGTTTGCTTACCCTGATGGCAAGGTGCGGATTGCACATTCCGGCGTTGCCTCATTCGTGTATCGGCGATATTCGCAAAATTTTTGTCAGCATTGGCGACCAGCAATCCATCGAAAATGACCTTTCTACCTTTTCTTCACATATAAAAACTCTGGCTGATATTGCCGTTAATGCCGATTCGGCAAGCCTGGCGCTTGTTGATGAAATTGGCGCCGGCACCGACCCCGAAGAGGGGACAGCGCTGGCCATGTCTTTGCTGGAACATTTAACCACAATACATAGCCTGAGTGTGGTAACAACTCATTTAGGCGCATTGAAAGCATTTGCTTTTCAAAATTCCGGCATTGAAAACGCTTCCCTGGAATTTAATGCCGAAACCCTGCAAGCAACCTACCATTTCCGTACCGGCATACCCGGATCCAGCTATGCTTTTGATATAGCACAGAGGATGGGTTATCCTTTTGATTTGATTGCCCGTGCCCGCAACCTGGTCGGCATTCATAAGGATAAACTGGAAAGCTTGATTCTTGATTTGGAAGATAAAATTGTTTCATATAACAAACTTTACGCAGATTTGAATATGAAACAATCAGATTTGGATAACCTGAAAAAACTTTATACGGAGCGAAACGAAGCTCTCAAACGAGATGAAAAGAAAATTAAAAGTCAGGCTGTTAAAGAGGCAGAACAGATCATCAGCCAGGCAAATATTGTAGTAGAAAAGACCATCAAAGAAATTCGGGAAAAGCAAGCGCGCCGCGAAGCGATTATCAATGCTAAAACCGTTATTAATGAACAAAAAGAAACCATCAAAGTCATTAAAAAACAGGTTCAGGAACCTGCGCCGGTTATGCCGCTTACTTTTTTGGCGATTGGTGATTATGTAAAATGGAAAAACAGCGCAGCCACCGGCCAGGTAATCTCTGATGTTGATAAAAAAGGCAATGTCTATATTCAACTCGACGGCATCAAGATTAAAGCGCCGCTTGCAGAACTGGAAAGAGCCGGAAAAAAAGACAAGAAAAGCGTTTCGGTGATCAAAGTTAATGTTGAAGAAAAGCCAATTATTTCCAGTGAAATTGATTTACGTGGTTTACGGGTGGAAGAAGCGCGCGAGTCTGTAGACCGGTTTATTGATGAGAGTGTTTTATGCGGAATGAAAGAGATCCGCATTATTCATGGCAAGGGCACAGGCGCCTTGCGCAAGGATTTAAACGAATTTTTAAAAAGTCATCACCAGGTTAGCCAATTTCGGTTGGGCTATTGGAATGAAGGGAATACCGGCGTTACGGTAGTGGAATTGAAAAATAAATGAACAGGAGCAAATATCTATAATGAAGGAAATTGCTATTAAAGCCGCTTTGGAAGCAGGAAAAATATTAAAAGAAAATTTTGGCAAGATTGCCAATTCGCAAATTGATGTTAAACAGAAATTTGATTTCGTTACATTTGTTGACCATAATTCTGAAAAAACCATCATTTCAATAATCAGGGAACACTATCCTGACCACAAGTTTTACGCAGAAGAATCTGCCAGAGACGACAAGGCCGAATATCGCTGGATCATTGATCCACTCGACGGTACTACCAATTATATACATGGATTCCCCGGCTTTTCTATATCCATTGCCCTTGAACATAACCAGGAAATTGTTCTGGGAGTTATCTACGATCCGATGCGAAATGAATTGTTTCTAGCGGAAAAAGGCAAGGGCGCCACACTCAATGGAGAACCGATTCACGTTTCCGATATCTCCGATCCTGCCAAAAGCATGCTAACTACCGGCTTTCCCTTCCGCATTAAGGAATATCTGGACGTATACCTGGAGGCATTCAAGCTGTTATTTATGCAGGTAAGCGGCATCCGTCGGCTTGGTTCGGCAGCGCTCGATCTGAGTTACCTGGCTTGCGGACGTTGTGAAGGCTTTTGGGAAATTGGTTTGTCGCCATGGGATATTGCCGCGGGGTATTTGCTAGTTCAAGAAGCAGGCGGTCAGGTAACTGATTTTGCCGGCAAAGATAGCCCGATATGGACGGGTAATGTTGTGGCGTCGAATGTCTTGTGCCATAAATTTATGATGGATATTATAAAAAAAGTATTTAAAGGCAGAATTGATAAATAATCAAAATACTGCACGTCTGATCCGCATAACGATTTATATCGTTATGCTGGTCGGGTTGTTAATTTATGGGAAAATCAGCAATCCCGCCGTTACCCTCAAAATGTGTTTTCAAAACCCGCAGAAATACGACGGTAAAACACTTTTTTTAGGATCAGCAATTACCATCAAAACAATTTTGCACGATGGCTTTGAAATTCACCAGTTTGATAGAGTTGTAAAAGTTAAAGGTGCTGCAACCGGTATTGCAGCAGGCGATTATATCTCCCTTATCGCTATATTCCATCGTGAAGGCTGGCTGGAGTTAGTTGATTACCATGTTGCTGAGAAACGCCGTTACAAAATTCTTGTTTCGCTATTACCAGTTGCTCTGGCGCTGTTCTTTTTTTGCAGATCGTTTACCATTAACTGGAAAACTTTAAAAATTCGGGAAAGAAACTGATGCCGGATTTGTTAACTCATTTCACCGCTGCATATTTAATAACCCGGCCCTGGTTAGTGGAACGCTTCCGGGCAATATTTTATCTTGGCACAGTTCTGCCTGACCTGGTATCTCGCCCTTTATATATTCTATTTCCCAAGCTGGCGATTTATACGGTTGCTTGTCACACCCCGATATTTGTGTTATTTTTCTGCCTGTTGCTAGCGGAACTGTTTGTGCCACAGATTCGCCGCCAGGTATTGTTTTTTCTTCTAACCGGCGCAACTCTGCATTTTTTGTTGGATGCTTTGCAAAAGCACCTGTTTGGCGGGTATTACTGGTTCTTTCCGTTTTCATGGCAAAGTGGTGAAATTGGCTTGTTTTGGCCGGAAGACCCCCTGCGTTTCATTCCCCTTTGGTTGTTATTAATTGTTGTTACCGAACTTGCTATTGCTGTCGGGAAAAGATTAAAAACACATCATTGATATAGCTGGTTTATTTTAGCCAATAATTTAATGGCTTCCTGTTTTTTCTCGTTGGCCCGGTCCTGCACTTCAGCAGCCGGTTGCAATGCAATTACTTGTTTGCAGGCGTCAAACGCCGGTTTATATACCTTTATTGCATGGTAACAATTGGCCAGTTTCAAGTTAATGACAATTTCATTATAATGATTGTTTATTGTGTCTCTTTGAACCAGAACCAATAGTTTTTTATAAGTATCAATCGCCGCGTTCCAGTTTTCACTTTTCATTTGTGCGTCGCCCAGGGGCCAAAGAAAAAAGCGACTTGAAGGGAATCTGTCTAACCCGTTTTCTGCAATTTGTATCGCTTTATCATATTCTTTTTCTTCAATATAGATCCAGGCGAGGTTAGAGAGCGCCGCCCATTTTGAAAAACGTCCACACTCGCAGGCTTGAAGCAAATTTGCAATTCCTTCTTTTCTTTGATCGGAAAAGAAGGGCAGCCAGGCAATTTTTTGGGTAATTTTACTACGCCAGTATAAATAACT
The DNA here is from genome assembly GCA_964399735.1 of uncultured Cytophagia bacterium. Classification (GTDB taxonomy): domain Bacteria; phylum Zhuqueibacterota; class Zhuqueibacteria; order Residuimicrobiales; family Krinioviventaceae; genus Fontivivens. Next base: position 27,889 of record CAYNSO010000031.1, read on the forward strand.
GCCCACGCCAAGATAGCTATCGCACAATGTCGAATCAATTTCAATGGTTTTATTTAATACCGAAACAGATTTCAGGGCGATGCGGATTGCTGGAATATATTTCTTGTTACGCGCCAGTTGAAAACTTTTATAGGATAAAGCTCCACCTAAAAAAAAATTTGCATAGGCGTCTTGGGGATTATTTTCCAGATACTGCCTTGCTTTTGTAATAGCTTTTTCTATACCCAGGTAAAATTCCGGTTCCCATTGCCGGGTTTCATAATCCATCATGCGTGATTGCCAAAGCGCTGCAGTGAGAAAATAGCCTGCCGGGTGCTCCGGATAAAGCGCTATCAAATTGTTAAAGACCTGAAGAGCGCTGTCATACTTTTCACTAATTGTATATACTATGCCCCTGTTAATGATCGCAAAATCAGGCTGTTCCGCATTTACAACGCCAGATATTAATAAAAGTATAATGATTAGCAAAATATATCTTTTCATAAACATCGTTCCAATAAAAATTTTACCCAGGGTACAATCTGATAAAAAAAAAGCCCGCCGGGTTACGGCAGGCTTGTAAATCAGTCAATAATATATTTGCCGGGATCACGTTTTTTCCCGTCAACTATCACTTCGTAATGGAGATGCGGGCCGGTAGATCTGCCGGTATCGCCAACTTTACCGACAATGTCATATCGTTTCACCCGTTGTCCGCGGGAGACCATGATTTTATGCAAATGAGCATAACGGGTTTGGAACCCATAACCATGATCGACAATGATGTATTTCCCGAATCCTTTATTGGGTTCATATTTTTGCTGAACTTCTACAACCCGGCCATCGGCAGCGGCGTAAACATCGGAACCGCGCGGGGCAGAAATATCTATTCCTTCATGGGGTCTATATTTATCAACAAAGGGGTCTAAACGGAGGCCAAAAATTGCAGTAACTCTGCCACCAAGCACAGGTCTGATTGAAGGGGTATGTTTTAACTGACGCAAGTCTTCATTGTATTTCTTGATAATTTCATTGCGGCTTTCCGAAGCCAGGGATACTCGCTGTTCCATATTCTCGATCATGCGCTGAATTTTTATAGCTTGATTCAATGCGTCATCTTCAATGGAGTTATAATTGGCAAAAGTGTTATCAGAAGTTCCACCAATCCCCAATTTTTTGGTATCGCTATCAATTACCGGCAAATCGACAAAGACACGCAAGTCGTCATCTTCTTTTTCAAGAAATTTAACTTTGGTTTCTATATTGTCGATTTTAAGCCCCATTTCGGTGAGTAATTGTTCAAGCTGGGTGTTGGATTTGGAGAGTCGCGCTACCTGCCAGTTATGAAAAAAGTCGGTAAATAACTGCAAGGTAAGAAAGACGCAAAGTAATACAAATATGAAACTTAGCGATAATAAACCGATGATTTTTTTCCAACCCAGACTGATTTGTTTAACGTCCGATCCCCCCATCGAAAAATAAATTAACTTGATACGTTTATCTTGCATAGTTTACCTTTTGTAAAGCGTTTCTCTAGACCCATCTGATGCGAATTTTTACTTTGTACCTTGAAAAAGGCGGGGAAACAGATACTAAAGTTATACAAATATAGCAAGATATTAAGTATATGTCAAGTAAAATAATTACTATCGCAACAAATTATTGCCTGGATTTATTCCAGGTACTTTTTTAAAAGCTTGCTGCGTGAGGCATGTCGCAGCCTGCGTAAAGCTTTTTCCTTGATTTGCCGCACTCTTTCTCTGGTTAGTTGAAATTTTTCTCCAATTTCTTCAAGCGTAAGAGGGTGTTCCAATCCTAATCCAAAATATAATTTGATTACTTCAGCTTCTCGTTTGTTTAATGTTGCCAGTGCATTTTGTATTTCGATAAATAACGATTCTTTTAACAGCGCTTTATCGGGAGATGGCTGATCTTTATTCTCCAGCAAATCGGCCAGTTTATTTTCGTCTTCTCTTTTAAACGGGGCGTCCAGCGACAGGTAATTACCCTGCGAATTCATCGCTTCAAATACATCCCACAAGCTAATATGTAGTTCGTTAGCAATTTCGGATGCAGAAGGTTCTCTTTCAAACTGCTGTTCAAGCGTTGTAAAAATTTTTTCTATACGATTAAGAACACCAATCCGGTTTAATGGTAATCTTACAATTCTTGATTGTTCAGCCAGAGATTGCAGTATGGATTGTCTTATCCACCACACTGCGTAGGAAATAAATTTAAAACCCCTGGTTTCGTCAAACCTGCTTGCCGCTTTGATCAAGCCAAGATTGCCGGCATTTATCAGGTCGTTTAGCGAAAGTCCCTGGCTCTGGTATTGCTTTGCCACACTTACCACAAAGCGTAAATTCGCTTTGGTAAGCATTTCCAAAGCCTCATGGTCGCCTTTTTTGATCCGCTTGGCGTATTCGACTTCTTCTTCCGGCGTCAGCAATTTAACGCTACTAATCTCTCGAAGATATTTGTCTAGCGAATCTTCGGCATAATTATTAGCTAGTGAGTTTTTTCCTGTCAAGTCTCGTACTCCACCGTTCGCCAAGACTTGGCCAATTATTAAGATCGGCCGGTTTTGATGATTATAATTTAAAAATAATTGTGTCAATGTCAACAAAAGAATTCAATTCAGGCAATAATCAAGTTTACGCATTCATTAATTATGCTGCTATTGTAATAAGGTAATATTTTTTATGAGGTTATTAGAACTTGGTTATAATGCTTATGTCTGATTGTCTGTGAAAATAATATTAATCATCATGATTAAAGAATGAAAAATAATTAAAAAAGACTTGATTTTTTGAAAAATATTCAGGATATTATGTTTGTCAAGTTAATTAATTTTATCGGGTGGTAAATGAAATCAAAAATACTCTTTGTGGTAATTACATTATTGCTGGTCTCCGTTATCAGTTATTCGGGAGTTGTGGTTAAGCAATTCAGCGCTGAAGCTCTTGGTATTGATAAGGTAAAAATAAAGTGGATCGTCAATAACGAAACCAATGTTAAAGGGTATAATGTTTACCGTAGTTTTGATGGTTTAGATTTCACCCAAATTACATTTATCCAGGCTTCTTCCGGAGCGGGTGAAAAAATATATTCTTTTATTGATAAATCGGTTTTTAAGACCGAAGGCCGGACTTTTTATTACAAGATTGATTATGTAAATAGTACCGATAATTCAAGAACCGAAATCAGCCAGCCTGTTGTACAGGTTACCCCGCAAATTTCTTCAACCCGGCATACATGGGGCAGCATCAAGGCCATGTTCCGCTAATCATTATTTGTTACTTTAATAGTATATCCCCTTTATCAAAATTCCTTTGTTGATTATATAATTTGTGTATTGCATGTATTTTTAAATACAAGTCAAGGTTTTGCACAAAGCCGGTTCGTAATTGGCAGTGTTTTGATTTAAAAAATATCAACTTGTCTATTGTATAATCTGCATTTCCCTTGCGAGGTTTTGTTTATATAATTATAATAATCGTCGTTCCCCGGCCTTTTTCACTTTTAATCATTAATTCTCCGCCATGGTCGGTGATAATCCGTTGCACAATGAATAACCCCAAACCGGTGCCGTCTTTTTTGGTAGTAAAATAGGGGTCGAACACCCGCTCCAGTTCTTTTTCATCCATACCGCAGCCGCTGTCGCTTATGTGGATGTGAATTTTTTGATTTTGCATCTCTGCTGAAATAGTAATCGGCGCCTGGGGCGCAGAGGCTTCGATGGCGTTTTTAATCAGGTTATTAAAAACCCGCCGCATTTGTTCGCGGTCAAGCTGCCGCATTGGTATGTCGGGGGCAATGTGCAGATGAACAGGGTGTTCGCTGTATAACCTTGCCGAGTCTTTAATGATTTCAGCCAGATCTTGATCTTGCAGGTGCAACTGCGGCATACGGGCAAATTCCGAAAATTCACTGGCCAAACGCCGCATGGAAGCAATTTCCTCCTCTATAATTCGCAGCGATTCAGCCAGGTCGATATTGTTGGCAATGGTTTCGCCCATGCTGGTTTTGAGGCGGTAAAGTGACAACTCGATAGGAGTGAGGGGGTTTTTCAATTCATGAGAAATTTGTCGTGCTACATCGCGCCAGGCGGCCGCGCGTTCTGCCCGTTTCAACCGTTCACGGCTGACTAAAAGTTCTTCAGCCATGCGGTTAAAAGATTCCACCAGGTATGCAATTTCATCGTCCGCTTTAATATGCAGCCGGTAGGTCAGGTCGCCGGAGCCGATATGTTGCATACCATCGCTCAATTGTTTAATGGGGCCGCCAATACCTTTAGAAATGATACCCGCCAGTTGAAATGAGATCAATGCCAGAATGATCAGCAGAATGAGAGCAATCACCCAGATCAGTTTTTTTTCAATAATTGTCTCGCGAAACAGGCTGAGCGAGGTATAATTTTTTAAAACCCGTGATATTTCCCGCCGGGTTTGTAATTGCGTTTCGGTTATCGCAAATCCGGCCAGGGCTATGGTAGAATCTGGCCGCAGCCGGTAATATTCATAAAAGTTCTGTTTTCGAAAACTCGCGTTTTGGGCCAAAAAACCGTGGACTTTGATGGCCTCGTAACCAGTCGGTGTAATGTCGCTGAGCGGTTTGGTTATTGCAGGGTTGATGCTGATAAAATGTTTTATTACTGCCTGGCCGGATTGCATGTTTACAAGGCCGGCGTAATCCAACTCGTTATTTTCGAGTATTTCAGGATTAAGCTGCCTGAAATCCGGGTGGGTCTCTAAAAAAAATTCGCCCTTTTCATCAAAATGCAGGCGCAATATTTCCAGGGACTGCGACAGGGCTTTTTCGATTTCAGGGGGATTGAGCAGCCGGCTGCTTTTGGTAAAAAGTGCGCTGGCAATAGTAAGCAACAAAACAGTTGGAACAAGTACAAATAAAAAGAATAGTATAAACAGCCGCGCCTGAAATTTGGAACGTTTATGTGCTATACGCCACCGGCTGATGAAATAGACCATGAATATTATAGCAAGAATTCCCAGCCACAGAAAATATGGATTCATATTATATGTGCCCCATAACTGTCCAAAGCGGTATTGATGTTACCCGCCAATTCGTTTTCGTTTTACCAGGTATTGCATTAATGCCCGGTCAAAATTCTCCCGTGTGTCCATTAGAACATAATCAATACGGTTGGCCAGGCATTGATTTTTATATAATTCAATGAATTTTGCCAGCAGCTTGCAGTATTCGGCGCGAATATGCCAGGGTTGGGTAACTATTTTTTCACCGCTTTCCAGGTCGACAAATGTAGCATCCTGCCCAAAGTTAAAGGTGCGTTCCAGTGGATCAAGAATGTGGAATACCACCACTTCGTGCTTGTTATGACGGAAATGCTTCAGGCCCGAAAGCACTTTTTCCGGCTCATCCATCAAATCCGATATTATAATGATCAGGCCGCGCCGCTTGATTCGTTCCGCCATCTGGTGAAAGGTGGCGGAGATATTGGTCTGTGCGCCGGTTTTCGTTTTATGTAATTGCTGAAGGATGACGGGTAAATAGGAATTCACCGAACGCGGCGGCAGGTATTTGCGGATCTTTTTGTCGAATGTCACCAGACCCACAGAGTCCCGCTGCTTCAGCATCAAATAGCTCATTGCAGCAGAAAGGTAGGTGGCGTATTGAAATTTGGTGATCGAGTGCGAAGTATAGGACATGGAAGCCGAGGCATCCAGCAGAATATAGGCTTTTAAATTGGTCTCTTCTTCAAACTGTTTTACATAAAAGCGGTCGGTTTTGCCATACACTTTCCAGTCGATATGACGAATATCATCGCCGGGCATATATTGGCGGTACTCGGCAAATTCCACACTAAAGCCGTGATAGGGGCTGCGGTGCAAGCCGGTGATAAAGCCTTCCACCACCAGTCTTGCAACAAGGTTCAGGTTGGCGAGTTTGGAGACTGCTTCCGGGTTGAGAAATTTTTTCAGATCAATATTCTGCTGTGTCATTGTATCCTGTGCCGGTTTTAACCGGACAGTTAGAGTTTTATTATTAACCAATCATCTGTTAACCCCGCTGAGCCCAATACCGACGGGCTCGACATTATTTGCCTGTTTCTTTTAGCAATTTTTCAATGACATCGGCGGCGCCGACGCCATCGGCTTCGGCGTTAAAGTTACATACCAGCCTGTGACGCAGTACAGATTTGGCAACGGCCTGAATATCTTCAATATCGGGTGTGGGGCGTCCGTCCAGTACGGCACGGGTTTTGGCGCCCAATACCATGTATTGTGAAGCGCGCGGCCCGGCCCCCCAGTTAATCCACTCTTTGATGTATTTGGGCGCTTCTTCGTTACCCGGTCGGGTCAGGCGCGCCAGTTTTACGGCATAACTGACTACGTTATCGGCAACCGGCACCCGCCGAATCAAATCCTGCAGGGTAATAATTTCTTGTGCATTGAGCACAATCTTTAAATCGGCATTATACGCGCTGGTAGTGGAATGCACGATCTGTTCTTCTTCTATGTTGGTCGGATAATCTACCCACAGGTTGAACATGAAACGATCCAACTGGGCTTCGGGAAGGGGGTAGGTGCCTTCCTGTTCGATTGGGTTTTGCGTGGCCAGCACAAAGAACGGCTCGTCCAGCTTGTAGGTGACGCCGGCCGCAGAGACTTCATGCTCCTGCATTGCCTGTAACAATGCTGATTGAGTTTTGGGGGGTGTGCGGTTGATTTCATCGGCAAGGACAATATTGGCAAATACAGGACCTTTGATATATTTAAAAGTTTTGCGGCCTGAGCTCTGGTCTTCCTCGATCACTTCAGTACCGGTAATGTCGGAAGGCATCAGATCCGGGGTGAACTGAATTCTGCTGAATTTTAAATTCAAAACCCGTGCCAGGGTGCTGATAAGCAGGGTCTTGGCCAGCCCCGGTACGCCGACCAGCAGACAATGGCCCCTTGCTAGCAGCGAGATCAGCAGTTCGTCGATCACCTGGCGCTGACCGATGATCACCTTACCTATTTCACTTACTAGTTCATCATGCGATTTTTTTAACTGCTTGACAATTTCTATATCATCTTTTTGATTGCTGCTGCTGGAACTCATTGAACCTCCGGTAACGCTGGTCATTATAATTTGAGATGGATGTATCTTTATAATTTTCTTTATGTTTTGATAAATTAGGGAATTTTGTTTCAAAAGTCAATATTGTAAAATGCCCGGACGCGTGTTTACCGGTAATTGTTTTGCTTGAAGCGGGTTTTTAAAATTGTTACATTTAGCAGTTATAAATATTTTCGTTTTTCCTTTTTGTAATTCCCGGTCACAATCTACAAAAGTGGAAATTATTGACCGAGCGGACGATGTTTTGCGTTCCTCCCATCCAAACTTTACAGACTGTATGAAAACATGATAAAGTAGTAATTATTTGAATTTTGACATATTTCTTGATGCCATACAAAACAAATAAAAACAAGTGATTATAAATATTGTTATTTGAGATAAAAATCGAAAAAATGAATAAAACTAGTCGTTTTCACACAGTCTCTCCAACTTGATGAAAAGTTGGGCTTTAAATCTGTTGCAAAGGAATGTTTCTGACAGACAGAATGCAGGTCGTGCCTGTGGCGCGACATTTTTTCTGAATATAAAATTTTCATAACGACTTTAAAAATCGGAAAGTATACCATGAGTGTAATCAACCTTACCGGCCTGACGCTGGAAGAGCTTGAAAGTTTGGCGGAAAGCGTCGGAGAAAAGAAATACCGCGGCCGGCAGTTATTCGGCTGGATCTATGAAAAAAAAGCCCGCTCTTTTAATGAAATGACAAATATTGCCAAATCTTTCCGGCAGCGTCTGCAGGAAACTGCCGCTCTGGGGCATTTACAGCTTGAGCAGAAGCAAATTTCTCCTGTAAGCAGCACAATCAAGTATTTATTCACTTTGGCCGACGGGCATCACATCGAAAGCGTCTACATTACAGATGATGGTCGCCGCACTTTGTGCATTTCTTCGCAGGTTGGCTGTGCGCTGAATTGCGCCTTTTGCGCCACGGCGAAAATTGGTTTCAAGCGCAACCTCACCGCGGGTGAAATTGTTGACCAGGTTCTGTATGTGGAACACGACCTCGGCGTCAAGCTGACCAATATTGTGTTTATGGGCATGGGCGAGCCCTTTCATAATTATGACAACGTCATCAAAGCCGCACACCTGATGAACCATGCAGACGGCATTGCCGTGGGCGCGCGACATATTGTAATTTCTACTGCCGGTGTCGTAAAGAACATTTTTCGTTTTACTGATGAACAGCAAAGATTCAAGCTGGCGATTTCCCTCAATTCACCGCATCAGGAACAGCGCTCAAGTTTTATGCCGGTCGCCAAACAGTGGAATTTGACCGAACTATTCAAAGCCGCGTTATACTATGCCAATGGCGCAAAACAACTGATCACTTTTGAATATGTCTTGTTCGCCGGGTTGAATGACAGCCAGAAACACGCCCATGACCTGCGAAAACTGCTCAGCAAGATTCCCTGCAAACTGAACATCATTCCTTACAATACCTCTGTAGCCGGGTTCAACCGACCGGATGCGGAAAAGGTAGATCAATTCGTCAAGTGGTTGCTGCCCCTGGCGAGTGGGCCGGTTTCGGTGCGCTGGAGCAAAGGCGATGATATTGATGCCGCATGCGGGCAACTGGCAGGTAAAGCATCGGCGAATGAGCAAACAGAAGGGAAGGAGC
>CAYNSO010000032.1:0-35691 GCA_964399735.1 uncultured Cytophagia bacterium
CTCATCGATTCCAGGAAAGATTTATTGGATTTACTGCCCTGTATTTTCCCAAGCAAAAATTCCATAGCTTCTACAGTATTCAGTTCGGCCAGGAGTTTGCGTAATATCCAAACCCGGTTCAATTCTTTATCGGCAAGCAGCAATTCTTCCTTGCGGGTTCCGGAGCGGTTAACGTCAATAGACGGAAAAACCCGGCGATCCGACAAGCGGCGATCCAGCACCAGTTCCATATTACCGGTTCCCTTGAATTCTTCAAAAATAACTTCATCCATGCGGCTGCCGGTATCAATAAGGGCAGTGGCAATGATCGTTAAGCTGCCGCCTTCTTCAATATTACGGGCGGCGCCAAAAAAGCGTTTGGGGCGATGCAAGGCATTGGCATCCACACCACCAGACAATATTTTACCACTATGCGGCACTACGGCATTATGCGCACGCGCCAAACGGGTAATGCTGTCCAGCAATATCACCACATCCTGACCGTATTCAACCAGGCGTTTGGATTTTTCCAGCACCATATCGGCCACCTGCACATGCCGTTCCGCCGGCTCATCAAAAGTAGAACTGACCACCTCGGCGGCTACCGAGCGTTCCATGTCTGTCACTTCTTCAGGGCGCTCATCAATTAATAATACAATCAGCTTGATTTCCGGATGGTTCTTGGTAATGCTGTTGGCTATTTTTTGCAGCAGCGTGGTTTTACCGGTTTTGGGCTGGGCAACGATCAAGCCTCTTTGTCCCTTGCCAATCGGGGTCAGCAGGTTCATAATACGCATAGAGTATTCTTTTGGCAGGGTTTCAAGGTTTATTTTTTCGTTGGGATAAAGAGGGGTAAGGTTATCGAAAAGCATTTTGGTTTTGGCTTCTTCCGGGTTTTCAAAATTGAGCGCCTCAACTTTAAGCAAGGCAAAGAAACGCTCGTTTTCTTTGGGCGGACGAATTTGCCCGGAAACTGTATCTCCGGTGCGCATTCCAAAACGCTTGATTTGCGATGGCGATACATATATATCATCTGGTCCCGGCAGATAATTATAATCAGGGGAACGTAAAAAGCCATATCCATCCGGAAGCGCTTCCAGCACGCCTTCTGCAAAGATCAAACCCTCTTTTTTGGTTTGTTCTTCTAAAATTTTAAAAATCAGTTCAGCTTTTTTAAGGCCGGTGATGCCGGAAACACCCAATTCCTGTGCCATGTGGGTTAATTCAGCAATTTTTAGATTTTTGAGTTCCGCTATGTCCATTTTCTCCTCGTAATTTTTTTTATTTCAAAATATAAATTTTATCAAATGCAATATAACAGTCTTGTTCTATATACTGCTAATGTATTTATCTATTTTCAATGTAAACAGTCTAATAGGTTTAATTGGCAGGTATCTGTTCCTTGTTTTGTATACTTACCTGGTGACTTTTTCTACCTCCCCGTAAAGTTTATTTTCAATTGCGACTATTATTTACTTGTAAAGCCTCCTCGGTTTGTGGATTAAAAAAATGCGCTTTTTGGATATCAAGACCAATGGTAATATCTGTATTAACCTGTGGCTTTTCATTCAAATTCAAACGCGCTACCAGAGGCTGCCCGGCAGCTGTTAAATATAAAAACATTTCATTGCCCATTGGTTCAACAACTTCAAGTTTTGCTGTAATATAAAACAACCCGTTGTCGTGCGCAGCTGAATCTTTAACGCTCAAATGTTCCGGGCGAATACCCATTGTAACTTGCTGACCGACAAGGGCATCCAGAGCGTTGACCCGATTTCCCGGTATTTTTATTCTCACATCCTGGCTGGCAAACCAAAGCCCGTCCTGGCGGATAATTTCACCTGCCATAAAATTCATGGCCGGGCTGCCGATAAAACCGGCTACAAATTTATTGGCCGGATTATGATACAAATTCAATGGCGTATCAACCTGCTGAATAAGCCCATCTTTTAAAACGACAATCCTTTCGCCCATGGTCATAGCTTCAACCTGATCATGCGTTACATAAATCATGGTCGCCTTTAGACGCGTATGCAGCTTGGATATCTCTGTGCGCATTTGCACCCGCAGCTTGGCATCAAGGTTCGATAACGGCTCATCAAACAAAAACACTTTGGGCATGCGGACGATTGCCCGTCCGACGGCAACCCGCTGCCGCTGCCCGCCCGAAAGTGCCTTGGGTTTGCGATCCAGCAAATGATTAATGTCCAAAATTTCTGCTGCATCATTAACCCGCTTGACAATTTCTTCCTTGCTGAATTTGCGCAGCTTGAGACCAAAAGCCATATTGTCGTAAACGGTCATGTGCGGGTATAGTGCATAATTCTGAAAAACCATGGCTATATCCCGGTCTTTTGGGGGCACTTGATTAACGATTTTATCGTCTATATATATTTCTCCCGAGGTTATATCCTCCAGGCCGGCGATCATTCGCAGCAGGGTCGATTTTCCACAACCGGATGGCCCAACCAACACAATAAACTCGGTATCTTGAATTGAAATATTGGCCGAATTAACAGCCGTTACATTTTTGTCAAAAACCTTGGTTACGTTTCGTAATTCTACACTAGCCACAAAGCACCCCGACTCTTTTTGAATATTATAAGTTAATTATTATTTGATTTCAAACAAACACGAGCCTTATACATGGCAGTTTATATGGAGAAAATATTGGTGTGTTTTTTTCTTGAGGTAACGCAGGTCATTTTAATAAGATAAAAAAAATTATTCAGCTTGTCAAGTTTTTTATTTCATCCAATACTTCTCCAACAACATAATGAGAACCGGTAACGCACAAAAGCTCTCCCGGTTGCAGGTCTTTAACAGCCTGGTGTAAACCGGCTTTCACCGTTCCAAAACAGTGCACTGGTATCTTGTTTCCAAACTCGTGAGCTATTATTTCCGGTTCAAGAAAACGCTCATTTTCTGCCCGTACACAATAAACCGTATGGGCAACAGGCGTCAAAATTTGGATTGATTCGATTAAATTTTTATCCTTTAACAATCCAAACAATAATTTTATACGATGGTCTGCAAACACTTTTTTTAGCAAAGCGGCCAGTTGTTTAAATGCAGCCGGATTATGCGCAACATCAGCAATGACAAAAGGTTCGGCGCTGATTGTCTGAAATCTGCCCGGCCATTGAACCTTGTTCAAACCTTCAACAAGGCGCTTGTGCCGAACGGGTACCTGTTGGTCTTGCAAAACTGCTATTGCTGCCGCAGCAATTTGAGCGTTACCTGCCTGATGCTCACCCGGCAATGGCAGCTTTACTCTGCCGGTAAATTCGCTGTCTACATACAAATCAAAATCTGTACTACTGGTGTGCAGTTCCACATTTTTACACTCACACCGCTGCTCCGCCTGAACCAGGGCGCTGTTTTTTTGTGCACAGGTAGTGATAATTACTTGTTTAGCTGCCGCCGGCAATTGCCCGATTACGCATGGAACGCCCGATTTGATGATACCGGCCTTTTCATAAGCAATCATAGCAATTTCTGTGCCCAAATGTTCAGTATGTTCGTAATCGATAGCGGTTATTACGGTAACTTTGGGGCTGACTAGATTTGTTGCATCCAGCCTGCCGCCCAGCCCGGTTTCCAATGCCACAAAATCGACCGGATATGCGGCAAATGACACAAACGCCAATGCGGTTATTACCTCAAAAAAAGTGCATTGCAATTTATCGCCAAGCGGTTTCAGGCGGGTCATAATGGCGGCAAACTCTTGCTCTGTTATCATTGCGCCATCAAGCCTGATACGTTCCCGCACATTTTGCAGGTGTGGCGAAGTATACAGCCCGGTTCGGAAACCGGCGCTGCGCAGAACCGATTCTATCATTGCCGCTACAGAACCTTTGCCATTAGTCCCGGCGATATGAATATAACGGATTTTTTCCTGTGGATTGTCCAGAGCTTGCATCAATTTATAGATTCGTTCCAGACCCGGTTTCCAGCCAAACCGTTCCAATCCATAAAGATAATCTACCGCCTGTTGATAATTCATGTTGATATGCTGCTCTTTTTTACCAATATGTATACACTTTTGTTGCCGCTGTTTTGTATCTGTTTGATTATTTCTCACAGCAGTTTTATTAACAAAACATCAGTCGATGCGCCAGGGTGAATTCCAGTAAAACCGGGTTAACCCTTTGGCCGAACCAAACCAGATATAATCGCCATCCAGGCACAAGGAATAGACCTGGTCATCCGGCAGGCCATCCTTCACTGTAAAGTGAACCCAGCGTCCTGCGGCACGGTCATATTTTAACACGCCGGTATTGGTCGCCACCCACACTGCATCTCTATCGGCCAATATACGGTTTATCCCTGCATCCGTATTGTACATTTTTGCCGGGGGCGTTAGCCAGGTTTTTGTTTTGGTATTAAATGCCGCTACACCGGCTTCTGTGCCAAACCATAATTCATCACCATAACCCGATACAGCAAAGATTGCCTGATCGGAGGGCCCTTCCATACCTTTGTAAAAGCCCCCGGAATCAGCTTCCGTATCATAAACAAAAATGCCGTACTCGGTAGCCATCCACAATAAATTGAACTGTTTTTCAAGGTCATAAACAGCAATTTCGCCCAGACTGGAATACATAACATGCCTGACACGCAGTGAATCGCTGCCCCATGGCGCCTTGTTCAACCGCGATACGCCGCCGCTGGTTGCCACCCAGATATTATCGCGATCAATAACCACATCATGAACAAAATTATTTACCAGGTTATCGACCACCGTTAAACACCGCCAGTTATTTCTGTTGCGATCAAAACGCGTCAAGCCATCCTGCGTACCGAACCACACAATATCTCCATCGACGGCAATTGAGGTGATGCGGTCATTGCCAAACCCGGTTAGCTGGTATGGTTCATAATACAATGCGGACTGGTCGTCGGGGTTCCACTCTGTTACACCATTAGGTTCATCATGATCGGGAACGCCGCCCAGCCAGAGCCTGTCTCTATCCCTGGCAATTGCATCCACGGTTTCATCCCACAAGCCATGCGAAAGCAGATCGAGGCGGATGGTATTCAAATCACCGCGTCCGGCGCCCAATCCCCAGGTGCCGATCCACAGTTTGCGCCATTTATCATATTCCCAACAAGTTATTGGATAGCGACGAAAACGCATATCGCGAATTATTTGTTTGCTTTCGTCAAAAAAATAACCGTCAGACATGAATAAATTGATCAGTTTAGGCTGGTGCGGCGTTAAAAGGCCATGCCATTGAATTACACCATTGTTTTCCGTATCATCTGCCATTTCTTCAGGGCGTGCTGTTGAATAAAAATTTGCCTGGGTATTATTTGATATATAAAATTTGTTCTCTGTTGTGGCAAGAAAAACCTTGTAATTGCCAAAGCCAATGGAATTGATCGTTTCATCGGACCAAAACGGCAGTTCATCATAAAAAACATTATTCCACAGTTGCGAGGCTGGTTCCAGATAACTGACGCCTTCGCTATGCACGCACCATAAATAACCAGTGGCAAAATCATTCCCAACAATATAAATATCATTGCTGGCTAGTCCGTTACTCATCGTCCAGGGAAAGTCCCATTTATCGCTAAAAAAATTATACCGGGTTATACCGCCGGTAGTGGCATAATAAATGAACTGATCGCCGATTGCAACATCTCGCACAAACCGGGTGGTGCTCCAGGTAATCCAGTCACCCTGTTGATAACTCTGGTTCGTCCCCGTAATTCTTTCAGCAGCAAAAGCCCGGCAATTACCCGCCAGCAGCAAACCCAGGAATAAAACAAAACAACTCTTTTTTACAGTTGACATTCGTTTTACCTTATGGTTTTATACCAAAAGTTTTCAGTTTTTTATGCAGGTTAGCCCGGTCGGTTTGCAACACCTGAGCTACTTTACTAACATTTCCATTGTATTTCTGGTAAATATACATGATCGCCGTTTTTTCTTGTCGGCCAAGAAACTCTTTTAAAGGGATCGTTTCATCATAAACAAAAGCTGTATTCTGCCCGTCATTCAGACCACCGCCAATAACAAAATTAACGTCTGCTACGCCAATAATATCGCCGGCAATCATAATTCCCAAACGCTCAACAATATTTTTTAGTTCCCGGATGTTACCCGGCCAGTGATACCGCATTAACAAAGATATGGCGTCCGGGCTGAATATCTTGGGCTTTTTGCCGTTTCGCGCGGAATACATGGCGGCAAAATGTTCAATCAGCCGGGGGACGTCCTCCACATGCTCGCGCAACGGCGGCACGACGACGGGGATTACATTGAGTCGAAAATACAAATCTTCGCGCATGTTCCCCAAAGAAATTTCCTGCAGTAAATTTTTATTGGTTGCCGAAATGATTCGCACATCAAATTTTTGCGGTTTGGCGCCGCCCAAACGAGTAAATTCGTTTTCCTGTAATACCCGCAGCAATTTTGCCTGGGTTTCCAGCGCCATATCACCCACTTCATCGAGCAGCAGGGTGCCGCCTTCAGCCTGTTCGATCAAACCCTGCTTGCGGCGCATTGCACCAGTGAACGAACCCTTTTCATAGCCAAACAATTCGCTTTCAATCAAATCACGCGGAATAGCGGCGCAATTCAACTGGATAAAAGGCCCGTTTTTACGCAAACTGTTGTTATGAATTTCGTGTGCCACCAGTTCCTTACCGCTGCCGTTTTCCCCATAAATCATTATGCGGCCTTCGCTGGGCGCGGCGCGGCTGATTATCTCGCGCAGTTCCTGCATCTTTACTGATTCGCCAAGCATTTGGTGATCCAGATCTACCAGCTTTTGCAGCTCATTAACACGCGCACTGACCGCCTGTTGTTGACGGATTTTTCGCATTTCCAAAATCAGTTTTTCCGGATTGAGCGGTTTTTCCAGAAAATCCAAAGCCCCCAGCTTGGTCGCTTTAACGGCCGTGGCTATATCCGCCTGGCCGGAAATCATATAAACCCGCAGATGGGGTTGTATTTTCAAAACCCGGCTTAAAACCTCAATGCCGCTCATACCGGGCATCATCACGTCCATAAACGCAACATCAAAATGCTCCTGTCCAGCCAGAGCAATGGCTTGCTCGCCGTCATGGCAGGTTTTTACATCATGCTCTTCCTTGTTCAGTAGCCACTGCAAAGAAGCGCCGATGTTTTTATCGTCATCCACGACTAGAATATTCATACGCTGCCCGGCACATTGTTTAACAACCGGTTTATTTTTCCCACATTAACCGGTAAAACTGAAAATTTTACAATTACTTTGTCTTGAACATACTCCAGGTCGGTTACCTGGGCCAGTTCATGCAGCTGCGATATCAGACGGGTTTGATCATTGGCAAGTTCTACCTGCATGGTTTTACAGATCTGTTCTGCTGCGGCAAAAATTTGCTGCTCCAGTTCCTGCAAAAAAATACCACGCTGTGCTGATATAAAAACGCAAGGTTGACCGGTTTGTTTCAATTCACTGATTAACGCAGTATCCTGCAATAAATCAATTTTATTAAATATATTAATAATCGGACGATCATTCACTTTTAATTCTTCCAGCACAGAATTAACCACCTGCATTTGCTCGCGAAATTCGGGCATGGAAATATCAATCACATGCAGCAGTAAATCCGCCTCGGTCACCTCTTCAAGAGTACTCTTGAACGAAGCCACCAGGTGATGCGGCAATTTACGGATAAATCCAACCGTATCGATCAACAACACCTTGCGATCTTCTCGTTGCATGGCGCGTATCGTGGAATCCAGGGTGGCAAATAGCTGGTTTTTTACCAGAACATCGGCATTTGTCAGCACATTCATCAGGGTCGATTTGCCGACATTGGTGTACCCCACCAGCGCCGCTTTAAATTCTTCCTGCCGGCTCTTGCGGCGGATGCTGCGTTGTTTGGCAATTTGTAACAGTTCTTTTTCAAGAATAGCTATCCGCTTGCGAATGAGCCGCCGGTCTACTTCCAGCTGGGTTTCACCGGGGCCTCTTACGCCAATACCTCCAACCTGGCGGGATAAATGCTTCCACTGCCGGGTGAGGCGCGGCAAAAGGTATTTCAACTGCGCCAGTTCCACCTGGGTACGCGCCTCGCGGGTACGGGCGTGACTGGCAAAAATATCCAGAATCAACCCACTGCGATCAACCACTTTGACCTGGCACAATTCTTCAATATTTTTTGCCTGGGCGGGGGTTAAATCGTCATCAAATATTATCAGGTCGGCGTCAAGATATTTGGCGGTATCGGCCAGTTCACGGGCTTTGCCGCGGCCAATCATATATGCGGAATCAATCCGATCGCGAGTTTGTACAATTCGTTCCAGCACCTCGGCGCCGGCGGTTTCTGCCAGCAACTCTAGTTCATCCAGGTATTCATCTACCTGGTGGCGTTCCTGACCATCCCGAACCAGGCCTGCTATAATAGCACGTTCTCTGGTTTTTGCGTCTATATCGATCAAATTAACCTCGTCATTTCAGGCTTGTCATCAATTTATTTTTGTCAATCAAAACATTATTTAAGCAGGTCAAATATCTATCTTTTTGTTCTTTCCGCAGCGTCCAGGGCTTCGTCACCGGCGCGGTATAGCAGCATTTCAACAATCAACAACAGCAGCGCCGCCAGAGCAAAATACTTGAACAATTCCACACCATAACGATTCTGAACAATCATCTGTTTTATATCTGCATCCAAAGCCGTCATCCGGAGATTATAACGATCTTTTAAAATAGCTTCCGACATTGGCGTTAAATCAAATTCCAGGGGATTGCAGTTGACTGCCCATTGCATATTTATTTGATTATCTGCCAGCAAAGTATAAACACCCGGAATATCCGTATCGTTATATTCCAGCCATGCGCCGCCTGGCCGAATGACCGGCTCAAGCCGTTCGATAATTTCATCAGGGCGCTGCATTTCCAGGGTATTTTGCACAATATTAGCGGCCAGCTTTTCGCTCAACACCTGACCAACAGAATAATTGTGTTGCCGGGTATGTTTCCACGATGCTGCATAACTGAACATCCGCGTCATCAGGGGTGCAAAAATGGTACGCCGCGACAGGTCGGTCAATTCAGGATTCACCCCTGAAGTCATCAGCAATATCGTGCCGTTTTCATACTTTTTTTCCAGCAAAAAAGCATCGCCGCTGCTATATTGCATTATTTTATCGCAGCCCGTCAGGTTTGTTATATGCAGAGCAAAACGGAAACGCGGCTTGTCGAAACGGGCGCTTTCGGTTTCAAACATCCCCTGAAAGATCGGGTGGGTCAAATCATCGCTGCTGAGAGAAAAAACTGCGCGCTCGTCCTGCATATTGCCAACAATCCCTTGAATGACAGGCAAACCCAACCGCGGTAAAATGCGGTTATACGCCTGCACATTACTGTTTTCGCCAAGGATCATTACCAGTCCGCCGCCACTGCGTACAAATTCAGCCAAATGATCAGCGGCTTCCGGAGACACATCGGCCAGGTTAACCAGGGTCAGCACATCATATCCCGCTATATTGACGGCGGATAAGCGCGCCATGGTTATCTCTTCTACGATCAGGTTCGACTCACGATGTTGTTCCGGGTTCAACGCCAGCCTGATTATATCGGCATCGCGAGCGGCGCCAACCGCCATACCAATTTTGACCTGCTGCGGCACATATAAAGAAAAATAACGCCGGTTATCGGTTTCTACATCATCGTCTTCCAGCAACACATATCCGGCAAGAAAACCGGCGCGATGGAGAGTAAATTTAAAACTAACCGGCGCGCTGACGCCCGGCTCCAGGTCTACCATGGTTTGCGCCAGTTTTTCGTTATTAACAAATAATTGCGCCAGTATGTTTCCCGAAGGCTGGCTGCCGGTATTGGTTATAACTGCTTGCAACTCGATTGGTTTATCTTTATCAAATATAGTGGTGATGCTTTTTATTTCAGTCACCGCCAGGTTATGAACGGGCCCGCTATTTACGGGCAAACCCAACACCCGCACATCGGCGTCAATAGCCCTGCCCGAATCACTGCCGAATGCAGTGCGCTGAAAATCGGACAGCACATAAACTTCACGGTTAATATTATTGCTGCTGGCCAACAATTGCTGTGCTTTATCGAATGCCGCCGACAAATTGGTAAGCCTGTAATCCGTGTGAATGTTTTTAATTTGCTGCTGTAATGCCTGAAACTCGTTATCGGCAGAATAATTCGCCGCCAAGGTCGTGTCGGTAGCGGAAACAAGATACAAGGCGTCACCCGGTTGCATTTCACCGATTATTTGTATAGCTTTATCTTTTGCCTGGGTAAATGCGGTTCCGCTTTTTTGTTGACGCATCATGCTAGACGAATTGTCAAGAATGAGCACAGCGCTGGAACGTGCATTGGAAGCCAGCTGCCCGGGCAAGCTGCCGCGCAGTGATGGCCGGGCAAAAGCAAGCACCAGCAGAATAATGATGCAAGTCCGCAGCACAAGCAATAATAATTGCTTGAATTTGATCTTGCGAATTTGTTGCTGCTGCAATTCCTTGAGAAAAACCAGGCTGCTAAAAGGGATATTCCTGGATTTTGTGCGGTTTAAAAAATGGATCAGAAGCGGGATTGCTGCGGCAAACAAGCCGAACAATATTCCGGGATTTAAAAAGGTCAACGTATTTTCTTTATTTGTTTTATACCAATGAATGATTACACAGGAAACAAGGTTTTTTCAACCATTTCACACCATAAATGGATAATTGTGATGTGTCCCTCCTGGATCTTTTGTGATGTTTGCGAAGGGATTACCAATTTATAGTCCGCCAGGCCTGCCAAAGTTCCGCCGCTTTTTCCCAATAGGGCAATTGTGGTTATTTTTTTGCATTTGGCGGCATGCACAGCCTGCACCACATTGCCGGAATTTCCGCTGGTGCTCAACCCCACCAAAATATCGCCAGCCTGGCCCAAAGCCTCAACCTGGCGAGCAAAAATATCGTTGAATGAATAATCGTTGGCAACCGCGGTAAGAATGGACGTGTCGGTTGTCAACGCAATAGCCGGCAGAGCGGCGCGGTGATAATTCAGACGCCCCACCAGTTCGGCGGCGAAATGCTGCGCATCGGCAGCGCTGCCACCATTGCCGCAAATCAGTAATTTGCCGCCGGCTTGATAACATTCAACCATCAAGGCGCCGGCTTGCACAATATCATCAACCAAATTTTCATTAATATAGCGTATAACCTGTACGCTTTGTTCCAGTTGCTCATGTATCATTTTTTTATAGTCTGGCAATTTATTTCTCCACACAATATTTTATTAATTATCAATCAACGCGCTTTCAAGCCGAAAAATGATTTTATTTTGTCCTGCCAGTTTTGCGCTGCCTGCATATCAATCTCGACCGGTTCGCCGATTTGTATTGTTTCGCCGGCAATCACCTTGAGCGGATTTTCACTAAACAGCATATCGGCGCGCAGTTTGCCCCACCTTTCTTCAACAAATTTATACGCTTCGCCAAGCTTTAAAGGCCGGGAAGTAAGGTTGTGTGCATCGCTGGCGATCAAATGCACCAAATTCGCATCCATTAACTGAATGGCATAATTCTGCACGTGCTGACCAAACCTGCCCAACAGACTGCCGGCAGTTACCTGTAAAAAAGCGCCGCGTTCTACATAATCATACGCTTTATGCGGTTCTTCCAGAAAACCGCCGTTTCGTTCCGGGTGGGCGATGATTGGTGTTTTTCCATCAATTATAAAATTAAAAAACAATTGCGGCGCAAATACCGGGATCAACGCCATTGGAAATTCTACCAGGAAATATTTGCCGTTTTGCGCCAGGGTTGCAATTTTATGATCAAGCTTCAGGTCGGGAGCGGCATACAACTCTGCTCCCATCATAATTTTCACAGCTATTCCGGCTTTGGCGGCTCGTTGTACCAGTTCCTCGTACAGCCCCCAAACCTCGTCGGCTCTTTCCGGTTCCAGTTCTTGCCGGGTGAGAATGTGCGGGGTACATACCAGTTGTTCTATTCCATCATTCTCTGCATCCCGCAGCATGTCCAGTGAAATTTCCCAATTCGGCGAGCCGTCATCCCAATAAGCGATTACATGTGAATGGGTATCAATTAAAGGCATAATCCAGGTATATTATTCTTTCTTTTCGTAATAATCTTGTCAATAGCCCTTCCCCGGTCAGGTTATTGATTTTACCACTAACTTTTTTTAATATGAACCGCGTCGGCAAAGGCTTTAATAATTGCCGGGTCGCTATTCTTTTCCAGAACATTTCCGGTAACAATAAAACTGGCGCCGGCTAGTACTTTATTCCTGGCTTCTTCCGGAGTACGAATACCGCCACCGACGATCAGGGGAATGTTGGAATACTTTGTTAAAGCGCTGATCAATTCGTCCGGCACAGATTGTTTGGCGCCGCTGCCCGCTTCCAGGTAAGCGATGCGCATGCCCAGGTATTCTGCCGCCAGAACATGAGCAATGGCAATATCCGGTTTTTCGCGGGGTATCGGACGTGTATCGCTAATAAACAGCGCGGTGGTCATATTGCCGGATTCGATAAACATATACGCGGTCGATATCGCTTCCAGGCCCATCGACTTGATGATTGGTGCAGCGGTAACCTGCTCGCCAATAAGCTTGTCCGGGTTGCGCCCGCTAATCAGCGAGATGAATAAAATTGCGTCGGCAAACGGAGAAATTTGCCGGGTGCTGCCAGGAAATATAATGACAGGTAGAGACACCTCCGCTTTGATAGCCTGGATCAGTTCATCAAAATAATGAGCAAACAACAAGCTGCCGCCCACCAGCAAGGCATCCACTTCTGCCTGCTCGCACTTTTTGGCCATTTGCACAGCTTTTTGTATGTCCTGCTTGTCAGGATCAATGAGTACAAAGTATCCTGCGCCTCTGGTTTCTTTAGCCTGAAAAAGTTTATCAATAACCTTCACGTAATGCTAGTCCTTTCGGATTGATCTGATGTTTACATTAATTTCCGGCTAATTATTTGTTCCGCTTCCGATAACGCCAGCCCGGCTTTGGATACATCTTTACCGCCTGCAACCGCCAGGTGTGGACTGCCGCCGCCGCTGCCGCCGGCGACTGCTGCGATCTCTTTGATCAACTCACCGGCTTTTAACTGTTTCGTTTCCGTTACATCTTTGGTTACCACACAGACAAAATTTAACTTTTCATGAATAATCGCCGCCAGCACACCAACACCGGAGCCCAGGCGGTTACGCAATATATCTCCGGCAGCCCGTAGTTCATCCATATTTCCGGCCTGGATCTGACCGGTAACCAGATTAACGTCACCAATCTTTTTGATATTTTTTAACAGAGTTTCGATATCATTTTGTGAACTCTGTTCATGCAGTTTCTTTAATTCCTGGTCAAGCGTTTTGCGCTCATCCAGCAATGCTTTAAGACGCCCGGGCAACTCTTCACGGGAACATCCCAGCAACCCGGCCGCTTCATGCAGCAGCTTTTGCTGTTCACGAAAATATTCCAGAGCCTTTAACCCGGTTATCGCTTCAATACGACGTGTTCCGGCAGCGATGGCGCTTTCGGCGGTAATCACAAGCTCGCCGATCTCGCCGGTTGCAGAAACATGGGTGCCGCCGCATAACTCGCGAGAGAATCCGTCAATTTCAACCATACGCACCTCGTCGCCATATTTTTCTCCAAACAAAGCCATAGCGCCCAGGGCTTTGGCTTTATCAATCGGCATATTCTGCCAGGTGGTAGTACGGTTTTCCAGGATTGTGCGGTTGACAATATCTTCAATTTTTTTCAAATCATCATGGCTTACTTTTTCAAAATGTGAAAAATCAAACCGCAAATAATCGGGGCCAACCAGCGAGCCGGCCTGATGGACATGCTCGCCCAGGGTTTGCCGTAATGCTTTGTGCAAAATATGGGTCACGGTATGATTGCGCTCCGTCGCCCGACGTTTGTCACTGTCTATCATAGCTATTACATGATCGCCAACCGCAGGAGTGTTACCCGACACTATTTCGCCAAGGTGCACTATTAATTCGCCAACAAGACGTGTACTATCGACCCGGAATTCAAAATGCTCATTTTTAATTATTCCGGTATCACCCAGCTGCCCTCCCGACTCGGCATAAAACGAGGTGGTTTGCAATACCAGCTTGCCTTCTTCATAATGGCTTACCCGGGTTTCAACTGCGTCTTTTTCGTAACCGATAAACTCTGTTTTTTTAGCAGATTGGCCCACATCTATGGATTCATAAGCCGCCTTGCGCTCTTTCTGGGATCTTTCCCGTTGTTGTTCCATTTCAGCATTAAAAGCAGAAACATCTACAGTCAAACCCTTTTCTTCAGCCATAAGCTGGGTCAAATCCAGGGGAAAACCAAAAGTATCATGCAATAAAAAGGCGTCGGTACCGGGAAAGACTTTACTGCTTTTTACCGCCGGACTATCCGCTTTTTGCGCAAAAATTTCCAGGCCCCGATCGAGGGTGCGGCCAAAACTTTCTTCTTCGGCGCGAATGACGCGGGCGATATACTCGTGCCGCTGCCGGATTTCCGGATAGGCATCGCCCATTAAATCGGCAAGCGGTTTAACCAACTGGTGTATAAACGGTTTATGCATACCCAATACCCGGCCAAAACGCGCTGCACGCCGCAGAATGCGCCGCAATACATAGCCCCGGCCTTCATTGCCGGGGATGGCGCCGTCGGCAATGGCAAAAGAGAGGGTGCGAATGTGGTCGGCAATTACCCGAAAGGCAACGCCTTGTTCGTCATCGCGATAAGGGGCGCCGATAATATCGGCAATGGCCATTAAAATCGGTGTAAACACATCCGTATCATAATTGGATGATTTCTTTTGCAATACCGAAACCAGCCTTTCAAAACCGGCGCCGGTATCTACATGTTTGGAAGGCAGAGTTAACAACTTGCCCGATAAATCGCGGTTATATTGAATAAATACCAGGTTCCACAATTCAATATAGCGGGCACAGCCGCTGTTTACTGCGCATACATGGTTCGGGTCTTTGCTGTCGCAAAAACCTTCACCGCGGTCAATATGAATTTCAGAGCAGGGCCCGCAGGGGCCGGTATCGCCCATTTCCCAAAAATTATCCTTCTTCCCGAACCGCAATATATGGGAAGGATCGATATCGGTTTGTTTTTTCCATTCATTTTCCGCTTCGGTATCAGCCGGTACGCCATCGTGTTCATCGCCGGCAAAAACCGTGGCATACAAATTATCTTTGGAAAGGCCCCAAACTCCGGTGATCAGTTCCCAGGCCCAGGCAATCGCTTCGGCTTTAAAATAATCGCCAAAACTCCAGTTACCCAGCATTTCAAAAAAAGTATGGTGATAGGTATCGCGGCCCACCTCTTCCAGATCGTTATGCTTGCCGGAAACGCGAATACATTTCTGCGAATCGGCAATCCGTTTATATTGCGGCTGACGGTTTCCCAAAAAAATATCTTTGAACTGGTTCATGCCCGCGTTGGTAAATAACAGCGTCGGGTCGTTCTGCGGCACAACCGGCGCGCTGGGCACAATATGATGAGTTTTGCTTTTAAAAAAATCTAAAAAAGATTGTCGTATTTCATTCGCTGTCATCGTAAATTCAGTCTTTCACCTTCCGTATATGCAGAGTATCGTTATTCAGAAAAATTGCCAAACGGCAAGTATACTACAAGATAAGAAAATAATCAAAATAAATCTATTAAAAAACAAAATAAATCGGTCTGATTGTTTATTTTTCTTTTCTATACAAATTTTCTTCGCCAATTATTAGTTTTTAAAATCAGTTAATGATCTCTACCAACAATTGGTGAGTTATAATTTTTGGTTGATACATGAAAAACTAAACTCTTTTAAACCTCATCAAAATTAAATTCAACTTTACTCTGTTTTACAATTTCGTCCATAATTAACTTCAAGTTACCTTGACCAATATTAATCTTTAAGCGCTCTTGCAGAACAGGTATGTTAATGATTTCTTCAATACAAACCATGTACTTTTCAACAATAGCTTGAATTGAATATTGTCGCTCGGCGCCATCTCTCAATTTTTGTGTAAGCGCTTCAATTGATTCAGTAGATTTTATTACAAAGGTTATTGGATAACGCTCAATTTTGTCAATATCTAAAAAATACTTGCGTACATCAAGTGTCTCCGTGACTTGAAAGAACCGCCCCTGTGGTTTCATTACGAAATCAATTCCACCATCATTTGCATTTGTTCTTCCTGTCTTGTATAGAGTCAAAGGTAACTTTTCCAACGCATCAAGTTGAAAACCAAAATAAACTATTTGATCATGATAATAATATTTTAAAATAGCGTAACTGACAATTTCAAAAATACGCGCATCTATATTGGGCGCTAAAAGATCATTGACAAATTCCTCTAAATTATTATTTGTCTCTTTCGATATATCACAAAGCTGCTCACAAGTTTTAATAAACTTACGGAAGGAAGCTAACTTGGTACTCATATATAAATCAATAATTTCGATAATAGCTTGTGCAAGATTAAAGGATGTTCCTCCTAGCGATATTATGATTAATCTCTCATTAACCCAGTATCGTTTTGTATCTATCACTCTTAAAATTGGTTGAGCTTCAACCTGGGGGAAAAATTTACGAAACTCCTCATTAAGACGGTTATTTAACGCATGATTCTGTAATTTACTTCCAAAAGGAAGTTGGCGCTGTCTAGCGAATAACTGGGAGAATTGGGCTCCTTCATATTTTGAATAGACACCACTTTGATGAAACCCATGTTCAATATAATCTTCTATCAACACATAGATAGCATATAAATTTGCAAAGCTGCTTCTTGCTTTTGAACCTCGCGTTGCGGATACAGTTTTAATATTAATATATTGAAGTAGAAAGCTCTTTTCATATAGTTCTTCAGAATATTTCCCAAAATATTTTTTTAAAATTCCTTTTATTGCCGGGGTAAAGTTGTGTTCCATTCAACCCCCCTTTCAAACAGAGATAATTGGTGTTTTTCGATTCTATCTTGTTCATACGACTTTAATTCACGCTTTAATTCTTGACCATTATAATTTTCTTGAATTTTTAATCTTCGTAAACCTATCTTTACATACTCTTCTTCAATCTCGATACCAATGGATTTCCGTTTGAGTTTACCGGCTACAAAAGATGTTGTAAATGTGCCGGAAAAGGGATCAAGCACTAAATCGTTAACGTTAGAACTTGCTTTTATAATTCGCTCCAATAGAGCTACCGGCTTTTGCGTTGGGTGGTTCTCATATTCATCCATACGATACCGAACACGGGAAAAATTCCATACATTTCCCGGTACTTTTTTAGAACTATACAATGCCGGCTCCGGCTTTCGGTAATCAACAAGTTTACGAGTTGCACCGGTTCTTGCCTCAACAAGTATTGCATCAGCATTAAATGTATAATTATTCTTATCACGAACACAATAAAGTATCGGTTCATAAAGTGAACCAAAGTAATTACGCGCCTGTACTCCGGAACTGTCATAAGCCCATACGATCCTGCCAAGGACATGCAGACGATCACGTAAAAAAATATCAAAAAAAGGCATATTTTGAGTAGCAGTCATAACATAAAAACTACCATGTGGTTTTAATTTTTTAATACATAATTCAAGCCATTGGTAACACCACGTTAAATATGCTTTATCATTAGGCCAACGATCTTTGTTCCCATTAAAATTTTTACCAATATTATAAGGAGGATCGGCAAAAATCAGGTCTATTGAACCATCAGGAATTTTGGTCTTTAATGCCTCAAGCACATCCCCCCAAATAATTGCATGGTCATCCTTTTCAAATGTTTGCATTTATGACCTCATCTTACACCTTTGCCAGCGCCTGCTCCAGGTCGGCAATCAGGTCTTCAATATTTTCAATGCCGACCGACAGGCGAATCAAACCATCAGTTACGCCAATCGCCTCCCGCTCCTGTTGAGTCAGGGATACGTGCGAGGTCGACGCAGGGTGCATAATGAGGGTGTCGATTTCGCCGAGACTTACTGTAAAGCTGCATACCTGCACCGCATTCATCACTTTTTTCCCGGCTTCAAGGCCGCCTTTAACTTCAAAAGCCATCATTCCGCCAAAACCGTGCATTTGCGCTGCGGCGATCTTGTAAAAGGGATGCTGCGGCAAGCCGGGATAAAACACCCGCTCTACTTTGGCATGTTTGCTTAAATATTCAGCCAGGTGCATGGCATTGCCGCAATGACGCTCCAGCCGCAAATTCATCGTCTTTAATCCTCGAATCGCCAGCCATGCATTAAATGGACTCATCACTCCGCCAAATTTGCTGAGCGTTTTGGAAATTAACTGCCTTTTCTCCAGACTGGTAATGATGACCCCGCCAATTATATCGCCATGCCCGCCGATATACTTGGTGGCGCTGTGAACAACAATATCGGCGCCATGCCGGAAGGGATACATTACCGGTGGCGGAGTAAAGGTGTTATCCACAACAAACAAGATATGCGCAGCCCGGGCTATTTTGCCCAATGAGGCAATATCGGCCACCACCAGGTTGGGGTTGCCGACGACTTCGGTATACAAAATTTTGGTTCTTTCCGTAATGGCCGACTGTACAGCGTTCAGATCGGTTATATCTACAAAGCGGACGGTGATGTTGAAACGCTGCAAATGCTCGGTGAACCAGTTCCTGGTGCCGCCATAGATTGCCGAAGAGGAGACGATTTCATCGCCGGGATTAACAAAGGGTAATATGGCGTTACTAATTGCCGCCATACCGGAAGCGGTTGCGGCGCCTGCTTCGCCTTCTTCCAACAGCGCTACCATGTTGGCAAACAAATCCGTGGTCGGATTGCCGTCACGGGTATAAATATAACCCGATTGTTTGCCCTGAAAAATATCCAGGCCCTGCTCCGCGTCGGCATATTCAAAATTCACCGTCTGGTAGATCGGTGGAATGTGCGATTGGACGGTAATGTCCGTATAGGCAGCTGCCCTGATCATCCGCGTTCCGGGCCGTAATGATTTGAAATCTATTTTATTCAATAACTTGTTCTTCCAAATTATTCCATTTATCCATTATGTCATTTACAATATCCCAGGAAAATCCACGCCGTAACAAATGGTCATTCACTTTCTTCCTGGCTTTATATTCTTCTTGGTTCCGGTGCCTGGCTTTAATTTTAATTGCCAGTTCCAGAGCTTGCTGTGTTTGCGGTTTTTCATTGAACGCAGCCTCTATCCCTTGCTTTATATCCTTTTCCGACAGACCTTTGGCTTTTAATTCCTGCTTTAGCATATATTCGCCGGTAGGTTTGCTAATTACCCGGTTGCGGGCAAACATAACAGCAAAATCAGCATCGTTCAACAATTTCAACCGCTTTAATTCAGCGATCACCTCTTCGATGATGCGCACAGAATATTTGGCCTGCTTGAGCCGATCCATTATTTCTTTTTCACTGCGCGCCCGTACCGCCAGCAACCGCAGCGCTTTATCGCGGGCTTTTTTCTTTTCTTCAAGTCCAAGAATCGCCTGGATCTGTGCGGCAGAAAGCTCATCGCCTTTGGCAATGCCGGATTGCAGCAACACATTCTGGTCAACGCCAAAGGCAAACTGGCCATCCAGGAACACTGAAAAACGGTCCTTGCGCTTTTCCTGTACCTGAATATCGGTTATTTTATGAGTATCACTCGTCATTTGCTACATCGTTATCCGCTTTTTTGGGCGCTTTTTTTTCCGCCGGGGCATCCTGATTCAGTCCAAGTAAAGATCGCACTTTGATTTCAATTTCCTGCACCATTTCAGGATTTTGCTGCATATATCTTTTTACATTCTCGCGTCCCTGCCCCAGTCGTTCTTCACCATAAGAAAACCAGGTGCCGGATTTTTCTACAATATTGTAATTTACCGCACAATCCAGCAAATCACCAATTTTGGAGATACCAACGCCATAAATAATATCAAATTCTGTTTCTCGGAACGGCGGCGCAACTTTGTTTTTTACCACTTTGACTTTGGTGCGGTTGCCAACAACATTTTCTCCTTCTTTAATAGCGCCAATCCGGCGAATATCAAGCCGCACAGAAGCGTAAAATTTTAATGCCCGCCCACCGGTAGTCGTCTCCGGACTGCCGAACATGACGCCGATTTTCTCGCGCATCTGGTTGATAAAAATGACCGAGCAATGCGATTTGCTGATCGCTGCAGTCAGTTTGCGCATCGCTTGCGACATTAACCTCGCCTGCAAACCCATTTGTGCATCGCCCATATCGCCCTCAATTTCCGCACGCGGTACCAGCGCCGCAACGGAATCGACAACAATAATATCAAGGGCATTGCTGCGCACCAGGGTTTCGGTAATTTCCAGCGCCTGTTCGCCGGTATCCGGCTGGGAGATCAACAGGTTATCCGTATTAACGCCCAATTTTTTAGCGTACCCGGCGTCGAGGGCATGTTCTGCGTCGATAAATGCCGCCAAACCGCCAAGCATCTGCGCTTCGGCTATTACATGCAGCGCCAGGGTGGTCTTGCCGGACGATTCCGGGCCAAATATTTCAATAATTCGGCCTTTGGGTATACCGCCAATACCCAGCGCAGCATCCAGAGAGATGGAACCCGTTGGAATGCTGTCGATAGCTATCTTTTTATTGTCGCCCAGCCACATGATGGAACCCTTCCCGAACTGGCGATCAATTTGTGTCATTGCCAGATCAAGAACTTTGCGTTTTTCGTTTTTTTCTTCTGCCATTTTGTTTTCCCTGCTTTATAATTCGATCCTGAACAACCGCGTATATACTGCACCGGATGGTTTGAGATCGCTTTTCATAATAATTATTTCTTTTGCAGTAAATTCACCAAAATTTATTTCCTGCTGCGCCAGTTCCCTTGAGATTGCCTCCACAGCATCCACACTCTTAACCCGGCCCAGCGTCAGGTGTGGAGAAAACGCCCGCTCTTCGCGTGCAAATCCTTCTTTTTCCAGGGCCAAATCTAAACTTTTTTGGCACTGCGCCAGTTGCCCGGTTGGTTCCTGCACGCCAACCCAGTACACATGCGGCCGTTTGAAATTCGGGAATGCGCCGGTTCCGGATATTTTTATATTCACCGGTTTCATTTCACGAACTGCGTTTTCAACCGATGCTTTTATCTCTTTAACTTTCTCTTCCGCTACATTGCCCAAAAATTTCAGGGTCAAATGAATTCCGGCAGGATTCGTCCAGCTTACACCCCGCCCGCATGTTTTAAGCCGGTTTTGCAAAGCGCCAATTTGCTTCTTGATTTCGCCGGGAATTTCAAAACATACAAAGGTGCGGATTTCAGCCATATCAACACTCCTGACCCTGCATTTTTTGGCGTAACAGGTTCATGGCTGCCTGGGAAAAACGCGCCTTGTTGCCCAGCCGATCCTGAAAAAACACATGCCGCCTGGCGATAGTTTCCTGCGCATCGGCATAACCCACACAAACCAGGCCAACCGGTTTTTCAGTAGACCCGCCGGACGGCCCTGCTATTCCGGTTGTGGAAATGGCATAATCTGCTCCGAACCGCTTTCTGGCGCCCTCTGCCATTGCGCCGGCAACCTGCTCGCTGACAGCGCCATATTCGGTTAACAACTCTTGAGGTACGCCCAGCAATTCCATTTTGGCGCTATTGCTATAGCTGACGACTCCGCCCATAAAAAACGCCGAACTGCCCGGAATATTGGTAAACTGATTGCTGATGAGGCCGCCGGTGCAGGATTCTGCTACAGCCAAAGTTTTTTGTTTTTCGAGCAGCCGTTGCGCAACCATCTCCTCCAGTTTTATATCATCATCGGCATAAATAAACTTTTCAATATTAACACGTACCAGTTTTTCCGCCAGCGCCAGGTTTTGCAGCGCCTGATCACGATCCAACCCCTCGGCGGTCATACGAATTTTTACGCCGGCAAGGTCTGGTAAAAAAGCTATACGGGCATACTTTTCTATTTTGGCTATATCACCAATTGTCTCATACAGCGTACTCTCTGGAATCGCAGTTGTGGCCAGGGTCTTGCGCACGCTGATATTTCCCCGGTAGCGGCTGATCAGATCGGGAAGAACTGTATTGGTCATCATTGCCTTCATTTCAAAAGGCACGCCCGGCATAACATAAAAATTTTTTGCTCCCTTGCGAAAAATCATTCCAGGCGCCGTGCCCATTGTATTTTTTATGATCTCTGCCTTGTCCGGCACCAGGGCTTGATCTTCATTGACCTTGACCATAATAATATTTCGCCTTTTAAAACGCTCTTTGATCATTTCCAAAACTTGAAGATCAAGGATTAAATTTGCCTGAAAATAATCGCAAACAACTTTTTTGGTAATGTCGTCATGCGTTGGCCCCAGACCGCCGGTCAACAACACAAAATCAGCGCGACTCTCGGCCAGTTGCAGAGCGTTCACCAGGTGTTCATACTCATCACCGACTGTAGATACCCACTGCACCCGCAAACCGGCATTTATCAGCTGCTCGCCCATCCAGCCGGCATTGGTATTGATGGTCTGGCCAATGAGCAATTCATCGCCAATGGATATTATTTCTATAGTCATTGAGTTGCTTTCACGTTTATTGCGGCAGTTTTACAATTAATCGAAATACTATTTGCAAAACAATGTTACTGTACAAACCGGCAGCTATATCATCCGCCATAATGCCCCAGCCGCCGGGCAGCTTTTCCATGCGGTTTACAGGAAAGGGCTTGACAACATCAAAAAAACGAAAAACTAAAAAACCGGCAACATAAATCAGCCAATGTTTGGGTAGAAACAACAGGGTCATCAGCATTCCGGCTACCTCATCCCAGTTCACTCTTCCGGGATCCGTTCCCCAGTCTTGTTCGGCCACACCGGCAGCCCATACGCCGCTAAAAAAGCATACGATAATTACTACAATCATTACCGGGGTGGATACCTGCGGTAAAAACCATAACACCACCGCTGCAATCAAAGCGCCCACTGTTCCCGGAGCTATCGGGAAAAACCCGGAGTAAAAAGTTGAGGCAAGGAACAACGCAAATTTCTTCATTTTTTCCGTTCACTCATTGTTTGTGGCAAGTTATACTTTAAATATATTATTACTGTTTTTTTCTCAATATATTATAAAAACTATCTGATAAAGGCAAGTCATAAAAAGCAGTAAAGGCTGTTGCCTTAGAATTCCATCCGTCCGGTCAACGCCCGCACCAGCGTCAGTTCATCGGCATATTCAAGATCAGCGCCAACCGGAATTCCCCTGGCTATACGGGATAGCTTGATGTTCATTGGCTTTATCATTTTCGACAGGTAAATAGCAGTGGCTTCACCCTCGGTATTGGGATTCGTTGCCAGAATCACTTCTTTAACATCGCTATTCAGGCGTTTCAGTAATTCCCGGATGCGTAAATCATCGGGGCCTATACCGTCCAGCGGAGAAAGCACACCGCCCAGCACATGATAAAGGCCCTTATACTCCCCGGTATTTTCCAGGGCAATAATATCATTAGCCTCTTCCACGACACAAATTGTAGCAGAATCGCGCTTTTCGTTACTGCAAATATCACAAGGATCCTGCTCGGTGATATTGAAACAAACAGAACAGTACCTGACCCTGGTTTTGAGATCGAGCAACGCTTGCGCCAGTTCATTCACCTCATCCGGCGAGGTTTTTAACAGGTAAAACACATGCCGCTGCGCTGATTTTCTGCCAATTCCAGGCAATTTGCCAAGCTCATGGATGGCTTTTTCTACCGCTTCCGAGGAATATTTCAATGCTGCTTTCCCCCGATATGCACACTTTTTGTTTTCATCTAGAAACCCATGTTGCCAAGGCCCGGCATCATTCCGCCGGTCACCTGGGCCAGTTCTTTTTCCGCTGTGGTTTTGGCGTTTGCCAATGCCTGGTTCACAGCTGCCAGTACCAGGTCTTCAAGCATTTCCACGTCCGCCGAATCAACAACGTCGGGGTTAATCTTTATTTCCAGAACCTGCTGCGCCGCATTTGCAACAACATTCACCATACCGCCACCGGCAGCGCCTTCAACTTTAATATTCACCAGGTTTGCCTGAACCCGTTCCATTTCTTTTTGCATTTTCTGCGCCTGCTTTAGCAAACCGCCCATTGCGCCTTTGTTCATCTGCTCTCTCCTGTATAATTAATCCATCAATTCAGTATTAAATGTATCAACAATATTTTTTACGATATTATTTTCGTTTAAAAGCTGTTCAAATTGCTTCTTCTTGTCCATTACCGGCACGACTTTGCGGGTCTCTTTCAATATCCCCTTTTCATCTTTAACGCAGCGTATTTTATAAGAATCGCCAAGAGTATCGGCAATAATGTTTTGTACAATATCTTTATTTCGTTCTACATTACTTTGTTGAAAGCTGCTATGCGGATCAAAAGATATTTCCAGAATTTTACCGCTTAACGCAGTAGGCCAGGATTCGGATAAACAGGTACCCACTGCAATTTTCTGTTTCTTGATCCGTTCTACGATCTCGTTCCATTTGCTTTCAATGATCGACAGGTCGGCGGCTTTCCCGCTTGCTGTTGCAGATGCCGGGGCGGAATCCTCTAATCGGTTTTCTGGCTGCACATCAGCGGCCGGCTCCATTACTTTTTGTAAAAATCGGGGGGCTTTACTTTGTGTATAATCCGTTTCTGCAGAGGGGGTAACCGGCGTGGTTTTGGGTTTGGTTACGGTATCAGCTTTTTTTTTTACTTCAGCAAATTGTTCCAGTAATTGCGCAAGACTAGTGCTTTTGTTCATGTTGATCATTTTAATCAACGCCATTTCAAAATGCAGCCGGGCATTGCTGCTGCGCCGGATGAGATACTCGGTATCGGAGCTGATCTTGATGAGACGCAACAAGTCTTCCACTGAAAACACATCGCGTATCGCGTTGTATTTTGCCGTGTATTCCTCGGTGACATCCAGGTTGTCGGTAGATTGCGTGCTTTTACAAACCAAAATATTACGAAAATGGTCAGCCAGGCCCAACAGGAATTCATTAAAATCATATCCTTCAATAAAAATCTCGCTGGCCAGAGTAACCCCGCCGGAGACATCGCCCTTGCTGATTAAATCCGTTACCCGAAAAAACATTTCCAGGTTGATAATGCCCAACAAGTTTTCTACATCTTTGGCGGTTATCTTTTTGCCGGCATAGGCGATGATCTGGTCTAAAATACTTTCCGAATCGCGCATACTGCCGTCACCCTTGATAGTGATATGATGCAGGGCTTCTTCTTCGATCTCGATCCCTTCGCTGGCGCAAAGCTGCTTTAACTGTTCAATGATCTTTTGATTGGTGATACGCTTGAAATCAAAACGCTGACAACGCGATAAAATTGTAGCCGGCACTTTATGAGACTCGGTCGTGGCAAACACAAACAATACATTTTTGGGGGGTTCTTCCAGGGTCTTTAACAAGGCATTGAACGCCTCGTTGGTTAACATGTGAACTTCATCTATGATATATATCCGGTGTTTGCCGGGATTGGGGGAATAGCGCAAGCTTTCGCGCAGATTGCGCACCTCATCTATGCCGCGGTTGGAAGCGCCGTCGATTTCAAACACATCCAGGCTGCGGCTTTCATTGATTTCTGTACAAGAGGAACATTTGTTACATGGGGTAATAGAAGGGCCCTGTTCGCAATTTAGCGCTTTGGCAAGAATTCTCGCTACGGTAGTTTTGCCCACGCCGCGTGGCCCGGAAAACAGGTAGGCATTGGCAATGCGTTTTTGCTGAATGGCGTTTTGCAAAGTGCGGGTTACATGCTGCTGCCCCACAACATCTTCAAAAAACATGGGGCGATATTTTCTGGCCAATACAAGATAAGACATGATGGAACTCGATTTGGGATTAACAGCGTTTGCAGGTTTCTGAAAGAACAACACTGTTTGTGACTATACTTGACTTGGTTTGTAATAATATGCCAGGTGATCCTGCGGCACACAGATTAAGTACTTACCGCTGCTATCTTCCGATCCTGACGGGGTTGGGCACGCATCTGTTGCGCAGGGCCTGGCACTTTAAAGGCAAAAACCGGTAAAATATGGTCTGTTTTTGTGGAATGCGAATAAAACCGGTTTCCTGTTTTGCCTGGTGGAGCCGAAGAGATTCGAACTCTCGACCTATACGTTGCGAACGTATCGCTCTCCCAACTGAGCTACGGCCCCGGTCAATTCCTGCATCAATTTTGTGCAGGGTGTTATAAAATCTGGCGGAGAGGGCGGGATTCGAACCCGCGGTAGGAAAAACCTACACACGCTTTCCAAGCGTGCTCCTTCAGCCTCTCGGACACCTCTCCAGAATATTGATACTTGCCAAAGCGGAGAGACAGGGATTCGAACCCTGGGTACCCAAAGGGTACAACGGTTTTCGAGACCGCCCGATTCAGCCGCTCTCGCATCTCTCCAAAACAATCACATATCGCTATTTCGGCGCCGCCGAACCTGCGCGAAAAACTCTTTGAGCAACAGGCTGCATTCTGTTTCCAGAATTCCACCGGCTATCGGGACACGAATGTCAAGTCTGTCCTGATCCGCCAGCTGCAGAACCGAACCGCAGGCGCCATAACGTGGATCGTGAGCGCCAAACACAATTTGAGAAATCCGCGCCAGTAAAATAGCGCCCACACACATGACGCAGGGTTCCAGGGTAACGTAAAGAATGGAATCGTTAAGCCGCCATGTTCGCTGTGATCGGGATGCGGCAGTGATAGCCAGCATTTCCGCATGTGCTGTGGCGTCTTGCAGAGTTTCTACCAGGTTATGTCCTCTGCCGATAATCTCCCCGGCATGGACGATAACCGCGCCTACCGGCACTTCCTGTTTGCGATACGCTTTTTCTGCTTCCTGGAGAGCAATACGCATCCAGGATAAATGCTCATCCATCAATCATGCTGCTTTATTAGCGCGCCCGGAGGAGCTCGAATCCCCAACCTTCTGGTCCGTAGCCAGACGCTCTATCCAGTTGAGCTACGGGCGCGTTGATTCTTTATAGTCTATCTTGTAGCGCGTACGGGATTCGAACCCGTGTTACCGGCGTGAGAGGCCAGCGTCCTGGACCCCTAGACGAACGCGCCGCTTACAATCAGAATTCAGTAAAGCCCTTTAATATACACACTAATTCAAATAAAGTCAACTATTTTTAAAATTTCCCGTTCCTTTCTGAACCGCCAAAACGCTTTTCCCCGATTTCCATAAAAACACCTTATTTAATTAATTTATATAAATTTATGCCAACTACCGTTTCGATTTCAAGAACAAGGGGTTACCCCCCTTGTTCTATTTTAAAATTATACCTTTCTCTCAAAAACACATTATTACTCCGGTTCTGTAACTTTGCCCGGCTCTAATCACTAAATCACATACCACTGCAATCTCTTTACACTGCTGTGGATCATAACTTTTCCTTCCTCACCACTACCCGTTTTACTTTAAAGTAACCCAGCCGCCTTTTTGATGGCTTTTAAGAATGGCTTCGCACAGCAGAATCTCTTTATGACCATCGGCAAAGGTGGGAAATTGCGGTTTGGCTTTCATATCGCCTTTTTCGATATAACTGTAAAACGCTTTAAAGCACTGTTTAAAGGTATCGCCATAGCCCTCATTATGGCCGCCGGGATACGACACATAAGTGCGGGCAGCGTCGCAGAGCAGACCCGGATCGCGGTGTAATACTTCATTGGGCTTGTTACGATAGCCCAGCCAGATGTTGTTCGGGTCTTCACTGTTCCAGTACATGGCGCTTTCGGCCCCGGCAATTTCATAGCGCAGGCAATTTTTGCGGCCGGCAGTGGTTTGCGAAACGAACAGGTTGCCTTTTGCGCCGCCTTTAAAGCGCAGCATTATACTGCCGCCGTCATCGGTATTGATCTGTACCGGCTCTGTGGCTTGTATTTTCGAGACTTTGCCTTTAAAGGTTTCCACTTCGCCTTTGGGCCGCTGCCGCACCGGGTGAACAATATACAAATCAGCACAAACCGCTTCCACTTCCAGTCCGGTTATGGTTTGCACCAGATCCAGCCAGTGCGTGCCGATATCGGCTATTGCGCGCAGTTTGCCGCCTTCTTCGGCCAGCACACGCCAGTTATAATCGGTGGGATAGAGCAGCCAGTCCTGCACATAACTGCCGGAAACCGAATAAACATCGCCGATCTGGCCTTTTTCCACTCTGTTTCCAGCTTCCACGTTTAACGGATAAAAACGCAGGTTATAATTCACCCCGGCAACCAGTCCGGTTTTCGCTGCCAGTTCCACCAGTTTAGCGGATTCTTTCGAGTTCATTGCCAGAGGTTTTTCGCACAACACATGTTTGCCCGCTTGAAGGGCAGCCTGGGCCATTTCAAAATGTAAACGGTTCGGGGTGGTTATATGCACTGCCTGCACGGATTTGTCTGCCATTACTTCGGCAAAACTTTTGTAGGCGCGGGGCAGTCCAAGCGCTTTAGCGGCTTTACTGGATTCTTTTTCATCCACGCCTAGAATACCGGCAACATTTATGCCCAGCCGGCGGAGTCCTTCTGTATGTACCGGTCCCATAAATCCGGCGCCAATTATTGCCGTGGTTGTTTGAAACATAATAAAGCTCCTCTCCTGATTATAAATTTACTATTTGTTATATTATGATCATTTTAAAATTTCTGGACTTGACATACGTATAACTGTCAATATCTGCAATTATGCCTGTTTAGAAAATTATAAACTTTTCGGAAATATCCAAGAAAATTAAAAATAACGGGGGGCTTGTTACAAAAAGATACATCTGATCGCTCGGTGATTTTCATCCCGGTGCGGGAAATGGGCCGGGGTTCTTATTCTTGAACAAGGGGCAAAAGCCCCTTGTTCTTTAACGATTGTTAAAAAGTATAGCCCACCTCTCCGCAAATACAACAAATGCCGGGACAGGTTCGAAGACCTGGTGTTTTCTTTATAGCAGACCTGTACCCCAGGAGGTCCACACTGCAATGCTGCCGGGGCATGTATAGGTCATCTTCATACGTCCAGAAAAGTGAAGCAACGGGACTAATCGATGACCGGTATTTTGTGATTTCTTTTCCCTTCCGTTTTTCCTCCGCTTTAAACTGTGGTTCTCTTAAAGCCTCCCGGCATTTTTCATCCACAAAAACCACCCCTTTATACAAAACTCTTGGCATTTTCCAAAAAAAATACTTATCATAAGAAAAACAGATAACTACTAATCAAAATACAAGGGAATAATATGACCGATCAACAATGGCAAGAATTATTGCAAATCCTCGCCGGGGAACAGCCGGCCAAACCGCCCATCGGCTTTATTATCGACAGCCCCTGGCTGCCGGGCTGGAGCGGTATTTCCACACTGGACTATTATACCTCCGATGAACTGTGGCTGAAAGCCAATCTGCAAGCGATCAACACCTTTCCAAACGTCATGTTCCTGCCGGGATTCTGGTCTGAATATGGCATGTGCACCGAGCCCTCGGCGTTTGGCTCACGCATGGTATGGTCGGAACAAAACCTGCCACACGCCGACCAGGTTATTGCCTCACTGGAAGATATTGCCCGGCTGCCGGAACCGCGCGTCAACACCGATGGTCTGTTGCCGTTCATGCTCAACCGCCTGAAAATCACCCAGCCGCATATCCAAAAAGCCGGCCATAACATCCGCTTTGCCATCGCCCGCGGCCCGCTCAACATCGCTTCGTTCCTGATGGGCACCACCGAATTTCTTACCGCCATGATGATGGACCCGGATAAAGCCCACGCCCTGCTCGAAAAAATTTCTACCTTTATCATTAACTGGCTCGAATACCAGCGCATTACCTTACCCACCATTGACGGTATTTTCATCCTCGACGACATTGTCGGCTTTGTGGGTGACCAGGAATGCCGCGATTTTGTCGTACCCTATCTTACCAAAATTTTCAGCGCATTTAAAGCATCGGTACGTTTCTTCCACAATGATGCGCAGGGTCTGGTTTGCGCTCCCTATCTCAAAGATATGGGCATTAACCTCTTTAATTTCAGCTTTAATCACAGCATTCCGGAAATGCGCGCCCTGGTTGGCGATAAAGTGACCCTGCTCGGTAACATTCCGCCGCGCGATGTTTTGGCGCAGGGCTCCGTCAAAGACATCACCCGCGCCGTGCAAGAAATGGTAGACCCGGTTGAAGACAAACGCCGTATCATCTGGTCTTGCGGCGGCGGCTTACCCCCGGATGTTTCCACTGAAAATATTAACGCCTTTATTACAGCAATACAAGACTGTGTAAAATAATTGCCAAGAGGTTTGGAATGTTTAAAAAAATCCTGATTCTTTTATTTTCACTCTTTATCATCACACAGGTTTATTCACAAAACTTGCCGGTTAGAATCAAAGTGAGCGCCGGACAATATAACCGCCTCAACACCCCGGTCTCGCTGCCGCTCGATAACATTACGGCTCTGCCGGATGATAAAACCTTTGCCTTGTTTGAAATCACCGGCAAAAAGCGCACCCCGGTGGCCTGCCAGATTGAATTTGGGTATACCAGCCGGTTATGGTGGATCCTCTCCGGCGCCACGCCGTCAGGGAAAACCCGGATGTATGAACTGACGTTGGCCGATTCTTCCGCCTTGCCTGCCGTAGTACAGGTAAGCATGGATAACTCCGCTATCCTGATCCGCAAGGACGGAAAAAATGTTTTACAATATAACCACGCTATCCTTGACCCCCCGGCTAAAATCAGTCCGTTATTCAAACGCAGCGGCTTTATCCATCCGGCATGGTCGCCGTCCGGAGAAATATTGACCCGCATTCAGGCGCCGGATCATTATCATCATTACGGAATTTGGAATCCCTGGACCAAAACCAAAATTGACGGCCGCAGCGTGGATTTCTGGAACCTGGGCGAAGGTCAGGGCACAGTACGTTTTGCCGGGGTGCAATCCCTGGTTAGTGGACTGATTTTTGGTGAATTCAAAGTACTGCAGGAACATGTTGACTTTGGCGCCAGAGGCCCTGATAAAATTGCATTGCATGAAGTGTGGAATGTAAGGGTATGGAATGTGACGGACAATGAAACCGATTCGTGGCTGTGGGATTTTACCTCCGTTCTGAATTGCGCTTCTTCACCGGTGGAACTGGAGGCCTACCGTTATGGCGGTGGTATCGGCTTTCGGGCAACCGAGAACTGGGGCAAGGCAAATTCACGCATTTTTACCTCGGAAGGGAAAACCATTGCCGACGCCGACGGTTCCGGCGCCCGCTGGTGCGATGTTAGCGGCGCCTCCGCTGCCGGTCAGCGTTCCGGAATTGTATTTATGAGTCATCCCGCCAATCGCGCCCATCCCGAACCCATGCGCGTTTGGCCGGCAGACATGAATGGCGGCCGCGGCAATGTCTACTTTGAATTTTGCCCCATACGCCATAAAAGCTGGTCCTTACTGCCGGGCAATAACTATGTGTTAAAATACCGTTTGCTGGTTTATGACGGTGAAATTGCCCCTGCCGCTGCGGAAAATTTTTGGCAAAATTTTGCCTTCCCGCCGGTGGTGGAAATAGTACGATAAAGCGATGGTTGGTAGAATGTAACCTGTCACTCTTTTATAACAATAAAAAACAGTGTTGCCTGGCTCACTCTGGAAACATTTTCCAGGGTGCAAAAAAAAGGCCGCACATATTGCCCTGTAAAAGATACCAGAATGTGCTCAATTACATTACTACTCTTTTAACAGATAATAATGGTAAAAAATGAAAAAAACCTTGATCTTGACTTATCTTTTTATTGTTATTCTGAGCGACATGCTTGCCGGCCAATCCGTCGAATCTCGTGTACTGATTTACACCCGCAACGGCGCAGGCTATGTGCACGATAATATTGCCGCCAGTGTCAAAGCTGTTAGCGCTCTCTGTCTGAGCAAAGGATTCGCAGTCGAGGTTTCAGATAATTCCGCTGTTTTTACCAAAGCAAAACTGGATTCTTTTGCCGTTATCATCTTTTGCAACAGCAACAACCAAGCCTTTACCAATGATGAACAACGCAATGCCTTTATGCGCTATATCCAAAACGGCGGCGGGTTTGTCGGCATACACTCCGCCTGCGGCTCGGAACGGGATTGGCCCTGGTTTTGGGCAATGCTTGGCGGCAAGTTTGTCCGCCACCCCGTTTTACAGCCATTCAATATCAAAATTATTGACAAACAACACCCGTCAACAGTTCATTTACCTGATCCATGGCTTTGGGAGGACGAATGTTATTATATGGATCATCTCAACCCGGATATTCATGTACTATTGGCTGCAGACCTGACCACCATAAACGACCCGGAGCGGGCGGCATATCCCGGGGTTACTTTTGGCGAATTGTTCCCGTTGGCCTGGCATCATAAATACGACGGCGGCCGGCAGTTCTATACCGCGTTGGGACATAAAATTGAACACTATACTGAGCCATCGTTCCTGAAACATCTGGAAGGCGGTATTCTTTGGGTGATAAATAAAGACTGATATTTACAATACTTATCTTTATGAAAGGAAAGAATATGAAATCTAAAAAAAATGGTTCAAGTCGCCGTGATTTTCTAAAAACCTCGCTGGGAATAACCGGTTTGCTCTCGTTTCCTGCTATTGTGCCGGCCTCTGTTTTTGGTAAAAACGCCCCCGGCAACAAAATCAATGTTGCCCAAATCGGTTATGGCCGTATTGCCATGAGCCATGATCTGCCGGAAACCATGGTCAGCGATGATGCACGGGTAATCGCCGTTGCGGATCTGGACAGCAACCGCCTGCAGCAAGGCAAGCTCTATATTGAAAACTGGTACAAAATGAGAAAAAAAACCGAGTCCTTTGTTGATGTGAAAACCTATTCCGATTACCGCGAAATGCTGCAAAACCCGGAAATTGATGCGGTCATCATCAGCACGCCGGATCACTGGCATTCCCAGCCGGCCATCGAAGCCGCACTGGCAGGCAAAGACGTCTATCTGCAAAAGCCAACTTCGCTGACCATTGCCGAAGGACGCCAATTGAGCAATGCTATCAATAAAACCGGGCGTATCCTGCAAATCGGCAGCCAGCAGCGTTCCATGCCGCAATTCCGCATCGCCTGCGAACTGGTGCGCAACGGCCGCATTGGTAAACTGCATACTATAAAAATCGGCCTGCCGGGTGATCCTGCCGGCCCCGAAGAACCGGAAATGCCCATTCCCTCAAACCTGAATTATGAAATGTGGCTCGGTTCCACACCTTATGTATACTATACCGAAAACCGGGTACACCCGCAAAACAATTACGGTCGTCCCGGCTGGCTGCGCTGCGAACAGTTCGGCGCCGGCAT
The DNA here is from genome assembly GCA_964399735.1 of uncultured Cytophagia bacterium. Lineage (GTDB taxonomy): Bacteria > Zhuqueibacterota > Zhuqueibacteria > Residuimicrobiales > Krinioviventaceae > Fontivivens. The sequence continues at coordinate 33,222 of CAYNSO010000032.1, forward strand.
GATCACCGGCTGGGGCGCGCATCACCTCGATACCGCCAACTGGGCGATGGGTACCGAATATACCGGGCCAATTGAAGTTGAAGCCACTGCCGAATTTCCCAAATCTGGCCTGTGGGATGTGCATGGCGCGTTCAACGTACTCGCCAAATTTGCCAATGGCGTAACTATGCAGGTGAACGGCGAACTGCCAAACGGCGTGCGCTTTGAAGGCGATGAAGGCTGGATTTTCGTAACCCGCGGCAATTACAATGTAACTGCTAGCGACCCGGTCACCAAACAACAAACAGCCCAAGCCCTTGAAGCCAGCGACCCCAAAATTCTCTCCTCTGTAATTGGCAAAGATGAAATTCATCTGCATGTCAGCGAACAGCAGCATCTGGACTGGCTGAACAGCATTAAAACCCGCAAACCCCCGGTCGCCCCGGCTGAAGTTGGCCACCGCGCTTGTACAAACTGCCTCATTAGCCACATTGCCATGAAATTGGGCCGCAAGTTGTATTGGGACCCCGAACAGGAACGCTTTAAAAATGATGATCAAGCCAATGCCATGCTCTCTCGTCCACAGCGCTATCCATGGGGTAGCGATTATATTAAAGGCTAGTATTGTTTAATGATGTTTTGCATTATTTGTAAAAATGCTTTTGACTTTTTTTTATTACCCGCGCCCCTGATAAACCACCTCCGGTTTATCGGGGGGCTGTACCAAAAGTCTAAAAGAAATAGAAAAGGTTACAAATTTTAATAAAAAAGCCATTCATGTCATTCCGAGAAGCGAAGCGACGAGGAATCTTTCGTATTTAACATATTGTAAAAACAAAATTTCTCGCTTTGCTCGAAATGACAAATTTTTTATTTATGCATTGTATTTTGAATGAACTTTTATAAATTAAGGCTTTTGATACAGCCCCGATGCTCTGTAAAATTGGTTATAACAAGGGACACAATAGTGACATTTTCGTGCAGTTGTCAACATATTTGTCCCATCAGGTCAACAGCCGTTGTTAAAAAAATATTTTTTTCTTTTTTTATTTGATTTTATTTCCAAACAGGAATTAAAATTTTTCACAACCTTTTGTTTTTATGGACTTTGCATATTTAACAAATTTTCCTGGTTTTTCCAACTTTATTATTATGTGGAACACTATTTGTATAGTAACAAATGCAATAAAAACAGGATAGATTTTATAAAATGGATGGATTATACATAAAAACCCCGCAGACCCAGTTCGGTCCAATTACATCAGCCGATGCGGAACAACTCATTCGAGAGGGTATTTCAACAGCACAGGATCTGGTATGGAATATACGGGATAATACCTGGAAACAACTGGGCGCCTGTGAAGAATTTCGTCCGTATTTTGAACAACTAGAAATCAAAAAGAAAACCGCCAAAGTCGTTGCATTTGCAAGTGGTAAGGGTGGTGTTGGGAAAACGGCATTAACCGCTTCTATGGCCATTGAACTTGGCAAGATGGGCAAAAAAGTGGTTGTTGTTGATGCCGACTTTGGCGGCCCTGATTTACATGAATGGGTAGGCGTTAGCAGGCCATCCGTTACCCTGAATTCATTCTTTACATACCGGAATATAAATTTCGATCACCTGCTGACTGAAACACCTTATGAAAACGTTAAACTGATCAGCGGCGAGGTGGGAAGAATTGAACATGCCAATCCCCGCTTTTTTAAACGTCAAAAATTCCTGCGACAGCTGCATTCTCTTGACGCTGACTTTGTATTTGTCGACCTTAGCCCGGGGGTAGCATACCAGACTGTAGATGTTTTCCTGGCCTGTGATGAAGGAATTATTATTACTGTTCCGGAACCCACATCCTTTATGGATGCCTTTAATTTCATTCGCAGCTGCCTGATCCGTAAATTATTGCAATATATGGATTTCAGTGACTATGCTCTAAAAAAAATCAGGGAATTTGAAAACTGGGACTGGATCAAATACGACAAACCCTTTCTGGATATATATGAAAAAATTCTGCTTCGAGATCCCCGCGCGGCTTCAATTATGATTGCCGTTATTCAAAAATTCAAACCCAAAATTGTTTCCAACATGGTTTACAACAAATCAGAGGTCAGGGAGGCAAGCGCTTTTAAACTTAAATTAAAAGAATTACTAATGCTTGACGTCAATTTCCTTGGTTATATTGAATTCAACCCGGAAATGCGCCGTTATGCCAAAGAAAAAAGACCTTTTGTTTTAGCCTCGCCCGAAGATGGCGATTTCCTTAAAGTACCGCAAATCAAAGTGGACTTTTCCCGCGATAAATAGTCTTTACACAGGGGGTTATTCCAGGTTTTAAATTTCCCGTCACTTTTTAAAATGCCGCTTTCATATCGGTGCATCAACTGCGGCATGGATTATGGTATTTTCACAAAATAAAAATTTCTGTTCCTGGGGTTATTTTGGTTCTATATGCTTTTGTGTGGGTAATTTTACCGATTGAACCATTGTTAAAAG
>CAYNSO010000033.1:0-34092 GCA_964399735.1 uncultured Cytophagia bacterium
CAGTCCATTGGTGGCGGCAGTACGCGGCCAGCTTCCCCCCTTTTTGATACCGATGGTGCCCTTTATTATCGCCGGTAATATTTTGCTGGTGGTGTTGTTTGGGGTTATCGGTAAAGTTGGCAAATCATCCCGACCGGCGCAAACCAATCCTATGTATTCATTTACAGTATGGCTGGGTGTGCTGGTGAGCGCGGCAGTTAAATTTGCCTGGTTATATACTTCAGCCAAACTGTTATTACCGGTTTTATTCGGCAAGCAGTTGCCGCCGCAACTGGTGGCGATGATGGCCATGCCGCAACTGATTACAGCAATTAGCGGCGGTATACTGGCGGTAATCATTGCCGGCATGTTGAAAAAAAGAGCCTGAGCGGCATGATTTATCAAGTGGATTTTAAATTAACAGCACAACTGTTAAAAGATGAAAACCATCGACACGCTGTGAGCATAGAGATCAATATAACAATTTTTGACCAAGCTAGAATAATACCTGATAAGAGAAAGTAAAGACCATGCCGCTAACCCCTTATAACATTTTATTGCAGGACGCCCGCCAGGGCAATTACGCCGTCGGCGCATTCAATATATTCGGAATGGAATTTTTGCCCGCCATACTGGATGTGGCCGAGGAAGAAAAATCCCCGGTGATATTGCAAATTGCGCCGCTGCATTTTTATTTATCCGATCTGCACGAATATGTCAAATACGTCAAATCGCAAATTGCTAAAGTAAAAGTTCCGGTGGCGCTGAACCTCGATCACGGCAAAACCCGCGAGATCATCATTAAAGGCATACGCGACGGCTTTCCTTCGGTGATGTTCGACGCCTCGCGGCTGCCGTTTGCGCAGAACCTGGCGCAAACCAAAGAGATTGTCGAATTGTGCAAACCACTGGGCATGACGGTGGAAGCGGAACTGGGCAGCCTGAATGACGAGGGCGCGGAATTGACAGCGGAAACCAGGGATAAGCTGTTTACCAATCCGGACCAGGCCGCCAGGTTTGTTGCCGAAACCGGTATCGACGCCCTGGCCGTGTCCATAGGTAACGCGCATGGTTTTTACAAAGGCGAACCAAAACTGGATTTTGCGCGCTTGCAGCAAATACGGGACAAGGTCCCCGTGCCGCTGGTGTTGCACGGCGGTTCGGGCATACCGGAAAATGATTTTAAAAAGGCCATTACCCTGGGTATTAACAAGATCAATATTTATACGGAAATGAGCGCGTCCGCCTCGCTGATGATGAAATCGTTATTGAACGCCCACGATACCCCGGCGGATTTTCCCTCCACCCTGTACCAGGTGCGGCTGGCGGTGAAGGAAGTGGTGCGCGAAAAAATCCATATTTTCGGGAGTAGCGGGAAGGCTTGAGAATTGGTTGCAGGATGGGGCTTGTGCCTCATCTTATACATTCAGAAGGGAAAATAGAAAATTGCTGTAAATATTCAAGTTCATAAAATTGAAAAGGATAAATATGTATTTATCAGAATTAAAAATTTGGAACTTTAGGAAATACGGCACCGGGGAAAACAATTTACCTGGATTACAATTAAAATTTAATAAAGGATTGAATTTACTAGTTGGAGAAAATGATTCAGGTAAAACTACGATAATTGATGCAATAAAATTTGTATTACAAACACAAAGTCATGATTATTTACACTTAGAGGAAGAAGATTTCTTTTTAGCAGCAAATAATAATAGAACTAAAACTATAAAAATTGAATGTATTTTTAAAGGATTTGACCCTGAAAATAATGAAGCGGCTAACTTTATTGAATGGCTTGGAATAGAAAATATTGATGGACAAGAGCAGTACTTTCTAAAAGTTACATTTAATGCTGAACGTAAAGAACGAAAAATAATTTATGATATTAATGCAGGACCTGACGAAGAAGGAATCCAACTTAATGGTGCTGCAAGGGATTTCTTAAGAGTAACATACCTTAAACCATTAAGAGATGCAGAAAGTGAATTAACGCCAGGACGAAGATCACGATTGGCGCAAATATTAAAAAGCCATGAAGCGTTTTCATCAGTCCCAGAAAATGAACATACAATTGCACAAATAGCGGAAAGAGCTAATAAACAAATAGAGAAATATTTTGAAGGAATTGATGAAAATGGAAATGCAATTCAAGATTTATCTGGAAAAAAATTATTATCTGAAATCAATGAATATTTAAAAGACTTTTTTACAGTAAAAGAAATTAATAAAATAGCCAAGTTTGCAATTTCAGATCAAAGCTTATCAAATATTTTGGAAAAATTAATTTTAGACTTAATCGAAGGAAATTCAGGCTTAGGTTCTTATAACCGGCTATATATTGCAGCAGAATTATTGCTATTAAAACGCACAAACTATTATGGGTTGAAATTGTCTTTAATTGAAGAAATAGAAGCTCATTTACATCCACAAGCACAATTAAGATTAATAGAATTCTTACAAAATGAAATTGCGAATAAATCCGGTGTTCAGCTTATAATAACTACACACAGCCCCAATATAGCATCGAAAGTTAAACTTGACAATTTAATTATTTGCAAGAGCGACCAAGTATTTCCTATGGGGAGTAATTTTACCGAATTGGAAAAAGGAGACTACTTATTTTTAGAGCGTTTTTTAGATGCTACAAAAGCCAATTTATTTTTTTCTCAAGGAATTATTATGGTAGAAGGTGATGCGGAAAACATCTTGGTTCCGGTGATAGCTGAGTTACTTGATAAACCACTAACCAAACATGGAGTATCGGTTGTTAATGTACAGGGGAAAGCTTTTTTAAGATATTCAAAAATTTTTAAAAGAAAAGAAGGGCAAGAAATGGATGTGAAAATAGCTATTATAACTGATAATGATATTGAACCTCATCGCGTTAACTATGTAACTCAATTTTATAACCATAGTAAGCCTCGAAATATTAACCCTGAAGAGATCAAAAAAATAAAATCAATTCTTACGCTAAGGGAAATAACACGAAAAAGAACCGAGAAAGAAAATCAATACAATGGCCAAAGAGTGAAAACTTTCATTTCACCTGATTGGACTTTAGAATATGATATTGCTATGAGTGGGTTTAAAAAAGAATTTTATAATGCAGTTTTACGTGGGGAAAAAATCCAAAACAGTGATTCTTATGGTTTAACAAATAAAAAAATTGAAGAAGTAAATCTCAAGGTAAATAATGATTTTATCTCTTGGACTAAAGAGAATTATACAGAGCATAAAATTGCAAAAACAATTTATAAAGATTATATGTTAAAAAAAGGAATATCCAAGTCAATTGTTGCTCAATGCTTTGTGACAATAATTCAAGAATGCTCAGTAATTAAAGAACGTATTGAAAATGATAAAAAATTAAAATATCTCGTGAATGCAATAAACTATGAAACGGAATAAAATGTGAAAATAATAATCAATGATAATGATATAAACTGGGCTGAAAATATTCTCTTACCACCTGGAGAACATTTTGATGATGAGCGTAAAGCAGTAATAAAATGCTTGGAATCAAAAGATATACTTGCTTGCCCAGGTAGTGGTAAAACAACAACTCTGCTTGCCAAGTTATTAATTTTATCACGACAAATGCCATTTGAAAATAACAGGGGTATCTGTGTACTAACTCACACAAATGTTGCTATTGATAAAATAAAAACTCAAGCTAGTTTTGCTTCATATAAACTATTTAATTACCCAAATCATTTTGGTACAATACAAAGTTTTGTTGATAAATATCTAACATTACCTGCATATATATTAAGATATAAAAAACGACCTAAATATATTGATAATGAAATATATGATTCTATTATAAAAAAAAATTATCAAACATTACATGCAGCAAAGAAATGGTTAGATAGAAAACTAGAAGGGGGTGAAGATTATTTAAAAAAATTACGTTTTAATAAAGATGACTTTTCTATTTCAAAAAAAATTGAAGAACAACCTTTTGTAAACATAAATACAGGTACTTATCAAGAGATAAATAGATTAAAACTTAATATTCTTAGTTGGGGTTATTTATGTTTTGACGATGCATATTCTTTAGCATTCGAATATTTACGTGAACACCCAGGAATACGAGACCTTATTTCAAAAAGATTTCTTTATGTGTTTATTGACGAAATGCAAGATACAAGCACAATTCAACATGAACTTTTAAGAAAAATTTTCAATGATAATGTAACTATACAAAAAATTGGTGACTTGAATCAATCAATTTTCGACTATGACGGGGAAACGGAATGTGGGTGGGCTATTATAGAAGATAGAAAAATGTATATTACCGGCAGTAAAAGATTTTTAAATTCAATTGCTAACAAAGTAGAAAATCTTTGTGTTCACCGACAGCCTATAACTGGAAATAATAGAGAAAATGAAATTACCCCAGTTATTATTGTTTATCAAGATAACACAATAAATGAATTACTCAACAAATTTGGCGAAATAATAATAAGTAATAATCTTCATTTACATAAAAATGCAATATTTAAAGCTGTTGGTTGGTGTGGAAAAAAACATATCAGTAAAATAACTATACCAAGTTATTGGGGTGGATATATTAAGCAAAGACAAGTTAAAAAGTCTGATTTTGAAAATCTTAATAGTTATTTAGTTCCACAACCAGATAGTGTTATATTTGCGAAAGGTACTAATTTTTATCTTACAAGATTAGTTGCGGTTTTTGTGAAATGTTTAAGAATTGGAAAAATTGCTGATAATGGGAGAATTTTCACAGACAAAAGATTGCTTAAACATATTTTGGAAAATGAACCGGATTTTTACAAAGATTTTCGTATCAAACTTGCTAACTGGTGTTTACAAATTCAAAAAAAAGAGGATATAAGTGAAGAAGTAAAAAATTTTATTCTTAATGATTTTAATAATTTATTCAATTTTCAGATTAATAATGAACTTGTACAATTTATAAACTCAGTTAATATGGAAGTAGATAATTTTAAAGTAATGCAAAATAATAATATTTACAAATTTAACTCTCAAGAAATCAAATTTGATATTGAAGTTTCAACTATTCATGGTGTTAAAGGTGAAACGCATACTTCAACATGTTACTTGGAAACTTTTTACCATGAATATGATATTAAAAGAATAATTAATTACATAAAAGGAGAATATACTATACCAACACAAAAAAGAATTATACAGAATCTCAAAATGGCTTTCGTTGGTATGTCTCGTCCATCTTATCTCCTTTGTGTAGCTATTCATCAAAATAGTATTAATGGACATGAAGAAGACTTAATCAGAAATGGTTGGGAAATTAATAATGATTTGTGTGTATAATCTCTAATATAGATTTTTACAAAAGTGGCCATCTCCATGATATACTTAACATCTATCCTTCTATAATAATACTCATTAGTTGTTCCAATTCCTCCTGGGTTGGTTTTTGTCCTCGCAGAGTGCGAAAAAACACCGGTAATTTTTTTAATATTTGTTCATTGGATACAAGATCTTCCGGGATATGATCAATAGCGGCTAAATCCATTAATAAATACCATACCTCAGAATTTTTTTGTAAATTCAGTATGGACGCAATTTCTTCCAAAACAGCTTTGCTCTTGGGCGGCGGCATTACACCTCTTTCAATTCTACTCCAATTACTGGGGTCATAATTTGCTAATTGACAAAATTTCCGCAAGGTCAGCTTGTTTAAAATTCTATGTGTTTTCACAAATTCACCAAAATTATTTTTCATAGTCTCTCCTTTTCAATTAGTATTTTGTGGTAATAAATTACCACATGTAGTAAATATATACCACAAAATTATAAAAGTCAAGATTTTTTTAATTCAATAAATTAAAAATCCGGCCCAATGCTTGTCCGTCAGTAGCGCCCCTTTCTCCCCAACAAAAAAAACAGCTTACGCTGCTTGTTCATTCCTTTAATGAATTCTTATTAATTTTTCAGAAAAACTCATGGCTGTACTGCCCCTTTATAATGTTTGTCAGCTCTCTAACCAACCCTGATTTTGCAGTTTTTGCAATGCTTTAAATATTTGTTCAGCCTTGAAAATTTTTTCCTTGCGCTTGCTCCATTGCTGAATTTTTTGTAATACAAGTTCGGGCGCGGGTTTCTCGCCGTTATTAAAATCCCTTGTACACACCCAATGAGTGCTGGATAATAATTCCATACCGTAGGGCGTTTCAAAACCATCGATCAGTTTTTTTACTTTTTCAATTCTATCCCTGGTATCCGCATAATTTTGCAAAAAGCGGTGCGCTTCCGGTAATACTTCCGGTATGACTTGAATAGACGTTTCCGGCCCGGTCGTGCCATCGCCGTACCCGGTAATATAATGCCCTTCAATATTATTCAAGACATGCCGCAGGTTATCGGCGTAAGGACCGTAATAATATTTTTGATAATCCAGTTTTAAATTTTCGCCCGCAGCTTGTAAAAAATACATCAGCTTTTGTATTTCCAACATGGACAAGCGGTTTTCAAATGCTGTTTGCAGGTATTTTTCCATCAATTCCAACAGCGCCGCGCGGCCATGAGTCATGCTGATTGCCGGAACTGCGTTTTTCATCTTGCCCGGTTCCGGCGCGACGGCCGGTTCAAACACGATTACATTGAGCTCAGGCAGTTCACGGAACGCCTCTATAATCATTTCCTTAACCTTGCTCCAGTTCAAACCGCCCAGACCGCTGCCCAGCGGTGGTATGGCAATGGAACGAATTCCGTATTGTTTAATCACCATTACCAGGTCTTGCAAGCCGGATTGGATATCCTCATAGCGGCTGGAAGAGCGCCAATGTTTTTTGGTAGGGAAATTGATTATATAACGGGGATTTGTAAAGGTACGCCGGTCAAACACAAACATTTTACCTAATACCAGTTCATTCTGAGCACAGGCTTTTTCATAGGCATTAAAATTATCGGGAAATGCTTTTTTAAACTGTAATGCAATTCCCTTACCCATAATACCGACTGTATTGACGGTATTGACCAATGCTTCCGCATCAGCTTTTAATAAATCCCCGGTTTTACAGGTTATCATTTTTATTTTTCTTGTTAATAATACCATTCACGATGCACATTGATAACAGGTTGATGAGGCGTATTTTTCAAAAGCGCTGTTACCTGTTGTTGATAGCTTTCATTATAAACACCGATTTCCGTAATGCAATTCCAGGAAACAAAATTGTGCACCAAAAACTCGGCTTGTCGACGTTCTTCTTTATCTGGATCATCTCTTGTATTATTCCAATATAAAGATTTCATCACCTCAAAATCAATATTGCCAAGTTCGTTCAGATTATCATAATATATGGCATAACCCAGTACAGCGTGTCTATCAGAAAAAAACCAGGTATTGCATGTTGACAAAATATTTCTTAAATCAGATACAAGATGGACAATTGGTTCCTGGCCTTCTTGATATAATAATTGTAAATTTTTGCGATAAATAACATAGAGCATGACTGAACGATTAAAAAATTAAAAGGGACATAATCACCTAAATAGCCTTGTGCTGCAACATGAATAGGATGGTATAACCGCTTTCCTTTAACATTTATATAACCAATATTAGAATATTTCAAATTGCGTCGCCTCATTTCCGAATCAGATAGTAAACCACCCTGAGCCAGAATACTCGACAAATTATCAACATGTGTTATATGATAGATTTTTATATCCTGTATTTCCATAATAAAAATATCAGCATTTATTACACAAAAAACAATATTATTTTGCTGATTCGTGAACCTCAATCTTGCCTGTAAGCGCCGCGTGGTATTCCAGCAGCTTGTTAATACCGGCCTGGATTTTTTCAACCAGGTTGTCCAATATAACAGTTTTACAATTCATGTATTCTGTAATAGCGCGTTTCACAGAGAAAGGTGGAAGAAAAATAATAGTATTTCGAATAAAATCTTCAGGACCACGCTTTTGACCAGCAACGCTTTTCATTACTGATGTTCCAATATTTCTAAAATGATGCGAGATAGCATAATGGAACAGGAATTTTATAAAATCAGTTTAATGATAATAATTCATGTAATTCTATTGTCTCAAAGCCAATACCATTCGAGTCCTCCCCTATTATGCGCTCCGGGTTAGGGATAACCGGGGCGAGCAAATTACAGCCTATTCAGAAATGGTGAGATAGAATCCCACCCTGCATTTTTTTATTCGAATTGTACCAGGTTATGAAACCCGGTGCGACCAGAATATGATCAAGTTGTAATGGGAATAGCGCATTCGGCATTGACTAATGTCAGCCCTGGAATAGTTTTCTGGTATAGAAAATACTACCGTTATACTCTGTTTTAACCAATTGTCCGCTATTGAGCAAGCGGGCAACCACAGACCAATCAGCCCTGGCCTTGACAAGAAATTCCTGCACCGCGTCTTCCCGCATCGGGTGAACCGCGGTAATGGCAAGCAGATCTTTTTCAACATTGCCCGTAAAAGCAAAGGCATTGCCTTCATAACCAATAAGATATTCAACAGTTATATTAGCGGACTTTAATATCTGGTAAGCCTGAATAAGCGCCTCTTCTGTTGGCGCCTGTACCCATTTTGCTGCCGGCGGCCGAATGGGAATGGAAAGAAAAGCTGTGTGAACAGGAAGCGGACTGATAAAATCTGCAAGAGCGGTTATATGCTGCGAATTGTCATTCAGGCTGCATACCAGCATGGTTTCGGTAACCAGTTTGCCCCGGTATTCAGCAGCAAACCCGATAATCGCATCCAGAATTTGTGATAACTGCAAAGAACGGTGTGGACAGTTGATCTTGCGCCAGATTCTTTCTTCAACGGCGTCAACTTTTAGAGAAACCCAGTCCGCCTTGAGCAAATCATCCTTTACCTGCTTGTGTTGTAACAGAGAAGCATTGGAAATGACAGCAACCTTTTTGCCGGTTAACTGCAAGAGCTCTATGGTCTGACCAAGATTACTATCCAATGTGGGCTCGCCGTCGGCAACAAAAGTGAGATAATCTATGGTTTCCCCTGCTCTCTCGGAGAGTTTGATTTTTTCGGCAACCAGATTTTGAATATAGTGCGGTTCATAAAATGGCCGCGGCGTTACTTCCAGTTTGCCGATGCGTCCCAACTGACAGTATACGCAGGAATAAGTGCATATTTTAGGGGGAATATTATTGATACCGACACTTTTCCCCAAACGCCGCGAAGGTACCGGGCCAAAAACAATCATTTGATCTGGTGCAGCAACAGGTGTTTGCATAACGTATAACCGGTATTAATTATTTTACTGAAATTATTTTCCAGGAACAACAATCTGTTATTCGTTGGCGTTATTTTGATGCAGCAAGATCACATCGCCTACCCGGCAGCCTATATGTTCGGCAATAACAGGGCACTTGGCGAGCAGCAGATAAAACATTGGCCGCTGTACACCGGACAAGGATTCATAGTTCCCCTGCCCTTTGCTGATGACCATATCCGCTTCATGAAAAACTTTTAAAAAAGGTTCAGAACATAAATCAAGTAAAGTGCCGGGAGCGTCGGAACCGGAAGAGATGATTTCTGCAACCTTGTCCACCCCGCAGTCTATGGCATCTTGCAGTAGCGCATCATTGATGGCTGGCTTGTCTTTAACCGCAACGATAATTTCCTTTGCGGGATCAAGCTTTTTTATCTCTTCCATAAGCAGGCGATCAAAAAAGATTTCTCCGGCATTATCGGCCAAATAAAGAATAGTTTTTGTTTTCGCCAGGGCAGTTGTAAATGCCTCATATTGAAAAAAATGAGACACTTTAGTTTTGGGCAACAGAAACTCGCCTGTCAGAATTTTTTCCAGTTCTTCGGCAACATTTAAAGAATTTTTCGCTCCATAATCAATAACATTACCGGCAATCGCCAGTTCCACAGCAGTTAACAAGCGGTCGGAACTTTTGTCCAACAATGCTAATAACCGGTCATAAACGCTTGACGCCAGTTTGTTACTTTGTTCCTTTATATACAAATATGGATCATCAACCTGTACATGTTTTTGCACAATAGTATGTATGGTGCGGGCCATCTCCGGCGGGCTGGTTTGCAGAGAAAAATCAGGCAGCGTCATGGCAACACTATTTAAAATTTTACGTTGGGTCTCCTCATCCGCCCCGGCAAGCCGGGCGGCTTGTAACGCCTGTCTGAAAAAACAGGAAAAACAATCCAGAAAAGTGTTCATGAAAATTAATTCCTCAAATTTAACATCCGGTCAACAAAGTTTACATTATACAAAAATCCCGGGAAAACTGCAAATACATTAAAACATACCGACAAGGAATTAATCTTGATGGTTTCTGGATTCACTTTGAAAACGAAGGATGATCGTTTCTACATCACTCATCGTAAACGCATACCTCTTTTTCAAGCGGCCCAGGGTTTCAGTAGGCGGAATCGCTTCGGCAATCTTTAATCCCGACAGAATAACATCGACAGGGATGTTGTATTGTCCGGACACCTGTTGGAGAGTCATATTTCCCTGAATCTGAATGTCAGACTGATGATGCTCATGCGAATCATGATGCTGCGCTGTACTATCGCCACCATGACGTTTTCCAGATTCCGGGGCAGAAACCGCAACAGATTCAGCAGCAGCGGGTTTGACCGTAGAGTCCGGTTGGATGGCATGTCGTATGGAATTTTGACCAAAACCTGGCCCGGTTTCGACAAATGTCACTGGAACAAAAAACGGCAGCACAAACAAGGCCAAACAAAGTATAGAAAATATGATAGTTAGCCATATACGTACATTTTTTTTCCCAATTAATTGACGAAATAAACAAGTAATAGTCCGCCAGTGCAAAACAATATGAAGTACAAGCAGACCGAGCAGAATAAAGCCGATAACAAGATGTACCGTGCCCCATTCATGACGATCCATACCTAAAAAATAGACATCGCCCTGATGTCCGAATTTGGCAACCCGGTCTTTACCGGAAATTAACACATATTTAATCATAAAACCCAAACCGGCGATGGCGGCCATCAGTAACATCATTAAAACATCGATGATAAAATTGATTTTTCCCTTCATGCATTACCTCATATAAAATTTACTGGTTACTTGTTTATCCTTATTACACCATTTCAATAGCGCCAGCCGGACACTGCGCCGCACACAGCCCACAACCACTGCATTTGTCACTTTGCACCTGTGGATAATGATTGCTTATTACAATTGCACCGCGGGGACAAATGGCTTCACACTGCATGCAATTCAAACATAACGCATCATTTATGCGAGCTATAACTCGTTTACGTGCCGGAACATTATCATTTAAACGCTGTTTGACAGCTTTTAGTTGAGCGGTTGTTGTTTCTATTTGTTCTTTTAAAATATCATATTCATCAGTTCCGTAAAGCGATGTGTTTTCTTCCGGCTGCAACGGAACGCTCCATTCCGACAAACCCTGCCGATTGCTGCGATGAAAATTTCGTGCTCCCCGGCCAGAGTTTACAGACCGATTCCCACCACCCATACCTCTCCCCTGCCCGCCACCTTTTTTGCCAAATCTTCCGCAATTAAACCCCGCCATAATTTCCCTTTCTGTATTTAAAAAAAATACAATTACCTGCCGGTAAATCCAGTTTCTCCGGCAGGTAATATCAGATTAATTATTTATTCTTTTTTTCCGATTCCAATGCCTGAATCCGCTGGTTCAATTCAGTAAGCGTTTTTTCAAGATATTCGGATTGCTTTTTGAGCACTTCCATTTCCTGATCCGGCGTTGGCTGGTAAGGAGCCGCTCCATAAACGGGATAGGTACCAATCAATGGATTGCCCCAGGCAGCCCGCTGCCAGCCGGTCAATCCGGTTGCATAAAACCGGTTACGACGGCCGCGGCCACCTCTTGCAAATCCAAAACCGGAACCATAACCAGGAGTTCCATTCATGTAACCGGGGGCAGCATAACCCGCACAAAACCCGGCGCCCCTGCCTGTCATCGGACCTGCTCCGGCAGGGCCTGTTCCATCTCCAAAAGGCATATTTTTCACCTCCTTTCAAAATTTCTTAAATTATTTACAGTAATACTTGTATTTTATAATTGATAATGAAAACCATTTTCATTAATAAGGCAAAATTTTTTACTTTTGCATCCGACAATTATTACACAAACCATAGAAATGGATTGTATGATGCAAAATTTTAAACTGATATTTTTCAGATAATGCCTGTTCTGTCTTTTTCATTAGTTCGAGTTCTTCATTGACAAAGTCAGTATAATCAACAATTGTTTTACACTTGATACATACCAGGTGATGGTGATGATCTTTTTTAATCGGATTATTGGTTAACTCATAACGCGCCCGGCCGTCGCCAAAATCGAATTTCTGAACGATTCCCATTTGCACAAATAAATCAAGGGTTCGATATATTGACGTCAAACCGACCGGAGGATTGGATTTGATTGCCTCTACATAAATATCCTCAGCGCTCAGATGTTTGTCGGTATTTCTTAAAATTTGCATAACAACCTGTCGCGGATTTGTCAAGCGAAAACCGGAATCGCATAAGCGCTGTTGCCACCAGGGGCCTTTCATAACAGTTATCCTCTGCTATTGAATTTTTAATACTTATCATATTCAATTCATTATTGAAAATGATTTTCATTATCAATATAAAGTTTTTTATTTCTATTGTCAAGAGAAATCTTTTGGTGGCTTGAATTAAAAAAACGATTCTATTTGCTTTTCCGTGCGTAATTTACCGATTGCTCCATTTTTTAAAAGTGTTAAAAAACTGGATAAAAAATTCTAGTTGTAAAAAATAAAGTCAAAAAAGACCTGGAACAAAGATACTCTTTTTATCTGTGCGACCTCAGCGGTTTCATACTTAAATTTTACCGCAGAGGACGCGAAGAACGCAGAGAAAAACGCTAAGAAATTGTTATTATGGCAATTATTAATAGCTGTATGTTCTTTTAAAATTTTTAGTTTAAATTTTTTAATAGTGATGGTAGGCAATATTCTTCTTCAGACACAAATTTAATGTAATTAATTTGAATCGACGAATAGTAGCATTAATCAAGTTTTTAAAAACGATATGGTTGAATTTTTATTCTAAAAATATTGTGACAATTACTCACTATAAACAATATAGAGCCTTAAAAACCTTATATTGAATCAAAGTGGTAAATAGTTCTGTTAATTTCAAGACATAGATCGGTTTTCAAATGTACACTTGCATTCCGGGTATAAACAACTTGTCCGTCACGGCATTCTGTGCTTATATCAATGTAATAAAAGCAGCAGCGTTATTAGAACTTGGTATAACAATGCTTTATCAATGTGCCGGGAGAAAAAATAACAATTCGTTCTGCCCGAATTAAACAAGCGGCAGAACGAATTGATTTAATGGTGTGAAATTGAATTGATTTGGCTAAATGGTACTATTGTTTTGATTTTAATTGCAATTGCAAGCCTTTAAGTAAAGCAATAATAAACAAACCGGTTCCCAGTGAAACAACAATGGTAGCGCCGGTGGGAAAATCAAGTGAATAGGATAAAAAAGAGCCCAGCAAGCTAAAGATAAGGCCGGTAATCCAGCCAATGAGCAAACGATTCTTGAAACTAGAGCCCAATAAAGCGCCAATTACCGCCGGCACAACCAAAAAGCCAAACATCAATAGCACCCCGGCAACCTGCACACCAATTGTTACAACCAAACCCAGAAGGGCATAAAAAATAAACTCCCACAACAAAACATGCTTGTTTTCTACCTGGGCGTTTTTTTTAATTTGACTGATTGTATACAATTTATTATGCAGCAGGAAATAAACGATTCCCAAAACCATATAAAAAACAAAATAAAAACCAACTTCATGCCAATTGGTCCACAACAGATGCCCTACCATCAATTCCTTGGCATACTCGGAACCATGTGCAAGGCGGTCACCCAAAAGAATCAGCGTTGCTGCACCGGTTGCATAGAGAATCCCAATAAACGCCTCCTGCGGCACAAGATGGGCCAGTTTTTTTGCTGCGGAAAGCAGGATGGCCGCAACAAGGGTAAATCCGAATGAAATTAAAAACGTTGACACGCTATTCAATGGCAGGTTGAAAAACATACAAATTGATGCCCCAAGCGCTGCGATTTGCGCCAGGGCGATATCAATAAATATTACTTCCCGCATAATTACATGAATTCCGATATACGCACATATACCAGTCAAAATAAAACAGATACAGATGGCTGGAGCCATAAATAAAAGAATATCAAACATACTTGATCTCCACTAGTGATTACAAATCATAAAACTTGACAATACATGTAAAACATTGCAGTTGATAAACACCGAACTTTACGTTTTGCAACTTTAACCACAAACATATCAGGAACCATGTCTGTTTCTGGCATGATGGTGTCGATTTCGTTGCAATGGATCCGGGTTTTCAAAGGATGCGACAAGTTCTTCAACGATGCCTTCAATCCAGGCAATATATTCATTACCGGTTTTTACGGATTGCACTTCTCCCGGCAGAATCAACAAATCAGCGTTAACTTCTTTAGCTACTTCTTTGGCAATGGTAGGTTCTTTCCAGGTAGAAACCAGCACAACCCCGATTTCACGCTCTTGCATCATGTGACAAATTTCACGTTTATGTTTGGGAGTTGGTGGTATACCCGGCCGTAGTTCAATATAGCCGACAGATTCTATTTGCAGCCAATTCAGCATATAATTCCAATCCGGATGATAACAAATTACTTTTTTACCTTTTAATCCTGCCGCCTTTGTTTCAAGAATTTTAATCTTTTCCTCAAGAGTACTGATATAGGCATTTAAATTATTTTGATATTCATTCTGATGTGTTGGATCCAATTGCTCCAGCCGTTCCGCAACAAGACGGGCAACAGAAATTGCATTTCCGGGATACAACAGGTAATGCGGATTTCCGGCCGGATGAACATCGCCCATACTTCTATCCACCTCGCCGCGCGGTTTATCAATAATATCTTTACTGGTCAATGCAAGAGAAGCATTCAGGTTGCCTTTAGAACCCTGGGTCAGTTCCGGGTTTCGAGCGCCCTGGATCAATAATGGCAGCCAGCCAATTTCCAGTTCAAGCCCGGAATAAATCAACAAATCTGCTTTATTCAACTTCACCATATAACTGGGTTTGGCTTCAATATAATGCGCATCCTGCGAGCCTTTACTGATACTGGAAACATCAATATACTCACCGCCAACGCTTTTTGTGATCGAAGCCAGACTAGGCAAGGTAGTAATTACTTTTAACTTTTTTGCTTCAACATTGCTCAATGAAAGGCAAAGTATAAAAACTGATAAAAACATGATTGACTTTTTGTACATATTCATACTCCATAAAAAAAAGAATTTTAATATTTATGCGCTGGATGCGAACCAATGGTAATATTCATTTGCAAAATGACCTGCTGTTCCAATTCGCCGTTGATATCCATATAATTGTATTGTAAACGATAGGCGCTGAATTCTGTCGGCACATACGCCAGCGCAGCGCTCAGCCGTTTGCCGGTGACATCGGACCAGCGGTCCAGGCTGGGGAATCCAGGTTCCGGGAAAAAAGCCCCCAAGCCTGCGGGGCGTTCAAACCAGTCGTAACGCGCTTGCAGCCACCATCGCAAATTAAATTGCCGCAGCGCCTGAACAAAATAGCCTCGAAGCGGTTTTGCTGTTGTATTTGTTTCATCAATAACGGACTGGATGTATTCTCCCTGCAAAATAAAAGAGCGATAACGGCCATATTGCAGCGGTTTCCATTTCAATTGCAAGTCTACTCCCATTGTCTGTGAACTGAAACAGGTTAACAACGGATTTACAGTCTTACTGTGAAAAACCTCTCTTTCGGTCTGACCGGTTAAAAAAGAACCCCCTGCACGAACAGCTATTTCATCACTCATATCCCACAAATTATCAAGATGTATTAAATAGGCCATATCGCCGGATCGTGAACTGTTAAATAAATAACTATTATTGCCGTTCAATACCCCGGCCGTGAGATCACAATACCAGGGCACAGGAAACATATAGGCAGCTTCGATGCTGGTTTCACATAACCCGTCACCAAATACCTGCTTTGAAATCATCGACGGTTCGGCAAACGGAAGATGATGCAAATGGCAAAGATTCTGTTGACCAAAGGAATTAAGCATGGCGCCGGCGCGAATAACAACCGGCAAACGTAAGGTAGTTACATAAGCTTCCTCAACGGCCATTCCCTCCTCTTCGGTGGTACAAAAAACAAATTTTGATTGCAAATAAATATCTACATTCGAGGTCAGTTCTAATGAAACCTCCTGGTATTGAAACCTGGGTTTGAGACCTATTTCCGGCCACAGTGGTTTGGATTGTGTTGATGCCATACCGGCAAATAATCCATTAACACTAATGGCGGGGTTAAAGGCACGGCTTATTCCTGTTGCTGTGGCATCCTGAGAGTATATTTCCTGAAAATTTAACAATATTATCAAGCATGAGATGGAAATCAAAAAACGTTTCATGCCGTTCCTCGCTTTCAATAAAGTAATTTTACTTAACATTATAGCAAAAGTGTAGAGTTTATTATCACACAGAAAAACAATCAATAAAAATGATTTTCACGTGTCACATAATTACTAAAAGTTTTTCAAAATTGCCGGTGATAATTCTCCGGGACACTGATGTTTTTTTAAAATTAAAAAATTTGGCCATTCATATTATGTCAAGCTGCTGGCGGGGGACGAATAAAAAAGATATGCCAAATTACATCGGGAAAATGTGTGGGAATAGAAAGATAATAAAGAAAAGAAACTCGAATAAGAATAAAACAAAATATGGTGGAGATAAAAATTACCAGGGTCAAAGAAAACTGGCAAAGCGGGCAATCCGGATCCGGGTTGAGATAATGAGAGGGCGTGTCCAGTAACACCGAAAAAGCCATTACCAGAAGGAGGCAGCATAAATAATATACGAGTACTTTTTTCATTAACTTCATACTGTCGGGGTTTGTCTTTATAAAGGAATATGAATATAGACAATTTTGAATTTGATTGCAATCATTAAATTCCAACAGGAATGCAAGGTTCCATGTTTTTTCCTTTCAACATTTATTATTATCGGGTTAATTATTCTGTAGTGCTTTCCACTTTTGAATTTTAATGATTAACTCCAAATATAAAAGGTCACGCGAATAACAAACAGTAGTTAAACACAACTTTTCAGCATTTGTCATTCCTTTAATTATTTTTTTCTCACCATACTGGTTGCCTGGGGAAATCCGAATCAGTTCCTGGATAGCGCCGATTCAGCTTTTAAAAAAAAACCAATCATTTTTTAGCAACATTGTTCTGTAAAGTGATTATAGTTTATCAGATCACGCCGGGATTCATCTCCAAGCGTTAAACAATTGGAACCGGAAAAACCAGGAATAATCAGAGATATTGAATTTCAGTATTGGGTTAAAACTCAAAATATAAAGAATTTATATTTTCGCAAAATAGTAACTAATGGTTACATTGTGAGAGTTCCAGGTTAAGCGTCAGAGAGTTTTAAAAAGCCCACAAAACAAGTGTCAAAAGCCGATCAAGAGGTTTGTGACCAGTTTTACTATTGAAACTCTTGACCACTTTTATTACATTTAATCTGACAGACAATTTGTTGTTAAAAAATTACACTCGTTGCACACAACGTTAAATAAACATGCAAACAAATAAAATTACCGCGGCAGCCGAAATTATCCGTAATTCACGCCATGCCATTGCTTTTACCGGCGCCGGCATTTCCGTAGAAAGCGGTATACCGCCATTTCGCGGGCCAAACGGCTTGTGGACAAAATATAACCCGGAATTTATTGAACTGGATTATTTTCACCGCGAACCATACCACTCATGGAAGCTGATAAAACAAATATTTTATGATTTCATGGGTAATGCACAACCCAACGCCGCGCATTATGCTCTGGCTGAACTGGAACAAAAAAAGTATCTTGAAACAATCATAACCCAAAATATCGACAATTTACATCAACAGGCCGGCAGTCGCAACGTGCTGGAATTCCATGGTACCACTCGTCGTTACGAATGTACCGGCTGCCATAAAAAATTCGATTATGAATTGATCTCACTGGACATCCTCCCTCCTGCCTGTCCGTTTTGTAAAGGGTTAATAAAACCGGACTTTGTCTTTTTCAGTGAAATGATTCCCTGGCAAGTCAACAAGCTCTCGTTTGAAGAAGCGCAACAAGCGGACGTGATTCTTGTTATCGGCACAACCGGAGAAATAATGCCGGCATGCAGCATTCCGTATCATGGTAAGGAACATGGCAGTATTATTATTGAGGTGAATGTAGAGGAATCGGCCTTTACCAACAGGATAACAGATATTTTTTTGCAGGGAAAAGCCACAACTGTTGTCGCTGAACTCGCCGCAAATATTTGTAAAATTTTGTAAATGACATTATTTTTTTATTTTGCTCTAGTTATAAAAAACCGGCGAAAAAATTTAACCTGGAAAATTTTATGCCGATAATATAAAGGTACAATAATACTGTTTTTGAAATAATTTTACAGGCTTTATTGCGATCCTGATTGATCAACATCCTGTAAATGTTGATAATAATAAAAGGAGGCAATATGTCATCCGAACTATCAATTAAAGAAAAATTGTTTATAGAGCATCTGTTAAAACAGGAATGCCGGGAAAACAAACCTGCAAATATTTTTTCTCAAATTCTGTTGTTCCTTGGCGGCGGTATTCTGGTATATGCAATTTACTATGTTGGTACTCATTTCCGCCAAACAGCAATGCCGGAAATTACTATATTGTTGCTGATGATGGGTTTTGCTTCGATTGGCTTTTCCCTGTTTTTAAAAAGAATTTTTGATCTTTCCCATGATCTGTGCCTGATGTGGAATATAATTCATAAATTAACAAAAATTAATCACATGCTGGAGCCCGGAACAGATAATCACCCTCATATACAATTTTAAAAACGCTTGTAAACATAACAACCAGGCAGTCCGGGTAAAAAATCAACTTTAAAACAGTATCAAGTATTGACCGGCGTTTTTTCGCAAAGATATGTTACTCTTTTGCCGTCCGCGGCTAAAAATTTTTTGCCACGTAAATTGACCAGCCAGGTTATAAAAGAAATAATCAGCATTTTAAAATCTTGCAAAATCACTATAAATAAAGTATATTATTGAAAACATCAGGTAACTTGTCGGGCAGATTTTTAAAAATGACCCAATAGATACATTTGCAAGCCAAAGTATCCATACAATAGACAAAAATTATACTTTAATAACCTGTAATATAGTTACATTGTTTGCCGGTTTCGATGGAGACATTTCATGTTCAAAAAGCTCAAAACCAAAAAAATCTGGAAAGATACTTTTAAAATTCATTCCTACGAATCAGATTTTACCGGCCAGGCGACTCTGCCCAATTTGTGCCATTTAATGCAGGAATCTGCCTGGAACCATGCGGAAAATTTGCAAGTTGGTTTCTCGCATTTACTAAAAAAGAACCTGATCTGGGTGTTATCGAGACAGTTAGTGATGATTTATCAATATCCGAAATGGGGTGATATTATCCAGGTGCATACCTGGCCGACCGGCAAGGATCGGTTATTTTGTTACCGCGATTTCAAAATTTTTGATGAAAATAATAATATTATCGGCCTTGCTTCCACCACCTGGTTTGTCATCGACCTGGCAGAACGCAAACCACAACGCACTGATTCCTATATTCAGTTGGACGTGGATAATTCTGTGGAACGGGTTTTCCCGTCATTTCCCGCAAAAATCCATCCGGTCAAAGCCCCGGAATTTTCCCGCACCCTGCAAGTTAATTATTCCGATCTTGATGTAAACGACCATGTCAATAATGTTAAATACATTGAATTTGTATTGGACAGCCTGCCGTTAGAGTTTTTAAAAACCCATCTTTTAAAGGGGGTTGAAGTTAATTATATTGCGGAAGCGAAATATAGCGACAATATCCTCATACATCATGAAACGAAAAACAACGGTTCCCTGGAAATGCTGCATGACCTGTTCCGCAAAGATGATAATTTGGAAATCTGCCGGGCGCGCACAGTATGGGAAAATAAAGCGTAATTAAATAACCCGGATTGCCGGCAACTAACATTCTGTTGCAAAATTATACCTGTCAAAAAAACTTTTTTTTTTTCACTGCTCTGATCTCCATTTTTCGGGACAAGAACACACTGAAAATCAAGCAATAATTTGGTTCATTTTGTAACCGCTCGGGAATTCACAGTCCGGGGCGCTAATGAAAATTAATTTTAAAAACCGGGTCGTAAACCCCGCTTTGATCCTGGCTGTTGAGACAAGCTATGCCTTGTCTCTCAATTTCAAAGACCTTTTGATACAGCCCCTCTACATAGTTCAATTCAGGCTGATCTTGGGGGCTATCCCCTGTTCAATATCCGGTATACAAAGCCACCCTGCAAATCAATGGCCTCGTGTTGGCACATTTCATGGCAGCAGTAGCAGCGAATACATCCTTTATCATCGATAACCGCAACCTTGTTCTCAATAGTTATTACATGCATGGGACAGGCGTCGCGGCAGGTTCCACAAGCAGTACAGTTATCGGAAATAATATGCGGACGCAAGGTTAAACTGCTCTTTATCGCCGGACTTAATTTTGCCAGCAGCCGCGATGAACCGGATTCCCGCATAATGGTTGATGGCAGTTTAAATCCGGCAATGCGTAAATCAATTTTATCCAGGCCAATCAATTCCACATCCTCAAGGCGGTTCGGAGTCATGCCCAATTTTTCCGCTTCCAGTAAAATCGGATTATCGCGACGGTTCAAGCCCATAATTTCCGAGGCAATCACATCCAGCGCCAATGGATTGGCCGAAGCCAGCAGCAATCCAACCTGACGAGGTGTGCCGGCGCTCGGCCCCTCTCCTTCCATAGCGACTACCGCATCCATTATTGATAAACGCGGGGCAACAAAATTGCACAAATCCAGCAACATGCGGGCAAACAACTCTTTCTTTTGTAATTTGGCATGATAGCCCGGTTTGGCTAAACCCGGAATAACACCAAAGCAGTTCTTTACTGCACCGGTCATACTCATAAAACCATGAGTTTTTAGCTTGCAAAGGTTGATCACTCCGTCGGCTTTTAAAACCGGATTGATAACTTCAAAACGCTTGATAAAATGTCCTTCAGGATATGAAATTACCTGCCAGCCTTCGTCAACACTCGCTTCAATTCCTGCAATGTGCACAGCTTTACTCATACCGCATTTGTCATAGGTGCGCGCAAAGGTATGTTTATTATGCGGATACCCGGAGCCGGGGCTTTCTGCCAAAACAGGCCGGGCGCCAAATTGTCTGACCCTGGTTGCAACAGCAGAGACAACAGTTGGATGTGTGGTTGCATGTTTCTCCGGCGATGCCGCCATTAAAAGATTCGGTTTTAAAACGATATTTTCACCCGGCTGAATGAAATTTGCCAGTCCCCCCGCCAGGTGGATCAAGGCATCGGTTTGTTGCTGTACCTGTGTATAATCCGGGCAGAGCGCCGCAAAAACTTTGTTTATTAATTTATTTTTGATTATTTCTCTACTCATTCCTGTACTTTCTGATTAAAAGCCATTATCCGTTTTTCGGCTTTTGAAAAAATTTTCTACAATGGTGTTCAGCAATCATTCGATTACAGCTATAATTAAAAGTAACCAATTCTGACTAAAAATAAAACTCAAATATTGTAAATAATGAATAATTTGATTAATTTGCCAGTACCAATTTATTATGGCTATTTTTCTGTTTCATTAAAAACATAATTCAGATTAAACATAAAAATTTTATAACACAAGGAGTATGTACTTGCACATTTCCGGGAAAAATATCTGCATCGTTATTACAGTAATCTGCCTTGCGCTTAGTATTAACAGTCCTGCACAACAGCCAGAATTAATTGAATTATTGCCACCGCAAAAAGATGGTGGTATGCCTCTTATGCAAGCCCTGAACAGCCGCCATACTGTGCGCAGTTTTACGGATAGCGCGCTCACAGATCAGCAGCTTTCCAATCTGTTGTGGGCAGCTTTTGGCGTCAACCGCGCCGACGGTAACAAACGTACGGCTCCCTCCTCTATGAACCAGCAGGAAATTGATATTTATGTTTTTACAGCCAAAGGCGTTTGTAGATACGACGCTCCACTTCACCGCTTGCAGATTATGCTGAAGCAAGACCTTCGCACTTTTACCGGTGTGCAAGATTTTGTTGCCTGGGCTGCTGTTGACCTGGTCTACATTGCCGACCACAACAAATCAACCTCGCAGGATGTAGTAGAACGTTCCAAAACATCGTATGTTAATACGGGGTTTATTGCACAAAATGTTTACCTGTATTGCGCGTCGGAAGGATTAGGCTGCGTAGTGCGCGGCATGGTCAACCGGGATGAACTGGCTAAAGAACTGGCATTACAACCAACACAAGAAATTATCGTCACCCAGACTGTGGGCTATGTTAAAGAATAGCTGTCACTTTTTAAAATTCCAAATAGTAAAGAATTTGCCGTTTTAAATATAACGGCACTATCGAACCTGTCTTGTTGAAGCAACCAACATGGGGGAAACCCAAAGAAATTAGTATTGCATTTAGAAGTTCTGGTAAAGACAGCAAAATTAATCCGGGCAAAGATACCAGCGTTCGGCTGCATATAAATACTTGCGGGTAAAAGCAGGAAAGTTATTGCCTGATAAAAGGCATAAACAACAAGTATATGTAAAATTTCCAAAGGACACGATTATATAAATTTTTGACCTGTAACCCGGGAAATCCCTTTTTAAAACTGCTGTTTTCTCGTTTAGCATACAAATACAGTTACATAATAATCGGGCTTTTAGGGCAATTCTATTATTTCAATGGTAACACAATTATAAAAAATGACAACAAATTAAAAATTACCAGGTAATAGAAAAAACGATCCGATTGGTAAAGATTATTTACAATCCGATTTGCCGGTACCAATCGTCCCAGGAAGTCATTTTTTTTTCAATGTTTATAGTGATATCTATAGAGATACGGTCAGCATCCGTGCTCAGACGGTAATTCATATTTACAGGGAAGGATTAGTCGATGGCGGGAAACACAGAGAATTATTTAAATTTTATTGTAATGGTTGTGCCGTTATTACTTTTTATTAAAAGTTCTCCTTTAATTTGTCGAGTCAATACTTTGACCAGGGTTAATCCCAAAGTATCTTTATGATCCAAATCTTCATTAAACCCAATGCCGTTATCTTGAACGCAAAGAATAAATTCATCATCTTTTTTGGTAAAAGTAATTGTTATTTTACCTTTTGCACCCGGGAGAAAAGCATGTTTTAAAGAGTTGGAGACCAACTCATTCAAAATCAAACCACAGGGAATGGCTTTGTCGACACTCAAATGCACATCATCAATGGAACAGGACAACTTTATTTTATCACTGATATTATACGAAAAAAACAATTCTCGCACCATAGTGTCGGAATATTGTTTAAAATTGACATTGGAAAAATCGCTGGTTTTATAAAGACGCTCGTGAACAATAGCCATAGAACGGATACGATTTTTGGTACTTTTTATGGTTTGCAGTAATGCCTCATCCTTACTCTTGCTTTCCTGCAAAGAAAGCAGGCTCTGCACAATTTGCAGATTATTTTTAACGCGATGGTGGATTTCCTTCATTAATATTTCTTTTTCTTTTAACGAAGCCAGAATTCTACTCTCCACCATTTTTCTATCGGTAATATCGGTAACAATACAAAGCGCTGCCTTGACCGGATGCGAGTTTAGTTGCAAAGGATTGATCCTGGCTTCATACCAGCGTTCCTGCCCTAAAATTTCCGATCGGGATTGAAATAATTGCGGTTGGCCGGAAGTTATCGTCGCAAGAATATTTTTCATTTGTAAATCGGCTACCTCCTGAGGGAACATTTGCCACATTGTTCTGCCAATAAAGTCCTCCGGTTTGCCATGGAATGAAAAAGCAGCATCAGAATTCATAAACAAAAAAACCCCATCCTGGTTAACCGTAAAAATCGGCTGACCGGCGCCCTCGACCAGAGTTCGATAAGTATTCTCACTTTCAAGCAAAGCGTCGTGAATTTGTTTTTTTTCTGTAATATCATGCAGAAAATTCAAAGTTGCCGGGCGTCCTTCCCAGGTAATCACAACCACCTTGATTTCCACCCATACTTTTTGCCGCTTCTTGTCGAGAACTCGAAAGGTATAGCCAGCTTCCTGCTCTTCGCCTGCCATTCTTTTCCGTTGTCGTTCCAGTATAAGCGGCAAGTCTTTATGGTATACGAGTTTTGAAATCGGTAAATTAAGAAACTCCTCTCCCGAATATCCGGTCAATTTTAAAGCAATGGGATTAAAAAATTTGATAACATTATCCTGAACCACAACAATGGATTCAATTGCATTATCCACAACACTGCGGTATTTTGCCTCGCTTTCAAGTAATGCTTTTTCGGCATTTTCAAGCTCTGTTATGTCCCTGGTTATTGAAAGAATACATGAAACATTGTGAACTGGTATTATAGTGGCGCTCATCAAGCCAATTTTGATCCCGCCGTCTTTGGTACGAAACTGCGCTTTTAAATTTTCTACTATACCGTCTTTTTTCAACCCATTAACAAGCCGTTTTCTATCGTCTAAATTGACCCAAATATTTAATTCCAGGGAGGTTTTGCCAATTATATCTTGACGAGTATAACCCATAATGTCGGTAAAGCCCTGATTAATATCTAGATAAACACTATCCGACAGGCGATTAATATTTATGGAATCGGCGCTAAGGTGAAAAGACTTGCGAAATCGTTCTTCACTTGTTTTTAATTGCTCATAAATATACCGGCTGTTTTTGCCTTCTTGTTCCAATTCGGTTATTCTTTTATTGGCCCTTTCCAACTCACTGAGTAACTCTTTTTTGGTTAAATTTTTAAAATTCATCTTTTATTGACCGTTAGAACACCAAATTAAAAAATTGCCGACTGGATTATTATATATAACATTATGAATACATTTTTTGTTGCAAAAAAATTCAATCTCAAGCTATCATATAAACATAAATCAGGCTGATAAAAGGCAAATTTCATGCCTGATGCAAATATTAACATCGCCGGGGCCAATTGCTCAAAACATAAAATCAGTATATTATGTTATAAATGGTTCGCTACCTCAATCGGAATACAAATCCACAATTTTGATTACGAATACTTGTTAAAAGCTACAAGATATTGTTTTTATTTATTATTCCGGTTTCACATTGTCATTTATGAAAATATTTACGGGAAAAATTGTATGAATATTGCACAGATAATATCTTTTGAAATAAACACCCTGATCAACTTTGTTCAGAATGGTACAATCACAATATAAACATATTGAAAAGATATCAAACAGCGAAAGGAAGGTTAATATTATTTCCAGGACAATAAAGGCGCTCCGGTTGAACAGTATTGAAACCCGGAAGTATCTTTATCATTTTGGGGATCTCTTGCGTACCAAACACCCGGCCCTGCTAAAGATAACAAAAAATACTACTCATCCTGATCCATGGATATGATTCCTGGTTGCCGCAATGAGAATGCTGACCGTAATAAAGACAAAAGCCGTCGCATAAATCTTGATCAAAAATAGATATAAAAGACTAGTGAATAAATAATTCGGGATGAAAAAATGAAAAAAAACTCTTGTTTTATTTTAATTGTCGCTCTTTATATTATATTGCCATGGCAAAACTTGAAAAACGCACAGGCAATCACCCTTGTTGATTTTGGAGATTCTCCCGCAACGACAACTTTTGGCCTGGCGGGTTGGAATACCATCATAAAAAGCGATAACATTAGCTATACGGCCCAGGGAAATGGTGGTTTGCTCTTGACGACCGAAGCAGAAGAATATAATGAATATAGAGGCATCAGCGGAACGGCCAGAGCCTTTTCAATCGGTGAAAGAATCGTTGTCACCTGGTATAATAACTCTGAAGAGACATTTCTCTTTACATCTAGAATAAGCTTTACCGATAGCGACGAACCGAATCCTGATTCAGCAGATGACAAATGGTATACTATGCGCAGTTACAACGATTATCGGAATACATATTCTGAAATTACTCCCCATGCAAACGTCAAGACTGTATTTAATATCACGGATACTGGCGTTCATAAAACTGACGAAACCTGTTCGCTGGTAAATATAAACATTGCAATAGAATGGGGTTCCACATACCA
Source organism: uncultured Cytophagia bacterium (assembly GCA_964399735.1). Lineage (GTDB taxonomy): Bacteria > Zhuqueibacterota > Zhuqueibacteria > Residuimicrobiales > Krinioviventaceae > Fontivivens. Next base: position 26,212 of record CAYNSO010000033.1, read on the forward strand.
AAAACAGTTTTTAATTTGTGAAAAGATCGAGTTGCTCAGCGATGCCGATATAAATCCCCCGGCCCCGCCAACCGATCTTGCAGCCAATGTGATTTCAGATTCAAAAATACACCTTGCCTGGAATCAACCGGCCGATAATGTGCAGGTTGTTGAATATCTTGTTTATATGAATGGAGAAATTGAAGGTTATTCCCGGTCTAATAATTACACTTGTGTATTTCTTGAACCGGAAAAGGAATATTCATTTTCCATAACCGCGCTGGATGCTGCCGGAAATGAAAGCATTCAATCTGATCCTGTTCAAGCCGCCACGCAAGCGTTCAAAGGTGCAAATAATTTAATTAACCCATCAGGATTTGCATACCTCGGCGCCCTGGCATTGCCGGAAGATTATAGCTGGGGTGGCGAAGCCATTGCTTATAATAGTGATGGAGGAACAACAGGGTCCTTATTCGTAACCAACGTCAATCAGCCGGAAAATGGATTGGTGGGAGAAGTTATTCTTCCGGAGCCGGTCATTTCGACACAGAAAAATGTAGATGATTTAAATGTCGCGACAATGCTTCATCAACCCGTAAACATCAGACCCGCAAATATCAACAATTGGGATTATGTAGATATCTGGAGAACCGGCCTGGAGTATATTGCTGCTGAAGGAAGATTATATAGTTCGTGGAGCATTCATTATACCGTTACTGAAGGGAAAAATGCCTCGATCAGTTGTTGCAATGCCGCCGATTTATCGGGCAGTACTAAATATGGCGCCTGGTATGTCGGTAATGCCGGCGAGTCGCCGCTCGATGCCATGATGAACGACTGGTTGTTCTCGGTACCCACATCCTGGGCTGATGCGCATTGTTCCGGAAGATACATCGTTACCGGCAGGTGCCGTGATGGTGGTTTGAGCGGACTTGGCCCGACATTGTACGCGTTTGCGCCGGTTGGGGCAACGCCACCGTCTGCAAACAGTGAACTGCAATATACAACCTTGCTTGAATATGGCGCAGTATCAGGGACTGATACTTATAACATGCCAAACTCTATTGATGGTTATAAACTAAACGATGACTGGCGGGAAGCTGTATGGTTAAATGCAGAAAACCAAAATGCCGTGGCATTAATCGGTAAAAAAGGACTAGGGCACAACTGGTATGGTTACAACGGCGAATGGATGCAATTTAATTGGGTCATTGCCGACGTGCCGCCTCCGGAGGCGGAATTTTGGGAAACCGATCCGAATGGTAAAGGCTGGAGATCTCATAACTTTCAACCAATGATCATACTTTTTAATCCCGCAGACCTGGCAAAGGTTGGCGACGGATTATTAAATGCTTATGAACCACAGCCTTATGCAGCATTGCGAATTCCCAAAGAAACTTTTTTCGGCGCTTTTGTGGAAATATTTTCCGCAACATTCGATTCTCAAAATGGTATTGTATATATTGCTGAAATGGTAGCGGAATTAGATGGAAGAATAATACTGCACGCCTGGAAGGTAAATCCGGTAACGACTTTTATTGGCTCGGGAAAAACTAGCCCGAAGGAATATATACTTTATCAAAACTATCCCAATCCGTTCAACAACACAACCTCTATCAGCTACCATCTGGTAAAATCAAGCGATGTGAGTCTGTCTATTTATGATGTTCCTGGGCGTCTTGTAAAAACACTGGTTAATGTCAAACAAGCCCCTGATGATTACATAATAAAATGGAATGGCTGCAATGAAGACGGCGAGCCGGTAGCCAGCGGAGTCTATTTCTGTATTTTAAAAACTAATAACAGTTCAATAGTAGAAAAATTGGTGCTATTACGGTAAAAGTATTATAAACATAAAATCAGAAATCGTGAAATGCTTGTACAAGACGGCATACAGCATCGTTAATTCTTTAACTATCAACTTGATAACAAATGATAAAAAGCAGAGGTCGCCTGGTTTCCTCAACTATCTTGGCAATAAAACAAAAAGCCCCTTATTAAGAGGCTTACCAGGTACGCCCGCCGGGATTTGAACCCGGAACCTTTGGCTCCGGAGGCCAACGCTCTATCCAGTTGAGCTACGGGCGCGTAGCTAAATAATATAGTACATTATATTATTAAATGCAACAATTTGTCTGCTCTCATCTCTTAAATTTTTAGGTTCTATATGCTTTTCTGTGGATAATTATTTCGATAGAACCATTGTTAAAGTATAAAAAGCTCAATATAAACACATTGTATAAAGTTCTTTTAAATATAAAAGAGGTGGAAAGGTTTTATACTTTTTCCCCTCTGCGTCCTCCGTGTCCTCTGCGGTTTCATTCTTTTATTATACCGCAGAGCTCGCCGAGAACGCGGAGAAAAGCATTCAACCACTTGTTATTATGACGTTTATTAATAGCAGCATATTCTTTATAAAGCTTGGTTTAAAAACTAATTATATGGCTGGCAGACACTATTTTTCTTCAAACATAAATTTATGTTTTCAATGTTATTCAACGAAAAGTTGCATTAACCAGGTCTTTATAACTGATATGACTGTATTCTTGTTATTAAAATAGTGGAAGAATTACCCACTACAAACAATATAGAGCCAATTTTATTATCCATAATAGAAAATTCAAAAACAAATTATTTTTAAATGACTAGTTCTCATTTGTAAAAAATTGTCGTTAATCGGGAACCGGGATTAATTAGCGGCGTTATTATAAATATTCGGCATTTAATTATTTCTTCTACACAAAATTATGACGGTTTGTCTGTAAAACAGTAAGACCGTTGTGTATGGTAATGATTTATTATCAACACAGAAAGTAAAGAAAGCTAGATATTCATTCAATTTAAACGAAATTTCCACCTTTTAAAATGTGTTTAATGATCATCATATTAATGAATTATGGATGTAAAAAATGAAAGAAATAACCAGGGAACAAGCCGATAATCTGGTGAAAATTCATTCAGTACAAAATACTTCGGTAAAACAAACCGGCAAAGGTTTGCAAGTTTTAATTACACTAGCCAATAACCACAATATTACCGTCGTGTATAATACAGCCGATCATAAAGAACTGTATTATGTAACAAAAGCCAGGGCCTGACAAGGTCACTTCCCACCTTTGCCTTTCTTACCAATCAAACACACCTGTTTTTTTCTCCCGGCCTGTAAATGTAACATGGATTAATCAATACTCTTGATGCAAATCAAGGACAACAAGACAGAAATGTATTATCTTTTACAAGTGTTAAATAGTAAAATGACAACTGGAAATACAGGAGAAAGACCATGAGTGAGTTGATAAATAATACAAACGACAGAAAAAAGCTGTTAAAGCATCTTATTCTACAGTTACACAAAGGAGAAGCGCCGGAACAGGTTCGGGCGAGATTGCTGGATATTTTGCATAAAATTCCGTACAACGATGTAGTACAGGTGGAACAGGAACTGATTAACGAAGGCCTGCCCGAAACAGAAGTGCTGAAACTGTGCGATATTCATACCCAGGTGCTGGATGGTCATATCGATCAGAGCGGGGCAAAGCAAATACCGGTCGGCCATCCGGTAGATACATTTAAAAAAGAAAACCGGGAACTGGTTTTTGTTGTTGAAGGATTACAAGAGTTGTACAATAAAGCCACCTCCTTGCAATCTGCCGACATACCGGAATTTTTACTGGAAATAAAATCCGCTTTCAATCGCCTGATGGATGTGGACAAGCACTATCGCCGTAAAGAAAACCTGTTGTTCCCCTACCTGGAACGTTATAATATTACCGGTCCGCCCAAAGTAATGTGGGGCAAACACGATGAAGCCCGCGAATTACTGCACGCCGCCCTGGAAGCCGCCGGTGTTACAGAAAATATCACAACAGAAGAGCTGAACGCTGTTATTGAACTGGTTTTTAAACCCGCATCCCAGGCGGTGGTGGATATGACCATGAAAGAAGAAGAAATCCTCTTTCCCATGAGTATGGACACGCTAAGCGAAAGCGACTGGTATGAAATTTACCAACAAACCCCGGAAATCGGTTTTTGCCTGTACGACCCGCAGGTGGAATGGAAACCTGTCGGTGTGAGCGAGAAAGCAGAGACCAAAGTTGAAAGCAACAAAATTCAACTGCCCAGCGGCAGCTTTACTGTTGCCGAGTTAACCGCTGTGCTGAATTCGCTGCCGGTGGACCTGACTTTTGTGGATAAACATGATAAAGTAGCCTATTTTTCCCAGGGAACGCACCGGATATTCGACCGCAATCGTTCAATCTTGCAGCGAGATGTTAAAATGTGCCACCCTCCTGCCAGCGTGCATATTGTGGAAAAAATTTTACAGGATTTTAAAAGCGGCCGGCAAAATAGCGCCGCATTCTGGATTCAGATGGGCGGTAAATTCATCCACATTGAGTACTTTGCCTTGCGCGATGATCAGGGCGGCTACCTGGGCACGCTTGAAGTTTCCCAAGACCTGACAGAAAAAAGAAAACTGCAAGGCGACCGTCGTTTACTCACTTATGACAAGGAGTAATATGGATAAAAATTTAATAATTATCCCGCAAACCAAAATTGCCGAATTGCTGAATCATTATCCGCAGCTTGAAGAAATATTGATCGATATGGCGCCACAATTTCGCAAGCTGCAAAATCCGGTGTTGCGTAAAACCATTGCCCGGGTAACCAGCTTGCAACAGGCAGCGATGGTCGGCAAGGTGCCGCTGCAACAGATGATCAATACCCTGCGCAATGCGGTGGGACAGGAAGAACTCGATTCCATCAAGCAGGAAACCGAACAGACGAGCGGACAGCCAGCCTGGTTCAATCCCGCTAAAATTGTAAAAAAGCTGGACGCCCGGGCCATGCTGGAACATGGTGAGCACCCTGTGGCTATTGTTGTTAAAGAAGTGCAGTCATTAAATAACGGTGAAATCTATGAATTAATTGCACCATTTCTGCCGGCGCCGCTGATCGACAAGGTAAAAGAAAAAGGCTTTCAAGCCTGGGTCAATAAAACCGGCGATGATGTGTTTTATACGTATTTTTACCGGGTATAATAATGATGTCCTACGTACTACGCACCTGGAATTTGTAAATCTCAAAAATCGGTATTAAACTGATTTTACTATACATTTTGCAAATAATATCGGCGCCAGGCGCGTAGCACATTCAAAGGAAACCCGGGGCGGGAAACGGAACCAGGGGTTCTGACCCGGATATTGAATAAAATCATAAAAGCCAATCAATTCATGTCCGGTAATGGGTTGGAAACCCACCCTCATTTTACACACCGGGTAAAGAAACCCGGTGCGATCAAAAACAATATTAAATTCAGGCGGTGGCAAGCCCTTTCTCTACTGTTGACAACCCGGCGGGCTTGCCACCAGCCGCGAATATTAAACAAAAAACCCATTGCATTTTACAGATTTTCCCTTTATAATAAACTGTAAAAACCTGTAACTCGGATAATCGTTTATACTTATTATCAAGGAGCAAGTCATGAACCGAAAATCAGCTTTTTTGCTGTCACTGTCCCTGTTTGTACTGATCATGAGTATCCAAACCGCCCATAGCGATATATACATGAAACAAAAGCAACATACAGATGCGATGCAAATAATGGGACAATCACAACCAGCGGAAGATGTAATTTCAGAAACCTGGACGACCGCCAATAAGATGGTAATGATGAACCCAAAACAAAAAATTATTATCGATAATGAAAAAAAGACTATCACCATGGTCAACCACGAAAATAAAACTTTTAACACCATACCGCTGGATTTTTCACAATCCGGAGAACAAGACAACCAGGAAATGGCCGAAATGCAGCAAATGATGGGACAAATGAAGATGAAAATGACGGTAACGCCCACCAATGAACAAAAGAAAATTGGCCGGTGGAACTGTCGCAAGTATAATCAAACCCTGGAAATGGATATGGGAATGATGAAAACCACAACCAAAGCGGAAATCTGGGCCAGTTCGGAAATTAACATAGACAAAAAAATGTATGCCAAATATGCCGCCAGCACCATGGCGATGATGCCAGGCATGAGCCAAAATTTGGAAGCCATGATCAAAGAAGCGGAAAAGATCGACGGCGTGCAGGTTTATACCAGCCAAACAGCTGAAATGATGGGACAAACAATAAAATCAAATACGGAATTACTGGAATATAAAGAGGGAACAGCGCCGGCCAATGTTTTTGATATTCCCAAGAACTATAAAAAAGCAGAAATGTATCAGTAACCAGGGTAAGGTTCCAGTCTTTAGACGGGAATCCCGGTATGCTTTATCCGGTTATACAATTAACAAATTTTGAAATAATACACTGTAAAGACAAGGTATGCTTGTGTGGGGCTGTATCAAAAGAGTTAGAACGGAAAAGTTTAGTACACCTGCGGATTTTTTTGCTATAAACTTTTATTCTATGTATTGGAATATCACTTTGTTTTTATGGAATTGGCGAAAAGGCGCGCTACACTTTCCCTGCCATAATTTCCTGGAACACTAGAACAATACAGGCTTTTGATTCAGCCCTATACAAATTATTACGCCTGCCCGGAACGAATGAACTGGGTTGGCGTCATGCCGGTATGATTTTTAAATGCAGTGTTGAATGCGGATTTGGAATTAAAACCGACATCGTATAAAACTTCCAGAACAGTACGTTTTTCAACATGTGTACGTTTCAAGTGCTGCAATGATTCCTCAATGCGATAACTATTGATAAAATCATAAAAATTTTTGTTTAGTGATTCGTTGATGATCTGCGACAGATACCGCGCCGGGATATCCGTTTGCCGAGCCAGTACCGGCAATGTTATGTCGGGGTCAAGGTAAGGTTTGGCTTTGCGCATATATTGATTGAGGCGATTCAGGTATTCCTGCATTTCGGCTTTTGATAACCGCGATGATTGGTACCTGGGTTTCGTTTCATAACGGTATTGCAAATTGGTTTGCAGCATACTTTTCAATAATAAAATACTTACAAATAAAAATAAAATAATTCGCGAAGCGTAAAAGCTCTCCTTTAAAACTCCCAACGGGAACCATTGGTGCAGAATGATTATTGCATCAAGCAGCCACTTGGCAAGAAAACCAAACAATACAACATAAAGCCAGGAAAGGTTATACTTGCCGATATTGGAGATATGCTCCTTTAAATACTTGCGGTACTGCCAAACCATCACCAGAGATAATATAGTATAAACAAAAATACTGATCACCAGGTAAGCGGAATATAGATGCAAATACAGCGGCGGGTATAATCCTTCGCTGGAAATTAATATTCGCTTGGTTGCAGCGCTATGGAAATGAAAGCGGATCGACCAAAACAACAGGTCGCAAAACGGAACAAAAAAATGCAATAAATCCAGCCGTTTGAACCGAAAATTTTGTTGCGTGAGCGCTCTGGTATATAAATATAATAAAGGTCCCCATAGAATGGTAAATGACCGACCAAAGATAAAAGCATGCGGGAAAAAAGTAAAAGTGATATCAAAGTACTGGTAAGTAAGCATACTGGAAATACACAATACTTTGGCAAAGGCGAACATGGCAAGAAAGATATTCGCCTGACGGTTGTTATCTTTTTTTAATAAAAAAGCTATTGCAAATAAAGTAAATTGTACCATGACAATTATCATGAGTACATTAATAAACTGACTATTCATGGTTAAATTGCAACCTCCGCAGCAAGTTTACTTAATATAAAAATCATCGGGAAAAAAGCAAGCGGGATTTTTAGAATTCGAAGCATAATCAGAAAAAAGAACAGGTTATTCAGAATATTCAAATTTAATCATGGGTAAAATACATAAAATCAGCTATTAAAAAAATTATCATGCCTTGCCCGGGGAGAAGAGACTAGGGCAAGGCATGTTATTTTGCTCCGGTTTACATCCCCGGGGTTTA
>CAYNSO010000034.1:0-33082 GCA_964399735.1 uncultured Cytophagia bacterium
GTGCTCATGAACTAGAAAAATACAAAATTAATCGCTGATATACAAATATAATTTATTAAAAAATGAATTCGGTTCAGTGTTTTACGATTGAATATCAAACCGGTGAGTACTAAAGTTATCCCCTAAAACAAAAAAGCCGGTATGTGTTGCATACCGGCTGATGCTGTGCATCCCCTGATGTTGAATTATCGAACCTTAAATATAAGTAATTATTTAATTATTACACTTGATTAATCTAACTATCAGTAATATTCTCAAAAGTTTCTAAATAATCTTTGGGACTTAATACTGTATCATATAAACCAATATCTTCACCCTCGTGTTTATTAATTCCAATATATACCAAACTTGCATCTTCATAGCGCTTAAATTTATAAACTGCATCATTCATTAAACCGCTATTAAAAAGACCAAGACTGACAAGTAATTCAAAATCTTTAACAACCAAACCTGTAACTTTTTTAAATAAACCAGGCTCTAATTGTGTAATAACATCTCGAAGACAACGTTCACGGTAATCAGTTAAATACATGAATAAAGGAATGCGAGTTGCAAATTTAATTAATTTTTCCTGAATTTGTTTACGCAGACTTTTATATTCTTTTTCTTCTTCAGTTAACAGTTTTTTTTCTTTTTCTGAAATATCTTCATCATTCTTTTCTTTACGTGTCTTTTTTACAGCTTCAGATTTATTAATAATAGTTTCAATTTCCTGATTCAGATTCCTGAAACCCTCTATATTCAACAGCGCCTTCATTGCTGCTTCATTGTTCATCAAGCGTTTCAGTGTATCATTATCTACATTAACTAATAGAGCACTTTCCCAGCGACGTGCTAATAAAGTTGCAGAAGTACCACTCATTGCTATTTCCAAAACACCGGCAGCATCTACTTGTTTCATTGAACTACCATCATAGGCAAGAACAGGCAAAAAATTTATAAACTCCTGTACCTTTTTTTCAGGATTAGATTCATCTACATTCAAACGGCAACTATAATCTGCTATTTGACGTAAGGCACGATCTGGAGCAAAGTCAAAAATATAACATTCTTTTTTTATAATCTCTTCATGATTTGGTGAATTACCGTCTGGATTTATCACTGTCCAGGGGGATTGTACTCGAAAAGCTGCCTGAAAGTAAGTTTCAGGACTCGATGAATTACGCAACATAAATATTCCAGTCCAAGGACGAACTGTTACGCCAGTCGTTAATTTTCCACATGATAGGGTAATTGTTTTTGTTTTTAATGGATCATCCATGGCTTCCAAGACGGGAGGTAATGCTGCCGCACCTATACCCGCTTTGATACCTGCCGCAACAATTACCTCATAATCGTGATAAAATTGGTTTTGTCTTTGTGATAATAAATTATACATTGCATGACACGAAGCAACGCTTGGCAAAAACCAAAATGTATGTGACAGTACATTCAAGAGACGAACATCTGAAAATGGGAATGGCGGCTTTTTGGCTCCCAATTTCAAATTATCAACTGTGGTAGCCTGGAACGCGCCACGGATAAGATTGAGCCACTTTTGGACATCATCCTCATATTTGAATTTTGCTTCTTTACCTGTTCCTTCTGCAGAAAAAAAGACATTCAAATCAAATTCATTAAATTCGCCTTGTAGTGCAATTTCCCGAATGGCATCCGGTAGTTGATATGTCATCAATACCATACGAGGTAGACATGCGTATGGATTGATCTCGCCTTGCCATTCTTCTTTTGCCTTTTGCTCATCGGCATAAGTCCAGTTAAAAATTTGTTCTTCAATGAATTCGCCCGAAGCAATAGCCCGAAAAGGAGTACCAGATAAGTATAAATAGGCACTCGTCGTAATAGGCATGAGTTCTTCATCGAAATCTTTTAATCCTTCTCCTTCGCCAAATTCAATTTCCTTTTTATCTTCTGCTTCAAATAATTCTTTAGCATTTTCACGCCAGGCGCCATAATGATACTCATCTAATATAACACAATCCCAATTTATTGTATGAACCCATTCATTCTTGGTTTTAATACCCCCTGTTTCCCGGTTTTTACCCAGGTAATCCTGGAAGGAGCCAAAACATACAATAGGTTTATTTTTGTCTATGTCTTTAAAAGTCAAACCACCAGATGAAATAAATTGCCATCCTTTAAAATCAACATGTTGCTTCAGATCAGCTTCCCAGGCATGCTGTACCGCAGGCTTGAACGTCAACACAAGTACTTTGCGCCAATCCATCTTTTGGGCGAGTTGATAGGCGGCAAAAGTTTTCCCAAAACGCATCTTGGCATTCCACAGAAAATGGGGTGGTTTTTTGGGATCTTCTTTTTGAATACGAATAAAATAAGCGACGGTTTTTTCTACTGCTTCGGCCTGTTCGGGCCGCATAGTAAAAACAAGCGTTCGGTTTTCCTCATTAATTTGACCTGTTCGAATCGCAATGATAGCCGCTTTGATCTTTTTGACGGTACATGCAAACCATTCACCATTGGGGTTTTTAATACCTTGCGCCCGAAGCCAGCGGTGTACTTCATGATCTGTGAAAGACGTGCCATCATTGCGCATAGCTGATTCTTCCAACAAAATCCGGTATGGCAAATTACCCGGTCGTAAGGTTGGATATTGTTGTGCTACACGTGCTTTTACATCTTTTGTAGTATAACCAATTTTAAGTAATCCTTTGTATTGAGGATTCGTATCTTCATAAGCATATATCGTTGGTTTTGAATCAGGTCGTATAGGGAAGAATTCCTTATTCATTATTCGTCTCCATTGGGCGAATTTTTGATTCAATAAAACTAATCTCTTCTTGGTTTAAAGCATATCTCTTATAAAGAAGTTCATCTGTCCAATGAGTATTCATATCAAGTATAGGAACGAAAAAGAATCTGTCTTTTGTAATATCTTGAGAAAAAGAAAGTTGAGAAACAAGAAAACGAACAAATTTAGTTTTTAAATATGATGCAAGATTTTCCGCAATTTTTTTATCTTTATAATTACCGGCAATAATATAGGTTTCTGAACAAATTGTACCCGGTGGTATTATTTCTACAATAGATAATACTTTACGCATACCTTTTTTATCTGGTTGTCCAGCATGTTCAGATGATACTTTCGAAGTAATTACTTTCCAATCGTCAATTATTTCATGTCCGATTTGTACTTTTTCTCGAATATAGTACCCTATACCATTATTCCATCGTAATTTAATATCACCTTTCTTTAAGGGCATAACATTGGTTGATAAACCAAAAGGTTTTCTACTTGAAACCTGTGTACTCATTGTTTTTTCTTTATATGCAATAACTTTACGAATAATTGGAACTGCATTATTATTACGAATAAATGTTTTATATTCATTCAATGCTCTTAATGAAAATGATTTATCCCCGTTATATACATTGACTATTTTACAAAGACCCTTTGTTTCTCGTTCCCAAAGGAAATAACAAACACCGCCTGCAACATCGACACCAGGGAAACATTCTCTAGAATCTTCATAATCAACAATTTTTCGTATGTGGTCGTCATTTAACATTTCAAAACGAAAATCAGTTAAACCTTTACCACCGGCGAACCATCGCGATGGTATAATCATTATTAGAAAACGCGGATTAAGTTTTTTAGCCTGTTGAACAAATTTATGATAAATCGGTGAAGCACTGCGGCCAAAGCCACCATCATTTAACTGGTATGGTGGATTGCCAATAATTACATCAAATCTCATATTATAAATTTCCTCTGGTTTTTCAGTATGAATAAATTGATAAGCATGAGTTTCCAACTCTTCGCCACGCTCAAAGTTATCTTGATTAACATTGCAAAAATTACAATGTCCATCTTCCCAGGTATGCTCTATTCGCTCAAAATGGATATTCCCTTGTGGGTTTTTAAAATTTTCACATACTGAATACTTGCCGTTAGCAGTTTTGGAACAATAAAGCGAACGACGAGACAATAAAGCAGTCAGTTCGGTAATAGCTATACCAAAAAGTTGCTTGGTATGAATATGGTTGATACGTTCTTGTCGATCAGATATTTTTTGTTCCAAACCCTTATCAAGTCGTTTGGCTATTTCACGCAAAAAGACGCCTGTTTTACACACAGGATCAAGAAATGTAGTGTTCATGTCTGTAAAGAGTTCCGGCGGCAGCATATCGAGTATATCATTGACCAATCTTGGCGGTGTGAAAACTTCGTCACTGCTTAAATTTGCGAGGCAGCTTAGTACATCTGGATTAAAATTACTGATTAAATTCTTCATTTTCCCCTATTTTTAAATAATGAACAGGTTTATAACTTTTTTTTTCTTTGGGTATAAAGACTTTATCATCTAAATTGGAAAATAAATCAGGTTCTGGAAACAATTCTTTTTGTGGGGGCAAAAAACCGGGTATTAAATCCGAAAACAAGAAATCTCTTCGTTTGATCATGTTTCCATTTACGGGCGACCACTCTGAAAAAACTATCGGTTTAGGTTTTTCATCCACTGTTTTTAAAGTAAGGGCGTCACCCCAAATAATATTCCTTTTCAAAATAAATGTTACTGCATTCCGATATTCATCTTTTATTATATTGAATAATCTGCTATAGAATTTTAAAAAAATATCAAAAAGGCGTTTACGACATTGAATTACATTATCCTGCAAAATATCAATTCCATAAATACTTGAAACAGCTATTATAGCATAACGTTCATATTCTAACTGGCTTTTTTTATATCTATCTTCAACCACTTGCAATTTTCTTTCAAGTACTGCTGATAGAAAATTGCCTGTACCACATGCGGGTTCTAAAAAACGTGAATCTATACGTTCGGTTTCATGTTTAACCAAATCAAGCATAGCATTAACTTCTCGCTCATGTGTATATACTTCACCGTGATTTGTAACACGTTCTTTTGAAACCACTTGATTATTAATCATAACTGAATTGTTCAAATTTGTTTATTAACCACCCAATAAAATAAATTTTTATCCAAAACAATTAAAGCAATTTGTAATTATTTTGCAAGTAAAATATTATCTTGAGTAATTTTCTGGAATAGAACAAGCAGCAATGCCGGCACTCCCCCCTAAAACAAAAAAGCCGGTATGTGTTGCATACCGGCTGATGCTGTGCATCCCCTAGGGGAGTCGAACCCCTGTTGCAGGAATGAAAATCCTGAGTCCTAACCACTAGACGAAGGGGACATGTAACATGTCTTGCAACTCAGGGTGAGTGACGGGACTCGAACCCGCGACAACCAGGACCACAACCTGGGGCTCTACCAACTGAGCTACACCCACCATGTATATCATGGGGCAAATCAATAAAGCCGTATAATTTAGAGAATTTATAAGAAAGAGTCAAGATATTTTTTTCATATAACAGCTTCCGAGACAATTTTTTTTACTTTGGCGGGGTAATTCGAGATTATCCCGTCCACGCCCAGTTTCATCAGGGTCAAAATATCTTCCTGGGTGTTCACCGTCCACACCAGCAGCTTTTTACCGGCGGCATGAGCCAGCTGCACAAAATTTTTGTCAACCAGGGTATATTTGGCGCACAGGTATTGCCACTCCCCAGCCAGTTGCTGTTTGGGGTGTTTTTTGTCAAAGATCAGGCCGGTGACAATATTTGGGTCCAGGCGTCGGGCCAGTTCAATAGCCGGGGCGTCAAAAGAAGTAATCATCGCCTGTTGAAAATTAAATTCATGGATCAGATCGATAACGCCCGTTACGGTTGCCGGTAAATCCTGACTCTTTTTCACTTCAATATTCAGTTTCATTTTCCCTTGTACAAGCTCCATCACTTGACGCAGAGATGGAACTTGTTCTCCGACAAAGTCCGGGGCATACCAGCTTCCGGCGTCGGCGGTTTGCAATTCTGCCAGGGTATAATCACGCACCTCGCCGGCAAGGTTGGTTGTGCGGTCGAGGGTGAGGTCATGAATAGCCACCACCTCGCCGTCAAGCGATAGCTGCACGTCCAGTTCCGCATAATCTGCTTTGGCTTCGATAGCCATTTGAAAAGCGGCTAGAGTATTTTCCGGGGCGCTGCCGGAAGCTCCGCGATGCGCCATGACAAGAACATCAGCGTTCATATATTTTTACCAATTTTATATCAATTAAAAAAGCGATTATAATGCCGATAAAATAAAACCAAAAATCCATTACATCAAACCGGGAACCTAATACCCACACAAACGGCGCCGGTAAATTCCAGGAGCGTGGAATGCCGCTGGCTTGAAACAACTCGACCGACACAGCGATACAAGCAATAACCAGGCCTTTAATAAACGGCTGCAAGCGCGGAAAAAAGCAGGCCAACATAAAATATAAACAAGCCACAATACCTATATCTCCAGCCCAGGCGTCAATATAAACATGCAACGGCCCCCGGTATAATTTGGTCAATATGGCAAAGATCAGAAATCCACAGCTTGACGCCAGCGCATGCCGGCGATATTTCCAAAACGGCGGCATCAGATTTAACGCTCGTGCCCCAACAAAGACAAATCAATAGCAACAGTGGTCACCTGATCTTTGCGGCCCCAAACCAGCGCTTCACCATAATAGACCAAAACATTATTACGCAGAGCTCCAACACTAACCAAATTAAGACCCGGAATGCCGGCAATAGAACCCTCGGCAAAACTATCTTTAATATGTAAATTCTGTTCCGAGATCACTGTAAAATAGCTGTCCCATAAACGGCGCAGGGTCGCCCAGTCAGGTAAGGTAGCATGGGCGGAATCCGGATAAAAAATATTGTTTTGCTCCCGGATATATCGCGCCGCACTGGAATCATGCCACATAAAATAATGATATAATGATTCTGTTGTCAAGTTTCGCAGGGAATCGCTATGGATAAATTTGTTCAAATCCATAACCGCTACGCGTACAAAATCAAAATCTTCAAAATTGCTGGTGGTGGATATGGAAAGTTGGTCAATCAAGCCGGTCAGGGGATCTGTGAATGCCCCGGCTAGATCATTAGCCACACCAATAACCAGCGGACTCCAGGTATGCGGCAGGGTCAACGGCATATTTGTAGTATCTGTATCTGTTTGCTGGAAAATGGAAATGGATAATGGCCGGGTTGAATATTTTGCAGTAATGGTTTGCCATTGCCCGGCGGTTAACACACTATCACTGATAATTTCTTTTTCCCTCAGGTTGTTTCGCACCCGAAAAAAGACGCGATTATTATGATTTATTCCCAAAGTATAACCGCCAAAATAATCATGTTTATCTAGAATCACCCTCTCGCGGGTAACCGATTCATAGTAAAGATAGATTGTTGCTGTTAATGCAAGGCTATGCGTGCCATCAAGCGTCGGGTGGTAATTAACTGTTGCATAACTATCCTGACTCTCGATGGATATAGAACGTCGTGAATCCAAAGTACCCCAGATCGTATTGTCGTGCAAAACAGCATGGTTTTTATAGGGGCTGTGGTCATAGATGGAATCGCCGCTGCCTTCATCAAAAGTCAACATCAGAACCTGGCTTTCAATCAGCCGGTTAGACTTGTGCAAACCGGCGTCGGCGTCATACTGGTAATTCAGTTTGAGATCAATCCACACCTGCCCGGATGGAGCGGTTGGTTTTTGCATACAGCCGGTAGTCAGCCAGACAAGTGTAAAACAGCCAACAAGTATTTTATAAAACAATTTCAACATACAAACCTCAGTACTCATCAAGAGTTACTCAAAGAATCACTTTTAAACCGGTAAAGAAATGAAAGCCACTCAAACCGACATTCTCATTGCCGGCGTTTAATGAGCCAAAATAAAAACGCATTTCAGCATCAGCATCGAGCCAGGGGGTAATATTACGGGTTAAACCACCGCCAATTCCTCCAACTGTAGCTCCACCCATATCATACGCATTATCCGAATAAACCCTGCCGATTACCAGGCCCCGCAAGGTAGTAGCACGGTTCAAATTCAACAGCCCCATGCCGGTTATTTCAAATTCATTGCCGTTGCTGTTCAGGCGTTCAGGCGCTAATTTGTCCATACCCATCTGGTTCTTCCCCTGAATGCGGTCGGCTATACTGATAATGTAACTGGTAATTTCCTGCTCAAAAACAGCCATCGCCTGAAAAGAAAGGCGGTTGCCGGCTTTGAAAACCCGTTGCTCTTTTTCAGTATCACTGCCAAAAATGGTATAACTCAGGTCAATTAATAATTTATTATTACGCCCGATATAATAATCAACACCCCCGGAAAAGGTAATTTCATTACCGGGATTGTATTTTTCCTCATAACCATCATAATACTGATAAGCGCCGCGCAGCAGGTAACCCAGGCCGAACCCGAAAATAAAATCATTATAATCTTGTACCATAACTACACCGGCGCTGATATCAAGTCCCTGCCCTAAAATTGGCGAACGAAAATCCAGGACATGAGAAGCAAGCACACTGGCGACCGAATATTGTTCCGAATTAAGGGCGCTTTTACCGCTGGGCAGGTTTACGCCGAATGTAGCCATCACTTTTTCATTCTCAAACAAATACGAGCCGCTGATGCGGGTATCGGAAAAACCCTGCAGGGAAGCAGTTTGCGTTGTGACATACTCACTAAAAGCCGGGGTCGCCGTGATATTTAATTTCAAATAATCATTAACCGGATAATAGATCATCATTGGAATGGAAAACTGCTGAACCTGGTCATCATTGGCGCGCCAGTACTGGTAACCAAATTGCGGAGCCAGGCTTGTAGCATCTGTACCATTTCGATAGGGCATCTGCGCAGGTAAATTAAAGCTCCACAGAATGACAAAAATAAAAATAAAGGGGAAATGATTTCTGGTATTTTTATTCATAATCGGTTCTAATTTTTAACAGGGATCGGAACACGAATTTGCATTGGCGAAGTTGCGCCAAAAGATGTAATTTTTTCTTCTGTTACTGCTTCACGGGATTCGATGCCGGGCAAAAAACCGGCATTAACATTCAGTGCAGTACGCTCCAGGCGGCTGCCGATACCAAGCCCCACAGTGTTGTGCTGCTGTAATGCAGCCCTTCTTTGGTTCGCAGATGGTGGCCCGGAAGCTCTGGTGCTGCCCCCGCCTGCCCGACCAGCTTTAGCGCTAACTAGCGCAACCGATGGTAATGGCGCTTTGGCTTTGAACTGCGCGTATGATTTTACACGTTCCACTCCCTTGCTGGCAGGCATAAATGCAGGATCTTTTTTTAAAGCAGCGTTGTAATTGGCCGATGCTTGCCGAAACTGCCCTTTATCTTCAAGATCGAGGGCTTTACAATAATACATAAAAGCCAGTAAATTTTTGGTCGGCGGTTTTTCAATCGCCTTGCGTTCTTCCGGGGTTAGCTGAATCGCCATATCATCCAGAATTTTAAACACCAGTTCTTTTTCCAGCTTGAACAAATCATTCAGCGAGCCGGTAATTGTAACGGGATAGCTGTTGGTCTTTTTCCCCAAATCCGTAAAACTGGCATTAAGACGAATTTGCTTCTCGGCCAATTGCACCATGCCGCCATGTACAATTCGCGAAACGCCAAGCAGCTTGCCCAGGCGGGGCGCAGTCGATTCATCCACAAGGCCGCTCATTCCCAATCCCATTTCCTGCATCAACATGTGTAACCGCGCTCGTTCAACAAGCGTCAAGCTGGACACCTGGGAAAGATCGGTAATCAACATTTCCGCAATCCCTTTTTGCAAAGGAGTTAGAGCTTCTGCTTTGTTCAAATTAAGAAAATATAAAACAGCCACAGCGTTATCCGGTATAGTTGCTGTAGCCAGTTGTTCTTCGCGGGTCAACATATCGCGCAGATTTTTCAGCATTTGCTGCCGCGTCAACGCTAACAGCCGGTTCTCAATTTCCTGTCGAAACGGATTGAGGGGGCCAAGATTAATATAATCTTTATACATTTCTATGGCTTTATCATAATCGCCATTGTCCTCATAGATACGGCCAATATAATAGGACGTTACCGGATCTTCCGGCACCCGCATTCTGGCAATATTCAAAAGCCGCAACGCTAAACTTGAATTGCCTTTACCATATACAGCAATGCCCAGATCGCGAATTGCCAAAATATTTTTCGGCTGTTCGGCAACGGCTTGCTTTAGCTCACGGATTGCCTCAGAATATCTTTCTTCCTTTAGCGCTTTATGACCTCGTGTATAAAAAGTAGAAGCACAACTCGTCAAAGTTAGCGCCAGCCAGGAAATCGCTATGATTATTGTTTTTTTTCCCAATGTGAATCTATTCACAATATCCTTTATTTTAATTGCCGGATAATTCCTGCAGTTTCTTTTTTGCCCTGGTAAATTCCTTATTCTCTTTTAAAGCATTGGCATACATCTTTTTTGCACTAGCCACATCACCAACATCCTCATATTCCAGGCCGCGCGCATAATACATGGCGGCTTTGAACGATGTATTCTCCACTTTTCCCAGCTTTAGTGCATCCGCTTTGGAAATTGTCACATCCAGATCGTTTATCACCTTTGCCACCAACTTGCTAACCAGTTTGTACAGATCTTTGGGTTTGCCGGTCTCTTCTTCGGCTTTTATGGTGATACCGGTTTCAACCTCAACAACACGCACGTCAATTCGGATCTGCCCGTCAAACATATTCATGAACGATCCCAACAGCAGGTTGCGAGCGCCCAGCAAGTTGCCAACCTGCTGCGCCGTACCGGCATCGATCATGCCGGACTGCCCCAAAGACATTTCTTCTACCAATTTTTGCAACTGGCTGCGTTCTACCACCTGAAATTGCGATATTTTGGAAAATTCCGTAATCAGCATATCGGTCAACCCTTTGCATAAAGGGTCCATTTCCGTTTTATTAGCCAAACTGTTATTTTCAAAATAGAGAATTGCAATGGTGCGCTTTTCCCCTGTTTGTCCCAATGAACCGGATATTGTTATCAGCATCACTAACAGAATCGTTACAATACATATTTTGCTTTTCATAAATCTCTACCTTTTATTTTCAAAATAATTTATCGGTTTTAAACTCTATAATTATAACAATAACAATTAACAAAATCAATCAAAGAAATTTAAAAATGTAACAAAAATCAATAATCAACAATTCCTCATGCAAACCAGCCAATTAAACACTAATATTCTCTTTGATACAAGCTCTTGATATCAACCATTGCCAGTTAAATAAATTAATACCGACAATAAAAGTATCATGCGTATTGAAAATAAAAATCGCCTCTGCCGCTTCAATACTTGTTTGCTTTGTTCCTGCAACTTGCAGCGCCATGGCAAAATGGAAACAGTAAACCAGCATTTATAATCTGCAAAAAAATATCAATGCGGGTAACAATTATATGAATAACTGAGTAAACTAGTCAAACTAACAATTGATTGATACAAAGAGCAGCAAGCAGTTCATTCAGATCGTCAACGGTTTTACGAGAGGAGTAGAATGTGAAAAAAAATAAACCGGGATTGCAAAAATGGGTGCGCCTGATATTTGTTATAATAATGTTCTGTGTATCCGGTTGTAAACGGGACAGTCAAATTGAGACCTGGTCTCTGCCGCCGGGCCTTGTAACCAGCGATGATTTTGCCCTCAAGGTGAATGATCAACCCGTTTGTGTGGAAAAGCTGCAATCCAATATGGAGCTCGATTCTCTGCCGCCCTGGTTCACCAGCGTTCCCTATACCAATGTAGCTCAGTACGTGAATATCGCCAATTTTAATAGCAGCGGATCTAACCAGATTGTAATAACCTGCCGGGACTCGGTCAAAACCTTTGCCATTCGTCCGCAAAGCCGTAATATCACTGTTAATGTTGCAGGTAAACAACTATTATTTACATTACCAAAGCCCGATAAACTGTATATCGAAATTAATGATTACCCGGCTTTGTGCATATTTGCCAATACCCCGGAGAAGAATCCACCCAAACCGGAAGAGCCGAATGTAATTTACTACGGCCCGGGCGTACATCAGGCCGGGGTAATCACCCTGCAGGAGAATTCCACCTTGTACTTGCATGGCGGGGCTATTGTTTATGGCGCGCTGCGCTTTGCAGGAAATAATATACGTATAACCGGGCGCGGTATTCTGGACGGTAACTATCAGCACCAACTGGTTTTAATGGAAAATGCCGCCAATATCCAGGTTGACGGCGTTATTCTTCGCAATGGCCGCAGCTGGCAAAATACTTTGGTAAATTGTTCAGATATAAGGTACCAAAACGTCAAGGTCATCAGCTTTGGCAACAGCGGCGACGGCATTAACCCGGTGGGTTCAAGCCATGTGACGATTGACCAGTGCTTTTTGCGCTGTACCGATGACTGTATTGCCATAAAAACACCCGAAGCGGATCAAGTTGTGGATGGTATTACTATTACAAACAACACCCTTATCGGCTATGCTTTTGCAGACGGAATTACCATTGGCTTTGAGACCAATGGCCCGTTCATAAAAAATGTGCAGGTAGAAAATTGTGATATTCTGATCGCTCGCGGTGGCAGCCGGGTGGATGGACATTCGGCTTTTAGCATAATCTGTGACGGCCCGGCTTTGATCAGTGATATATATTATAAAAACATACGGGTAGAAAAAGATATTGAAAAACTGTTTGAATTGAATATTACCGATGGCTCCTTGTACGATAACAACCCACAAGGCCACATCAAAGGTATCTATCTGGAGAATATAAGCTGGAATGTAACCGGCCCGATTATTCTTGCCGGATATGACACAAACCATCTGGTCAAAGATGTTTTTTTTAAAAATTGCACAATTGCCGGCCAGGTCTTGCAAAGTATGGATAATCCTGTGTTCAGGATCAATCGTTTCGTTAAAAATGTATCGGTGCAATAAAACAGGCAAACGACAAACCGGTTATTTTATAAACACCATTTTTTTGGTTGCAACATAACAAGACCGGCTTCCCGATGCCTCTAACCGGTAATAATAAACACCACTGGCGAGATCCCCGCTCCAGATTAGGGTATGAACACCGGCCCGCTGCGGCGCAGCAATTATCCGGTCAACCAGGCGTCCGTTAATATTATAAACTTTTAACGACACCTCACAATTTTCCGCCAGGGTATATTGAAGGCGCGTTGCCGTATTAAAAGGATTGGGATAGTTTTGTGCAAGACTAAAAGAATTGACCTGTTTCACTTTTTCTTTGGCATTCAGAGACAAGGAATTATTTCTACCGGGTGAACCGCCAAATTCGGAACTTGATTGCCAATTTTGCGGAAGAAGGTTATCCGCTAATGGATCAATCAATTCGAGGGTGAAACCAAAACCATCTGCACCGGCAGGCCAGGGTGACTGATCAGTAAAGTGTATGGAATCGACCAAAGCCAGGTTTGAATTATACAGACGCAACAGTTCACCATCGTTACTAATATCAAAATTCAGGTTACCAACCAGGTTTATCTTGCCCGAATGTACCTGCTTAAAATCTAAAGTATCACGACACAGTACCAAATAACCCAGGGCAGGAATGACACAGTTGGCCGGGAATCGAAATTCATGGGTGTCATTGTTGTCTCTAAAGAGCCAGCCCTGTAAATCAATAGTCTGGGTGGAATAATTATAAAACTCTACCCAATCTCGCGGGTTCATCAGGCTGTTGGAATTATAATTGATCTCATTAATTACAACCGTATCGAGTGACTGTAAAGCTGGGGCAAAACTGGCAATAATCGTTGCGCCTTTTGTCGAGGGATAGACTATTGTCAAATCATCACTTTTCAAGTCACCAGACCACCCGGTAAAGACATAGCCTGCTTCAGGAATTGCGGTCAGGGTAACCGGTACATCAAGAAAGTATTCACCTTCCCAGGGAAAGCCGTTAATTGTGTGAGAGTTGATAGCTATCCGGCTGCCTGTGGAACCGGAGATTTCGAGATTGAGAATATAGGTTCCCCGTAATGCAAACTTTTCCTGTATAAAAGAAAAAATATAGTCGCCACGATATTCAGCAAACTCTATAATCCGGTTAATACTGTCTTCCCGGTAAAGTGCAGATTCGGGCCATTTTTGACAGTGCCTTGATATTTCCGGTTCTATTATGGAAAGAAAGTGATCCATAAAATCAATGATCCGGTTTGGCCTGAAAGTGGTGTTGAGATGATCGGCAAACTGGTTGATAAATTTATTCCGAAAGTCTAAATTTTCCAACAATTTGCGTAGTAAAAAGGTTGAGGAAGGTGGATTGGGATAAGCTGGGCCGTTTGCCGTAGTAGCAAATTCCAGGGTGTTGTGCAGATAACCGGTCTGATCGTATAATCCAAAACCAAAATCAGTGTCAAAAATAATCCACCGCCATTTGCCGCCATCGAGCGATGGCCGCCAATACTTGATGTTGTTACCTGGCCAGTCTGTATTGCCAAAATAAATTTGCGCCAGCATATAATGAAAGTAATTCTCAACATCAACCAGGGACTCGATTTTCCGGCAAGTGGCTGGCTCGCTCATATCATGATGGTTTAAATAATCCTGCATCTCCCGGTAATGGGCGTTACTGCCTTGTAACACAACAGAATCCGATTCCAACAAGTCAATATAATCGGGATCAATGTTTTTATGTGCCTGCAAATACCGGTCATTAACTTTTTCACGTAAATTGAGAATTCCCCAATACTGTCCGTTCAGGAACATTACAGCCGGACGAAATGCCAGGGTTTCCAAATCCATTTCCCCTTCCAGCAGGGTTTGCATAAACCCGTCACGCATCATGGTATATTTCCAGTCGTTTCCGGAATTGCGCATTACAAACGCTTCAAAATGTGTAATGTCACGATTTGGAAAAATCTGGTAATCAATATCCCGTTGGTCATATTTTTTACGGGCATAAAAGGCAATAGACTTTTGGTCGTTTGCCCGGCTCCAGCCGCCAAAAATTTTAATGCCAACATTCAGAGCAAAAGCAGCAGAATCAGCGCCGGGTTCATAAAACTCGATATGCGCTGGCCGTTCCCAATCCATCCAGAAATTGGCGCCATAATGTGGTGTTGCTGACTGGGCATGTTTTCCCTTTACATAAATACCATAATCCTCATCCCACAAATTATATGGATCGGTAGCAAGCGACACAATCGGCAGGGTGCAATCTTGATTAATAAAAAAGGTCTGTGTTGCAATCGCTCCGGCTGGCAAATCGTCAGCAAAAGCTCTGGCCCGAATGACGGTTGTAGTATCTACAACAATGGGTGACTGGTACAGCATATCAGTAACCGCAGGGTCAGAACCATCACGGGTATAGTAAATTGAAACTTCTGTTACGTCCCCGGAGACAAAAAGCTGAAACGACTGGCTTGATGTATAAAACCCGCCAGGCAGAGAAAAATGGACGTCCAGACTTGAATCGCTTTCCGGTTCAGGCGCTGCGGTTTGTATTGAACCGGCAAAAGCTGCATTATCAAATGTAACGGGCAAAAATCCAGGAAATAGAGCAAGACATACCAGGATATGTAAATAAATTTTCATGTTTAACCCATACAATCATTTGCATACTATTAATTAAATTATTCAATATTTTCCGCAAAATCAATAGTAATTGTATGGGCAAATCACCGGCATTCAATAAGAATAACGGATATATGATTAACAGGAAAGTATCTAGTTACCCCCAAAATTTTATACAGCAAGTTACAATAAAATTTTTAAACCGATTGATTAGGTTTCCAGGGTTTGTAAGGACTCTGGAACCATATCCAGAACATCCCTGACTTTGAATAACAGATCATTCATTTCATAGGGTTTTTGCAAAAAGCCGTTCACACCGCGTTCCAATATTTCTGCGGCTTGTCCATCGGGACTGTAACCCGAGGATAAAAAGGCTTTAACCTTGGGATTGAGCATTTTAAGTTTAATAAATGTTTGCAAGCCACCCATTTTAGGCATTACCATATCCAGAATGACCAGATCAATTTTATCTTTATTTTTCTCAAAAATTGAAACGGCTTCAGCGCCATTTTCTGCCAGTAATACTTTATAATTATATGATTCCAGCACATCCTTGACAAACATTCGGATAGGCTCTTCATCATCCACGACCAAAATCAGTTCATTGCCATGCGCAGGTTTTTTACTGACAGTTTTGGGGGTTGATTTTACTTTATCTCCGGCAGGGAAATAAATCTTAAAAGTTGTTCCTTTTCCCGGTTCGCTGGTAACTTTTTCAAATCCGCCGTGATTTTTAACCACTCCATATACCATTGATAGCCCCAGTCCGGTTCCTTTACCCTTTTCTTTGGTAGTAAAAAACGGATCAAATATCTTTTCAAGGGTATCCTTGTCCATACCAACACCGGTATCGGAAACAGAAATCGTTACATAAGAGCCTGCTTTAGCGCCCATGAAAAAAGAAGTATCGTGGTCATGGATCAGGGTCAGATCAGTTTCCACAATTAATTTACCGCCATGTGGCATGGCATCACGGGCATTGACACAAAGGTTCATAAGCATTTGCTGCATTTGCACTTCATCAGCTTTTACAGAGGGTAAATCTTCAAATAAACGGGTTTCTATATCAATCGCTTTATCAAAGGTGCTTTTGATTATTTTTACAGTTTCATTAACAATTTCATTCAAATTAACAGGTCTGATATCCTGTTTTCCCCCTCTTGTGAATGTGAGTAACTGCGAGGTTAACTCTGCACCTCGCTGAGCGCTTCTTTCAATGGTTTCCACATACTTGTAATTGGGGTCATCAGAGATCAGCTTTACTTTCATAAAAGAAGCATATCCCAGGATGGCGGCAAGGATATTGTTGAAATCATGGGCAACTCCGCCGGCCATTAAACCAATACTTTCCATTTTTTGGGCCTGGGTTAACTGACGTTCCAACTTGACTTTTTCAGTAATATCGCGAAATACGATAACGGCGCCGTTGATTTCTCCTTTCTCGTCCCGAATAGGCGAGGTACTGCTATCAATTGGCACTTCATTACCAAAACGGGTTACCAGTATAGAATTGAGGAATAAATCAGGGGTACTGTGTTTTTTAAAACCATTCTTGATCGGTTTAATTAACTGTTTTCCAACTTGCTTGTCCTTAATATTTATAACCTGACCAAGCTGTTTGTCCAGCGCCTCGTTTTGTTTCCAACCGGTCAAACTTTCGGCATTGGGGTTGATAAATTTTATTTTCCCTTGCGAATCAGTAGCAATTACAGCATCTCCAATGCTGTTTAAAACAGCAGCTAACCATTGTTCACTCTGCTTTAGTTTAATTTCCATATCATGACGATATAAAGCCATTTCTATAGTGGTATGTAGTCCGCGCTCATCAAATGGTTTTATTAAATAGCCAAAAGGTTGAGATATCTTTGCACGGGTTAATGTGGCTTCATCGGAATGAGCGGTGAGATAAATTACCGGTATTTCATAATTACTTTTAATTCTTTCGGCAGCAACTACGCCATCCATTTCCCCTTTTAACATAATGTCCATCAACACAAGATCAGGTTGTGTTTCCGGTACTTTATCAATTGCGTCCTCACCGGACGCAGCCGCATAAGCAATACTATATCCAAGACTTTTTAAACGGTCTTGTATCTCCATAGAGACTATAAACTCGTCTTCGACAACCATTATTCTGGTTTTACTATTCATCAATCGTTCCCGTTCACTATCATATTCATACGTTTGTGTATTGCTTTTATATAATTTTGAAATTAAACTCCAAAGCGCAAATTGTAATGAAAGCTAAAACTATGCCAAAATATTACATTACTTGAAATATGATGTTATAGCACAACTATTAACCCTGACAAAGTTTAAAGCAACGCTTCATACTCAATATTTATAATGATTAATAAAAGCTATATTGTATAGCGAGTGATGTGAATATATCACTTCCTCAAATAGCACAAGTTTTATACTTTAACTAAATTCTGTTGCAAGAAATTTCCTTTTATCTTGCAAATAAGAAAAAATTGTCCCCGGACGAACTTAATTTCCTTTTTTGAATAACTGATCCAGTCTTGATCTGGCTTCATCTTCTTTGCTAATATTTTTCCTGACAGAAGGATCGCCGGGTTCAAAATAATCACAAAAATTTGCCGCTTCTTTATCACGCGTCCACCCTGCTTCAGATTCCCGACATTCATGTGCGGCATGTGGGTCATAAAATCTGCAATTCAAACAGCAATGTAAAAAACTTTTACAATTTTTGCAGGTATCCTGCCGGAATACTCTGCGATCTAGAAATATTTCAGTTCCACATTTAAAACATCTGATCGTTTTGCCGTTATACATCCCTGAACCACTCTGGTATTTTTATTTACTATAAAAAATCAATTTGCACTTATCAACAGTGTATTTACCTGCATCTCAAAGTATTTGCAGAATAATAAAGTTTGAATCTTTATGCCAGAAGAACTGGTTATCTTTACACAACAGCTTTGGTTGAAACTTTATTATCTTTACAGTAAAATACTCGATAATTGTCTTTCAGAAACCTGAGTAAAACAAAATTACGAATGATTTAAAAAGCCGTCATTCAACCCGCAGCCCCATACGCAAAACATCACGGTACTCGTCATCGATCAATACCTCGCTGCGCATAATGCCTTCTACTTTAAAACCCAGTTCTTCATTCATACGAATATTACGGATATTTGTATCCAGAGTATTTAGATATATTTTACGCAAACCCAAAGTAGCAATGCCATATTTTAACCATAAAATAGTAGCTTCCTTGGCATAACCTTGCCCCCGGTACTCCGGTTCACCAATTATTTTGCGTAATTCAGCTTTAAGCTGCCGGCCATCAAAATCAAGAAAAGTTACCGCGCCGATTGTAACACCGTTTGGCAGAGTGATCATACCGGTTATGTTTTTATCGTCATACAAAATTTGGTCGATACTTAAAGATTGGGCTGTAATACGAGATAACAAAAAATGGCGGCCTTCATCGTCAGAGAGCCATTTTTCCCACAATTGTTTGTCATCAAGAGGCGCCGGTTTACGGATAAATAATCGTTGGCCGCATAATGGAAATTTTATTATTTCATTCTCCGAACCTGCATATAATTTATCAATACTATTTTCCGGCCTTTTCATTCCGTTGCTATTTCTCTGCATTGCAATATCAAGAAGATTATTAACAAAGCGTAAATAATCGACCTGCTTAAATCCATAACCTGTTGATTCTTTGAAAAAACTGCGGGCCAAAGTTTCTATTGCTGATTCGGGAATGTTGGTTTCGGTATCACTCATATCAGAAATACTCTTTTTAATATTTATTAATCCCGGTGTGCCATGAAAATTCAAACTTGAAGAAAAGTCAACAATTCAAACAATAAATTACCGACAATGGACAGGTCTTGTAATATGCCTTTGTAAACGAATTTATGATATTCCTCTTTTCTGTTGTACACCCCCATGAGCCGCTATTCATTTAAAAGACTAAAACAAATATACTTGATCTTTTTTTCACTTGCAAGATGTTTCATTTCAAAAGTCGTTTTAATTTTAACCACATCACTGATATCCGGTTCATTATAAATATCCGCATTCACCTTATGAATGGTACATTTTTCATCTTTCAGGATTTTTAACGAATTATGGAACAATTGGTCATCATCAGTTTTAAAATGGATAACTGCATTATCATGCAAAATATGCCGGTAATAATCGAGATAGCGGGGAGAAATCAGCCGTTTGTTGGGTTTTTTAGGAAATGGATCCGGGAACGGCAGCCAGATTTCATGTATTTCACCGGCAGCAAAAATATCATTAATCAATTCGATATGCATACGAATGAACTTTACATTTACAAGCTGCAAAGCCAGGGCTTTTCGGGCGGCCACCCATAATCGTGCGCCTTTTAGATCAATACCAATAAAATTACGTTGCGGGTAGAGCTGTGCAAGTTCCAGGGTATATTCGCCTTTACCGCAGCCCAACTCAAGGGTTATGGGGTTCCCGTTGCCAAAACAGGTATTGCTCCACTTGCCGCGATATTCTTGCGGGGCATTTATCACATTATCAAACGTAGTCAGTTGGCGAAATCGTTGTTGTTTATTGATACGCATTTTTCTCTGATGCTATTATTCTATTCGGTTTTTATATAATGAATTTCGTGTTCGGATAAATCGGCAAGCATTTTTTTAAAACAGCTTTCATCCTCGCCCAGTCGTTCCGGTGGTGAAATGCCATGAATACAAAAATCGCCATTCAATACCAGCCGCGCCGCAGCGGTGCAGGTATAGCCGGTAGTTCTGGCCATCGAACTGACGCAGGTTTTGGTATCATACCGATCCAGCATATTATATTCAATGAGGCAATCGCCTTGATCATCCGTCCCACTCAGAATGATTTGCATTACAGTAAATTCTTGTTCGGTTTCTCCCAATTGCCATTTCGGGAATAATAGTTTGCTCGTCACATCCAGGGGGCGAATTTTAACGCCATTTATGTCTATTTCTTCCGTGCTAAAGAACCCGGTTTCCCTGAATATTTTCATCATTCCGATATGGCCGGGATAACGCAGGGTTTTTTCCTTCATGTTGGGAATTTTCATAGTTGTTAATAACGAACGCAGCCCATCGGTGTTGAACGCTTCCAGGGTGCCAATACCGGGGAAATCCAGTAACTCCGGTTCAGATAAAGCCGGTTTGACGACCACAACCCCATTCTCAACCAGCCGCGCCGGCCGGGTATACTCTTCCAGCACATCTATCGGTGAAAACGGCGCCTTGTATTCAAAAGGCCAGGTACGAATAAGCGGCAAACCGCCAACATAACACTCGAAGCGATTGATGGTCATCCGTTTATTATAATATCCAAGGATAATATTTCCCATGCCGGGAGCGACACCGCAATCTACTATTGCAGTCACTCCCTTGTCGCGGGCCAGTTTATCCAGGGTAAAGGGGTCTTGATTGAAAAAGGATATATCGACAATATTTTTACCACATTTTATCACTGTTTCCAGGGTTTTATAACCCATAAAACCGGGCACAGCGCCAATAACCAGGTCACAACCGGCAATCACTTTTTCAATTTGCCGGCTGTCGTTCAGATCAGCCTGCCGGGTGGAAATGCCGGTAATTCCCTGTAATGTTTGCAGGCGAGATTGCAAACGGTCTATTACGAGTACATCAAATTGCCGGGACAAGTCTAGCGCCATAGCCCGGCCAACCATGCCGGCCCCTAATACTGTTACTTGCATAGCCATCCTAATCGAATACCACTGTTTTGTTTTTATAGACCAGCACTTTATGCTGCAAATGATACCAGATAGCCCGGGCAAGGACTATTTTTTCCAGATCTCTGCCCTTGCGAATAAAATCAGTAATCGAATGCTGATGAGTCACACGGATAATATCCTGGTCAATAATCGGCCCACCATCGAGTTCAGAAGTGACATAATGACTGGTAGCGCCAATTATTTTAACACCGCGGTTGTATGCCGAATGATACGGTTTGGCGCCGGGAAAAGCCGGTAAAAAAGAGTGGTGAATATTGATGATTTTGTTGGGATAGTGAGCTATAAATTCCGGTGACAAAATTTGCATATAGCGAGTAAGCACAATAAAATTTATATTATGCGCCTTTAAAAGCTCCAGTTGCTTGCGTTCCTGCTCCTGCTTGTTATTTTCATTGATATCAAAGACAAAATAATTAATGCCAAACTTTTTAACAATCGAATCCGCTTCCGGATGATTGCTGATCACCAGGGGGATAGATAGATTCCACTCGCCTTCCCGGTAACGGGAAAGCACATCGTACAGGCAATGGGTGAGTTTGGAAACAAAAATCGCCATCCGCGGGACAAAGTCTGAAAAATGCAGTTCATACTTGCTGTTAAATTTTTGCATTAATTCCGCTAAACATGCATCTAGCTTTTCACGAGGAATTGCAAACCCTTCCAGATCCCATTCCACCCGTGATAAAAATATATTTTCCTGAATGTTGACATGCTGATCGAGCCGAATAATATTTCCTGCATTCTCATACAGGAACCTGGTTATTGCCGCCACAATTCCTTTTTGGTCTGGACATGATACAAGTAATATCGCCGATTTCTTCTGTAAAACGGATTTTTCCATCTCTGCTAACTCCACTAGAAAATGATTTTAACTTGTTATATACAAACTTTTTTCCTATAAAGCAAGCAGAAACAGGAACAGACAGGAAAAAAGGCGTGATTAAATAACAACCACGCCTCACTAGCCGCCTGCTTGATCAATATACTGTGTAATTAGTTATCCCCGGCTTTTTTCATCGCCCGAGTTGCCATGGCATAGTATATAATCAGAGCCAGGCCACCCATGATAAACATTAATGCAAAAATGAACGTTTCATCATCATGCCGCGATATTGCCAAACCGGGAATTAACACCATCAGTTTGCCGATGATAATTGCCAATCCTACGGCAACCAAAACCATTCCCCATTTCATTGCCGACGGCACATACTTTTCCAGCTTGTCGCCATATAAAAGTTTTACACTCTCGCTGTCGATGTTTTTTTCAATTAAAAGTTTGCGAATGTGGTTATCGGATAGTGATTTAACCACCCACCCCATTACTATAAATAATACAATTGGCACCAGGATTCCCATAATATTTCTCCTAAAATTATTGATTTTTAAATTTCTTTCTATTATAATATGACAGACAAAGCAAAATTATGTTGCATATTTATTATTAAATAGTATCATGCAACCTTTTGCACGATTAGCTGTCTATATATTATATGAATGAAAAGGACTCCAGACAACTCGTAGAAAAGGTTTTAACCGGCAATCCACGCGCTTTTCAAACTTTTGTGGATGAATATAAAAACCTGGTAGCGCATATTGTCTTTAGAATGATTTTTACTGCCGATGTTCGTGAAGACCTGTGCCAGGATGTATTTGTTAAAGTGTATCAAAACCTGTATCAGTTTAAATTTGAGAGCAAACTCTCCACCTGGATTGCCCGGATTGCCTACAATACCTGCATCAATTACCTGGAGAAAAAAAAGGCGCCTCTGTATGATGACCTGGCGCCGACAAATACATCCCTGGATGATTTCACTGACCTGAGCGACATGCCGGACAGTCTCTATGAAACAGACAACATTAACGAGATTGTCAGAAAAGAGATAGCACAAATGCCGGTTAAATTTCGCACTATTCTTACTCTCTATCACCTGGATGAAATGTCTTATGCTGAAATCGGCAGCATTACCGGACTGCCGGAAGGTACCGTAAAAAGCTATCTTTTCAGGGCACGGCAATTTTTAAAAGACAGATTGATCGCCCGCTATCAACCGGAGGAGTTTTATCAACCATGACATATACCAATCAAAACATTCAGGATTTTCTCGATAATAATATGCCGGAAGCAATTAATCGGCAATTCAAAGAACAATTGAATACCGATCCGGTCTTGAAAAACCGGGTACTGGCATATAAAAAAATTTATACTGCATTAAACGATAATAAAGGCTTTGAGCTTGGCCCCAAATTTACTTCCCAGGTGATGAAAAAAGCACAAATAGAAGAACTCGGTTCGTTGCATTTCAAACTTTGGCACATATTTATTGCCATGTTTGTTTTTATTGCCTGTATAAATATATCGTTATACTATGTCGATTTAAAAACTCTGGTTCAAGATCTAAAACTTGCTCCCTACGCAAATGGAGATTCAATATCGGAAATTATTAAAAGCCTGAATTCTTTATCCAGCAACGTTGATTTTAACTTGTCGCTCCCGGTTGTTGCCATTATCATTCTGATTTTTTTAGGATTAATTGATCATTTTATCTTTGCCCCGCGTCATAAAGCTGCTTCTTCATACCGATAGCCGGTTAAATCTTGAAATTAACCTTATGCTTGCCTTGCAGAAAACACAAGACTGTTTCCCCATGTCTGCAATTCCTTTTCTGCTTATCTGGTTATATAGATATATTCACACCCAGATAAATAGTCCGGCCACGATTAACCGGAATGGTTTCACTGAAAGCGCCGCCATGATTGGGCAGCCACAACTCTTTATTCAGCAAATTATCACCCTGCAGAAAAACAGCAATATCATAGGGTGAAGATAATTTGAAAAATTGATTGATATTCAAACGGCTATATAAATTTAGCAGATTATATACGCCGGCTTTTGGGGTTAATTTTGAGCTTGTATAATAATCATCCAGCAAGCCCTGATAAATATTAAATATTCCTATGGTAAAGCCATTATCCGACATGTAACTAACGCCCGCCTTGCCGCTATGATTCGCCAGGGGGGTAACATTTTTATTTCCGTATTTATCTTTATTGGTTTGGTACAACGCCGATCCGGTTATAAACAGGGAACGGGTAACATAATATTTTCCTTCAAATTCAACCCCTTTGAATTCCATTTCGCCAAGATTTTCGTACCGGACAGATTGTGGTTTGAAATCGATAACAATAATATTGGACTGTTTACTTGAAAAATAATTCACGCCCAATTGAATATGATCGCCTAGATAGTTTATTCCCAGATCGGTGGTTTGCACTTTTTCCGGCAACAACTCGGGATTGCCCTTAAACCCGGGATCGCCTTCAAAAAAAATCCCTATTTCATTAATGCTGGGGGCGCGAAACGCTTCACTATACAAGGCTTTAATATTAATGCGCGGAATTGGATACCAGATTGCGCCTACCCTGGGGACGATATTTACATCAAGAGACTTTACCTTATTGGCCTGAAAACCGCTAATGATATTAAGATTCTGAAATAACTGGTAATCTATCTGTGAATAAATTCCATAACTGGCGCGCTGATCATCGCTTACCAGAACTTCAGGATCAACACTATAATATAATTCTTTCCCTTTGATATAATTAAACAACCCCCCCAAAATAATATAGAGTCGTGAACAGGGACGAATATAATTAGTCCATTCTGCAACGACGTCATTAGAAGTTCTGTGTATCCATGGAAAATCGGTTGCGTGCATGGTAAGCCAGGTATAGGTTACATTAAAGTCCATTTCCCAAGCGCCACGATTGCGAATTTGATAAGCCAGGTTAGCAAATCCTCTTTTCCAGCGATTGTCGCCGATAAAGCCCTGGTTATAATAGGGAGCTTTGTAACCTGTGAATGAAGACATTAAACTCAGGTTTTTATAGTTCATACCCAGATAGCCGCCATACCCTGAATTTTTCACAGTAATATCCCGAACATGCAAATCGGGAATTCCGGTGGTGGTAAAGTAATTGATACCGGAATATGTCAAATCCCAATCCGCTTTTTTCAGATGTTGCGCTGCTGCTACCATACTAAAAGAGTGGCTGCGAATCGTAGCGCGGCCACTTGTGCCAAATGCCCCATTTTCACCGGCACGGGTGCTAACTTTAACCCTGTTTTCTTCTGCCGTTTCGGTAATAATATTTATTACTGCGGAAAACGCATTCGAACCATACAAAACTGAACCGGGACCTTTAATAACTTCAATTTTTTCAATAACATTCACCGGAAAGGATTCAAATATATCCGTACTTACGCCGCCTTCAACCACTTCGCGTACCGGGCGACCGTTGAGTAATATTAAAATATGCCCGGCTGTAAACTTTATCTGCGCGCCCCGGGCAGCAATCATGGTGCGGTCAGTAAAATAAGCCGTTGTGCCGGTCAAACTCGGAACCCGCTCCAAAATATCTTTTAAAGTAGTGCCGCCAAAACGTTGCAGTTCATCTCTGGTAACAACAGCAAGCACACCGGGGGCATCGGATAATTTTTCACTGGTTTTGGAGGCCGTTATGACCTCAACATTCAAAAGATCATCCAGCGACATACTTAACAATTGGCGGGCGCTCTCAACTTCCTCAACTTGCTGTGAAAAAGCCAGAAAAACCCCCGATAAAAGCATCAGTGAAAAGAATAGTTTGATTATTCTGTCAAATAACATGCTACCTCCACCAACCATACCTGTCATTATCTTATCTCCACCAATATTTCCATAACAGTATATTTTTGTGCTTTATTTCATTCGTTTAATTTTCAGTAATGAATAGCAGAAATAATACCAGACAATGAATTCGGGCAGAAATTTTGAATAAAAAAACACTTTTGGTTATATAAAAAATAAAGTGAGTCAGTTCATTAGAATTGGCTTTCTATTGTTTTGGTGGACTAGTTGCTGTATAAAACCGGAAAAAAAATTAACCAGATTATTTCCCTTTTGCAAACCAACTATATAATATTGTTAATTATTATTTTAAAGCTTTACAACAATACGCCCACAGTTAACTCTGGTTTAGTTTTTAACTGCCCAGGCTGCAGGAAACATGAACGAAACAGTAAAACAAGAGTTGCCAATGGGTGAAATAACAACATTTTTTGTCTTCTATACAAGAATGTTACCCACTAGCAATATTACCAAAAACACTTTAGCCCCTTAAAATATAAAAAACTGCCTAAACTCAATAATATGAATTTCATATCAGTTGCAAATTCTTCACCGGATATGCGGTTCAGTTGCCGGAGCCCCAGGCTATTAAAATAGACAATCAACTTACGGTAACACCATATAAAACAAAGGGTGAGTATCAGACAACATACTCACCCTCTAGTTAAATTTTGGTAGATTTATTTTTAACTAGCTCAATCAATTACCGTAAAAACCAATTATTATTGAATGGTTTGCGCAACCTTGAGAATGGCGGGATTCCACTCCAGGCCCTCTTCGGAGGAAGCGCTCAAATTCAATAATATTTTTGGTTTACTATCTGCGCCAACACCAAAACCCAATGTAACACCGCTGGATACAAGATCCGGTTTACCGGTGGTACTGAGAATCTTGTTTGCATGAGTGTATGCCAGGCAATCACTCAGTTTTGCTGCATTGCCAATAAACAAAATAGTTGGTTTTGTTCCTGGCAGGGCCTCACCGGATTCCACAGATTTAAGAGTGGCTTTTCCAATTGCGGTTCCAATACCTTTTTTCAATTCTGATGCAACGTCGGCAGCGCCCAAAACATAAATGTTGACATCACCGCCGGCGCTTATTCCTTTTTCAAATCCAACAACTTTGAGAATCATGGCAGCGGCAACACTTGCCGGAGCATCCTGAACTTGTGCAATAACGTTACTGCCAAACAACAAAATCAGGCTAGCCAATAATACATATATTAATTTTTGCTTCTTCATCGTCACTCCTTAATAATATGGATAGTGATTTCAGCCGGGCTGAAATGAACATATTTATAACAATTTTTTCAACCCGGTTCCATACCTGACAAATACTGTTATTTTCGTTAAAAGCCGTATTTGTCTCTAACTAAAATTTATTCCTTTCTTTCTCCGTTAAATTATAATGATACATCCAGACCTAAATATACAGCTCTACCCTGGTTTACAGGAATTGTTTCACCGGTTACACCACCCTTGTCAGGCAGCCATAATTCAGTATTCAGTAGATTGTCGGCTTGAACAAATACTGCAAAATTGTAATGGGTATCCAAATCAAAGAACTTGTTGATATTTAACCGACTGTATAAATTTAACAGGTTGTAAACACCGGGTTCAGGATTCAATTTCGATATATACTTGTCTTCCAGCCCGCCCTGGTAAATATTGAAAACGCTAACCGTTATACCATTTTCCGACATATAACTGACGCCGGCTTTACCGCCAAAATTGGGAATTGGCGTTACATCTTCCACGTCCTTGTCATCTTTATTTGTCTGGTACAATACAGAACCAGTCAAAAATACGGCGCGGGTGAGGTAATATTTGCCTTCAAATTCAACGCCCTGGAATTCAACATTACCGAGATTATCATACATTGCCGGGGTAATCATAAAATTCGGGACAATGATGTTGCTCTGTTTGTTCCGGAAATAGTTCACTCCAAATTGAGTTTGATCGCCCAAATAGCTCATGCCAACATCAATTGCGCTGACTTTTTCGGGTTTTAAATTGGGATTGCCATAAAAACCGGGAAAATTTAAACTGGTTTCGTTGATACTGGAACCGCGAAATGCCTGGCTATAGAGGGCTTTAACATTGATACGCGGAATAGGGTACCAAATAACACCGCCTCTTGGCACTATATCTAAATCGACATCCTTAACTTTATTTGCCTGGAAGCCGCCAATAACTTTCATGCTTGACAATAACTGGTAATCCGCTTGCGTATAGAGAGCATAGCTGGTGCGATTATCATCAGAAACTACAGCGACGGGTTCGGTTGTTTCTTCCTTGCCTTTAATATAATTAACCAAACCGCCAATTGTAATGTTTAATTTGTCAATCGGGCTGATAAAATTGGTCCACTCGGCAACTACATCGTTTGAATGCCGGCTCAGGAATGGGCTTTCATCAGCTTTCATGGTAGCATAGGAATAGGTTACATTAAAGTCCATATTCCATTTGCTGGCAGCCTGAAGGCTGTATCCGAGGTCGGCAAAACCTTTTTGCCAACGATTATCACTAACAATACCATTAGAAAAGTATGCCGTTTCAAATTGATTAAAGGTAGACATGAAACGTAATTTTTTATAGTCCATCTCCAAATAACCGCTTTGTCCAAGGTTGGGAATTGTTACGTTGCTGGTTGTAATCGGAAATCCTTCAACAAACCAGTTTTGGGCTTTATAATCTGTTTCCCAGTCCGCTTTTTTAAAATATCTGCCGGCTGCTACAACACTAAAATCGCCGGCTTGCAACGAAGTTTTTGCCATTGTGCCATAAGCCCCGGAATTACCCGCCAAACCGGTAACATTCAGGCCATTTCCCTCAGCTTTTTCAGTGATAATATTAATGACTGATGAAAAAGCATTCGAACCGTATAACACGGAACCAGGTCCTTTGATAACTTCAATTCTTTCAATAATATTTACCGGAAACGCTTCATACATTTCAGTACTAATACCACCTTCGACAATTTCACGGGTAGGACGCCCATTAATAAGGATTAAATTATGCCCGGCATTGATCTTGATTTGATCGCCGCGTACGGCAATCGTTGAACGGTCGGTAAAATAAGCGGTTGAACCAATAAGACTGGGAACTCGTTCCAAAATATCTTTAAGAGTTGTTCCACCAAAACGCTGTAATTCATCTTTTGTAACAACAGTTATTACACCTGGGGCATCCGAAAGTTTTTCAGCAGACTTGGATGCAGTGGTTACTTCCATATTTAATAGATCATCTAACGACATGCTTAATAAATCTTCAGTATCCTGTGCGAATACCAGAGTTCCGGTAACAAGTACCAAAACGAGACTTAAAGTCAGAATCATTCTTTTAAACGACATAGTTACTCCTCCAATTTGGTTAATATAATTATACAATTTGAATCCATACATTTTTGTCACTTTAATAAATTATTGTACACCGTTTGGTTTATTAGTGAAACAGAATCAATTGTGTAATATTTTGGCTTTCCTCCTTAAAGCTGTTTTTATGTTTATTTTCATAAATAATTATAACTCAAAATTGAATATGTTGAATGCACAAACTGTACCAAAAAATAATTTTTGCCTTAATCCAATCAAACACAACAGAATGAATCGGCAAGCCAGACAAAAACAGACAAAGCAAACATAAAAACCGCTATTCCACTATAAATTACATAAAAATAGTGCAATGGCTTTAAAAAAAGCTGGTTCATGTTCCTTCATTGAATTCAAGACCAGTTAAATATAATATTTTATTTTTTTGAATTTTATTGATGTTTTAGATGCCTGTTCATTATGCTTTAATCATTTTATTCAATATTAATCAATTTATCACTCTTTCTATAAAGCAGGTTAATATACTAGC
This sequence comes from uncultured Cytophagia bacterium, assembly GCA_964399735.1. Classification (GTDB taxonomy): domain Bacteria; phylum Zhuqueibacterota; class Zhuqueibacteria; order Residuimicrobiales; family Krinioviventaceae; genus Fontivivens. Next base: position 29,691 of record CAYNSO010000034.1, read on the forward strand.
AATCATAAAACCTTATACAGCAACCCGATTATCGGTAAAAAACCTGGTGGGTAAAATAAAAAAGAGCACACATTCATTTAGGAATGATTTTTGCACAGAGAATGAATCATAATGATATTTCGGAATTTTAGTGATCAGTTTGGTATGTTTGCAATTTTTTTATAACGGCATTGACGAGTTGATATATAAAAGAATAGTATCAATATCATAGAATAACCTGGTTGTTTTGGTTTATTAAAGAATATGATCTTGAAAAACTCGTACAAATAAGGTTTAAATTTATATTAAAATTTCCAGACAAGATAATTACAGGTTCTCAAAATTGAACCGTTAATATATAATATATGTTTTTACACCCGGATTATAACTATATTTAAAAGGAGTTGGTATGATTAACTTTTCAACATTAAAAGCAAAAACAGTCCTACTGATATTTGGAATCGGAATATTATTCAGTATACTGCTTGCCTATTATTCACCCAAGCAATCAAAAAGACTGGCAACAGATATTTTACACAAAAATGCAGAATTCATCACCAGTCTGCTCTCTGAAAATCTTTCTCTCGGTATGCAAACATATATTCTTGATGATGGCGAAGCTCTTGAACAAACCTTGCGATTACTTGACAAGCAGGATGATTCCGGGTCTGCCACAATATCTAAAGTTAGAGTTTTTAATGAAAACCTTGAATATGTAAAAGGCTTGAATGCCGACGACAATACCACGGCAGCATTTAAAAAAACCACCGACATGATCCTTGAGGAACAGGCAAAAACAACAACAACCTGGTCGCCAATGAGGGATACAGATCAAAATGTGCTGGGTTATGTAGAAATTGTCTTTTCAAAAAAGTTTTTAATAGACAATTCAGCTGCAGACGCCAGACTATCCCTGTTAATTGCTGCCATTTCCTTTATATTAACGTTGGTTATAGGGTTTATGATCATGAATCCGGTTCTTAAAACGCTGAATTCACTTACTCTCATTTCAAAAAAAGTTGCAATGGGTGATGTAAATGTTACTATAGACACAAAAACAAATGATGAAATCGGTATTTTAGCCGAGTCCTTCCGGGAAGTGATTGCTAACCAGAAAGACAAAGTACATATCGCCCGTGAAATTGCACAAGGCAATTTACAGGTAGAAACCCAGGTATTATCAGAAATGGATGCCCTGGGTAATGCCATGATTGTAATGAAAGATAGCATAAATTCATTGATCAAGGATGTCAATTACCTTGCCAATTCAGCAATAGAAGGAAATCTGACAACACGGGTTGATGTAACAAAACATAATGGCGAATACCGTAAAATAGTCGAAGGGATTAACCATACACTCGATGCGGTACTGAATCCGATCAATGAGGCGAATTCAATAATTGAAACTCTGGCAGAACGTGACCTGACCAGCAGAATGCAGGGTAATTACCAGGGTGATTTTGCCAATACTAAAAAAGTATTAAATACGGCTGTAGAAAACCTGGATCAGGCTCTGCACGAAATAAATACCGGAGCACAACAGGTTAATTCAGCGGCCAATCAAATTAAAAGCGGCAGCCAGTCGTTATCACAGTCTGCATTTGAACAGGCCAGTTCCCTGGAAGAAATATCCAGCAGTTTGCAAGAAATGTCTTCAATGACCAAACAGAATTATGTAAATACCCAGGAAGCAAGAAACATGTCGGAAAGCGCCCATCTTTCAACAGAAGAGGGCATGAAAAGTATGAACTTGCTATCTACAGTCATTGAAAAAATTAAAGTTTCATCTGATGAAACCAGCAAAATCATAAAAACCATTGATGATATTGCTTTTCAAACCAACTTGTTAGCTTTGAATGCTGCGGTTGAAGCCGCCAGGGCGGGAGAAGCCGGCAAAGGGTTTGCTGTGGTTGCCGAAGAAGTGCGTAATTTAGCCATGCGTTCGGCAGAAGCCGCCAGGAATACTACCAGTCTGATCGAGGATGCCGTTAAAAATGCTGTGGAAGGCGTCAATGAAAATAAAGTAGTGGCAAAAAATCTGGAAAATATCAACAATCAAGTTATCAAGGTTAAAGAAGTAATCAATGAAATTTCTGTAACCTCAGAGCAGCAAAGACAAGGCATAGAACAAATCAATATGGCTATAGACAGGTTGAATCAACTAACCCAGCAAAATGCTGCCAACTCGGAAGAATCGGCCAGCACCGCGGTTGAAATGTCCACACAGGCAGGAATAATGATGGAAATGGTCAGTAGTTTTTCAATTTCAAGCAACAACCGCAACTAAAAATTCACTATTATTCGATTATCAATCAACAATCCAGGTGACAGAGCTTTTTCAGGCTCTGTCACTTTATTTGTGTAAAGTATAAAACCGGCTAATAATAACCAGACGATTTTACCAGCGATAATGCCGGATATGTTCACCCTTTTCCTGAATTTCGGTGATGGCGCGAATACCGATTTTGATATGCCGTTCGGTAAATTCAGAAAAAACTTTGTTTGAGGATTCCTTGGTCTTTATCCCGCCTTCTTGCAGCGGCATATCCGAAACCAGCAGCAAGGCGCCAATGGGCACTTTGCTGACAAAACCAACCGAAAACAAAGCTGCACATTCCATATCAATGGCAATAGCCCGTTCTTCATACAATTGTTGTTTGAATTCTTCATCAAACTCCCAAAACCGGTAATCGGTGGTATGTACTACACCGGTGCGATAATCCAGTCCATCGTCAACCAGCATTTGACTGACAAACTTTTGGATCTTAAAGGTCGGCAGCGACGGCACCTGTGGAGGAATAAAATGTTCCGAGACGCCTTCATCGCGAATAGCCGCCATAGGAAGTATAAAATCACCCACCTGCAATGACGGGTGCAAACCGCCGCACATACCCAGGAACAGAACCGCCTGGGGATCAATACAACTGAGTAATTCAATGATGAGCGCTGCCGTAGGAGCGCCGATCTTGAAATCGACCATGCTGACATTAGCGCTGTCGCTATGTACTACGGACATGACTGAACCGGATTGTATTGGACTGTTGCACTGTTCTGAAAAAACGTGCATATATTTGTTAAAATTGGTGAGAATAATATATTTTTTAAACTCATCAATAGCGCCGCCGGTATAACGCTCCAGCATATCACAGGCAATTTTTTGCTTTTCCGGATTATTGTAAATCAGTTTTTTTTGTAAAATGCGTTTATACTTTTTTGCCATAAATAACCTGCATATTTTCCAGTAATCTAACCCGTATAACGGAGAAATTAAATCCGCTTGCTCTTCCCCTCTTTCCTGATCTCTTGATTATAAAAAAGAGCAGTCAGGAATCTCCAATTCCTTTCAACCAGTTAATTTGATTTAATATGACCTTTGCATTTAAAATGAGAAATTCTGTACAAACGGGCCAGGG
>CAYNSO010000035.1:0-32821 GCA_964399735.1 uncultured Cytophagia bacterium
TTTTATGTTTTAAATTACCTTTTGTAAATTGGGGCTTTTGATACAGCCCCGGGCCACAGGTCCGAAATTTAAACTCCCGCGGCTAAAAACCCAAAACATTTACAATTTTTCGGGATGTAAAAAAATTATATATTCAGTTTCATAATTACCGGGCAATGATCAGAGCCGGAGATGTTGGGGGTAATATAACAATCCGTTACCTGCGGCGCCAGTTCAGCAGAGACAAAAAAATAATCAATACGCCAGCCAATATTACGCGCCCGCGCGTTAGCCCAGTATGCCCACCAGGTATACTGCTCAGCTTCCTCCGGGTGAAATATACGAAAAGCGTCCACATAACCATGGGCAATGAATTTGTCGATCCAGGCACGTTCGATTGGCAAAAAGCCGGACTGATTAGCATTGCTCTTGGGATTTTTCAGGTCAATTTCCCGGTGCGCAGTATTATAATCCCCGCAAATGACCAGCTTTTTCCCCTGGCTGCGCAATTGCTGGCAATAATCAAGAGTTGCGTCGTAAAACGCCATTTTATAATCCAGCCGTTCCTGGCTTTGCTTGCCGTTCGGAAAATAGATATTTAATAAAAATAAGTTGTTATAGTCAAGCGCCAGGATACGGCCTTCTTCATCCCGGTTGTCCGGGCCAAAGCCATACTGAACAGACTGGGGAACATTTCTTGTAAAGCAAGCCACCCCTGAATATCCCGGTTTTTGGGCGCCGTTCCAGTAAGAAAAATAATCGCTTACAGATTCCAACTCGTCCTGAACCTGTTCATAATTCGCCTTGGTCTCCTGCAGGGCGGCAATCTCCGGCATTTCTGCCGCCAGCCAGTCAAAGAAACCCTTTTTTGCCACTGCGCGAAAACCGTTTACATTCCATGTTGCTAACTTGATTTCTGCCATATTTGCTGTTCCTTGTGGTTGATGAAAATAAATTATATAATTTAAAAAAATTACTTGAATGTACAACAGTTTTACGATATATTTCTATAATCTAGTTTTGTTTATAAAAATATACCGGCATTTCAATTACTATGAAACCATCTGAACAGAGAACAGTTTCCACCTGGCTTTTTTGCCTGATTTTGGCAATAAGCGGCATCTGTTGCGAGTCTCCCTTTGCCACCCGCGAGCCTGAAAAACCATTCTCAAAGCAATCGTCCTATATTCAACCGACTTCACCGAGTTATGTTATGGCCAATCTGCGTAATGCCATTGCTGAAAAAAACACCACAAACTATTTGCGCTGCCTTGCCGATACCAGTAATTCAACTAAAAGTTTTCGCTTTATCGCCGACCCGATTGTCGTCAACAACAATCCCGGCCTGTTTGAAAATTGGGATAAAGACAATGAATTTATCTATCTAAACCAGTTAATGCATTACCTGCCCAAAGATTCAACCAGCGTCCTTACTTTTACTTCCTACCGGGAAGATACCTTTCAGGATTCAGTTATTTTAATTCAGGAATACCAGTTAGCTGTTCATTTAAAATGCGAAACCGGGGATTGTTATCGCAGCTTGATCGGGCAGGCAGAATTCCGTCTGGTGCGAACACAGGAAGATTTATGGTTCATCCATCGCTGGAGCGATACCGCCACCGGCGATCAGCCGACCTGGAGCGCTCTAAAAGCGGCTTTTGGAAAATAATATAAAATTTATGAAACGTAAAACTTTTCACGAACATATCCCCTACACGGACCATGAATTCAGCAGTAAAGACCGAAAGATCATTACCTGGTTGACAATATCCGCCATTTTACTGTCTGTCGCCCGGTTCATTGTTCTACCGGCCTGTTATAGAGAAGAAAAACCAATAGAAATTAAACCGCATGAAAAACAAGCGCTTATGGAGTGTATGCAATCGACTCTGGCTGAATTTTATATTGATAAAAAATGGCAAAAAAATTCAGGCGAATATATTGAAGTGCAAATACCACGGCGAATGAATTTTTTGTTGTTTTATTCGGCGCTGGCAAAAAACATGCAAACAATACCACAAGGTTTTGCCGGTTGCGAGGAAAAAACCGGTAAAAGTTATCTGGTGACTATTGGCATTAAAGAAATTCCGGTTTATCAGTTTTGGTTAAAACCCCGCGAGGCAGTCGGCTGTGTGGCGCTGGTTATTGATGATTTTGGATATGTATACAGCAAGGTTGCCCGCGATTTTTTAAGAATGCCCTATTCTCTGACTGTCTCCATCATTCCCGGACTGCCGGAATCGCAAAGATTAGCCCGGGAAGCGTCCCTGTTTGCCAAAGAGGTTCTCGTTCACATGCCAATGGAACCATTGCAGGCCGCCTGGCGCGATGATGGTTATATCCTGACGTCAGGGCACAACAACAGCATCCTGCGGATGCGCATAAAAAAAGCGTTCTCCGAAATCCCCGGCGCCGTAGGTATGAACAATCACCAGGGTTCCAAAGCGACTGTGGATTCCCGTATTATGCAGGTCGTGATGAGCGAATTAAAAGAATTGAATAAAATTTTTGTTGATAGCTATACCAACAATAAAAGCATAGCCGCGGCTACTGCCCGTAAAAATAAAGTTCCGGCCATTACCAACACTCTGTTTATCGACGCCCGTGACGAACGGCAGTTTATGCTCGCCCAGTTACAGCGAATATCGGAGCTTTCGGCAAAAGGAGAAAACGTTGTTGCAATTGCTCATGTGCGAAAAAATACTTTTGCAGTATTGAATACAATGCTGCCTGAAATGGCCGGTAAAGGAATAGAATTTGTTTTTGTTTCAGAACTGGTAAAATAATATATCTTTTTTTCAGCTATAAACGTAATTTTTAAATTAGGAAATATAAAGTCCTGCCTGTCAGGAATCAAGTTTCAAACTAAAGGAAAGGGAAATCCATGGCACGGGTTTGTTTGTGTGTAAATCAAATCGCTCATATACGAAATATTAACAAGTCCAGGTTACCGGATCCGGTTTCCGCAGCAGTAGCAGCCGAAATCGCCGGAATAGACGGTATTACTGTACAACTCCGCGAAGACCGGATGGACATAACCGACCGTGATATTACTGTTTTGAAACAAGTTGTGCAAAGTCATTTGAATATTGCCGTTAGCATGACTGACGATATGATTAAAAAAGTGGTTGCCTGGCTGCCGGATATGGTTACATTACTGCCGGCGACCAATGAATTGTTAATGGATCAATCCCTGGATATTGTTACCAACCTGGAATATCTTGAAGACATTGTAACGCAGCTGCGCGCTAATAATATCATAGTCAGCGCCCTGATCAAACCTGATCCGCAACAAATACGCGCCGCCACCCGCATCCGGCTCGACTATATACAAATCAACACCGCATCACTGGCAAATATCGGCGATCTGGGCACTATGGGCGATATGGTTGAGCAAATCCGCTCCGTCGCCATTGCAGCCAACAAAATGGGGCTAGGTGTATCAATCGGCAGGGGGTTGAATGAACAGGCGCTAAAAGAATTATCCGACATTGCCATGATTGAGGAAGTAAATATCGGTCGGGCAATTATCGCCAAAGCCTTGTTGGTGGGCATGGAGCGGGCAGTCAAACAATTTAAATTCATGCTCGCTTGACAATACAGGGATAGTCGATTGTTCAAGGCAATTTTATTCGATTTTGACGGCGTTTTAGCCGCTACCCTGCCCTGGCACTTGTTAGCCTGGCAAAAAGTAATGCAGCAAGACGACATGACGCCCGATGAAATGACTATAAAACTACACGAAGGCGCCCCCGCATGGCAAATTGCAGTGGCGCTGTATCAACATGCCGGAATTGCTCTTGCAAAAGAAAAAGCTAAAGAACTGGTCATTCAAAAAAACCGGATTTTTCTTAAAGTACAACAAGCCAGGGTGTACCCGGAAATTTTTAATATCATTGAAAAAGCAAAATCCGTTCTCATGCCCTGCGGAATTGTAACCGGCACGACCCTTGAAAACATAACCGCAGTATTGCCGGCAGGCTGGTCGGAAAAATTCACTGTCATTATTCATGATGGCGATACGGAAAGGGGCAAACCCTTTCCTGACCCCTACCTGGCGGCAATTAATAAATTAAAAATTACCCCGGCACAATGCCTGATCGTTGAAAATGCGCCGCTCGGAATTCGTGCCGCCAAAGCTGCCGAAGCATTTTGCGTCGCCCTGCAAACCACCTTGACCAGGGAACAATTACAGGATGCTGACGTTATATATGTAAATCACCGGGAACTGGACGACGCCTTTTTTACGTTAATAAACTAACAGGTTACCTGGAAAAAATTCTTGATTATTCACGCAACAATTTGTAAATTCTGTAAATAAATTATCAGGAGGTTATCAGACCAGGTTGTTACAGCGCTTTTTTTTCACAAAATCATTTATGTTATTATGGTGCGTTTTATTAACAACCGTTATGTTTTGCAAAATACAAGGTCTGATAGCGAAAACTCTATAACCGGGTTCAGTATACAACAGACTCGGTTTTTTTGTTTAGCCCGCATCACTAACGAAAGAACTGGTTTTATAAAAATAATCAGGAACGATATTTACAGGACGCTGTTTTGCGTCATCAACAAGGAACTATTTATGAAAAAGTTGTTGGCATTAGCATTGTTGTTTATGGTTGCCTGCGCCGATAGAGAATTGCCCACTGCATCCCAAAATGAGCAGCTGCCGGTGATTGAAAATTTTTCATTACCGGAAGTGATCAATCCCGGCAAAACATACCTGGTATCGGTACGGGTAACAGCAAACCCGCAGCCGGATTATGTGCATTATGCCGCATATAAAGAAGGCAGTTCAGAAGCGCTGTTGACCGGCAAATTATACGATGACGGCATGGCGCAGCACAGCGCCGACGGCGATATTGTCGCCCATGACGGATTATTCACCCAGAACATTGCCTGGCAAAGCGAAGACGAAAATGCCCATCATGTTATTTTTGAGTTTATTGCCATGTTGAATTATCAACCGATCGGTGAAACCCTCAGGGTAAACCTGGTTTCCAGTAAAAACATCCCGCCGCAAATTACCGGCGTAACTCTGCCAGATTCCTTGCCAAGCGGTTTTGCCGGAACGCAAACCTTTTCTGCTGCGGTTTACGATTCCAATGGCCTTAAAGATGTAAAAGCAGTTTTGTTCAAAGCAAAACAGGAAAATCAAACGCTGTTTCAGGGTGAATTATTAGCAACAGCCAATGCGGGTATCTTTGAAAAAACGATTGATAAAACCTTTGCTATCGGGAAAAAGGGATTGTATGATTTAACATTTGAGGCGATTGATAAATCCAACCGCAAGAGTTCACCATTTACAACAACCATTTTTATTGGAAATAATGCGCCGGTTCTTGCAGATATCCAGGCTCCGGCAGTTTTTCCACGACCGGTGGGAGATAAAGTAACTGCCTATTTTTTAATTACGATCCAGGTGCAGGACGATCAATCCTTAAAAGATATCAAATTTGTGAAAATGTCATGGAAAAAAGCGGACGGCACCTATTCCCAGAACAGCCCCTTCCAGCTTTACGATAACGGCCTGCCCATTCAGGACGAGTTGGCAGGGTGGGATAACGGCTATCGCGGCGATGTGGCCGCTAACGACGGCATCTTTTCCATAACCGGCGCATTCGATGAAAAACAACCTCTTGGTGATTATGAACTGATCTTTTGGGCTGAAGATATGGCCGGTAATACCAGTGAATCCCTGAAGCATATTATTAACCTGCAATAGATGGAAAAAAACAGATGCGAAAAAAAACTGCGTTCTTTATTTTGTTTACACTTTTCATTCCGCTTTTGTCCGGGGCAAATCCGGTTGCGGACAGCTACCACCTGGGTACGCCGCCCACCTCCGGACTGGCAGGTAACGGCATTACCGATATTGCCGCCGGCGTGCGTACGATGTGGTTTGGCACAGGCTATGGATTGAGCCGCAGCCGCGACAACGGCGCTACTTTTGAATCCTTTGGCACACAGCATGGTATTGGTGATGGCAGCGTCTCAGCCCTGTGGGTACATGGCGATACGATCCTGGTTGCAACCGCTAACGATACCCTGACCGACGCATCGGATTCCTATTTATCCAACGGTACCGGTCTGAGCATTTCGGTTGATAATGGCGCAACCTGGAAGCATATCCGGCAAACCCCGCTTGATTATACTTCGGTGCAGAATCTTTCTTATGACATTGCCGTATTGAACGGCACAATCTGGCTGGCCAATTTTGGCGGCGGCCTGGTTAAAGGTGAAAATTTTGGCGAAACCTGGACTGTTAATCCTCCCGATTCATTTTTATTTGATCCCGGCAAGGAATTGAATCATCGGGCTTTTTCTGTAATTGCGGCTGATGGCGATTTATGGGCAGGAACTGCTGAAGGTATTAACAAATCAAGCGATGGCGGCAAGACCTGGAAAAACTTTAATCATACTAACCAGGAGCAGCCGATATCCGGTAATTTTGTGAATGGCATTGCTTATCAAAAAGCTGAAGGACGTAAAATCATTTGGGCCAGCACCTGGAAAGCAGAAGGTGAGGATGAATTCTATGGAGTATCTAAATCTGAAAATGGCGGGCTGACCTGGTCGGTCGTGCTTGGCACGCCGGAGCAACAAATTAAAGCCGCCAATTTTTCTTTTGATGGTTCAATCGTTTATGTAGCCACTTATGACGGCTTGTATAAATCCACCGACTTTGGTGAAACCTGGTATCTGTTCCCGCAGATTACCGATCCGGATATTGATGAAAAAATTTATGGAATGGAAACATACTCGGTTCACGCACAAAACGGCGTTATCTGGGTCGGAACCTCGGATGGACTTGCCCGTACAACCAACAACGGCTTTTCATGGAAAATAATACGTTCTTTCAAACCAACAGGGCAGGATGGTACGCCGCGCACCTATGCCTATCCCAATCCGTTTTCGCCAACGCGCGATAATCTGGCCGGTAATGATGGCTTTGTCCGCCTGCAATACAATACCCTGCGACCCACCCGTGTAACGATTAAAATTTATGATTTTGCCATGGATCTGGTAACAACTGTAACAAACGCTAAAATTCGTTACAGCAGTGGTAATTTTAATGAAGTGTGGAACGGTCGTAATGATTATGGCGACCCGGTTGCAAATGGAGTTTATTTTTACAGCGTTACCATTGATGATGACGGTACCTATTGGGGTAAAATTCTGATTGTGAATTGAAAAAGTGACAGGAAAAGGCATGAAAAAATATATAATACCTGGTTTATTGATCATATTGATCGCTGTTGAATTATATGCCCGCAATGGCGATGGTGGATACGCCGGGGCGTTTTTACGTATGGGCATGGGGGCGCGTGCCAAAGCAATGGGCGATGCCTTTACTGCAATCCCGGAAGGCGCGGTTGCCGGTTTTTACAACCCGGCTTTGCTGCCCCATTTGCAGGAACGTCAGCTCGTCGCTTCCTATTCATTTCTGCCGCTGGATCGTAACCTCGATTTTGTCGGCTTTGCCATGCCTTTAAATCCACAGCCAAAAGAAAACAAACGCGGCAAACCTCTAAAAGCAGGAATTGCCCTGGGATGGGTTCATGCCGGCACGGATAAAATTTATGGCGCCAACAGTAACGGCCAGTATACCGGCGATCTTTCCAATTCAGAGCATGCTTTTTACTTGTCTTTTGCCATTCGTCCGGCTGAAAAACTCTCCATAGGTATTAGCGGCAAAGTTTTGTATAATCGCATGCCGGGGCTGCAAACCGACGACAGCGCTTTAACCTCGACCGGTTTTGGCGTAGATTTTGGTATTTACGTAACGCCGCGAAAAAATTTAATGATGGGCTTTGTCGTTCGCGACAATATGTCGAAATATACCTGGAACACAGATAAAGTGTTTGAACGCGGCACCAGCACTGTTTACAAGTTCCCCAAAGTAACCCGTACGGCAATCGCTTACCGCATTCCCGGCGAATGGCTGCTTTTAACATACGAAATCGAATCCAGCGACAAGCAAAATCCCCGCTACCATTACGGTATGGAAATTTCCCACAAGAAAATCGGCGCACTGCGTTTCGGTCTGGATGATGATATGCCAACCTGCGGCCTGGGATTAAAGTTCAATGTGTTTCACAAAACCGCATTTATTAATTATGCTTTTATTATGAATACGGTAGCTCCGGGATCGGATCACATTTTTTCCTGGGCATTTAATTTCTAAACAAGGTGGACCAATATATGAAAAATAAATTATTTTGTTTATTACTGGTTATAGCGCATACAGCGCCGCTGTTTGCTGCGGGTGAAAACGGCATGGCGGCATTGAAAATTGGTACAAGCGCCCGGGCTTCTGCAATGGGCGAAGCTTTTGCCGCTACCGCAGATGATGCTGCCGGTGTTTTCTGGAATCCGGCGGGAATCGCCTGGAGTGGAAGGCGTCAGGCTCACTTTACTCATAATGAATGGATTCAGGGAATTACCCATGACGCCGCCAGTCTGGTTGTTCCGCATGCTGCATGGGCGTTTGGTTTTGATATTATGCTCAATAATGTCAGTGATTTTGAGCGTCGTACCATTGCCTCCGAAGAGCCGCTGGGCACTTTTTCTTCTCACGATTTTTCCATGGCCGTTAGTTTTTCCCGAATGATTAGCGAAAACATATCCGCAGGCGGACGCTTACGCTTTTTGAGTGAAAAAATTTACGACGAATCAGCAAGCGGAACCGCAGTGGATTTTGGGTTGCGTTACCGGGCTTTGCCGGGCCGATTGTTTGTGGCTGCCGCCCTGCAGAATTTGGGCAAAATGTCCAAAATGGTGCAGGAAGAAATTAAACTTCCAACCACATTGCGTATAGGCGCCGGATATTACCTGCCGGGTAAAATACTTTCCAACAATTTATTGTTCGCCGCAGATTATGTGAAAATTTTTGATGAGGACGATCATATCAACCTGGGTTTCGAATATCTGCCGCTTGCAGCAATTTCCCTGCGCGGCGGGTACCAAACCGGTTACAAAGAACGCTCCGTTTCTGCCGGATTTGGCGTGCGAATCGGTTTTCTGACGGTTGATTATGCCTTTATTCCCTTTACAAACGATTTGGGAAATTCACATAAATTTTCCATTTTAGCGGATTTTTAAATTGCTGTTGGCTTTTTCCGGCTTTGGCATTTTGTGTTAACGCTGGAAAAAGCCGACATTTAATTTTTTATCAGATCAATTTTGTTGCCGAACCGGTAAACTGTAACAACCGCGTGATAATCATTTCAATAGCAATTTACCACCGGATCATTGTATTAATCTAACAACAGCCGCGATTGCATTTTTTGTTTTATGCGTAAAACACAACGCCGCCGGTTCAAGCTACCTCGCTGACGGCAGGTAAAGAAAAAAAGGGAAATATAAAATAAAGCGCGGTTGGTTTTTGTTTTATTTACGCTATAAAGCAATTACTCTGTTTTTATCCGAGGATTAAGCTTTGCAGCCAGAATCCCCGGATAATTACAATTCCTGCTTTTAAAAAGACCCGCCGCCAAATTTAAATGCAACGGGTAACTGGCAACAGGTTGGCAGAGAAATCGTAAATATGATGAGTAGAAATTTACAGGAGTACCTTTGAAAAAAATAAACCTGGTCCTTGGTATTCACAATCATCAACCGATTGGGAATTTCGATTTTGTTTTTGAACAAGCTTATCAGCAATCCTACTTACCCTTTTTAAATGTATTACAAGAGCATCCGCGCATCAGATTAGCTCAGCATTACAGCGGTATTTTATTTGAATGGCTGGTAAAAAATCATCCGGAACTGGTCAAAAAATTACAAAAACTTGTCCGGCAGGGGCAAATCGAAATGATGACCGGCGGTTATTATGAACCGATATTGACCAGTATCCCGGAAAGAGATATTGTCGGACAGATAAAAAAATTATCTCAATATGTATTGAATAAAACCGGCTTTGAACCGACCGGCTTGTGGTTGACCGAACGTGTATGGGAACCCTACCTGGCCGGGCCTATTGCCAAAGCCGATGTTAAATATACAATTATGGATGATTCTCATTTTAAATCGGCCGGCTTGCAAGACCAAAACTTGTTGGGTTATTACATTACCGAGCATGAGGGCCAGGTATTAAAAATTTTTCCGATTAGCGAAAAAATGCGTTACCTCATTCCCTTTCAAGCGCCGGAGAAAACTATAGAATTTCTACAATCGCTGGCAAATGAGGCAGGCGACCGGCTGGTTGTCTTTGCCGATGACGGCGAAAAATTTGGCGTTTGGCCGGGTACGTATGTGCAGTGTTATGAAAAAAAATGGCTGGATCGGCTGTTCACATTAATTGAAAACAACCTGGACTGGATCAATCTGCTAACCTTTAACGAAGCTGCCGGGCAATTAAAACCCGCCGGAACCATTTACCTGCCAACTGCTTCTTACCGTGAAATGATGGAATGGGCTATGCCGGTTAACGCCATAAAGGATTATGAACGTTTTTTACATTGGTTAAAAAACAATCATGTTGACGAATTGAATCTCAATTTTATCAAAGGCGGTTTCTGGCGTAACTTTTTAGTCAAGTACACCGAGGCAAATAATTTGCAAAAACGAATGATGTTCGGCAGCAACCGGCTTAACCGCCTGGCCGGGCATTCCAGCAACCTGGAAACAGCCAGAGATCATATATACGCCGGGCAGTGCAATTGTCCATACTGGCATGGAGTTTTTGGCGGTTTGTATTTACCCCATCTGCGTTATGCCATATATTCAAACCTCATTCAGGCCGATGTGGAAATGGATAAAATTGAATTCAAAGAACAGCAAAAAACCGGCTGGGTGACCAGTGAAATTTTCGATTATAATGCCGATGGCTACGATGAAATTTTAGCCCGAACCGACCGTTTAAATCTGTTCTTCTCCCCTCAAAATGGCGGAAGCCTGACCGAACTGGACTTTAAACCGAAAACAATCAACCTGATTGATAGCATGACCCGCCGGCCTGAGGCATATCATCAAAAACTTTTTGAATTGAACAATCCGTCCCATTCAAACAGCCCGGAAGACAGCGTCGCCTCAATTCATGATATTGTTCTAACCAAAGAACCGGGGCTGGAAAAATATTTAAATTATGACTGGTATCCGCGCGCTTCCATGCTCGATCACTTTTTACGCAATGATTCAACTCTGGAATTGGCTGCCCAGGCAAAATATGGCGAACAAGGTGATTTTGTCAATCAGGCTTTTGAAGCGTCAATTACCAAAAAAGCCAATGTTCATGAAATCCTTTTGGAAAGAAACGGCCATGTTTGGGTTAACGGAGAATTTGTGCCGGTAAACATCAAAAAGACTATACAGCTCAAAGCCCGCTCTGATTATTACATGGTTAAATATAGCATCACCAGCTTGCACAACAAGCCGATTACTTTATGGTTTGGAGTGGAATTTGCTACATCTTTATTGGCAGGGAATGCCCCGGATCGTAATTATCTAGTCCCCGGTCAAACTCTGCAAGACAGTAAACTGGCAAGCATTGGCGCTATTGATAACATAAAAAAAATCCAGCTGCGTGATGATTGGCTGGGTATTCAAACCAGTTTTGAAACCAGCCGTGAAGCTGATTTTTGGCGCTACCCGATAGAAACAATATCCATGTCGGAAGCCGGTTTTGAACGAGTGTATCAATGTTCCATAGTCATGCCAAACTGGAAATTTTCCCTGGAACCGAATGAACAATGGAACGTTACCATTAAACAGAATATTGAACAACTATAATATTAATTTTTATTTTTGTTTATTTTCTGTATATTGTTATGGAATAATCATTTAAGGAAATATTTATATGCTAAAAACCAGAAAATGGAAACGCACCCTGTGGATTCTGGTCGCAATTATTGCGGCGGGCATTGGTGTAAGTAAATTCAATCAGGCGCAACTTTATTCATCGGATAGCATACGTGATCAACTGGTTCGGTTTAATGAAGTTTTTGCCTATATCAATCAATACTATGTAGAAAAGCCGGACAATGAAGATTTGATCACCGGCGCAATCGATGGTATGTTGAGCGGTCTGGATCCCCATTCCGTCTACATTCCCAAAAAGAGCGTAGAACGTGTTAACGAGCAGTTTGAAGGTTCCTTTGAAGGCATTGGAATTGAATTTGTGGTTTTGGAAAAAATTTTAACAGTAGTTGCGCCTATCGTTGGCGGGCCTTCCGAAGCCGTAGGTATTTTGCCAGGCGACCAGATCATAAAAATTGAAGGAAAGTCAGCTTACGGCATTACCGAAGATGAAGTGCAAAAAAAACTGCGCGGACCCAAAGGCAGTAAAGTGCTGGTAACCATTCGGCGCCCGGAGCAGGATAACGCCGAGTTTGAAGTAACCATAGTTCGCGATGAAATTCCCATTTATAGCGTTACCGCTTCGTTCATGATGAACGACGGCGAAACCGGCTATATATACCTGGGCCGCTTTGCCAAAAAGACCTCGGAAGAACTGGAACATGCTATGGTCGAATTGGAAAAGCAGGGCATGAAAAAATTGATCCTCGATCTGCGCGGTAATTCCGGCGGCTACCTGGATCAGGCAGTAGAAGTTTCCGATAAATTTTTACCCGGCGGCCAAAAAATTGTCTACACCCGTGGCCGGGTTAGCAATAGCGGATCGGATTTTTATTCAACCGACAAGGGTACGCATCCAAAATACCCGCTCATCGTAATGATTGATCATGGCTCAGCCAGCGCTTCGGAAATTGTCGCCGGCGCTATTCAGGATCTGGATCGGGGGCTGGTTGTTGGACAAACCAGCTTTGGCAAGGGGTTGGTGCAAAACCAGATTCCCCTGCGCGACGGTTCGGCTTTACGGTTAACCATTGCCCGTTATTATACACCCAGCGGACGGTTGATTCAACGCCCGTACGATAAAGGAATTGTTGATTATTATGCCGACGCTTATGATGATTCTACTTTAGCTACCAAAATCGATTCCAGTAAACAATTTTCTACATTATCCGGACGCGTTGTTTATGGCGGCGGCGGTATCACCCCGGATATTATGCTGGAAGCGGAAAAAATAACCCGCTTTACCTACCAGTTACGAACCAAACGAATCTTTTTTAAATATGGCTCTCAATATGCCAACGCCAATAAAAAATGGAAAAAAGACTTTCAGGAATATAAAAATAATTTTGTAATTACCGAACCCATGCTGAATGATTTAAAAGAAATGATCCAAAAGCATGACGTCAAGTTCAACCAGGAAGCATTCACTAAAGACTTGGAATATATAAAGTTATTAATGAAAGCAGAAATGGCCCGGCATTTATGGGATAGCGAACATTATTACATGATACGCATTATGGCAGATGCCGAAGTGATCAAAGCTTGCGAATATTTTCCCAGGGCAAAAGAGCTTGCGATGTTAAATAAATGAAAAGATCGCATATAAACAAGCCCGGAAAAAATATATTGACTTTTTAAACAAAATATACTAAGTTTTCATTATTGCACTGAAAAAAATAATTAACTTTTTACTTTTTAAACTTGTTTGGAGGAGTTTGAATAATGGTTCAAATGTTTAACGATGGCGGCGCCTTCATGTGGCCAATCTTAATCCTTTTAATTATCGGTGTTGCTATCAGCCTGGAACGTTTATGGACGTTAACAAGAGCCGGTATTAATACCAAAAAATTTATGGTTTCAATAAAAGAAGCTCTTGCCAAGGGTGGCGTTAAAAATGCCATTGAAGTATGCGAAAACACACGCGGCCCGGTTGCTTCTATATTCCATGCCGGATTGCTTCGTTCAAGCCGTGGTATTGAACACGTAGAAAAAGCTATTTCCAGCGCCGGATCGATTGAAATGGCATTCCTGGAAAGAGGCCTGGTTTGGCTGGCAACTATTGTTAGTATCGCCCCGATGTTGGGATTCACAGGAACCGTACAGGGCATGATTAAAGCGTTCGACGACATTAAAGCTGCTAACGATATTTCCCCAACCATTGTAGCTGGTGGTATCTCGGTTGCTTTGTTAACAACCCTCTTTGGCCTTGTTGTAGCTATGATCATTCAGGTTTTAAATAACTTTTTTGTATCAAGAATTGATGGTCTAATTATTGATATGGAAGAAAGTTCCAATGAACTTGTGGACGCATTAATTGCCATCGACGAAAAAAAATAATTTGATTGGAGATAGTAGTTACTATGTTAAACAAACGTAGAAAAAGAACTCCTGAAATCAATTCGAGTTCCATGGCTGATATTGTGTTCTTGTTGTTGATTTTCTTCCTGGTAACAACTACAATTGATACAGATAAAGGCATTTCTTTAGCGTTACCTCCCAAAGGCGAAACAAAAGAAGTTGCCAAAAAGAATATTGCCAACATTCTGATCAATGAAGCTGGCGATGTGATGATCAATGAAGAACAGGTTGCCATTGGCGAAGTTTCCCGCAAAGCCAGACAATTACTGGATGAAAATGACAAAATCGCATTTTCAGTGAAAACACTCAAGACCACCAAGTATGATGTTTATATTGATGTTCTTGATCAATTGAAAAGAGCAAATGCAACCAGAATTTCTATAGCGGAACCCGATTAATTTACAAGCGTTTACTAGTATAGAACAAACTAATTAATTTAGGAGTAAGACTTTGAAATTTACAACAAAGTCAAAAGTGACTTCCGGCATTTCAACGGCGTCCATGCCTGATATTATCTTTATGCTTTTAATCTTTTTTATGGTATGCACTGTATTTAAAGAATCAGCAGGCTTGAAGGTAGTTTTACCGGATGCGCGCAAAATTGAAAAATTGCCTGGAAAACGCGGCGTTGCCGTGATTTGGGCTGATCGGGCCGGTAATCTAACCATTGATGATAAATTTTTACGACCTGAAGATGTCCGTAATATTATCTATAATAAAGCAATTGACCCAACGAGCCCCTTAAAGATTGTGTCGATGCGGATTGATAATCAGGTTGATATGGAACGTGTTACTGCAATCCATGAAGAATTAAGGGCAGTTGGTGAAGCTGCATTAAATGTCAACTATTCTGCAAGAACTGCAGCTGAATGAGGTGATTTATTATGATGATGAGACAAAATCCCAAAGTCAGCCTCAAGTTCAAATATAAAAAAAATATGGAACTTGGGTTGATCATCACCCTGTTTTTATTAATTGTGATTTTTCAGGGTTGGAAAAAGTTCGAAAGTGAAGTTAAAAAGCAGGATCGGGTTGTCATTACTATAGATGTACAAGAGATCCCGCAGACTGAACAGGATAAAAAACCACCTGCGCCAACTCGTCCGGCTATCCCGATCGAAAGTGAAAGCGAAGATATCGATGAAGACGAAACCATCGAGACTACTGAAATCGACCTGACTGAATTACCACCTCCACCTGCGCCACCGGATGAAGATGTTGACGATGAAGCCAATATCTTTGTAGCTTTTGATGAAGCCCCGGAACCAATTGGTGGATTTGCTGCCATTCAACGTAACCTGGTTTACCCGGAAATTGCCCGTAAAGCCGGCGTCGAGGGTAGAGTTTATGTGAACTGTTTGGTGGATGAAAAAGGGAATGTAATCAAAACGACCATTTTGAAATCTCTTGGCAATAACGGCTGTGATGAAGCCGCCGTTGCAGCTATCAAAGCCGCCAAATGGAAACCAGCCAAGCAACGTGATAAACCTGTCAAGGTATGGATCAGCATTCCTGTTGTGTTCAAGTTGAAATAAGCCGGTATTAACAGCGACTCTAAATATTTCAAGAACGCTATTTAAATATCAGTTTACTAAAATACAACAACCGAAATATTTTATTTTTTGAGGGCCGGTAATTTTACCGGCTCTTTTTTTTTATTGAAATCCGGGGATTGTTATTTATTGACCAGGCGGGTAGCTATAAATTTTTTATTATTGTAAATAAAAGCCCGCGGTTTTGTTATTCATACTACTCTTGATTTTTTTTGAATTATAGACGTTTTATTATTAGCTTATTTTCTATCTCATGCCTGAAAATTCATATTGCTAAAAATAAAATATTTGCTATTTTAGAGTAATGGAAACAAATGTTTTTTGCAAAATAATGACTCTTCCTTCCGGAAAAAAATTATGATATGTTTGGATAAAATCCTTACTGTTGTATTCAGTTCATTGCTAAAGAAAATGGCTTTAATACCTCTGCTGACGGGATTACTTTTACTCTACTTTAGCTGCTATAACCCTTTTGCCCCCAAAATTGATCATTCCGGCGAGCAGGGATTGGCAATTACCGAACAACGAAACCCCGAAGAAGTATTAAAAAATTTCATTTATGCCTATACGTTTAAAGATTCGCTGGTGTATGCCGAGTTGCTGGACAGTTCTTTTGTGTTTGTCTATTTCGATCCCAATCTTGGCAGCTCCGGCAGGTTTGTTTCCTGGGGCAGAGATGTTGATTTGAAAACTACCGGCAAGCTGTTTAAAAATTTTGATACGATTACTCTGATCTGGAATACTACCATATATAAAATCGAAAATGATACAGAAGCAGAATATTCAAAAACCCTGCAACTCAACATGTTCGGGGCTAGCGGTGATTTTAACCTGAGCGGTAATGCCATTTTTAATTTTAAACTGTGTAATTATGACAAAAAATGGCGCATCACACGCTGGAAAGATGAATCAACTATGTAATGTTTTGCATCAAACATTAATAAATACTGACAATAGTAAAGTTTAAGGTTTTATGCTAAATTAAAAACAGAGGGTGCAATGAACAAGACATTATTTTTCTTGTCTGTTATACTATTAATCGCATTTTCAAGCGTATATTCTCAATTAACAAAACCGCAAATTTTAACGGTGCAGGCATACAGCTCCCAGGATAAAATAATACCCGGAAGCAGTTTCGATCTGGCAGTGGTTTTACAAATCGACCCGGAATATCATATCAACTCCCATACGCCGGCAGACGAATTTTTTATTCCAACAGTTGTCAGCTTTAGTCCTTTGCAAGGATTGCTTTTTGCAGAGTCTGTTTATCCACAGGCAAAATTGATGAAATTTGCTTTTTCTCAGGATAATGTTTCTGTCTATTCAGGCGAGGTTGTAATTAAAACACAGGTTACTGCACAACCAGACATCGCCGTCGGCAGCACAACAATTACCGGTCAGGTTTCGTACCAGGGCTGCAATGATGCGGTTTGCTTTGCTCCGGTAACAGAAACTTTTAGTTTGCAATTGCCGGTCGTTACAGACGGATCCGCTGTGGTGGCGTTGAATACAGAGTATTTTGCATCATCAGAAAATGCAGCGGAAACAACAGACCCGACTCCATCTTTTACCGCTGATGAAAATAAAGCTCTGGCAATACTGGACAAGGGAATATTATATGCACTGGCCGCTTTTTTTCTGGTTGGGTTGGCCCTGAATTTAACGCCTTGTGTATACCCGGTTATCCCCATGACTGTGAGTTATTTTAGCACACAGGGAAGTAAAAGCAAGCGGGGCGTATTCTTTTCAGCGCTGTTTTACCTGTTTGGAATTGCCATTGCCTTTGCCCTGCTTGGGCTCGTTTCCGGTTTGGCGGGCAAGCAATGGGGCTTTTTATTTACCAGCCCCTGGTTTGTTGTGTTGATTGCGATTGTTATCCTGGCAATGGCTGCCAGTTTATTCGGAGCATTTGAAATTACAGTGCCGTCATGGCTATTAACCGGCGTCGGTAAAAGCCGCAAGGGAACAATTGGTTCGTTGCTGATGGGGTTGACGGTAGGTGTGGTAATTGCTCCATGCGCGGCCGGTATTCTCATTGGTTTGGTGGGCTTGATTGCAAAAACCGGCCTTGTGCTAAAAGGAACACTATTGTTTTTTGTAATGGGTTTGGGATTGGGTCTGCCCTATTTGATCCTGGCGTCATTTTCCGGTTTGTTGCAAAAGCTGCCCCAGTCCGGCATTTGGATGATATGGATTCGCAAGTTCTTTGCGGTTCTGCTGGTCGGCGTGGCTCTATATTTTATTGTTCCCCAGCTTGATCACATTTATGATAAATTTGCATTCCTGGCAGGAATTCTAGCCGTGTTCGGCGGGTTACTGCTGGGCTTTTTAGATGATGCTCCCGGTTATACCAAAAAATTTAAACTCGTGCGGGCAGGTATTGGTATTTTATTCATTCTCGCAGGTCTGCACTGGATCAATAGCGCTATCCAGTCCAAACCCTCCGACATTGACTGGATTTATTATAAAGATCAGGAAATCAGCAGCATGACGGGTGAAAAGCCGGTATTTATTGATTTTTATGCGGACTGGTGCGCGCCCTGCAAACAATTAGACCGCGAAACTTTTAGCGACGACCAGGTTGTTGAAAAATCACGCGCTTTCCACATGCTGAAAGTGGATTGCACCAAACCGGACAAAGCGACACAAAAGCTGATGGACGCTTTTCAGGTAAGCGGAATGCCAACGCTGATATTTTTATCAAAATCCGGTTCGGAATTACACGAGTTACGGGAAACAGGCTTTGTTGGTTCAACAAAATTTATATCCGCTATGGATAAAACTTTGGCTGCTGAATAAAAAGCTGGTACAAAATTTAATTTTTTAAAAAAGGAAGCGATTTGAAAAAGCTGGTTATTGCAAGTTTGCTGTTATTACAAACAAATTTCGGTATTTCACAGGTAACTGTAAAAAGCGCCGATTCTCTTTTTACACTCACAGTAACCTTTCCCGCCCTCAACGATACTGTGCCCTTTGCTCAAGTGCGGGTTACCGGAATTACCGATAAAGCCGCAGTAGTATCAGTTAACCAAAAAAATGTTCGAACCTTTGCTAACGGCGCTTTTGTAACGCGGGTAGAGCTTGAACCCGGGCTAAATAATATTCTGATCAAGGCGTCCAAAAACAATCAAACAATAGGCCAGGAACTAGCGGTTTATCGCCCGCCGCTGCCGGAAAGTTACCCGCCGCAACCCACTGCCATCGATACCATGTTAATCGAACCGCTGCAAAATGTAATGCTGCTTTTTGGAGATTACCTGAACGTCAAGTGCAAAGGCAGCCCTGGCGGTGAAATGGTTTTTTCAATAGATAAAGTAGCCAAAGAATTACCAATGGTGGAATTGCCTCCGGCGCTAGCCGGCGGTTTGGCTGGCGTTTACAATGGGGTAGTGCGCATTAATGAGGGGCCCCTCAACAAGCCCTTGTCCATTAAATTTGAATTAAAGGGGCAAGATGGTAAAAAAATTGACACACAAGCGCCCGGGCATGTGTACATTATGCCGGATGATGTGCCGGTAACCGGCAAGATCAATAAAGAAACCTGGCTTTATAATAATGCCAACGGGTCAATGCCATTTACCCGCATTCAGGATTCAGTGATGGTGCATATTATTGGTAAAGACGGTAACTATTTTAAAATACGATTATCAGCAACAGTAATCTGTTATGTAAAAGATATTGATGTTGATTTGCAGCCGTGGGGCACGCCACTTCCATACACAGAAATTTCCGCTCCGGTAATTTATTCCGACAATGACTGGAATCGTTTAAATATGCGGGTTATGCAGCCGGTTCCCTTTGCTGTTGAACAAACTCTGGACCCCCCTGCTTTAACAGTAACCTTTTTTGGTGCAAATCTTGTTTCTAACTGGATCACCTTTCCCAACAATCCTTTGGAAATCAAACAAATTACTTTTTCTCACCCTCAGAGCCGGGTATTACAAATGAAAGTGGCCTTGAATTTCAAGCAATTTTGGGGTTACCGTGCTTTTTATGATGAATTCGGCTTTCAACTAAAAATCCGTAAAACGCCGCGCTGGAATGAAAATGTATTTAACGGCATGGTTATCGCAATAGATGCCGGGCATGGCGGTAAAAACAAGGGCGCAATCAGCCCGTCCGGAGTTTTGGAAAAAGATGTAAATCTTGACTGGGCGATGATGCTGGCCGACTCGCTGCGGGCTGCCGGGGCGTCAGTGGCGCTAACGCGTACAACGGACGAGGATATCAGTCTTGCCGGGCGCGTACAAATTGCCCGTTCTGCAAATGCCAATTTTCTTGTTTCTCTGCACAACAACTCAACAACCGCAGGCGGCGATGCGTTAACGGCGCGGGGAACCAGCGCCTATTTTACTCTTCCACAAAATCGCGATCTGGCTTGGGCAATATACCCCCATTTGCTGAAACTTGGTCTTGCTCCTTACGGGCGAATCTACAATTCCTATTATTTAACCCGGACGACCGATATGCCGGTAGTTTTAATTGAAGGCGGTTTCCTTTCGCATCCGGAAGAGGAATTGCTTTTAACCAACCCGGCATTTATGGGTAAAATGTCTGCAGCAGTGGTTAACGGCATTAAAGAGTATTTGCAAAATCAGCAAAAAAAGTAATGGTTTATACCACAACTTTAGCGCGCACCACTTGTTTTTCCTTGCTGATTCCCGGTTTTGTTTCCAGGCTATTGATTACAATCAAAGCCGCAGAACGGGGAGTCAGGTATTGCATGTTAAGCGCCAAATCGTATCCGGAGAGATCATTGGCGCTGCGATGAAAATAACGCTGCACAAAGCCAAAACGATTGCTGTCGACCAGGGAAACAACTTTTTTCGCATCTTTAACTGTTATATCGCGAAACCGTGCTATTCTCTCAACACGATATTCCAGCGGAGCAGTAATCATAATACGCAGAGAACGGTTGGGGTCGACAATAAAATTGGCGCCTCTGCCAATTATAATTGCCCGGCCTTGTTCGGCGATGGCTTCAATAACAGCATGCAGCAGGCGAAAATACTTGTCTATACCCAGAGCGTCGCGGTCGAGCATGGTTTGTAAAAAATTTTGTGTCTGGTTTTGTTTGCGTTCATCAAAAGGTTCAACAATACGGTTCCTGGTTTGACCCGACTGGGCGATAAATTCTACCAACTCTTTATCATAAATTTGCCAATGAAGTATATTTGCGATCTGTTCCGCAACTTCATCACCCCCGGCGCCATGAGTACGTGAAATGGTAATTATTGCATTTTCCAGGGAATCAGCGCCGGTTGACTTTGACCGTTTTTGTATTTGTTGCTTTACTTCCCAAATGGCTACCTGGCTCTTTATCAGCCGGTTCCAGTTGAGTTGCTCATTCTGATTGGCAGGCATGGCAACCTCCTATGCTTTTTGTTTCTGATTTAAATGCCAGGCCGGAGCGCAGGGGAACAAGGGGAAAGAGTTCTATTGGATATTTTAAACCAAAGTATGGTTCTAATTGAATAGTATCAAATTAAAGTTACATTGTCAAGATAAATATTTTTGGTTCAATATGCTTTTCGGCGGGTAATTTTACTGAATGAACCATTGCTAAAGTATAAAAGGCTCAATATGAACACATTGTTAAAGTTCTTAAAAATATAAAAAACGTGGAAAGGTTTTATTCTGTTTCCCCTTTGCGTCATTTTTATTCTCTGCGGTTTAATTTTTTTTACCGCAGTGAATGCCGGGAACGCGAAAAAAGCATTCAAACAATTGTTATTATGACGGTTGTTGATAGCAGTTTGTTCTTGATAATTTCCAGTATAAAATTTTTTCCAGGGATAGCAGGTAATATAATTCTTAAAAAAAGTTTAATGTAATTCATGTTATTCAATATAAAGTTACATTAACCAGGTCTTTGTAACTGATATGACTAGTTTCTGGTTATTAAAATAGTAAAAGAATTACCCACCATATACAATATAGAGCCAAAAAAATGTCTGTATCAGGATTGGTTTTGAGCCAGGTATTCGGTTGGCGTCATTTTGGTATGTTTTTTAAAGATACTGTTAAAAGAAGATTTTGAATTAAAACCGGAATCAAAAGCAATTCCCAGCAGCGACAAATGCGCATAACGAGGGTCGCCAATCTTTCGCTTTACTTCCTCTACGCGGTAGCTATTAATCAAAGTAAAAAAATTCTGCCCCAGCTTTTCATTAATGATTTGCGATAAATGGTATTCGGCAATATCTATTTTGCCGGCAATATCTTTCAAGGTCAGGTTCGGCTGTATCCATGGTTTTTCCGCCTGTAAATATTCATCCAGTTTGTGCAAATAGAATTCGGCCTTTTCATCCTGCAGCCTGGTTTTGGCATATTTCGGTATTGAAACACTCTCGGAAAAATCTATTTTTATTTGTTCCGGCTCTTGCTTTTTAATCGTTTCGATATATGAAAAAATCTCCGGTTTTACCAGGCCCAGGTAACCCATGGAGTAAATTAAAATTGTCAGGGCAATATCAATAATCAGGTATTCGCTATGGGCAAATTGTTTTCCGGTTAACCAGGGAATTACATTGGTCAAAAGGGCCACCAGCCAAACCCCCAGGGTAAGGATAGTGATATTGCGTAACCAGGTCAGGCTGATCTTGTCGATAGCTGAAAATTGATCCCGAATGCGCAGAGAATAGTTTTTCAGCAACAGCATCGTCAAGATCATATAGGTTATACCAACGCCAATTTTGATGGCTATAATCCAATCGATTATATACGGGTTATAATAGATGGAGGGGTCTTGTATAAATTTCTGCATAGTTACGCCGCTGGTAAAATAACCGGCGAGATAATAAATTTTTACCACAATAAAAGGTAAAAAATGCAGCCAATGCTTTAACTTGAATTTGTAATATGGATTTATGATAAACTGTGCATAAAGATAATGTAACGGGCCAAATAAATATTCCAGCCCTACCCCGATTGTAGTAGTTATTGGAATTATCGGCGAGCCAGGTATCTGGTAAAAAGCGGCTTCGGAGAGAAAAAGGGAATAGACCAAAATTAACAACGCCAACAAGCGGTTACCCCTGCGGTTACCCTGTTTGTGGACAAGCAGCGCCGTCAGGAAAAACCCCTGCACAATACCGAGAATCAATAACACAAAAAAAATATTCATTACCAGCCCGATCCAGAATTTTTATTCCAGTATACGAAATTTATTCAATTGGTTTCAGAAATCCAATAACTAAATAAAAGGCCGGGTTGACAAACAATCGGAAATTATGTATATTGTAAAAAAACTGCATGGAGGTATGTATGAAAATAAAATATTTGATTATTTTACTATTGTTTTTTCAGACCCTGTTGTATGGAGGCATTGTGGAAAAGAATACGATTAATGCGACCATTAGCGAACTTTTCAATAAATATGGCGCCGGGCAACAGCCGCGAATTTCTGCCGGTGTGCAGCAGGCCGCTAAATTTTGGCAAAAAGAGGACGGCTCGACTGATGAATTTACCGCATTTTGCCTTGAGCATTTTATCACTGATGAAGCGCAGTTGATGGAAACTCTTACCCGCTTTGAAAATAACCTGGAATGCGTATATGGTCACAATCATGAAATAGGCCGCAAGCTGTCCGAGCAAATGCAGCTTGATCTGGGACCAATGCTGCCGGTCGATTATTTATTTGCCGAGTATGATCCATTTGCCCATATTAAAGATGATTTTTTCAAAACCAAAATTGCTTTTGTGGCGCTGTTGAATTTCCCTTATTATACTCTTGAACAAAAATTGCAACATGGCTCATCGTGGTCCCGCGCGGACTGGGCTAAAGCGCGCCTTGCAGATTCCTTTGCCGAACGCGTTCCTGCGGCGGTTAACCAGGAGTTGTCCCGGCGCTATGTACAGGCAGATGACTATATCGCTAACTATAATATTTATATGCATAATCTGCTGAATAAAAAAGGCGAACGCCCCTTCCCGGAAGGGTTAAAGTTGATTACGCACTGGGGTTTGCGCGATGAATTAAAATCGCTTTATAGCGATAAAAAAAGCCTGGAAAAGCAGCAGATGATCCATGCTGTGATGCAGCATATTATACTACAAGATATTCCAGCCCAGATTATCAACAGTGGTGCAGTTGATTGGGATCCAACCGCCAATGTGGTTTACAAGGACGGCAAAAAGATCGAATTCCAGCCGGAAGCGGATGTACGGTATCAAACCTTGCTGAATATTTTTCATGCCGAACAACTTGCCGATCCCTGGTATCCCGATGCGCCGACTAAAATGGCACGCGCTTTTAACCGGCAGCGGGAAATCCCGGAAAAACAGGTGGAAGACTTGTTCGTTTCCATACTCACCGATCCTGTCAGCAAAGAAGTAGGTAAGCTAATTGCCAAACGTCTGGGCCGTAATCTGCAACCGTTCGATATCTGGTACAATGGCTTCAAACAACGCAGCGCCATGAACGAAGCAGACCTTGATCGTATTGTCAGCGAAAAGTACCCAACCATTGCCGCGTTTCAAAACGATCTGGTTCACATACTCGGTAAACTGGGTTTTGCACCGGAAACCGCAGCGTTTTTACAATCCAAAATAGTAGTAGACGGCGCGCGTGGCGCCGGTCATGCTTCGGGTGCATTACGCCGTCAAGATAACGCTCATTTGCGCACCCGCATACCAGCCACCGGTATGAATTACAAAGGCTTTAATATTGCCTGTCATGAACTGGGCCATAATGTGGAACAGGTATTCTCTTTGAACAAAATGGATCATTATTCGCTGTCCGGCGTTCCAAATACTGCTTTTACCGAAGCTTTTGCGTTCGTCTTCCAGTCCCGCGATCTGGATATTCTTGGCCAAAGCAAACCGGATCCCCTGGCTGAACATTTAAAGGCGCTGGACTTTTACTGGTCTACCTGCGAAATCGCTGTCGTAAGCCTGGTTGATATGCGCGTGTGGAACTGGATGTATGCTCACCCGCAGGCAACTCCGGCGGAGTTGAAACAGGCAATTGTAGAAATTTCCAAAAATGTGTGGAACGAATATATGGCCCCGATCTTTGGCGTTAAAGATTCTATTTTGCCCGGAATCTATTCACACATGATCGTTTACGGCCTGTATTTGCCGGACTATACCATCGGCCATGTCATCATGTTCCAGATCGAACAGTACCTGAAGGACAAAAATTTAGGCGTTGAAATGGAACGTATGTGTAAACAGGGCATTCTTACCCCGGACGCCTGGATGACAGGCGCCGTCGGCAGCCCGATTTCCGCCACACCCTTGCTGGAAGCGGTGAAAAAAGCTGTTACAATGGTGCAATAAGCCGGTTAAGGAAACTTTTTTTTTATCCCCGATTTTATCTGACATCTGAAATCATTACCTTGTTTATTTACTCACTAAAAGCTATAAACAGGCTTTTAGTGAGTATTTTTTATTAACCACCCAATATTAACCAGGGGAAAAAGAGAGTTGAAAAATGGTATAAAAGAACCATACTTTTATTCTTTGCGGCGATGATGTTTACAGGCCGAGTCTTGTTCTTTTCCGCTATTTTATAAATTTATTAATGTAAAATAAAACGGCCCGGGTATTTTCCCTCGATAAATATTTATATTACCCGAACGCTAAAACATAGAATCAACAACAATGGTCAGTAACAGCCACAATGAGCAAAAAATCTGCTTACTATTTATCCCTTACCGGAACAAAGTCGATTATTATACTCAGGCGCTAAACCGGAAAAGCAGCAGGGCAGAATCTAAAAACCGGATGCGCGGTTGTTGCCGCGACTGGGCTTTGATTGAAATTGCTTGCTTGTTTTCGGGAAATTCATTAAATATTATCCTGTAAATTTTTGTTTGTAAATAAAAACATTATAAACACTTTTCAAGGGAAAACCGGGAATGGGACAAGCCACGCTGTTTTATAACAATCTGTACCAAAAAATGATGCAGGAATACCAGGATTCAGGCAATGCCGACAAAATAATAGTGCAGGTGGGTTCAGCTACCTGCGAAAAGGCGGCAGGCGCAGACCTGGTGTGGGCTGAATTTACCAAACTTATTCAAGCCTCCGGGCGGACGGATATTCTCCTCAAACCCACCGGCTGCACCGGCAGGTGTGCGCGCGAACCCATTGTTGGTGTGTTTCTGCCCGGACAAATTCCCATCAAGTATGAAAAAGTAACCGTCGACAAGGTGCAAACCATCTTTCAGGAACACATTATTGGCGGTAACAGTGTTACCAGTTTGGTGTTGGATAAAAAAACCGAAAAGCGTTATTCGTGGGTAATTACTGTCTGTACCTCACAGCGTTGCCGTCCGCACCAGTCCGATCAGGTAATCCCACAAATCCAGAAAACCTTGAAAGATAAAGGCATAGACCCGGCCCTGGTACGAATTTTTGACGGCGGCTGTTTCGGTTTGTGCGCATCCGACCGGGTGGGAAAGCAAAATGTCATGATCGTCTTTCCAGAAAAAGTATTGTATTATTTTGAAAATGACGCGCAACTGGCCGAAATTATCGAATCCCATTTTGTTCATAAAAAAATATTGACTGCCTATCAAACCCATACAGATTTTATCACCGAACAGTTCTTTTCCCTTTACGGTGATGTATCTTTTTTTAATAAACAAACGCGCCTTACCCTGCGCAATAGTGGTTTAATCGATCCGGAGAGCCTGGGTGATTATATTCGCAACAAGGGTTATGAAGCTCTGGCAAAGATTATAGACGCCAATCAGCCGGACTCGGTGATCGGGGAAATCACCAAATCCGGGTTACGTGGCCGCGGCGGCGGCGGTTATCCGACCGGTTTAAAGTGGAAAAATGCTACGACGCTTTCCGACGACCCGGTTCGCTTTGTCATTTGCAATGCCGATGAAGGCGATCCCGGCGCTTTTATGGATCGCAGCGCTCTGGAAGGCGACCCGTTCATCATCATCGAAGGTATGACCATTGGCGCGTTTGCCATCCGTGCACAACGTGGATACATATATGTCCGCGCTGAATACCCCCTTGCCATCGAGCGTCTGGAAAAAGCTATTGCAAATGCCCGTGCCAACCATTTGCTTGGTGAAAATATTATGGGTAGTTCGTTTAATTTTGACATTGAAATACGCCTGGGCGCCGGCGCTTTTGTGTGTGGTGAAGAAACTGCTCTCATTCATTCCATCGAAGGTCTGCGCGGTCAGCCGCGTATTCGTCCGCCATATCCCTCCGAAGCAGGGCTATGGGGGCATCCTACTGTTATCAATAATGTTGAAACCTGGGCGAATGTGCCAACCATCATGTTGTATGGCGCAGACTGGTTTTCGCGTATTGGCACAAAAAAGAGCCGCGGCACCAAGGTTTTTGCCCTGGCCGGCAAAGTGAACAACACCGGCCTGGTTGAAGTGCCAATGGGCACAACCCTGCGCGAGGTGATTTTTGATATTGGCGGCGGCCTGGCCGAGGGCCGCACACTCAAAGCCATTCAAACCGGCGGGCCTTCCGGCGGCTGTATCCCCGCTTCTAAAATCGACACCCCGGTCGATTATGAATCTCTGGCAGAAATCGGCTCCATTATGGGTTCCGGCGGCATGATCGTTCTGGATGACACCGATTGCATGGTGGCAACCTCCAGGTTTTTTTTAGAGTTTACCCAGAGCGAATCGTGCGGTAAATGCGTGCCTTGCCGCGAAGGAACCCTGAGGATGCTGGAAATTCTGGAACGCATTACCGAAGGTAAAGGTGTTCCAGAAGATTTGGATAAACTGGAACGACTGGGAAACCTGATCAGAAAAACTTCGCTCTGTGGTTTGGGACAAACAGCGCCCAACCCGGTACTTAGCGCGCTGCAAAATTTCCGCAGCGAATTTGTCGCCCATATCGTTGAAAAACGCTGTCCCACCCAGAAATGCGCCAAACTGATCCGCTACGAGATCGACCCGGCCAAATGTACCGGCTGTACCTTGTGTGCGCGGCGCTGTCCTGTACCCTGCATCCAGGGAAGTCCCCGGAATGTGCATGTGATCGACCAGGAGCGCTGCATCAAGTGCGGAGAGTGCTACAATGTATGTAAATTTGATGCGGTGCTCAAAAAATAAGTATGCGTATAGCAGGTAAACAGTATATATAACAGGAATGCAGAATGAAAATGATAGATTTGATCATAGATGATATGCCGGTAAGCGTGCCGGAAGATACGACCATAATGACCGCTGCCGAAACCATTGGTATTCATATTCCGCGCTTGTGTTACCACCCCCATTTATCCATAGAGGGCGCCTGCCGGGTATGTATTGTAGAAGTAAAAGGCAGTAACAATTATTTGCCCTCATGTGCAACCAGAGTGCAGCCCGGCATGGAGGTTAAAACCAACTCCCCGGCAATCCGCCAGGCGCGCCGTGACCTGGTAGAACTGATTCTGGATAACCATCCTCGTGAATGCCAGCTTTGCGAACGGGACGGCAATTGCGAACTACAAAATCTCGCTTACAGTATGGGTGTACGCGAGCGTTTGTTCGAGGGGAAACGTAAACGGCATGAACTGGAGAGCTCCAGTGTCTCGGTCATCCGCGATGCTGAAAAGTGTATACTATGCCAGCGTTGTGTGCGGGTATGCTCGCAAATTCAGGGCATTCATAACCTGAGCCAGCTGCACCGCGGGTTTAATACAGTAGTTGCCCCGGCGTATGAAGCGCCGATGAGCGATTCGGTGTGCATTAATTGCGGACAGTGTATTAATGTTTGCCCGGTCGCCGCCTTTTTGGAAAAACGCTCAACCGACCAGGTGTGGGATGCGCTGGCTGATGCAAATAAAACTGTAATTGCCCACATAGCGCCTTCTATCCGCGCGGCTATCGGAGAAGGATTTCAACTGCCGCCAGGCACGCCAATGACCGGCCAAACCGTAACCGCGCTGCGCCGTCTCGGTTTTGATGCGGTTTTCGACACCAATTTTGGCGCCGACCTGACCATCATTGAAGAAGCTAACGAACTGGTGCACCGCCTGCAGGAAAACAAAAAACTGCCGCTGCTCACCTCCTGTTCCTCCGGCTGGGTTAAATTTATGGAGCATTTTTACCCGGAAATGATCCCTCTGGCTTCAACGTGTAAATCGCCCATGTCGATGCTTTCTACACTGCTCAAAACCTGGTATGCTGAAAAAAACAATATCGACCCGAAAAATATCTATGTTGTAGCGGTTATGCCTTGCGTGGCAAAAAAATATGAACTGGAACGCCCGGAACTCTGTATGCAAGACAAAACGCCATATACCGATGCCGTATTAACCACCCGCGAGCTGATCTGGATGATCAAGGCTTATGGAATTGATTTTGCCAACTTGCCGCAAGGTGAATTCGACAACCCGCTGGGCTTTTCAACCGGCGCTGCAGACCTGTTTGGCACCACCGGCGGCGTTATGGAAGCGGCATTACGTACCGCCGCGGAAAAGCTGACCGGTGAAACGTTGATTGATCTGAACTTTACCCAGGTGCGTGAAACCACAGGTCTGAAAGAGGCTTCCATTGAAATCGGCGGCAAAACCCTTAATGTTGCGGTTGCCAACGGCTTGACGAATGCCAAGACTATACTTGAAAAAGTTAAAACCGGGGAAAAGCAATATCATTTGATCGAGTTGATGGCTTGTCCCGGCGGCTGTATTGGCGGTGGCGGCCAGCCGTACCCGCCCAAAGGCTATCATGTGCTGGATGATCGCATCATCAAATTACGTGCCCAGGCAATTTATAATATTGATGAACATAAAACCATCCGTAAATCGCATGATAATCCTTATATTCAAAGATTATACAAGGAATACCTGGGTGAGCCGGGCAGCAAAAAGGCTCATGAATTATTACATACAACCTATATCGAACGCGAACCGAGAGGGATTAAATAATGGCTGAAATGACTAAAGCCGCTCTGCACCCTGAAATTGTTGAATTTATTAAAGAAGCGGCAAAAAAAGAACACCCGGAAAGCTATTTGATTGCGGCGCTGCATCGTATTCAGCAAACTTATGGCTATTTATCGCAAGAGAATATGGATTTGGCGGCGCAATTACTGCAGGTGCCGACCTCGACGGTGAGCGGCGTAGCGACTTTTTATCACTTTTTCCGTTTGCAGCCGCGTGGTAAATACGCCATTTCTGTGTGCCTGGGCACTGCCTGTTTCGTTAAAGGCGCCGACCAGGTGCTGGAAGCGTTTCAGACTGAACTGGGGATTAAAATGGGAGAAACAACCCAGGATGGATTGTTTTCGCTGGAAAACAGCCGCTGTTTGGGCGTGTGCGCCCTGGCCCCGGTGGTTACCATTAACGATAAAGTGTACAGCCGCGTACAACCCCAACAGGTGCCGGAATTAATAAACAAGGTAAAAACAGGTTTATTTTGACAAGGATGGTTTGCAAAGCAATTCGATCTTTTGCGACAGTTCCACAAGGTTGAACGGCTTTTGCAAAAAACTTTGTACCCCCAAATCGATTATTTCCTGGGCGCGGCCGTCCTGGGCGAAACCGGTTGCCAACAATGCCTTGATATCTGGATTGATCTTTTTCATTTCAATAAAAGTCTCTTTACCACCCATATCCGGCATTACCATATCTATAATTACACAATCAAATTCCCGGAACCTGTCTTTGTAAATTTTAATCGCTTCAACACCATTTGCCGCTGTTTCTACACGGTAACCAAACCTGGCGATCATTTCCTGCACCATATTGCGAACCAGGTCTTCATCATCCACAACTAAAATCGTGCCACAACCGATTTTTATTTCCTGCTTGGGTTCTTCTGCTGGTTTTTGCCGTTTTTCCTTGCTTTCCGGAAAATAAACTGTAAAAGTAGAACCTTTGCTAACCTGGGAGGCAGCTTCAATAACACCATTATGATTCCTGATAATACCATAAACTGTGGCCAGCCCCAAACCGGTTCCTTTTACATGGCCATCCTTTTTGGTGGTGAAAAACGGTTCAAAAATATGTTTTTGAACGTCATCCGTCATGCCATAGCCGGTATCGGTGATAGCAAGTTTAAAAAATACACCGGGACTAACATTGGGATGGTTTTCACAAAACGAGGCATCCAGATAGGCCACATCAGTGGTGATTGTCAGTAAACCGCCATTGGGCATGGATTCAACGGCATTGATAAGCAGGTTCATAATTGTTTGTTCAATTTGCGTCGGATCGCCATCAATCAGGGTAGTGTGTGCATTCAGTGATATATTTATTTTAATTGATCTGTCGATGGTATGTTTCAGAATTGTTAAAACCTGCTGAACAATACTATTGACATTGATGTTTTCAATCAAATTCTTGCCTCTTCTGCCAAAAGCCAACAACTGCCGGGTTAAATCTGCCGCCCGTTCTGCAGAGCTGATGATATTTTCAACATAGGTACGGTTTTTTTCATCGGTTATATTGTACAATAACAGGCTGGCATAGCCCATAATACCGCCGAGCATATTGTTAAAATCGTGCGCTACCCCGCCGGCCAGGTTGCCGATTGAATCCATTTTTTGAGCCTGGATCAATTTATTCTCCAGCGCCCGGCGTTCACTAATATCAACATGAGTGCCAAGTAACCTTAATGGATTGCCGGTTTCGTCTCTTTCAACTACCTTTCCCCGTGCCAACACCCATTTCCAATCCCCGGATTTAATTTTCAAGCGATATTCAAACTCAAATTGGGGGCGCTTGCCTTCAATATGCTCATCAATCTTTTTCAGGCTCTCTTC
Source organism: uncultured Cytophagia bacterium (assembly GCA_964399735.1). Lineage (GTDB taxonomy): Bacteria > Zhuqueibacterota > Zhuqueibacteria > Residuimicrobiales > Krinioviventaceae > Fontivivens. The sequence continues at coordinate 31,377 of CAYNSO010000035.1, forward strand.
TTTATCTTCAGGGTGCAATAAATCAAGCCAGCTTGAATATTGTGATGGAAATTCATTCGGTTCATAACCCAGCATGGTATAATAACGCGGGCTATAATAAGCTGAGCCGGTTTTGTAATTCCAGTCCCAGATTGCATCACTGGTTACATCCAGCGCCAGGTTCAAACGTTCTTCTGCTTTTTTTTGTTCAGTTATTTCCAGGGTAACTTCAACCACGCCGGAAATAAAGCCATAATCATCCCGAACCGGGTAGGCTTTGATCTGCCAAATTCTGCCATCCGGTGATTTGATCTCTTGCTGCTGAATTTGATTGGTTTGCAAAGCGCTAACAACCGGGCATTGTGGACAGGGGTCAACGCTTTCATGCCAGTGCAAATAGCAAAAATGCTTCTTTAATGCCTGACCGGACAAATTTAAAACATTTGCAGCCCTTTTGTTTGCCCACAAAATATTTAACTGCGGATCAAGATAGATTACCAGTTCAGTCAAACTGTCCAGAATTAGTGTTTTTTCCTTTTCCGCCAGCCGCAGAGCATTTTCAGCTTTTTTCCTTTCTGTAATATCATGGAACACCAGCACAACACCAATAATGTTGCCCTGACTGTCTTTGATTGGCGCAGCGCTGTCATCAATAGGATATATTTGACCGGACTTTGCAATCAGCACAACCTGAGATTCCAGCTCTGCAATTGCTGCAGTTTTTAAAACCGTATCAACCGGATTGTTGGCAGTGTGCCCGGTTAGTTCGCTTTTAATGTGAAAAACCTGGTTAATCAATTTACCGATTGCTTCGCTTTGCAGCCAACCGGTAAGTTTCTCGGCAACGGTATTCATAAAAGTAATTTTGCCATATTGGTCGGTTGCAATAACTCCATCACCAATACTGGTCAAAGTTGTCAAAAACCAGGTTCGGCTCTCTTTGAGTTGCTTTTCCATGCTGTGTTTATACAGCGCAGTTTCAATAACAACCTGAAGCTCTTTGATGCCGTAGGGCTTGATCAAATAACCAAAAGGTTCGGTTTGCTTTACTTTTTCCAGGGTGAGGCGATCGGCATGAGCGGTGAGAAATATTACAGGAATATCGTATGTTTTGCGAATCAGGCGGGCTGTTTCTATGCCGTCAATCTCTCCTTTGATGATAATATCCATCAGGATGAGATCTGGTTTTTGTTGCTCGATATTTTTTAATGCATCCACTCCCGAATTTGCGATTGAGGAGACATTATAATTCATATCCAGCAAGGTCTTTTTTATATCTTCGGCAATTATTCTTTCATCTTCAACGATCATTATTACAGGGGTATGACTCATGTGCAGCCCTCGGATCGGTGTTTCAGATTATTGGTGGTAGTTTAGATTGTAATGTACTTTGTTTGCCATTAAATAACAAGAATAAATTTGTAACTATTCAATTTTCCTTAAAAGGAACGGGAAATATTATGTTA
>CAYNSO010000036.1:0-25337 GCA_964399735.1 uncultured Cytophagia bacterium
GTATTCTTGTTCTTAAAATAGCGGGAAAATTACCCACTACAAACAATATAGAGCCATAAAAAATAATATCAATCCTTTTTCTGAATTTGCCAAAATAAAAAATCAATCATGAAATCCCCCATCAATTCTGCCATCTGGCAGGATCATTCAAAAGCCACTCCCGCCATTTGTGAGAATCAACCCGCTTAAACTTTTGGTCTGCCAGGGTCTTTCTGATATTATTCAAGCTGTTGTTGATGGGTATTACCGGCTTTATTAAATCTGCAATTAAAAAATCTGTGGCAATGTTTGCCGATACAAAAACTGATAAATAGTACTGGATTATTATCCAAAATTATTATACTATTGATCAGGACAATTACTAATCAAAATATCGGGAGACACACATGGCTAGAACAAACAAAATTGTTAGCAATTCAATATCAAAAAAAATCCGGTTGCTGGTAATATTCATTCTATTAACCATTACCCAAAACGCATTAACAAAAACAGAGGCTGCGGCAGCCAACCCCGATCCGGCACGATATGCCGATGATATAGAAAGATTCCGGGTTTGGGACAAGAAAAACAGCTTTCCGGAACAGGCGCTGCTGTTTGCCGGCAGTTCCAGCGCCGTCGGCTGGATGTCGCACGAGGCTTTTCCGCAATACCCGGTGATTAACCGCGGGTTTGGCGGCTCACATATTTCGGATGTGCTGTATTACATCAACGATGTAATATTAAAATATCGCCCGGCAGCCATTGTTTTTTACTGTGGAGATAATGATATTGCCGGCGAAAAAAGTCCGGTACAGGTTTTCAATGACTATTTAACCTTTATCAAAACCATCCGGGGTAGCCTGGGTGAAACGCCTGTGATCTATATACCAATAAAACCGAGTAATGCCCGTTGGAAGATGTGGCCCAAAATGGAACAGACCAATATGCTGATTAAAAATTACTCGGAAAAGACCCCCAGCCTGTACTATATTGACACCGCTACCCCTATGCTGGGAAATGACGGTAAACCAGATCCCGATTTATTTTTAAAAGATGGTCTGCATTTGAACGCCGAAGGTTATAAACTGTGGAACAGTATTCTGGCGCCCTTGCTGGATAAAGTATTGAAATAAAAAAAACAACAGTTTGCCATGCCTGTATAAATATCCGAATTGCTGTAAAGCAACAGCCAGGACATTGCATAAAACAAAATATATAGAATAATCAACAAATTATTTCTTTGATAAATCTGCAGACCAGGTATGAAAAGGCGGGATCGCTTCCCGCCTTTACTTATATTATAGATAACACTCCCTTAATATAACCGATAGATTCAGCAGAACCTGGTAACGGGTCATCTTCATCCTTTTCATATTCCAGAGATACATTACCCTGATAATTGAGCTTAATCAAAGTATCCAGAAATTTGGGAATATCGATCACACCCCGACCGATTTCAACTGTTGTTCCTTCTGCTGTGGATGCAGAAACATCCTTGATATGGACATCAAACAAACGGTCAAAATATATTTCCGCCTGCGCTGCAGGATCAAGGCCGATACGCTGCACATGCCCAATATCCAGGCACAAGCCCATACGCGAATCACGATTCTTTACACGGTGGTAAGCGTCACCCGGAGAAGAATAACGTTCATCACCAGGGCCATGATTATGGATAGCCAGAATAATACCGGTTTCCTTGACTTTGGTCTCTACCTGATCAAGCAGTTCGTGCTCCGGTACGCCGATAATCATTTTCATACCTGCCGCTTGCGCATAGTTGAAAGCGCGGTCAATATCCTGTTCATTTTGCATATAAACCACACCACAACCATATAAATCCAGTCCAGCGGCGCGGGTTTTAGCAGCCACCGCCTGAATTTCTTCTGTTGTACTGTCCAGAGAGAGGTGAAAATCCTTGAAAGCAATATGCTTCAGACCAAGCCGGTTAGTCATGGTTAAAGTATCATCCAGATTAAACTTGCGAAAAGTATAGGATGCCATACCCAGGTTCAATCGCTTATAACCTTCCGTTTTTGAAACAAATTGTTTTTCAGCGCATGATATGCCGGTGATAAAAAGCGAGCCGGCAGCGATACTTGCGCCGCTACGTTTGAAAAAATCCCTCCTGGTATCCTGAGACATAGAATAACCTCCATTTAATAAATGACTAGTCGATAAATGAAATTACCGCACTGTTCTTTCAAAGTCAATAAAAAAATTAATTATGATTTTTTACTTGTTTTAAAGTAATTTTTTTCTCATAATATCCAATCTAAACAATAAATTAATTTTTCAAACCCTTTTTGAAATACAAGGCCAGAATACGCACGGGTATTTATTAACAAAGTTTACAACCGGGTTAGATCAGGATCATTAAAATGGAGCTGCGATGAAACGAACATTCAATTATGCAGTATCTGTACTATTATTGATTTTAATAACAATCAATTGTGAACAGGTTATGGGGCAGCAGGAAAGTTTTAATTATGATGAAGCCAGAGTGCCGGAATTTGTATTACCTGATCCCTTGCAGTGTGAGAATGGTTCAAAAGTAACGGATCCGAAAATCTGGCTCAAAAAACGCCGCCCTGAAATTTTGCGATTATTTACCGAACAGGTTTACGGTAAAGCGCCGGGCAAGCCTAAAAACATGAAATTCAAAGTTATCTCTAGCGATAAAAATACACTGGGCGGCGCAGCCACCCGCAAACAAGTAACAGTATTTTTTACCAACAATACTACCGGGCCGCAAATGAATATTCTTCTTTTTATACCCAATCAAAGAAAACAACCTGCCCCGGCATTCCTCGGTTTAAATTTTAATGGTAATCATACAATCAGCGATGATCCGGGGATAATAATTACAGACCAATGGGTGGCAAATCAGGAGCAACCGGGCATTGCCGACAACCGGGCAACGGAAAAAGCCCGCGGTACTGCTGCCAGCCGCTGGCCGGTGCAGCGTATTATTGAACGCGGGTATGCGGTAGCAACCATTTATTATGGAGATATTGATCCGGATTTTGATGATGGTTTTAAAAATGGCGTTCATCCCCTGTTTTATAAAGCGGGCCAAACCACTCCGGCAGCAGATGAATGGGGCTCCATAGCCGCCTGGGCGTGGGGTTTAAGCCGGGCAATGGATTATCTTGAAAAAGATAAAGATATTGATAAAAAACATGTTGCCGTGTTGGGCCATTCCCGGCTTGGTAAAACTGCGGTTTGGGCAGGTGCGGTTGACCAGCGCTTTGCAATGATTATTTCCAACAATTCCGGCTGTGGCGGTGCGGCAATATCAAGAAGACAATTCGGTGAGACGGTCAAAAGAATCAATACCCGTTTTCCGCATTGGTTCTGTGATAATTTCAATAGCTATAACGATAATGAAAACGCCCTGCCGGTCGATCAGCACATGCTGATAGCCCTGATTGCCCCTCGTCCGGTCTATATTGCCAGCGCGGAAAAAGACTTGTGGTCAGACCCCAGGGGAGAATTCCTGGCTGCCAAATTTGCTAGTCCGGTTTATGAATTACTGGGCGCAGAAAAATTCAAACCTGAGGATTTGCCGCAAGTAAATCACCCGGTTATCGGTACAATCAGCTACCATATCCGTACCGGCAAGCATGATATCACCCCGTATGACTGGGAATACTATATGGATGCCGCAGACCGATTTTTAAAATAACTGCCGGAGGCATTTAACATAATAAACCCGTCTGGCTTATTACAGGAATCATCAAAAAAACTTGCAATATCGATTAATTCCGGTTTTTCTTTTTTCCAATTCAGCTAAAAAAACAACCTCCAGCGTAAATTCACAACACCAAATTTATTAATAAAAAAATCCAGATACAAACTGGCTGGTATTTTTTTAAAAATCAGAATTAATAAAAAAACAAGTTGCAAATGATAAATAATATGTTAATTTATTCACCAATTTATTTCTCCTCATTTAATAATGAGGCAATAATTAATATAAAAAAGAAAAGGAGTTATAATGTCATGTTATCCATCCGAATAAATGGCCCCAAAGGCAAGAGTGTATTTGCCGAAAAACAATACCATTCAGGAGACCTTATCGAAAAGTCCCCTATCATTGTTATACCTGCAAGTCAATGGCCATATATTGAAAAGACCGAAATCTTTAATTACTGTTACGATTGGGCGGATAATAATTCAGCGGTTGGTTTGGGTTATGTATCCTTGTATAATCATTCATACCACCCGAATGCTGCTTATAAAAAGAATTTTCATGATCAATTAATTGAAATATACGCCATTAACGATATTAAACCGGACGAAGAAATAACGGTTAATTATAATGGCAATCCTGAAGATCAAGGGGAAATGTGGTTCAAAGTCGTGGAATAAACCTGGCATAAAATTCAAATCTGAACAATCTTTTTCCAAATAAATATTGTTTAATTGTTGATAAATAATTATCACCGGGATAGTATGTTTATTACCCGCCGTTATAAATTTATAACGGCGGGAATAAAATGTTTTGTTTTTTTTAAAAAAAATTCTAAGTTGTATAATCCTCATTATTGATCAAGTGTAAAAAGGTAATATATTCTTTGCAAGCATACGCGTCTTTATCAGCGAAAAAACAATTTGTAATAAAGTCATTTGCAGATAAACAATGGAAGGAAAAGAAATGCGAAAAATTGCCAGAAGAGAATTTATAAAGTATTCCATTATTACGGGAACAGCAGCAGTCATGTCAGCCGGTAAATTTACGGCCTCATCCTATTCACAAATCGCAGGCGCTAACGATCAAATTCGCATCGGAATTGTCGGGTTTAACAGCAAAGGCAAACAGCATATTGAAGAATTTTTACATGTGCCCGGTGTTAAAATTGTAGCTTTGTGCGATGTTGACAAGAACCTTCTGGAACGTGAAGCCGCGTTATTTAAAGAACGCGGTGAAACAGTAACAACCAGCCAGGATGCAAGAAGACTGCTTGATGATAAAAATATTGACGCCCTGGTTATTGCCACCCCTAACCACTGGCATTCATTGCTTGGTATTTGGGCGTGCCAGGCGGGTAAAGATGTTTATGTGGAGAAACCGGTTTCTCATAATGTATGGGAAGGCCGACAACTGGTAAAAGCAGCGCGCAAGTACAACCGCATCGTCCAATCGGGAACTCAAAACCGTTCCGATACCGGGTTGAGAGAAGCGCTGGCGTATATTAAAGAAGGTAATCTGGGGAAAATTCAATGGGCTTACGGGTTGTGGTACAAACAACGTTTCAGTATTGGCAATGTTACAACCCCGCAAACACCGCCAGCCAATATTGATTTTGATCTGTGGACCGGTCCGGCAAAAATGGAACCCCTGATGAGAAAGAATGTACACTATGACTGGCACTGGTTCTGGAATACCGGCAACGGTGATCTGGCCAATACCGGCGTCCATCAAATCGATGACTGTCGGTTTATGCTGGGCGATCCCGGTTTGCCCAAACGGGTGATGTCGCTGGGCGGGCGCTTTGGCTTTGATGATAATGCAGAAACCCCCAATACCCACATGGCTGTATTTGAATTTGAATCAACGCCGCCAATAATCATTGAAATCAGGAATTTACCGATGAAAAAAGGCATGACCACTATGGATCACCTGCGCGGTGTGCGGGATGGCGGTAATATTATGCAATGCGAGCATGGCTACTTTGCCGGCGGACGCGGCGGCGGTTGGATTTACGATAATAATCATGAAAAAATAAAACAATACCCCGGCGATGGCGGCGGCGGCCACGGCGCAAATTTTATTGATGCAATGCGCAGCCGCAAAAGCAGCGATTTGCATTCCGAAATTGAACAGGGACATCTTTCCAGCGCCTATTGCCACATGGCCAATATCTCCTGGCGGCTTGGTAAAGCTCTGCCGCAAGAAGAAATGAAAGCGGAAATAGCCGGCAACCAGGATGCACTAGCCGCTTATGAGCGTATTATCAACCATCTGGCAGCGAATGAAATCGACTTGCAAAAAACTCCCATAATCATGGGCCCCTGGCTGCAAGTCAACGCTGAAAAAGAAAAACTGCAAGGCAAACATTCCCGCGCAGCCAACAAATATCTGTCCAGAAAATACCGCAAACCGTTTGTGGTACCGAAAAAAGTTTGAATTTTGTAAACCGGTTTACAAGGACGGACATTCAATATTTAAGAAATTTAAGTTGAATATCCGTCCATAATATTTCCCCGCTTATGATCTGCACCGGCCGATAATATACCGGCGCTGGAAATGGAGCTACCCGGCTCGAAGCTGATTGACAGGTGAACGCTTTGTAACAGATATATCAGGATTTGATTATTCTATTGAACTGTTTTATAACCGGAACCGCTTCTTTCTTTTTCCTTCTTTATATTTGCTGTAAATTAATTCAGGATTACAACGTCAAAAATTAAACTTGCAGCCCGAGTTCAGATATGCTAAAAAAATCCAAACCGATAAAAATTAACAAACTGGAAAAATTTGCCAGAAAAAGAGGCGCTGATTTTTTCGGCATTGCCGACCTCGTAGCTGCAAAAACTGCGGTTATAGAACAGGGTGGTGAACTGGTTGCTGGCTATCCACTGGCTATTTCTATGGGTATATCATTACTCGACACAATTGTCGATGAATTGCCAAACCGGGAACAACAGGCTGCTGCGGTTAATTATAAACACCACTGTTACGATATAATCAATAACCGCTTGGATCTTTTAGCTTCGCAGGTTTGCAGTCTTTTGCAAAACAAAGGCTATCGCACTTTGCCGGTTCCTGCTTCAAAACGAGTTGATGATGAAAAAATTTGCGCAATATTCTCTCACAAAATGGCGGCGTACCTTGCCGGGCTGGGCTGGATCGGCAAAAGCTGTTTGCTGATAACCCCTAAACGCGGTCCCCGGGTTCGCTGGGTGACCGTTCTTACCGATGCCCCCTTTGCTCCTACAGGCACGCCTGGCAGTGAACAATGCGGAAAATGCCGTGAGTGTGTGGATATTTGTCCGGTTAACGCTTTTACCGGAAAACCGTTTAAACCGGAAGAATCGCGTGAAATACGTTATGACGCATTACAATGCCATAATTATCATGAAAAAATAAAAAAAGAAAATGACTGGGCAGTATGTGGATTATGTTTGTATGTTTGCCCGTATGGCAGAAAAAACCAGAAATAATCTAACCTTGCCTGGTTATCATAATGCTTTGATAAAAATGCAATTGGCTCAATTTATGGAACAAAACATCCTTGAATTCGTTTGAAAAAAGGATTTAAAAATAGCTGTTTATTAAACATCCAAAAGAAATCAGCTTGCATTCTCACACATACAATCTTGTGCACTTGTAACAAAAGAGCATCAGAAAACAGGAGTGATACAGTGATAAACATGAACCAACCCCGTTCCGGCAAAATATTGTTGATCATTATATTATTTACACTTTCAGGAATTTCATTAAACGCCAAGACCAATAAACCGGCCAAACCCCCGGCTGTTGTGTTTAAAACCGACGCTCCGGGTCTCGAAAATAAATTTAATGCGGCGCTGACAGGGTTGGAAAATAATATTATTACGGTATATGGCTATGCCAACCCGGTATTGGTGGAAGGCGCTGAATATGCCGGAATCTGGCTGGAATGCGGGCCATTGGAAGGCGCCATCTATGGCATTATCGATCCCCGGGTGGCTATAGACAATCACCGCATCTTTTTTCAACAGCAACATGAGGATGGTTACCTGCCGTGTTGGGTACGCAGAGACCGGATTGGCTCGGCACAGATTCAAATGGTTGTGCCGATCGCGGCCACAGCCTATGAAGTGTTTCAAATGACCGGCGATAGCGCATTTCTTGCCGAAGCCTATCAAGCCTGTGTAAAATGGGATTCCTGGCTGGAAAAATTCCGCAATACCCGTAAAACCGGTTTATGCGAAGCATTCTGTGAATATGATACCGGCCACGATAACAGTCCCCGCTGGGAAAACCTTCCCAAAAAATGCCCGGAAGACAACGCCCGCCTCTGTCCGGATGCGGGAACCCTGCCTTACCTTGCCCCGGATCTATCGGCAACTGTATATGGCGGCCGCCTGGCTCTGGCGAAAATGGCCAATGTTCTGGGCAAGCCCGATGCTGAAAAGTGGCTGCAAAAAGCAGAAGAAACACGCCGTGCATTATTGGCCTTGTGTTTTGACCCTGAAACGCTTTGTTTTTACGACCTGGATATAAACAATCAATTCATTCGTGTTCGCGGCGATGCCCTTACCCGTGTTCTCTGTGAACATGTGGTCGACCAGAATCTTTTTGAATTGATCTATACTCAACAAATTAAAAATCCCCGGTCTTTCTGGACTCCCTATCCTCTACCCTCGATTGCCGTTGACGACCCGAAATTCGTGCGCGATATTCCCCGTAATTCATGGGGTGGCGCATCACAAGCGCTTACCGCGCTGCGCGCGCCGCGCTGGTTCGATCACTATGGTAAAAGTACAGACCTGGTATATATGATGGGTAAATGGCTCCAGGCGCTGGTCAAATCAGACGGGTTCAGACAGCAAATCAATCCCTGGACAGGTGAGTTTACCCAGGCCGGGAACGATTATTCACCGGCCATGCTGGTCATGCTCGATTATACGCAGCGGTTACATGGCGTCCGGCAAAGTAATGATTTGCTGGAATGGACCTGCCTGCTGCCGGAAATGGCGTCTCGAAGTGAATTTTCTCTGCTAACTAAAATGGCCAAGTTAGAATTGAATATCGACCAGAATGCCGCGCATTTATTGATTGCGGGACAAGAAATCGCCAGAGTGGAAGGCATTTGCCGGGTAATAACGAACCGGGATGGGCAAATTATCAGCATTATCGGTATTTCTCCGCAGCCGGTATCCATAACCATCACCCGGCCGGATCAACAAGCCCTAAAGATAAAACTCAATCCCGATATGGTATACCAACCTTGAAGTGATTTCAAAACCTGTCATTGAATTATCTTTATGAAAAAAACCACCCTTTCTCTTGAACTGGCACGAAAAATCGCTCTTAATCACCATGGGCTTAGTGGAACCGAAGGAAAACCTTCCGGTAAAGATCGTGTAATGGAGATCATCAGGCGTGCCGGATACATCCAAATCGATAGCATGTCGGTTATCCAGCGCGCTCACCACCATGTTTTATGGACGCGCCTGCCGGATTACCAACCGCAATTGTTACATGAACTACATGCCCGGGACAGGCAAGTATTTGAGTATTTTGCCCGCGCTGCTTCCTACCTGCCAATGGATAACTATCGCTACTTTTTACCGCGTATGCAGCGCTTTGACGATCCAATCGGTAAATGGGAAAAGAATCGTAAAGAAAAATGCGGCCACCTCATGCAGCCGATCCTGGAACGAATTCGGGCGGAAGGCCCGTTGGCATCCAAAAATTTTGAAACGCCGCCCTTATCCAAACGGAATGGAACGATCAACTGGAAGCCAGCCCGGCAAGCCCTCGATCTGCTGGCGTTGACAGGGGCGTTGATGGTGAAGGAACGGCATAATTTTCAAAAAATTTATGATCTTACAGAACGGGTGTTGCCGGCTAAGGTTAACTTACAAATGCCAACTGCAGATGAACTGGGAGAATTTGCCGTTTTGTCCGCTTTGACGGCAATGGGCATTGCGCGGGAAAAAGAAATTTATAATTATTTGCTGGTGGCCCCCAAAAAGCATGTAACCCTGGCGCTCCACAATTTATGCGAGATGGGAAAAGTAACGCCGGTTTGTATTGAACCCGGTAACAAAGAAACCCATTACGTTTTTACAGAAACCCTGCAAAATCAATCGGAACTTTCTCTATACGCCGGCAAAGTTCATATCCTCTCACCCTTTGATAACCTGATAATCTTTCGTGATCGCGCCAACCTGCTGTTCCAGTTTGATTATACTCTGGAAAGCTATGTTCCCCCGGAAAAACGCCAATATGGATACCTGGTACATCCTGTTGTTTGGGGTGACCGATTTGTTGCCCGCATGGATCCCGCAGTAGATAAAAAAAAGCAAAACCTGGTCATTCACAGTCTGCATTTTGAACCCGCTTTTACAGAGTATGAACAATTTCTACCTGCATTTGTTCATAAATGTTTTGACCTGGCGGTTTTTAATGGCTGTCACAGAATTACACTAGAGAATACTTTTCCTGCTGACAAAAAAAACCTGGTACAAAAACACTTTAATCTTTGATGTATATCACAGTAGTCATGATAATGTTTTTGTATACTATTACATTCAAAAAAAAATCAATAGATATTAAAATTATATTGCTTATTTGCCGTGAATCATCTATATTTTTGCCCACTTTAGCATTGGACCGTTTTTCGTTTCAGCTTGCCAGGCATAAAGTAAACTAGAAAAAACCTACAAGGAGGAAAAGAGATGAAAAATGTCGTAAAAGCTGTACTGCTAATCATGTCCCTGGCGTTATTTTTCACTATGGGATGCGGAGATGATGATGATGATAACAAAAAAATCACCGGACCCGGCGGAACAACAACTACCACCAACTCATTAAAAGCGACTGTTTCGGGTCAATATTCAGTTAATTTTTCAACAAACATTGTTGTAGCAACTAAAAATCTCTCCACAAACTCAACTACCTTGAGCGGGGCTTTTGTAGCTGCCGGCACAACTTATAATCTTACGATTACTATCAATCTCAATCAGGGCACCGGAACATTCCCATTGCTTGCTAACTATACCGGCGAGAATGATGGCTGGGCTATTTTTACAGCAACAGTAAATAACGATACCGATATGTATAACTCGATATCCGGAAGCGTTACCTTTACTCAAGTCACTCCCCGCCTGATTGGTACTTTTTCATTTACAGGCCAGAACTTTGATGAGCAACAGGTTACAGTTGCCAGTGGTTCATTTAACACAAGTTTTACAACAAACTAAGCGATCTATCTAAACCCGACAGCGGTGTAAATGCCGCTGTTGGGTATATATCAGCCCCCTCGCCGATTAGCAAATAAAAAACCCTGAATAATTACCGGGCAATTGTGTTTTCTCCCCAATGATAGCAATGAATTTCTAGTATTTACTTTTCTAAAGCGTTACTTCCTGCCGATAAAATCCAGCACGGCATTGATAAATGTCAACGGATGGGTCGGACAGCCGGGAATATAGAGATCAACGGGTATCTCGTCAAAGAATGAGCGGTTGAGTTGATCTGAACCGGCAAACACACCGCCGCTGATGGCGCAGGCGCCCACAGCAATAACCAGCCGCGGTTCACCAATACTGAGAAAAGTATCACGCAGCGCCGGAGCCATATTCCGTGAAACCGGACCAGTGATAACAATACCATCGGCATGACGGGGCGATGCAACAAAATCGATCCCGAAACGGCCCATATCAAAGTTGACATTGCCGCAAGCGTTCAGTTCCATTTCACAGCCATTACAGCCGGCAGCCGATACCTGTCGCAGCTTTAACGAACGGCCGAACAGGCGGTGAATTTCCCGGCGTACAGTAATTGCAGTTTGTTGAAATTCTTCAGCAGTCATACCGGAAGGGATAACCAACTTTTCGCGGGCGGTACTTGCCAGACGATTACAGGGTGAAAAATGTATGGCGCCAGCCGGGCATGCACGAGCGCAATCGCCGCATAAAGTGCAACGACCCAGGTCCAAACGCAGCGGATTTAATTCAATAGCCGCTGTGGGACAAAGATCAATACAAATCCGGCATTCAGTCGGGCAATTCCGCTCATCCAACGCAGGAAATCCCCGAAAAATATCCGGTAACTGAGCGCGGCGAATATCAGGAACAGCCTGGTATCCATGTTTTTTGCGTAGTTTTGCAAGTTCGAACATTTTATATATCCATCTCTGTTATAAATCGAATCCACAATAAGAAAGATTAAAACTTTTATTGCACAGGGGAAAATCTGAAATTCCTTCATTGCGCACAGCCAAAGCCAGGGCCATCCAGTTATGAAAAGAAGGATCTTTGATCCGGTAACGCTGGATTTTCCCACAGGTATCGGTGATTGCCGTGTGTGCAATTTCACCGCGCCAGCCTTCGGCCAGGGAAACCACCAATGTTTCAGGGGGCAGATTGGCTAACAGGGACTGTTTTAATTCGCCACCATTGAGATTTTGCAATTGCTCGCGAATGATGCGAATGGATTGAGTAATTTCAATATAGCGAATATAGGCCCGTGCAAAAACATCGCCTGAAGTAAGGGTAATAGCGTGAACCGGAAATTGATTGTAAGCGCCGAACGGGAAATCCTGACGCACGTCAATTGCCAGGCCGCTGGCGCGCGCTGCCGGGCCAACCATACCAATTTCACGCGCGGTTGATGCAGGAATTACACCGGTTTTTTCAAATCGGGCTGAGGCAGAAGCAGAAGAAAATAATACTTCAGCAGCCAGTTCTACTTTATTTTCAATATCATCAAGGGTGTTTTCTATTTTACATTTCAAGTCCGGCGTTATATCATAGTTCACCCCGCCTATCGTTAACAAGCCCCGGCCGTAACGACTGCCGCATATTGCCATCGAAGTATTGATAATTTGCGTGCGCATTGCGCCAAATACATCTTTACCGGTTAAATAAGCAACATCGCCGGAAAGAGCGGACAGATCACCAAGATGGACGCCAATACGTTCCAGTTCCAATGCAATAGCGCGAATCAATTTTGCCCGGCGGGAAACAGCAACCCCCGTCAAAGCTTCATAACCACGCACAAACGCCCCGCCATGCCCGATTACTGTGTCCCCGGCAATGGATTCCGCCAGATGTATCAGAAAATCAGGCTTGTCGGCATTCTTAAAAAACAATTGCTCTACGCCGCGGCGCTGAAAGCCCAGTTCAATTTCCAGGTGGTATACTTGTTCACCATGACAGGAAAAGCGGAAATGCCCTGGTTCTATTACCCCGGCATGAACAGGCCCAACACCAACTTCATGGAGTTGCTCACCCTGCATACGCATAAAAGGATAAGGACTTTCCGTTTCGGAAATACCGGCTATTCCTTGTCGTACCGGTTTAAGCCACGGATGTCCCGTCGGTTCAATACCATATTGTTCAAAAACTTCCCGTTCAAACAGGTGCAGCATAGGCGCTTCAAGAGTCATGGAGGAATAAACATTTTCACGCTCAAAAACAGTGGACGCAATGTACAACCGCGATAACTGATCATCAGCTAAAACAGCATACAAAAGAACCTGATCAGCTTCACGGTCACCAAAAAAATCCACAACTCTTTTACCAGCCGTAATACTCTGCAATAATTGCTGCCGAAAAGAGTCTATTGATAAAAGAGGGATGTCGGCCAGGGTCGCCGGTTGTAAATTTTGTAATTCTATCCAGTTCAACAGGTTACTCCACAATTAATATAAAAACGCCACGGCGTTTTGGATAAAGGACAGCACTGGTTTTGGTATAGACAAACCGATAGCGGCGAGCAAGAAAAGGAATACCAGTTGTGGTAAATAAGCAATAATGTTCAACTTGCCGGTCACCTTTTCTCCCTCGTGCATATCGCCAAAAGACATGCGAAACACCGCCCCGCCCATGCCGAAAATAATCACAACAATAAAAAGGAAAAAAGGTAAGGCCAGCCAGCCGTACCCGGATTCAAAAAAAGCGGTTATCAAGATAAATTTACCAAGAAATGCTGGAAAAGGCGGCATTCCGGCAATAGCCAGCAGAGATAAAATCCAAATCCATCCGGTCAGTGGTTCGCGGTGTAGCAGCCCCTGCACCCGGTTAATTTCTTTACTGCCATAAATATGTAAAATATTGCCGGAGGTTAAAAACAGGGAGGCTTTGGATAGGGAATGCGCTACGCTGTGCAGCATGGCAGCAAAAACACCGGTTTTGCCCAAAGCAATGCCGATGAGCAAAATACCCATATTCTCGATGGAAGAATATGCCAGCATACGTTTATAATTGGTTATACTCAACATGAAAACCGCGCTTACAAACAACGATAAAAATCCTGTTACCAGCAACAGGGTATTGGAAAAAGCAGCCAGGTCGGCGCGAATCATAATCTCCTGCACCCGTACCAATCCCAACAAAGCAGTATTTAACAAAGTACCGGAAAGCAATGCAGAAACTGGTGAAGGCGCTTCGGAATGTGCATCCGGCAGCCAGGCATGAAAAGGCGCAACGCCGATCTTGGTGCCAAATCCGACCAGAATAAAAGCAAAAGCCATTTTCAACCAGAACGGATTAATGTCACCGGCGTGCTGATACAGATCGGCAAAAAACAATGTGCCGATGTTTTTACTGCCCATAGATAAAACAATAATACCAACAAAAGCCAGGGCAATACCGACCGAACAAATAAAAACATACTTCCATGCAGCTTCCAGGGATGATTTCTTTTGCTCAAAATAGATCAGTAAAGCGCTGGAGAGCGTAGTAGCTTCCACAAACACCCATAGCAGCGCCAGATGGCTGGAAAAGATCACTCCCGACATGGCGACGACAAACAACAGCATTGCCGTTGTATACAGAGCTTCCCGTCGCGCCGTGGTTCCATGCTCACGAAAATAGTAAATACTGTAAATTGCCGACCCGGTAAATACCAGGGCCATAATCGTAAAGAAAAACAAACCAATTGCGTCTATTTGAAAATACCGGGCTAACCAGGCGGGAGGATTGCTTTGCAATACACCGCTCCACCAACCTAACGCCCCGGCCAGATACATCAGAGCCATACCTGTTAACGACAAGCGGGTAGCTAGACGATTAGTCCATAGTAAAACCGAAACAGACAGAAACAACGGCAGAAACAGGATAAAAATGAACATACCTAATCTTTCAACTGGGTTAAAACATCAATGTGGTTGCCATCATACATGGATTGAATTTTATTAAAGAAAATAACCAGTAAAAATATGCCGACAAACAGATCCAGCAAAACCCCAAGATTAACCAGCATGGGCATTTCATTCGCAACCGATAAAGATAAAAGAAAAATACCATTTTCCAACATCATATAACAAAGAATGTGGGTGATGATGCGTTTGCGGGTAACAATCAGAAACAGGCTGGCAACAATCAGGGCAATGGAAACTCCAAAATAGAGCGGTTTTATCCCTGGTTCCGCATGCGTCGTCCACCAGGCAATAACAAAACCAAAGATGAATATTAAACTGGCCAATAATAAAGAGTATAATTGCGAAATATTGGGCTCTATTTCACGGCCAATTTCATTACGTCGGATCACCTGCAGTAAAAAGTAGGGAATGATAATTGCCTTGACGATCAGGGTTTCCAGGATCAAAAAAGCAATATTAACCAGGTTAATCTCACGGAGATCGATTACTACCAATAGAAACAACAACAAACCCTGTAATGCCAGGGATTTTATAAATGCTTCAATGCGGCTGGCGGCAAAGACATATAATATAGTGGTACCAAGCAGGATAATAAAAACATCGGACATTAAAAGCCTCCATGGATCAGGAACATAACAACGGCAAAGGCAGTCATTGAAAACGCCATCATTAAAAATATAAATTGGGGTATATGGGTCATTCTAAGCCGGGCGATCCATGATTCAACCAAACCGACGGCAATGGCGGTAATGGTGATTACAACAAGATATAACGCCAACCCGGCAATAATACCCGTGCCCGGCGGAATTAACAGGTTTGCCAGCAGTGTTGCCAGAGTAACCATTTTCAAACCAACAGCGTACTGCATCAAAGCCAGATCCGGACCGGAATAATCCAGAATCATCACTTCATGGATCATGGTCAATTCCAGGTGAGTATTGGGGTCATCAACCGGTACGCGGGCGCACTCGGTTAGCAGCATAATGAATAACGACACCACGCAAAGGGATTTGACCAGCGCCGTATAGCCGGTACTATAATTGAGCAACTCAAAAATAGAGGCAAAAGAAGTATGACCTGTAACCAGGGCTAACGAGCCGACAAGAATAAAAAAAGCCGGTTCAATAATACTGGAAAAGGTAATTTCACGGGCCGAACCCATGCCTTCAAAACTGCTGCCGGTATCGAGGGCGGCAATAACCAGCATGAATCGAGCCAGGGCAAGGGTATAGGCAAACATAATAAAATCACCGGGAAACGACAGAAACGCACGATGCAGCGGCAGCGGAACGATCAATGCGGCGAAAAAAACAGCCGCTACATTCATCGGCGGTGTTATCTGAAAAACAAAAGAAGTGGTCTTGCTGATAACCTGTCCCTTGCGCAACAGTTTACTAAAATCGAACAGGGGTTGCAAAACAGATGGGCCCTTCCTGCCGGCCCATCTCGTTTTAACTCGAATAATTATACCCGGTAATAAAAAAGGCCCCAAAATCAGTATCAGTATATAAAATCCTTTTAACATTAATGGACTCCAATAATCCAGATTATGAGAATAAGCAAAAATATCAAGCCATAAAGAATGTATTGCTGGGTTTTACCGCTTTGAATCCAGGCAAATCGGTGCAGGGCTTTCTGCAGCAGGGACAGGGAAGGTCTGATCAGGGATTGTTCAGTCACGTCGCCGGACTGACTGGAAAACTGGGCGGCAGACGGGAATAGCTCACGGGATGATTCAAGATTGCTCTGGTTAGGTACCAGGGCAGAACCAATTTCCACAAATGACGCGGCAAAAGAACTGGCGGTATATTGTAAACGGCTGCTTTCCGCCTGATAACCACAATCCCAGGTTTTAAAAGTTGTTACAGATTTTCCACGCAGCAGCAACCAGCGTAGTCCGGTAAAGAATAAAATCAAGCTGCCCAGGATCAGCGCCGCCATGTTTAACCTGACATATATATGATATAATTCAAACCATACAGTATCAGCAAAAAACGGTAAAAATTGCTGCACAACATGCCGGAACAATGGTAATACCAGGGGAGTTAACAAACCGGCCAACAAAATTAAAAAAGCAAGCACAAACATTGGCGCCAACATAACAGATGAAGCCTCGGTTAATTTATTATTCAAGATTGAGCGCGGTGAACCCAAAAAACAAATACCAAAAATTTGGGTAAAACACAACGCGGCCATTGCGCCGATAAATGCCAAACCGCCAAGCCCGA
Source organism: uncultured Cytophagia bacterium (assembly GCA_964399735.1). Taxonomy (GTDB): domain Bacteria; phylum Zhuqueibacterota; class Zhuqueibacteria; order Residuimicrobiales; family Krinioviventaceae; genus Fontivivens. The sequence continues at coordinate 17,036 of CAYNSO010000036.1, forward strand.
TAATCGCACCCAGATGCAAAGCGCCTGCGCTGGTGTTCAAGCCTTTAACCAGACCAAAGTAAATTGCAAATTCACTGATAAATCCATTAAAGAGCGGCAAGCCGCTAATAGCCAGCGAACCAATTAAAAACAGAGCAGTTGTAATCGGCAAATAACGCGCCAGTCCGCCCAGTTTTTCAATATTGCGGGTATGGGTTTTGGAATAAACAATGCCGGCGCCAAAAAAAAGCAAACTTTTAAATGTGAAATGATTAAATATATGCAGCAATGCGCCTAAAAATCCGGCCAGAGCCACCATTTGATTTTCAAAAACCAGGCCCAACATACCCACGCCGACGCCGAGGCCGATAATACCTATATTTTCAATGCTCGAAAAAGCCAATTTTATTTTCAGATCCTGCCGGGCAATGGCATTTAAAATACCGAGTAACCCGGTAAGCAAGGCAATGGCAAATACAAACCAGGCCAGCCAGGGAGACGGGACGCCGAAAATTAACAATAACCGCAAAATACCATATATACCGGTTTTGATCATCACGCCGGACATGATAGCGGAAACAGCAGTTGGAGCAGCCGGATGGGCCAATGGCAGCCAGGTATGCAGGGGAACAAAGCCTGCCTTGGTACCAAAACCAATAAAAAACAGTATAAAAATAATCGCTGCTGCCGAAGGGCCTGCAACAGACAAATTCCGAAACGCCTCAAAATCCAGGCTTCCGGTGTTGATTGCACACCAGCCGAAAGCGGTCAGCAAAAAGGCGGCGCCAATCTGCATCGCCACCAGGTAATAGAGACCTGCTTTGCGCACCTCGTCTTTGTGGTGTTCAAAGCTGACCAGAAAAAAAGAAGCCAGAGACATGATTTCCCAGGCAATTAAAAACAGCAGGGCGTTTTGAATCATAACCACCAGCAACATAGCGGTTATCAATAGTCCCATGAAAAAATTATAGCTGCTTATTGAATATCGGGCATCATCGCGATACATTTTCATATAACCGGCAGAATAAAACGCCGCTAAAAGACCGCCAATACTGATAATTAGAATAAAAAAGGAGGATAACGGGTCTACCCGTAACCAGGCGCTGCCGATGGGACCGGAAAAATGAAAACTCTTTTGTAATGCCAAACCGCCGGTCAAAATTTTAATAACCGGAGGCAGAATAAACAATTGGGCAGCCGCCGTAAATATTATAAAAACAATTGCTCCCCATTGTTTTTTTACCGGAATTGCCAGTAACCCGCCAAGAAAAAACAGACCAACGCCTGTTAATAACATGATCATCAATTAACAGGCTCCTTTCGCAGCATTTCCAGTTCTTTCGCCTCGATATATTCAATAATCTCTCCTGCCTGGGCGCGCTTTTGCAACAGGGCTTGAAATTCCTGGTTATGGCACAAATATGAAAGTTTGGATAAAACTTCCAGGTGGCGGCGCGGACTGTAGGTAAGTAAAATAAACAACGTATGTACCGGTTTGCCGTCCAATGCGCTAAAATCTACCGGCTGTTGCAGAAAACAAATAGAAACGCTGGCATCTTCGATATTGGTTATCATGGGATTGCGGGGATGCGGTATGGCAATGCCGTTACCAATAGCAGTAGACATCATATTTTCACGGTTCAACAGCGCGGCAATTAAATCTTCTTTGCTGATATTGGCCGGGGTATTAATTCGCTCAATGGCATTATGCAAAACATCGCGAACAGTATTGCCGGGAATATCATTATATATACCGCCATTACGCAATAAATCGGTAAAATTGGTAGGACGCTCGGCAATACCCAGTTCCAGCAGCCGGGATGAAAGCTCAATTTTATTACTTAAAATCCATTCATTAATCTCTGCGCGGTTAAAACGATACTGATGCTGAATACGATAGCAGGGTATTTTCTTTTCCTTGATCCAGCGATACACCGTTTTTTCGGACACCTGGAACAAATCAACAATATCTTTAATTTTCAAATCCATACTACCCTCTTTTTGATAAAAAACAATATAACAAATTGTCATCTAAATAGCAACAATTATCTTGTAAATCATACAATAGGGCTTAATGTCCGGTATTGAGAAAAAGTACTTGTTAACTTACCCGTTCCCGGCTTGTTACATCTTGACATAATCAAAATTTTTTAATATAGTATAATAAATCACTTGTTTATAATATGCATAAACAGACCCTCGCAAGGAGCAATCATGTCAAATTACAAAATTAGTGTAGCAATGATAATGTTGATCTTTTGGCAACTCGCTGTTGCCGGTGATGGCCCGATGCAAATCCGGGGAACTCTGCCCTGGCATAATTTTTTATCGGGCCCGACGGCCTGGAATGAAGCTGATTATCGGCATTACCTGGATAAAATGCAATCACTGGGCATGAATTTCATTGGTTTTCACTGTTACACCGGCGGTGCGGAACGCTATGCCCCGTATGTGGAGCCGATGATCCGCATCGAATACCGCAATGTCGTCCCCCTCACCGGGTTTGATACTTCTGTCACTGCGCGCTGGGGCTACCGGCCGCTGGAGATAAAAGACTTTGCGTTTAATACCGGGCAGCTTTTCCCTGCCGGTTTGTCTGTTTATGGAGCAGACTACGCCATACAGGCGCAAACTAATGAGCAGCGTTACCAGTTGGCGCAACAACTGCTGCGCCGGGTATTGGAAATGTCGCACGAACGCAGTATTCAATTCGCCATGGGCTTTGAATTTGGCATTCATCCGCCTGAATTTGCCTCAATAGTACCGCCAGAATCATGGATTCGCGGCGCCAACCTGCCCGATCCCACTCATGCTTCTTCAATTGAAATTCTGTATAATACGATAAACAATATATTAACCGCATATCCTGGCATAGATTATATCTGGTTGTGGCTGCATGAACATACCATGTTTGTCGGCCAGCCACAAATGTCCGGCGCATTCAGGGAGAGTTTTGATAAAAGCACCTCGCTTTTTACTGACGCCAATCATCCGGGGGCTGCGTTCACCGGGGTATGGTCGCTGGAATATATAACAAATGCTTATAACTATATTAAACATCAGGCGCCGCAGGTAAAAGTTATCATTGGCGGCTGGGGTGGCGGAAATCAATTGCCGGTCGTGCTGCGGGGTCTTGACAAGGCGTTGCCGCGGGATATTATCTTTTCTTGCCTCAATCCCAACCAGGGCTGGGAACCGCAAATGCAGGTATTGGAGGAAATAGGCAATAATCGCCCGGTTTGGGCCATTCCATGGCTGGAAGGCGACGCCAAACTTTGGCATTTGCAGCCCCGCGTAACCATGCTGCGTGAACAAATTGAACTCGCTTATACACAAAACCTGGATGGGGTGTTGGCTATTCACTGGCGCACCCGTGAAACGCAAACCAATATGGAAGCGTTTGCGCAATTTTCCGCAGACCCGGTTAACATGCCATCAGTTGAACAATTCTATGACCAGGATTGCCGCAAACTGTATGGCGCAGAGGCGGCCAAGCTGCTCTCTCCCCTGTTGGCGCAAATGGATCGTGAACGCTGGATGGATCAGCCGGAATCGCCGGAATATTGGCCGTACAATCCAGAGTGGGGGCGCATTCATCCCGATCTGGAAAAAAAGCTGCTAGAGCTGCACTCACTGGTACTGACTTGCCAAAAAAAGGCCGATGGAGAGCAGCGCGATAATTTGTACTGGCTGGAAGCCAATATCCGGTTTACCCTGTTGCTCGATCAGGTTAGCCGGCGGATTGAGCCCGCATATCAATTAAAAGAGCGTTGGTTCACAGAAAATTTATCTCACCTGGTTATAAAATCCGAACTGGCGAAGGCCCGGCAGGAATTTTACAGCGCCCCGGTGGAAGCATTATTCAATACATTCCAGGGCCGAAAATTGTCGCGCGGCGAACTGGGTGTGCTTTCAGCTGTGAACCAAAAACTGTGGCTGCAAATTCGTGAACTGGACCAATTTTTACATAACCAATTCCAAAATTAATCAAGCCGGACAGGCATTACCGGTAATTCGCCATAAAAAAAAATTTCAAGATGTAAAGAACAAATTGTTTTTTGGTAATTCAAAATAATAACTTATATTTAATTCTATTAATATTGATACTCTTGTATTTTAGTAAAGGGAAAATTATGCCTATCACTCAATACACAATACTTGAAAAAAAAGTAATTATCAAACTACGGGACCGGATTTGCGAAGATTCGGATGAACTGCTATCCAGCGACTTGTTTCGTGCTGTTTTTGAACGCTGCATTGCCGACCTGGTCCGCAAGAAATCTTTTTTATTACAAGTTTTTAATAAAAAAACCGGCATTGATAATAAAGACATTGACCTGTTTCAGGAATTCATTAAATACCTGGCGAAAATGCCCATACACCTGGTGTCTAAAATAGTGCCGGGCTCTGCTATCTTTACCCGCGACAAAGAGTTGCTATCCGATTTTATCGAACACTTTTATAATTTCTGGCGTAATTATGAGCGCTTTATTATTTGCGATTCCGAGTATGAGCAACTGGATAAACGACCGTACCGGGTTTTCAATACCACCATAGAAGCGCTGACGCATTTGATTCGCGGTACCTATCGTGATATTGAAGAAAATATCACCGGCAGCCACCCCCGGATATACCGCCAGGTGCGCGCCGGAGCGGAAATCGCTTCAATTGCATTGATGAATAAAATTACCTTTTCCGACCCGATTTATCAACAGTTGGATCAGGTTTCGGTAATAAGGCAAATATTACTGTACCCGCCGTTGATCCTGCACCCGCCTATGAACAAAAGAACCGGCAAATTTACCCGTGTCGCTGAAAATCCACTGGCAAAAATCACCATCGAGCCCGGCGAATGGTTGTGTTACCCGGCAATGGTGGGTGAACTGCTGATTCTGGTTTATTTTCAGCAAAAATACTTTGGACTGGGATTTTCCTTAAGCAATCTCTTTGAACTGGCGGACGATGAACAGCTTAAAAAGCAACCGGCTGCGGTGTTCTTGTATGGTGTGCCGGATCCGGGATTGTATGAATTATCATCCTTCCCCACGATCTTTTACGAAGATCATAAAGCTGATTTACTGGTTGGCGCAGTACCGGATAAAGACGAGTTTGGCTATTTTGGCTATTTAAAAAAAATGATCCTGACTCTGTACAACATTACAAAAATAAAAAGCGGCAAACTCCCCTATCACGGCGCAATGGTCAATATTCAGCTCAAAAACAACAAATCCGCCAATATACTGATCATCGGCGATACCGGCGCCGGCAAGTCCGAAACCCTGGAAATGCTGCGCACTTTTGGTAACGACATCATCGAAGATATTACGATCATTGCCGACGATATGGGCTCACTGAATATTGACGAGTCCGGCAACATCATCGCCTACGGTACAGAAATCGGCGCTTTTGTTCGTTTGGATGACCTGCAACCGGGCTATGCATTCGGACAAATCGACAGAACCATTATTATGAGTCCCAACCAGGTCAATGCCCGCGTGGTTATTCCGGTAACCACTCATCATAATATAACCAAAGGTTTTCCGGTTAATTATATATTATACGCCAATAACTATGAAGAGCCGGATGAAGACCACCCTATTATTCAAAGACTGGAAACTCCGGAAAAAGCGCTGGAAGTATTCCGCGAAGGCACGGCTATGAGTAAAGGCACCACTTCCAGTACAGGACTGGTGCACACTTATTTCGTTAATGTGTTTGGCGCTGTTCAATATAAAGCTGAACATGATGAGATAGCCAAAAAATATTTTGCGCAAATTTTTAAAAATAACATATTCGTCGGGCAAATGCGTACCCGCCTTGGTATTGCCGGCTGGGAAAGAAACGGCCCGGAAGAATCCGCCAAACAACTGCTGGAACTGATTCAGCAAATATCATAAATGTTTGATAATAACTGCCAGGCAAAATAACCAGGAGATATTCCGTTATGAAGTGTAAATTTTTGCTAGCTTTGGTTTTTATACTTTCAGTATCCGCCCCGGCGCAAAAGGCGCAGGATTTTTTCCCTAAAGCGGATTTGATGAAAATCGGCGTCTATTATTATCCCGAACACTGGGATGAAGCGCAATGGGAACGCGACATGGCGAACATTGCCAAACTCGGCTTTGAATTTATACACATGGCCGAGTTTGCCTGGCCGTTCATGGAACCGCAGGAAGGTAAATACACTTTTGCCTGGTTGGATAAAGCGATTGATCTGGCAGGGAAACAGGGCTTAAAAGTTATTTTATGTACGCCTACTCCCTGTCCCCCGGCCTGGCTGGCTGAAAAACATCCGGAAATATTTTATGAGGATATCAATTACCGCAGCCGCGAGCATGGTTCGCGCGGTAACTATTCCACCTCCAGCGACCTGTACCGTGACTATACGCGTAAGATTGTAACAGAAATGGCCAAACGGTACGGCAACGATGCCCGTGTATGGGGCTGGCAGTTGGATAATGAACCGGGCGCGCCGATGGATTTCAGTGACAAGGCGCAGGAAAAATTCCGGCTGTGGCTGCAGGAAAAATACGGAAATATTCAGACTTTGAACGATGCCTGGGGCGCCCGCTTTTGGGGAGTTCTGTACGACAATTTTGAGCAAATCCGCATTCCCCTGCCCAATATTTTGTACGGCCTCAGTCCGCATACCCGGCTCGATTATGCCCGTTTTAACGCCGACCAGATGGCGAATTTTCTGGACTTTCAGGCTGAGGTTCTGCGCCAATATATCAGCAAAGAACAATGGATCACCACCAATTATATTTCCAATTCCACCCAGGCCGATCAACGCCGCACCGAAAAACTGGACTTTATTGCCTATACCATTTACCCGGTAGGTAACGGAGATTTTCCTTCTGCTGAAAGATTCCGCCTCGGCTGGCGGGAAGGAATTGCCTTTGCCAATGATTTTTACCGCTCAATCGACGGCGTTACCGGGGTCATGGAATTGCAGCCGGGCCAGGTAAACTGGGCGCGGGTTAACCCCCAGCCGCAACCCGGCGTGGTGCGTATGTGGTTATGGCATGCTTTTGCCGGCGGCTGTTCGTTTGCCTGTCCCTATCGCTACCGCCAGCCGCTTTATGGCTCGGAACAATATCATTATGGCATAGTCGGCACCGATGGCATTACACCGCAGCCGGGGGGACTGGAATATTCTCAAGTATCCGGCGAAATGCGGCAATTGCGCAAGGTTTATGATCCGCAGGCTCAGAAACCTGCTGCTTATCAAGCTCGTCGGTTGGCGATTTTATGGAGTCACGATAATTTCTGGGATATAGATTTTCAGCCGCGTAATTCCGGCTGGTCGACCTGGAATCATGTTTTTAAATACATGAAAATCGCCAAATCCTTTGGCGCACCGGTGAACTGGATTGCCGAGGATGCGGATTTCAGCGTTTACCCGTTCCTCATTGTTCCCGCGTATCAACTTGTTGACAAGGAATTAGTAACAAAATGGATGGAATATGCCAATAAAGGCGGCAATCTCATTATTACCTGCCGCACGGGGCATAAAGACTGTAACGGCCATTTGTTTGCCGGTAAATGGGCCGAACCGATTCTGGATCTGATCGGCGCGCAGATAGAATTTTACGACCTGATCCCCGGCAATGCACGGGCTATTGTAGAAATGGGTGAACAGGAATACAAATGGCATGTGTGGGGCGATGTGCTGCTGCCAAATGCCGGCACGGAAACCCTGGCCGTTTATGTCGATCAGTTCTATGCCGGAAAACCCGCGGTGGTCAGCCGTAAACTGGGCAAAGGTACGGTCACTTATATCGGCGTAGATACAGATGACGGCGCGCTGGAAAAAACGGTACTGCATAAAATCTACAGCAATGCCGGCGTCCCGGTGCAGAATTACCCGGAGGGTGTATATGTTGAATGGCGCGATGGCTTTTGGGTGGCGGTTAATTATTCCGCGCAGCCATATACCCTGGATATTCCTGTGAATGCAAAAGTCCTGTACGGCGACAAAGAACTCCCCAGTCCCGGCGTAACGGTGTGGATGGAGAATTAATATTGCTTTAAAAAGCTCCACCTTCTTTCTCTGCGCTCCCTGCGATCTCAGCGGTTTCTATCTTTTTAACCGCAGAGAGCGCCTGGAACGCAGAGGAAAAAGGATTAGTACTTTTCATAAAAATTCAAACTTGCAAAAAATTGTAAAGATTTTACTCTTTGTGAAAGTGAAATAATATGAAAACTGCCATACGTCTTCATTGCGGATTTTTAATAATACTGTCCACCCTGTTTCTTAACTCTTCTTGTTCAAGGCAATCTTCCGGCAAGTACCATTCCTTCCACCCCGGAGAAATCTGGC
>CAYNSO010000036.1:25437-26573 GCA_964399735.1 uncultured Cytophagia bacterium
ATCCATAAACAACCCTGGAAGCCGGAAGCACATGCCGGTTTCAGCGGTGGCAGTCTGCCTGGCCACCCGGACACTTTGAACATCCTGGGCCGCGATTACCCGGTAGGACAAATGTCCCGCGACATGACATTGTTTGTGGATGACGACGGAACCGCTTACCATATCTGCGCCTCGGAAGAAAACAGTACCTTGCATATCTCCAAATTAACGGATGATTACCTGGCTACTGCCGGGCTTTTTAGCAGAGCGTTTGTCAACCGCTTTATGGAAGCCCCGGCGATTTGCAAGTATAAGGGCAAGTACTATATCATTGCCTCCGGCTGCACCGGCTGGTCGCCCAATGCGGCGCGTTCTGCGGTCGCCAATTCGATTTTTGGTCCCTGGCAGGAACTGGGCAATCCCTGTGTGGGAGCGGACAGCGCGCTGACCTTCCACTCGCAAAGCGCTTTCATTCTGCCGGTGGCCGGTAAAGAGGGTGCGTTTATTTTCATGGCTGACCGCTGGAATCCCGACAACGCCATCGACGGCCGCTATGTGTGGCTGCCGGTCAAGTTTAAGAAAGGCCGGATTAAATTGCATTGGCGCGATGAATGGGGTTTATCGGTTTTTAATAATGAAAATGAGTTGGAGCGACTGCTCGTCGTTCATCATTACTCCGCGACCTCCGGGCCTCGGTGTTTTCGCTTTCTTTAATACCGGGATCGTGGAGATAACAAAAAATAAAAGGAAATATAAATTAAACCGGCTAAAGCCGGGCTATAAACAACAACAAGCTCGACCTGGGGATGATCCCCAGGTCGCACAATAATGCAGGACATATTGTCCTGCAAAATGTAACAACGCGCCGCTGCTTTATGCAAGCTATCTACAAAACAAAAAGGTTAACTGATATGCAAATTATACAAATCAAATAAAAATCAATATTACCAGTTCGAGGGAAAGCAAATGAAATCCAGATTTCGTTTTCATGTTTTATTATTCATTACCGGTTTATATATTCTTGCCAATATTCAAACCGTAACCGCTTCCGCATTCATCTCCCCAAATAATCCTAATATCCAATACACCAGTCGGATTGATTTTACCGATCCCCAGGCGCCGGCGCTGTACTGGTCCGGCGCATATATTACAGCCAG
>CAYNSO010000036.1:26673-32165 GCA_964399735.1 uncultured Cytophagia bacterium
CCCAAACACAAAATCGAATTTTACGGCGATTCCATCACCTGCGGCATGGGCAACGAAGTCCCTGATAAAGACGAAGACGAAAACAATGCCAAACGCAACAATTACCTGGCGTACGGCGCCATTACCGCCCGCAACCTCGATGCAGAGTATGTCTGCATCGCCAAGAGCGGCATTGGCATTGTAACCAGTTGGTTTCCAATGATCATGCCGGAATTCTATGATCGGCTCAACCCGGAGGATTCGACAAGTCGATGGGATTTCAGCGCCTGGACGCCGGATGTGGTGGTCATCAACCTGTTCCAGAATGACAGTTGGCTGGTCGGCAAACTCGATCCGGTTCCTACCCCGGAGCAGATCAGCGCCGCCTATTATGCTTTCGTCAAGACCATCCGTAATACCTATCCCAATGCCGTTATCTTTTGCACGCTGGGCAGTATGGACGCCACTCGTGCAGGTTCGCCCTGGCCCGGCTATATTCAAACCGCAGTGGATAGATTTAAACAAGACCATAACGACGCCAACATTCATACCCATTTTTTTGCTTATGACGGCACCGGCAAACACCCGCGCGTGCGGCATCATCGGGTTATGGCAAAAGAACTGACCGAGTTGATTAAAAAAACCATAAACTGGTAAAAAAGTGTAATGCAATAATCCATATATATTAAAAGAAAGGAAATGGTTATGACAAAAAGAATACTAGTTCCCTTATTTGTTATCATACTGGCTTTGAGTTGTATGAGCATGGCGCAGGATAGCCTCGGATTGAAGGACTTTTTTAAAGACGATTTTCTGATCGGCGCGGCGCCGGGTTATACCTTTATGAACGATTCCCAGGTTGTTGATCTGTTGAAAACCCATTTTAACATTCTCACCCCTGAAAACCAGGGGAAATGGGGGCCCATTCATCCGCAGCCCGATAAATGGAATTTTAAACCCATGGATGACCTGCTTGCATTTGCGGATAGCAACGGAATAAAAGTAATCGGCCATACCCTGGTGTGGCACAGTCAGACCCCGAACTGGGTATTCGAGGACGAAAACAAACAGCCGCTCAACCGTGAACAGTTACTGCAACGCATGCAGGATCATATCAATACAGTCATGGGCCGCTACAAGGGTAAAATATACGGATATGATGTCGTTAACGAAGCGGTGCTGGATGGCGAAGCAAGCGAGGAAATATTGCGGAACAGCAAATGGCGGCAGATCATCGGCGATGATTTTCTGCTGCAAGCCTTTAGCTTTGCCAAACAAGCGGACCCGGAAGCGCAACTGTATTATAACGATTATGATATGTGCAACCCGGTCAAACGCGACCGGACGGTGAAACTGATTAAAAAATTGCAAGCCGAGGGCGCTCAAATCGATGGCGTTGGAATGCAGGGGCACTGGAACATCTATTCCCCGCCCCTGGAAGAAATTGAAAAAAGCATCATCGCCTTTTCAGAACTGGGCGTTAAGGTGATGATCACCGAACTGGATATGAGCGTGTTCAGTTCTAATAAAGAAGGCGATATTTACAGCGAGGGATTGCCGGACAGCATCATTCAGATACAAACCGACCGCTATGTGGAAATATTCAAACTGTTCCGCAAACATGCGGACAAAATCGACCGGGTGACGTTTTGGGGCACTACGGATCGCTATTCGTGGATCAATTTTTCGGGAATGCGCAAAAGAACAAATTACCCGCTGTTGTTCGACCGCAATGCCCAGCCCAAACCGGTATTGTTCCAGATCATGCAGCCGTAACCGGATTATTTTAAATTAACTGAGACTAGTTATGAAAAATATAGCAATACAGCGATTGAAAATAGTACTATTCACAATACTACCGTTGTTCACCTCTCTTCCCGCCGTCTTTGCGCAAACCGATGACCTGACACTGTGGTTCAAGCAGCCGGCGAGGGAATGGAACGAAGCCATGCCGGTCGGCAACGGCCGGCTGGGCGCAATGGTGTTCGGCGGTATTGCACAGGAACGCCTGCAACTGAACGAGGAGACCGTCTGGGCCGGGCATTCCATCGAACGCTATAATCCCGAAGCGAAGAAAAACCTCGCTAAAGTACGGGAGTTGTTGTTCGCCGGTAACTACGCCGAGGCGCAGCGACTGGCGCAGGAAAAGATCATGGGCGTTCCTTATGAAGCAGGACTGCATTCGTACCAGACACTGGGTGATTTGCGGTTCACTTTTGCCAACCATGCAGACGCAACCAATTACCGCCGTGAACTGGATATATCTCAGGCTATTGCACGGGTAGAGTATGCTGTCGGAGACGTGCATTACAAGCGCCAGATATTTTCCAGCGCGGTGGATAACGCCCTGGTATGGCGTATGGAAAGCGATGAACCGGGCGCCATCAGCTTTACTGTATCGCTGTCACGCCCCGGCAACCTGGCGGCGATACAGGTATTGGCAAACCGCATCATTATGACGGAACATGTTAACAATGGCGACGGCGTGACCATGGAAACGCAGCTTGCCCTGTTGTGCAAAGGCGGACAGGTAACGCCCGACTCCGCCGGACTGCGCGTAGAAAACACCGACGCCGTCACCCTGCTGCTGGTCGCCGCTACCGACTATCGCGGCTCGGATCCGCATCTCTCCTGTTCCCAGGCGCTGGCTGCGGTTATAGCCAAGCCGTTCAGCCAGATACTTGAAGATCATATTCGCGATTACCAGTCCCTGTTTAACCGCGTCTCCCTGAACCTCGGCGCTAGCGACGCCGGCTATTTTGCAACCGATGAGCGGCTCGACGCGGTGAAACGCGGCTCGCCCGATCCGGGACTGATTGCTCAATATTTTCAATTCGGACGTTACCTGCTCATCAGCAGTTCGCGGCCGGGTTGCATGCCCGCCAACCTGCAAGGAATTTGGGCGGATGGCTTGACTCCGCCGTGGAGCGCCGATTATCACATCAACATCAATATTCAAATGAACTACTGGCCGGCTGAAGTGACCAATCTTGCCGAGTGTTTCCTGCCCTTTGCCGAATTTATTGACGCCCTGCGTCCTTTTGGTCGTCAAACTGCCAAACGAGTATACGGCTGTAACGGCATTGTTGCCCATTATACTACCGATGCCTGGCATTTCACCGACCCCATCGGCCGGGTGTTATGGGGCTTGTGGCCGCAGGGCATTTCCTGGGCCTGTTTGAATATCTGGGAGCATTATCTGTATACCGGGGATACAGAGTATCTTGCCGACCTGGCCTGGCCGATAATGAAAGAAGCCGCGCTGTTCTTTACCGAATACCTGGTCAAAGACCCCAAGACCGGTTACCTGGTCTCTGGCCCCTCCATCTCCCCGGAAAACGAATACCTCACCAGGGATGGCGAACGGGTCAGCGTCTGCATGGGGCCGACCATGGATCAGCAAATTATTTATAACCTGTTCAGTAACTGCATAAAAGCGGCTAATGTACTGGACACGGATGCCAAATTTAGCGCTAAACTGCAAAAACTGCGCGCCCAACTGGCGCCGATGCGTATCGGCAGCGACGGGCGGCTGCTGGAATGGCCGCAGGAATTCCGTGAAGCCGAACCGGGACACCGGCATATATCACATTTATTCGGCCTGCATCCGGGCAGCCAGATCACCTATCAGCACACCCCGGACTTGATGCAAGCCGCACGCAAAACCATCGACTACCGTCTCGCCCACGGCGGCGGCCATACCGGCTGGAGCCGCGCCTGGATCATCAATTTCTTTGCCCGCATGCGCGATAGTGAAAAAGCGTACGAAAATCTCATCGCGCTGCTCGCCAAATCCACCTTGCCGGGTATGCTGGATAATCATCCGCCATTCCAGATTGACGGCAATTTCGGCGGCTGCGCCGGGATTGCGGAAATGCTGCTGCAAAGTCATATCGGCGAAATCGACTTGCTGCCGGCGCTGCCTGCCGCCTGGTCAAAGGGACAAGTAACCGGGCTGCGCGCCCGCGGCGGCTATACCGTTAATATGCAGTGGGATAAAGGCGCTCTTTGCTTTGTGGAATTGACAGCAGATAATAACGGCCCATGCACAGTACGGATTCCGGCCGGACAAAAAATCACTGCCCTGGTCGCTGATGACGTTGTGGTAAACTATACGTCCCGTGAAGACGGTCAACTCATCGGTTTTCAGACCGAATCCGGTAAAAATTACAGACTGCACTGGAAATAACCGGCGGTGATGTTATTTATCAGTTTTAAACACAGCCCGGATTATTTTTTACAAAAAAAAAGCGGTAATAATTCTTCACTTTCAGCAAAAGGAGGTAGATATATACAAATAAAAACCAACAATAGGGATAATGACGCTTATAAAGTAACAATAATTGGGAAGGGTTAAAAATTATGCTTCACATTTTCATACGAAAATTGGGAGCCGGGTGGATGACGTTACTTTTAACAGCATTAGCTATGTTTCTTTCCTTATGTCTGACTCTTTCTTGCCTGTATGTATCCGGGCATAAGGAAAGTCTTGCTTTTGCGGCCAGCATGTCGCTTTTAGTACCGGCCATTCTTGTACCGGCGCTCTCGTTTACTTTTTTCAATTTACTGGCTCAGCTTGAAATAACAAAGGTGGAACGGGAAAAATTAATTACCGATTTACAGGATGCGATGATTAAAGTCAAAAAATTAAAAGGACTATTGCCAATTTGCGCTTCATGTAAAAAAATCCGTGACGACGCAGGTTACTGGCACCAGGTAGAAGACTATGTCCATCAGCATTCCGATGTTGTTTTTAGTCATGGTCTTTGTCCAGATTGCGCCAGACAATTGTATCCCCGATATTTTAAGAACAAGGAAAACCAGGGATTAAAGCAGGCCGGGAGCTGTGCATAACGCCGGTATAAAACTGAATTTTCGGTTTATGCTGCTGTTTGGCTCTTGCAATTATGTAAAATATCCGGCGTCGGAATTCCGAATGATGAGCGGAATTCCTGATCCTTTTCACTTGTAGTAATCCGGTTTAATACAGAGATGATCTGAAAGAGCATTCCAGTAATTGAGTAACTCAGACTGATCGATTGCGGCAAAAATACAATATTGATACTCTTGCTTTTGTTTAACATAACCGATAAAAATCCTGCTTTCAACTCCACCCCTGTTCGTTCTCAAAAACATTAACAGTGGTTGTAACTCTGCTAAAAAAAGGCTCTATGTGGTTTACAATGGGTATTTTTTCTAATTGCCCATTGTTTTTACCAGGCATAAAAACTAGAAAAATATCTAGTTGCTCACAAGTTATAATAAATAAAAAAAGACATAAAACAACGATACTCTTTTTCTCCTCTGCGACCCCGGCGACCTTTGCGGTTTAAATCTTTTTTATTTAACCCCAGAGGTCGCTGAGAACGTAAAAGAAAACATTAAATAATTGATATTATTATACTTATTGATCCCTGTTAATTCGTGATAAATATGTTTGTTTGCATGGATAGTAATTAAAATTGGCTCTATATTGTTTGTAGTGGGTAATTCTCCCGCTATTTTAAGAACAA
>CAYNSO010000037.1:0-31909 GCA_964399735.1 uncultured Cytophagia bacterium
GCATGATAAAGCGCCGCGCCGGCCAGCTCAACCCACATACCGGCAATAATGATACCGATACCGCAACATAATAAACCGGCAATATAAATGGGTATGGCAAGAACCAGCATTAAAAAAATCGTCGTGGTGTGGCCGTTGGTCATATTCCAGCTTGCTTTAATGGCTTCGATGCAATCCATCCGCCGGTCGACCACCAAAAACGGCACAAATGCCAGTTTGCAGGCCAGGATGATTCCGGGAATAATGCAACAGATGATTCCTGCGGTAATTATCATACCTGTTAACAATATTGCCAGGAGCGCCTGCAGATATGTGCCTAACACCTGGAACAGATCCTGTATGTGAATCTTTTCGCCCCGTGCCGCTTTAAGACAGACGAAAGAATATCCGTATTCAAGCGGATAGATGACAAAAAAAGAATAAATCATATAAACCACAGAAAAATAAATGGCAAATGCATCATTTATTTCCTGCAAAAATGAAACAGCAAAAAGCGGTATGGCAAATAAAAAAGTGACCAGCGTTACCAACAACAACTCGGGAAAATATTTCCATTGTTGCTTCCAGGCAAAGCTGTAACACGCGCCCAATTCCGG
Source organism: uncultured Cytophagia bacterium (assembly GCA_964399735.1). Lineage (GTDB taxonomy): Bacteria > Zhuqueibacterota > Zhuqueibacteria > Residuimicrobiales > Krinioviventaceae > Fontivivens. The sequence continues at coordinate 597 of CAYNSO010000037.1, forward strand.
TCTGATAAATTGTGCTTCAGGTTCTTTTCTGATGATGTAATCTGTCATTTTTTGCCCTTTAATTTGTTAGAATTTGATTGTTTTTTAGTTTTTATCATTTCTAGATAAAAAACAGGATCTTGTTTGTAAAGTAACATCATTTAGTACAATAAAACCATCCAGTATGTTATTCAAACCTGAACCAGTCAAAATCCGCATAACCGGGATTCATTTGCAGGCCGATATTGGGATTCACACAAAACAAACCGATCTTGGCGCCAATCCATACACCCGCTTTAGCGGCAAATTCCTGGCCGATTGGTTGGAAGACAGTACCATCGCTGCTCCAGGAAAAAGTACAAACCGCCTGGTCATTAACCTGAACGCGCAAATAACAGTCCCGCTCATTATACGGCGCCGCCTGTATCAACTGGGTTTTGTCAAATCCCTGAAAATACGTACCGGTACACATTTCCACCTGCAACCCTTTTTCTGATTTGCTCATGGCAATATATGCCCATTCTCTGCCCATAATAACCAGTCCGCTTTTTTCATTGACATTACCGGGTTGAAAGCTGATTTTGGTGGTCACGGTAAATTCCGGGGCCGGAAATTTTTGCAGCAGTAAATTGGGCACAAACCACAGGTTGCCGTTCTGGGTTGGATTTTGAACAGCATGTAAGCGTAAAAAGCCGTGTTGCGCTGTTAAAGAGTACCAGTCATTAACCGGATTAGCGTGCCATTGCCATTGCAAACCGAGTTCCCTGGCGTCAAATTCGTCTGAGGTTTGTGGAACAGCAATTGGCCAGGTTTTGCCGACATCCGGTTTAGTATATTCAGCTACCGGTTCGCCGATACCATCATTGTTGCTGTCGATTCCCATGAGCGGCCAGCCGTCCTGCCAGGTTACCGGCTGCAAATGGATGATTCTACCATACTTACCGCGATCCTGAAAATGGATAAACCACCACTCGCCGGACTGTACCTCAACAATGCCGCCCTGGTGCGGGCCATTAATATCGGTATTGCCCTGGTGCAGAACTTTTTTAGATTCATAAGGCCCATAAATATTTTTGGAACGCAGCACAGTCTGCCAGCCGGTGGGCACCCCTCCTGCCGGAGCTAGAATATAATAATAGCCGTCTTTTTTCAGAAATTTTGGGCCTTCAATGGTCGGATTATCGGTTTCATTATGATAAATGACCGTCCCGTTATCCAGGATTTCCGTACCGTCAGCGCTCATTTTGTGTAAATAAAGAATATCGCCCCGTAACTTGCTGCGTACCAGGTAAGCGTTGCCGTCGTCATCCCATAAGGGACACGGGTCTTCCCACATTTCGATATTTACGACATGATGCAGGCGCCAGGGGCCGGCAGGATTTTCCGCGCTGGCCATGAACAAGCCGTCATTAGGGGTGCAAAAATAGACATAGAATTTGTTATTATGAAACCGAATCGAAGGCGCCCAGGAACCTTGCCCGTGTACCGGTTTGTTATATTTTTCCAGTGGTAATCGATCATAAACATGGCCAATGATTGTCCAGTTGACCAGGTCTTTGGAATGCAGCACCGGAATGCCGGGCATACAATTGAAACTGGAAGCTACCATGTAATAATCATCATTGACCCGCACTACATCGGGATCCGAATAATCAGCAAACAAAACGGGATTCTTGTATTTGCCGTTGCCCAAATCAGCCGTCCAGTTTTGGGACAATACGGGAATGCTAAGCAATAGCAACAACGTACATAACAAAATATTCTTGCGCATAGGTTCTTCCTTTTCTAGTTGTTTATGAATAATGACTAGTCATTATTTATCGAAATAACTGCGCCAACGCCGGTATTGACAAAACTATCTTTAAAAGATTTTGCAAACAATTCAATTGCCCGGTCACCCGTACAATGTGTAGCGCCGCATTTTTCCACGCCCAGATCATGAAATTTTTGAATTATTTTCTCTATTTCCGTATCGGAATAACGGAGTAAATGGAAACCACCAAAAACCATGTATACCGGCATGGAATTCAGGGCTTGAGCTTTTTCCAGTATGGCGACGATTCCCTGGTGAGAGCAGCCGGTGAGAATAACCTGCCCCTGCGCGGTTAAAAAAACCAGAGATTGTTCTTTAATGGAATCTCCCATCTCCCCTGTGGTAAGGACATTAGGGATTATCTCGACTGCTTCTTTAACGCGATGGACAGCGGCAGCAGGTAACGGATACTGTTGTGCAAAATCCTTTGGAAACGAATTCGGAATATAGAGTGTAATATTTGGTTTTATTGCTAAAACGGAATCCAGACCGCCGGTGTGATCATGGTGAATATGAGAAAGCACAATAATATCTACTTTTGATAAATCCACATTTAATTGGCGAACATTTTGCATCAAAATATCGCCATTCGCACCGGTGTCAAATAAAATAGTCTTTTCACCTCCCGTAACCAGGCAAGAAAAACCCCAGTCGGTATCAGTGTCCGGCCTACAGGCATAGTTATTATACAAAATAGTAAAAGTCCAGTCATTTCCTTCGGCCTGGAGCCTGGCAGTAATGCTAAAAACAAATATGGCAATCCAAAATATTCGCATGACTTTTCTCCCTGTTAATTTTCAGTTCACAGGCCATCTTTAAAAAATGGCGCCAGAGCAGCACAGAAAAAAACACCGCCCACAATTGAAGCGTTTTCTAAAAAACGACTGTTTATCAAATGGCCAATTGTGCCAGCAAAACACGGCAACGCAAATAGCGCCAGGAAAAATCCGGCAAACCGCAGTCCGATTGGTTGCCGAAAAAGCATAATACCATAAATGAATGACGGAATAGCAAGAATACTGTAAGCGAGGCTGTTAAAAAATGCAACCGAAGAATCTGGCCACAGATGAATGAGTTGTGTTAATAAAACCCGGATTGTTGGAGAATAAACATTTAAATTGGCAGATTTGATTAATTGCGGAACAACCGTCACCTGTGAAAGATAGATAAAAAGGTTGATTGTACAATAAACCGGGATGAAAATAAATCCGACAAAAGCCAAAAATTTGTTAATAACAGCCAAACTCCTGGCAAGAACCGCAAAAAGAACGGATATCAGCAGGGTTAACACCGCGGCATTGATATAATTGACATAATGTTTCCAGTCAAGTCGCATAACATAATGGAAAACAATATCGAAAGAATTCATAGGCTTGACTGCAATAGCAATCCATATCTTGAAAATGATCCAGACCATTGTCAAGAGGAAACACAATAGCGACAGTTTTGCAAAGCGTTTTGAATTCATAAAATCGTCAGGTTAACCAGGAATAAAAGCGCTATTCGTTATAGAACTCTATGTTTAATACAAAAAAATCGTATACAACATGCGGGAGAGCCAGTACAGTTAGCGCTGACAATTGAATATGGAAAATAGTAACAAATACTTACTCTTGTAATAGCCTCCCATTTTCGGTACAATTTAAAAAAAAATAGTGTAAACAGCAATAATTTTAAAAACAAGAAGGATTTTTTAATAATTATGAACCCAAATATTTAATAATTTATTACAGGAAAACGTCGACAAGCGGCTGTATCAAAAGGGTTAGAACGGGAAAGTGTGGTACACCTGCGGATTTTTTACTATAAACTTTAATCTACGCATTGGAATATCGCTCTGTTTTTATGGAATTTGCGGAAAGGTGTGCTACACTTTCGCTGTCATATAATTCCTGAAACACGAGAACAATACAGGCTTTTAATATTGCCGCCTGCCTTTTAAAATCTCTTGGTATAAATATGACAATAGGGTTGTTTACCATTCTGCTGATAATAATCCTGGTGATAATCCTCCGCATCCCAAAACTTGTCCGCTTTTTGCAATGTTGTGGCAACCCGGTACCCTTTGTCCTGTAATATTTTGATCAATTTTTCAGAAACCGCTTTTTGTTCATCATTGCTGTAAAATATCACAGAAAGATACTGTTCGCCAATATCCGGGCCCTGGCCGTCGGTTTGAGTTGGATCGTGAATTTCAAAGAATAATTTGGCCAGTTCTTTAAAAGATATTATTGCCGGATCGAATTCAACTTGAACGGTCTCAACATGACCGGTATTACCAGCACACACTTGCTGATAGGTCGGATTGTCCGTATCGCCGCCCATATAACCAACAGTGGTAGAGATAACTCCATTGACCTTGTGCAAATAATACTCGGTACCCCAAAAACAGCCGCCGGCAAAATAGGCAATCTCTGTATTGGCTTGTTGAATAGCCGGAACAAAATTCATAGAAATAGAATTTACACAATGACGGATATTTTTTTCTGTAAAACCTTCGCCGCTAAATACATGTCCTAAATGGGCGCCGCAATTGGCGCATGTTATTTCCGTGCGCCGGCCATCAGCATCGGTTTGACGTTTAACGGCTCCAGGAATTTCATCGTCAAAACTCGGCCAGCCACATTGCGAATCAAATTTGTCTTGAGACAAATATAACGGCGCGTTGCATTGTTTACAAATATAAGTACCCTTTTCCATGTTATTTACATATTTACCGGTCCAGGGCGCTTCTGTTCCTTTGTGAATTATGACACGTTCTTCTTCAGAGGTTAATTTATTATATTTCATTTTATTTTCCTTTGCCACAACCTGTTCAGAATATAAATATTGATTAGCTATATAAAACAACAATAGTATACTACTTGATAAAAAAAAGGTCGTCAGTTTTTTCATAATGACCTCCGTCAAAAAACCGGTTTTTATACATCCAGGCTTTGTAATAATTCAACATCATAAAACAACCGGTGTTCCCGTTTCATTTCCAAAAATTATTTTATTACTAATTTGCAGTTTGATTTCTAGTTATTGTATATCGAACAATATCAACCGGAATAAAAAATGTACTGATAAACTGAACCGTAAAAAACCCCGGAAAAAAGTAACAATAGAATGTGATTTACAAGGCTGCTTGTATTTTAAATGGAATTTATAATGGTTTAAAATTAATAATGAATTCTGCGCCTTTGTTATTGCGAATCTCTAGAGTTCCGTTCAACTGTTGTGTTAAAATTTTAACCAGAGTTAAGCCTAAAGAGTTGGGATTATAAGGATCTATATCCGGGGCAATTCCCTTGCCGTTATCGCTAACAGTCAATTGCATAAAATTATCATCCAGTTTTTGCAAATGAATGCGTAATAATCCGTTAGAGTTATTGGAGAAAGCATGTTTGAGCGCATTGGTCACTAGTTCATTGATCACCAGACCGCAAGGAATAGCAACGTCCAGTCCCAGAGAAATATCTTGTATGGACAGATCAAGTTTGACATTGCCGGTAATTTCATAAGAATAAAACAATTCTCGAACCATGGATTCAATATAATCCCGAAAATTAATATCCACAAAGTTATTGGATTTATACATTTTTTCATGTACCAGTGACATTGAAAAAATCCGTTTGCTAATGTCGTCAAATGCAGCCAGCGCTTTTTTATCATTAATATGTTTAGATTGCAACGTGATGAGACTGCGAATAATTTGCAGATTATTCTTGACCCGGTGATGCAGCTCTCTTAACAGTACCTCTTTTTCAATCAGGGATTCCTTAATCTGTCCTTCAATGCGAATCCGTTCACCTATTTCATTTTTAAGTTGTTGATTTACAACCTCTAATCGAATATTTTGCTGTTTAATATTATTGGTGCGTGTGCGAATAAACGCCAAAACCACCAAAACGAAAAAAGCAATACCGAGAATACGAAACAGAGTTGTTTTCCAAAACGGGGGAAGAATTTTTACCGGTAATGATACTCCTTTCATATTCCAAATCCCGTCATTATTGGAGGCAATGACCCGAAAAGTATATTCTCCAGGATTTAGGTTTGTATAGGTTGCCTGACGTTGATTATTGCAATAGATCCAATCTTTATCAAAACCCTGCATCATATAAGCATATTGATTTTTTTCCGGCTGGTGAAAATTTAAAGCGACATATTCAAATTCAAATACATTTTGATGGTGTTTTAAAACAATCTCTGATAGTTCATTTTCTTTCAGATTATTTTTTCCAGTTTCAGACATAAAACGATTCAACGGGATTGATTCATTAAAGAGCCTGAAATCTGTAATCATAACCGGAGGAATAAACGGATTGTCCCGGATACTGTCAGGGAAAAAAGCCGTCATACCATTGACTCCTCCAAAGAACATTTCACCGCGTTTGTTTTTATAACAAGAGCGCACCAAAAACTCATTGCTTTGCAATCCATCAGCAACATCAAAATTTCTGAATTCCCCTGTTGAGGGAGTAAATCTGGATAAACCGCCATTAGTGCTTATCCACAGATTTTTATGCCCGTCTTCAAGAATGCCATTGATCATGGCATTTGGTAACCCGTCTTTAACAGTATATCGTTTAAAAGAATTGCTTTCGGGGTTAAATAAATTCAAACCATCTATAGTTCCGATCCAGAGATTTCTATCTGAATCTTGAAATAAATAATTAATAAAATCATTACAAAGACTGTTTTCATCATCTTCTTCGCTCTGAAAATTGGTAAAGGTAGTATAATCATCATTCAAGCGGCTCAAGCCGGTAGGAGTTGCAATCCAGATTTGGGACTTGAAATCCATTAACAACATAAACGGCCAGTCATCCAGCAATGAATTCATCAGGTTGCTATAATCAGCCCGGTAACCATAAAAACGACCGGTACTACGCTCAAATTTATTAATACCGGCGCTTTGGGTTACCAGCCATAAATTATGTTGCTGATCTTCAATAATAGAACGAACGTCATTACTGCTGATGCTGTATGGATCTTTTGGATTATGCTTATAAGCATGAAAAGTATGCGTTTTGGGATCAAATTTTTGCAACCCTCCCAGATAAGTACCCACCCAAATAATATTAAAGCTATCCTGAAAAATACATTGCACCGAACTGGCGCCGAGAGAACCGGGGTTATCTGGATTATAATCATAAGTAACTTTTTGGCCGGTTTTTCGGTTTAAAACATCGATCCCGTCGGTAAAATAACCGATCCACAAATTTTCATTATTATCTTCCATAATAGCGGAAACTGTCGATTTTGTGAGACCTCCTGGCATATAGGAATCTTCGCGGTAATGGTAAAATTGTTTATTTTGTACTAAAAGATTTACCCCGGCCAGCAATGTGCCGAACCATAAATTCCCCTGTTTATCTTGATAGATTTCACTAATAGAATCATCTGAAATTGTAAACTTGTCATACCGGTTATATCTAAAAGTACTAAATGCGTCAGTTTGTTTATTATAGAGTTTTAGTCCCCCTTTGGTAGCAACCCAGATTTCATGGTTATTTTCTTTAAATATATAGTCAACATCATTTTCTTTATAAAATGCAAATTTGATTTGTCGAACTGTCCTGGCGCGTTTATTGTAGACCAAAGTCCCTCCGGATATCATACCAATCCAGATATCGTCACCATCTTCGCATAAGGTTTGTACATAATAACGTTCATAAGTACGATTTCGGGATAAATTCAGGTTCAATCTTTCAACATCCTTATTTTTCCAGTCATAACGGAAAACGTTACTATCACTACCGACCCATAACTGATCTTGTTGATCTACTAGTAAAGCTCTGATTGTGCCGAATTGAACAGTATCAAGCAGAGTGAATTTGTTCATTTCACGATCAAATTTATAGATATAACCATCTTCTGCGCAGGTAATAAGATTATGTTCACTGTCTTCAACAAAAGCATCAACATGATTTGCCCGATTGGTGTGCAGATCCTGATCATTTAATAAATAATTGGTAAAAGAATCGGTTTGCGGCTGATAACGGCTGATACCACGATGAGTACCAATCCATAAATTACCGTTTGTTTCAACAAACACTGAAAAGATCGAGTTGTGAATTAAACTGTTCGAGTTATCAGAATCGGTTTTGTAAACTTTGATTTGGTAGCCATCAAATCGGTTCAAACCATCAGCAGTTCCAAACCACAGGAATCCCTGGTGATCCTGAGCTATACCGGTAATTTGACTGTTGGATAATCCATCCGACACGGATACATGTTTGAATTTAAAGTCGCCGGTATGAGGCCGGGCTACTGTACACGATAAAAGTATTACTAGAAACAAAAGTTTTTTCATAAATTTTTTCCGATATTCCAAAATGCGATCTTTTGCTGTTTGCTACAAATCATAACCTGTGAAACTCAAAGTGACTGTATAATGAATATTTCAAGTTACGCATGTCTTGTAAACCTGGATTTGGACTGGATAATATCTGCAAGTTTTTATCAATCTGGTAAAAAAAGTATTATGACTTGCCAGGATTCCATTGTAGTAAAAACGGTTTGTACAGGGTTAAAATCGATACATAACAGTTGGTGATAATTGAAACAAGAATGAGCAATATAAAGTTTAAAATAATCTTGCCATCATTCTCAAGAACTAACAATTTGATGAAGTAATTAAACTCTACTGTTCTGCGGTTTTTCCTGTCATATCTGACCATTGAGCGCTATGATAATTAATCATTATTAAAACCAGTCTGTATCATAATTATTTATGGCCGTAAACAGCTATTTATAAATGGCAAGAATCATTCCAAAAAAACAGGTATTATATAACGAATTAAACGGGATAACTTTTAATCGTGATATGAAAAGAATTGATGCTGACGGAAAAAAATTTAAAATGTTAGATCAAGATTTTTTTTTGCAGACCATATAGGGACCAGCAACGAAGCAGTGAAAATACAAATAAAAACAAATATTACAGCCGGCAATGCCGTGCGCTCATTAAAGTGTTTAATTGCCAAAACACTGCCCAGACCGGCATTCTGCATACCAATTTCAATAGCAAGCGCTCTTTTTTTCAACAAATCAAATTTAAAGACATGACCAACCTGGTATCCGATAATCAAACCGAAAATATTCAAAGTAATGGCGGCCAGAAAAATTAATATATTTAATTGCAACAGGTACTGCTTGTTCATAGCAATTACCAAAGCACAAATAAAGACAATAAAAGTTGAAGATATCGCCGGGAAAACCTTGCAGACAGAGTCGAGCTTTTGCTGAAATACTTTTTTTAACCCCAGCCCCAGTAACAAGGGAATCAGTACCATTTTGCATACACTAAAAAACATAGCCCAAAATGGTACTTGAAGAATGGTTCTGGCTAATAACATTGTTAAAAATGGCGTTAATAATGGTGAAAGAAATGTAGACACAGTGGTTAGCGACACCGAGTAAGCTACATCAGCGCCAGCCAGGTAACTGATGACATTGCTGGCCATTGCTCCGGGAGCCGAGCCTGCTAAAATCAAACCCAAAGTAAATTCAGGTGACAGACCATACAAGCGGGAAACCAGAAACGCCCCGCAGGGCATTACTGTAAATTGGGTTATTGAACCAATGATCACTGTTTTATAATGACGAAAAATTGTAATAAAATCAGACGTGTTTAATACCATGCCCACACCCAGCATGGTCAATGCAAAAAACCAGTCCATATATTTTTTTAACGGTATAAAAACCTGGGGATAAAAAAATGCCGCTATTCCTCCCAGCAGCACCCAGACCATAAATAATTTGTTATAATAATTCAAGACTCGATCCAAAACACTACTCCCTTTTCATGTGTACAAGGATTATTAATCGTCAAAGTCAAGTTTGAATATACAATAAAAAGGGCGGAAAAGGAAAAAAAAAATTTAAATGAGGTATTATTGAGGATAAAATTTCCGTACCGGATTGATATTCTGAAAAATAAACATCAATGATCAACTCTTACGCACATGCAACCACCTGATCTACATTGGCATAAACCGGGTTAATCATTTTTAACAATTGCCGGCGGTTGATATCTGTTGCAATGCCGGTTTTATGCCAGTGGTTCGTACAGCCACAGTAATCGAGTAAAATACATTGTGCCGGAATATCAAGGGATTTTAATTCCAGGCCGCCGGTAATAAGGTTAAGCGGACAAGCAACCCCGATAACCCCAATGTTCTTATTCATTGCAAACGTGCGCAACCACGAGGTAAAATCGGAGGAATGGGGAATGATGTGAACAGCAAAACCAAGCTCCCGGCCAAGGATAGTATATTGATGAATACGACAATCACGGGTACAGCCGCTGCATTGATAATCCAGACTGATCTTTTTTGCCTGGCATGCACTCCCCTGTTTAGCTCTCATGCAGGCCGGCAGCAACAAGGCGCGTTGTTCTGTTTGTGCAAATTGATTATAAAATGCCCGGTTCATTAATTCGGCGCCCACCATACTGACATGATATTCAACTTGTTTTCTGCCGCAAAAGAAATAATCCTCCTGCCATTTGTGAGCAGCTAGCTTTTCCTGTATAAAAGCAGCGACATTGCTCGTATAACACGCAAAAGAGGCTTCACTTTTCGTTGTAAACCATTCAGCAAATTCGGTTAAACCGGTTATATATTTTTGCATTTGACAAGCTGTAAGGGAATTCAAAAAATCAACAATTAAACAAAAGCGCTTTACTTCTTCGCGGTATTCACCGGTAGCACCCAGGAAAAGAACGACTTTATCGAGATCAAAATTACCAATACTGCGGCGGGTTTTTCTGTCAAGTATAAGGGTTGCCAGGAAACCTCGTAGTTTATCAAACACAGGTTTGAGCGATTTATAACGACGGCGCAGAGTATATAATTGAACCAGCAATCGGCCTGCTACAGGTAACAACTGTTGAGCACGATTTCCATACAGATTTAAAAGTACACAAAAGTTGATAAAGTCAAAAATGTATTCCTCGTCCGATCGCTGGGGTTCTTTATTATTATGATTAATATATTCTTTATAATTAAAAAGCAATGCGGGGTTTACGGTGTACCATTTTTGCAGTACTAAATCTGTAAAGACTGATAATTGCTGGTAAAAATTATTGGAATTGTTTTCACCATTACATAATGAATATGTGATGACTTGCATTGAATAACTTTCATTGTTTTCTAATTGTGAATAAAAGGAAAAACGGTTTTATATAACACTGATTCACTCTAAATTTTAGTTCAGGTTTTTAGACGTAATTTTGTATATTATGTTTCATATCAATGAGTAAAAAGATTAGAAATTGCACCCCAAAAATCTGAATACATTCCGCAACCGCAATCAGGCAATTAAGAATACTGGATAGATTATATGGGGGGCAACAACAGTTCAAAATTTTAATCCCCAGCGTAGCGGCAAGAGTAGGGTTTTGCCAGGTATTTCATATAGAGCACCTGAAGGTTGGCAAGCTGGCGGATGTGCCGGTAATCATGCGCCAGCCAAGATACCAGCAAATCTCCGGCAAGAAAAAGGCCGTATTGCGGATGGTTATAACTTTTGTCCCAGTTTACTTTTGTTAACGTATTGAGCCAGGTAACAGTTTTATTTCGTTCATCCAGAAAATTGAGTTTCACTATATTCACATTTTGTCTGGCATAATTACGTGAAATCACCCATCCGGCAGGATCCGTTGGCGGCCAGGCCTGTCCGGGCTTGTGCAGGGTATAATCAAGCCGGGGGCGAAAATCTTTTTTTTCTTCATCATATAAATGACAAATTATTTCAAGCGCAGACCATTTATCGGCCGCAGGTTTCCAGCGTGCCTGTTCAACAGATATTCCGGAAAGCATAGCATCAATGACCAGAGTATTGTGCTTTAACTGTGTAATGATGATGTTTGTATCCATAAAGCGCCTCAAAACAAATTATTGGTTATTAACATTTTATTTGTTGATCTTTTGAATGCTACTAAAAATCAGTTTGTAATTATGTCTTATGAAGCAAGTCGGAATCAGCCCACAAAATATGATAAAACCAGTCAAGAAAAAATTGAATCACTGCAAGAGGGCAAGCGCCTGATCCAGAGCGCCGGCAATCGCGGCGGAATTAGTCCCTCCCCCCTGCACAAAAGCAGCCGAACCTCCACCACGCCCCTCAATAAGTGGTAATATTTGTTTGAGTAACGGACGCAGATCAAGGTCAGGTTTGGTAGTGGCAAAAGCGACACAAGGCGTCTCCCCGGTTGAGCCAAGTAAAAATGTACCCTGCGTCTGTTTAACAACTGCGCCGGCGATACGACGCAGCGCTTCGGGGGTTTTGTCCGCAATGCATTTGCTTACCAGTGGATTTTCAGAGGCCATTTGCGCCAACTCGACGATTATTCGTTCCTCAGTCTCTTTTTCAAAATTTTGCAGAGCTTTGCTAATTTTTTTATTTTCCTGCACCAGCTTTTCTACAGCGGTCGGCAAACCTTCCGTACCGGTGGTAAACAATTGACCCAATGCAGTTGTAGCTGCATATTGTTTTTGTAAATCGCGCCAGGCTCTACCCCCGGCGACAAATGTATAACGGGTATAACCCCGTATTTTTTCACTGCCGGTAATTTTAACAAATCCCACCTGGCCGGTTGCGGTTACATGTGTACCGCCACAAGGGTCAAGATCGAGTTTGTCAATCTCCACCAGGCGGATTTTTTCATGCACTGCTTCCGGTTTTTTGCGTAACAAGGGGCTTTCGAGATCGAATTTGCCGGCCCAGAATGCCCTTACCGGACGATTTTCCCATATTACCTGGTTGGCAAAATCCTCAACAGTTTGCAATTGTGTCGTTTTAATTCCCTCACTATTCACATCGATGGTCGAATCGTTTTCGCCAAGATGTGAAGAAAGTGTATCCACCCCCAGCCGGTTACGAAAACTGGCCGCCAGAATGTGAAATGCCGTGTGCTGCTGCATAAAATCAAAACGGCGATTCCAGTCCAGTTTACCGCGAACATGTTCTCCGCTGACGGGTTTATCCAGAATGTGCCAGACTTTATCGTCTTTAACAATAACATCAATAACCTTGGCCTCGCCAAGGGTGCCTGTATCATGCATTTGCCCACCTGAAGTGGGGTAAAACAAAGAAATGTTTAAAACAACTGCCGGTTGGCCATCGATTTTGCCGCTTTCCACTACCCTGGCTTCAAAATCAGTGGCAGTAACATCCGCATAATACAAACGTTTTGTCATTTTTTCCCTCCTGATAACTCCTGATCCCGTTTTTTTAACAAGCGCTGCCGACGGCGGGCAAAAATATCACCTGCATACGGATCACAGCTGTCATGCAATTCATTGGAAATTTCTAATCGTTTTTGAGCGCGTTCGACAACATCCAGCGCTAGTGTATAGTTACGCCGGCGGTGTTCATAATATTTGGCGAGTTCTTCCCATGGTTCGGGAAGAAACCGTGTTGCGCAGTTTATTACCTGTTTCCAGATTAGTTCGGCTTCTTCAAGGCGCTGCATTTTTTTCAGTAGCATGGCATTTTTTAACATAAATTGCACTAAATCCGGATGCGCTTTATGCTGAATAAATACTGTACAAGCTTGAGAAGCAATATCATGCAGACCAAGTTCTTCATAGGTCTTGACAATAGCAAATAAATCATAATTTTCAAATTGCAGTTCATCCCAGGCAGAAAAAGCGCGGCTTATTTTTACAGTAATGGAAACCATGGAAAGAATATCCATAACATTATGCCGAAAGACCGGCAGCAGCGGCTGAATATTTCGGCTGCGCAGGTATTCAAAAAATATGTTCGGTATTTCCGCTCCGGGAATATCTCCCTGACGGCGAAATCCCAATATATTCTGTTCTATATTTTGCAAAGAACAAGCTGAAAGCGATTTGCGCCATAAACGACGCGCCGCATGAAGCAGATCCAGATGTAAATAATTATCCCATTGCAATGGCTGCCGGTTCATAATAGTGCGGGTTTTGAGCAGTGGAATATCATAAGATTTACCATTATAACTGACCAGAGCAGTTCGGCTCTTTAAAACATCAGTTAGAGCTGCCAGCAGCGCCGGTTCATCACCATAATCGCGCAAGAAATATTGTTGTACAATAAAATCCTGATTTTCAAAATAACCTATTCCCACCAGAAAAGCATACGTACCAGCTCCACCTGCAAGACCGGTGGTTTCAGTGTCGATAAATAAAACCTGTTCCGGTCGTATTCCCGCGAGTTCCGGGCTTTTACCAACATAAACAAAATCATCGCCCTGCAAGAAAAGGAATTCCTGTAAAAGACCGCCATGATTAAAATCAAGCGGGAATCGTTTTTCACGTAACAGGAAAGAACCGGCATGATTGCTGATGATTTGTGCATCGAGTCCCGGAACTTGTTGCGGAAGAAATTCCTCTTTTATGGTCGGAGGATCCACCTTCCCGACAATAGTCGGCGTCAGGCTGCGCAATTTTTCTTTAATTGACATCATAAGGAATTGACCAGTCGTGATTTATTCCCGGGCATTTTTCATCATATAATCCAGCAACAAGAGAGCAGTGTTCTTGCCATGTTCGCCCACTTCAAGCACCGGGCCAACACACGAGGGACAGCCATTCTGACAACTGCATCCGGAAATCAGATCGCTAGCGGTGCGGGCAGCCGCAGCATAGATATGGAATAACTTTTTGCTGAAACCAACCCCGCCCGGGTATTGATCCCAAACAAATACAGTCGGTTTTTGCCATAACGGGGCGCGTACCATGGGCATGGAGGAAAAATCACGCATATCACCCATAACAAACAGCGGCACCACCCGGCTGTATACATTAGAAACCGCTTTAATGCCGTCGCCCAGTTGTTGTTCGTCAATTCCCAACAATTCAGCAACATTTTCCGGAAAAGAATACCAGAAAGCCATGGTATGCAATTCCAGTTCCGGCAGGTTGATCTTGGCCCAACCGATATTTTCATGGGTGTTGAATTTTATTTTTTTGTACATAGTAGCCAGACTGGTCACTACCACATCTCCATAACCAATAGTACAGGCATCGTTTTGTTGCTCTTTAATGATTTCGATGACTTTTAAATCGCTTTTCAACTGGGCGTCAGTGTAATGATCTACTTTTACTTCACGGACATACGCTTTGCGCCGCTCCCAGTCCAGTTTATCAACATGATATTGCTGGCCTTCGTGAATATAGATTGCCTCGTCATGCACCATTAGCGGTGCGGCAAATAAATCGATTTCACCAATTACTTTTTCATCATCTGGCCGGGTTGTATCAATAATAACTACATTTTCTTCAGCTGCACTGCGCAGGCTGATTGCCTCGGCGGGATACGTTTCCGCCATCCAGTGCCATTTACCGTCCGCTTCATGCAAAATATGCTCTTCGGCAAGAAATTCCAGAATTTCACGAGTGCTGTCCAAACCGCCGCTGCCGTCAAACTTGCTGCCAAACCGTTCTTCGCTGTTGAATGGTAATTCAAAAGCCGCACATTTGATATGACTCAACAGAATAATCAGATTGTCAGGATCGACAATACCGGATTCCGGTGATTTGGAAAACAGATAATCGGGATGGTTGACCATGTATTGATCGAGTGGTGATGATGAAGCCACCAGAATAGCCAGCGAAGAACCGGCGCGCCGACCGGAACGCCCCGCCTGCTGCCAGGTACTGGCAATCGTGCCGGGATACCCCGCCATAACGCAAACCTGCAATTGTCCGATGTCGATGCCCAATTCAAGGGCATTGGTGCTGACCACACCGGTGATTGAACCGTCACGCAAGCCTTTCTCAATTTCCCGACGCTGTAGCGGCAGATAACCGCCCCGGTATCCGCGGATCAGGCTGGGCGATTTTTTATGATTGCGCATTGCATCTTTTAAATAGGTCAGCAAAATTTCAACATTCATACGGGTACGAACAAAAACTATGGTCTGCACCAGGTGCTGGATGAAACGGAAAGCGATCCTTTCGGTCTCTTTAATACAGGAACGGCGAATGCCCAGTTCGCGATTTACCACCGGCGGATTGTAGAGGATAAAATACTTTTCCCCCTGCGGCGCGCCATTATTGTCCACCAGGTGCATGGGTTCACCGGTAAGTTTCTCTGTTAATTCCTGGGGGTTGGCAATAGTTGCAGAACAGCAGATAAAAACCGGATTGCTGTTGTAAAATTTACAGAGCCGTTTCAACCGGCGAATAACGTTACCAAGGTGGCTGCCGAACACGCCACGGTAATGGTGAATTTCATCGATAACGATATATTGCAGATTTTCAAACAGTTTGACCCAAGTGGTATGGTGCGGCATTATGCCGGTGTGCAACATATCGGGATTGGTAACAACGATATGCCCTGAGCTTTTAATGGCTTTACGCGCCGTTGCCGGAGTGTCGCCATCAAAAGTATAGCTTTTAATGTCGAAATCAATCTGACCCGCCAGCAATTCCACCAGCCGGTGTAGTTCTGTCACCTGATCCTGCGCCAGGGCTTTGGTTGGGAAAAGATACAGGGCGCGGGCCTGGCGGGTTTTAAGAACTGCATTTAAAACTGGAATGTTATAGCAAAGAGTTTTCCCTGAAGCGGTTGGGGTTACGATTACTGTATTTTTACCATCGACAGCCGAGGTTATAGCGTCGGCCTGGTGAGTGTATAGTTGTTTAATACCACGTTGCTGCAAGGCAGTAATAATGCGCGGATCCAGGTTTGCCGGAAAAGGTGCATAGTTGGGGTCACGCGCTGGGATATGCTTCCAATGCGTGACATTGCTATTAAAATGCTCATCCCTTTTTAATGAATCGATGATTTGTTCAATCGTCATATCGCATCCGCATTAACTATTCCCGGAATCAAGAGTCAATATTTGCACAATTCCGGTTTCGCCATTGATTTCCAGCCAGTCTCCGGTCTGAATAACGTCCGTAGCGCGGGCAATACCGGTAACTGTTGGCAAACCGAATTCACGGGCAACAATCGAAGCATGTGATAAAATACCGCCGGTTTCAAGCACCATACCGGAGATCATGCTAAAAATAGGCGACCATGCCGGATCTGCAGAATGTGCCACTAGAATATCATCGCCATTTGCCAGGCGAGCTTCCCGAAAGGAGCGGGCAACATGCGCTCGTCCCCGGATAATTCCCTTGCTCACTCCAAAGCCTTCCAGACGTCCGGAACCTCGTAATTCACAATTCTCCCGGAGAGCCGACGAGGTCAGGCGCATATTATCGCGAATGGAATAAAGATCGCGCAATTGTCGGCGTTGTTGCACAATCTTTCCTGTTTCAAAATTACAATCGTCTGCTGTATACAATTCCTGACGGGTGAGAAAAAATATATCATCAGCTGTTTGCAAAATGCCGCATTGTTCCAATTGTTTTCCATATAAAAGCGCCGCACGCCGCATAACCGACAGTATCTTGTGCCATTCACTACGCTGGTTTTCACGCAGCAGGGTGAACTCCTGGGTATAATAAAGAACAACCCTGAACAATTGTTTAACCAGATGGCTGACTATTGGAATAAAACCTTCAATTTTTCGGTAACAGGTCTTTTCAGCGCGCAGACGAATTGATTTGCGTTCAAGAAACTCCCGGCGTGCTGATTCGGCTTTGTTGGTGTCATTAATTCGTTCGGCAAGGGTTTGAATTACTTCCGGATCATCCGCCCAGCAGGGATGGAAAATATCAAGACTTTCGGAGCGATGCCCGTATTTCTGCAAAAAATCCTGCAATGCTGCATCGGTGTGGTTACTAAACAGCAATTCAAGATTTGCTTTAACGGTTTCACTTTCCAGACCAGTCAACAGTTCCGAAAGCAATTTATCGCAATTGGCTGCCGGTTTGACAAGGTAGAGAAACTTTTGTAATATCACAAAAAAAATATCGGCAAAGGTAATGCTCCAGCGATGCAGGGCGAGAAAGGTATTGGTTAATTCCTCTGTTTGTTGAAACACAGCCAATGGCTTATTTGCAGAGCAAAGACGGACTTTAAGCCCCTCAAGTGTTTGTTTATTGAAACGCAGGAATTTCTTCCACAAGCGCAAGTTAACTTTGGGCAGCCAGTTAAAGTCTTTCAGGATCAATAAACGAATAATGGACGGTGTGGTTTTTATCAGTTCCCATAACCATTTACTTTGCCGATTTTGCAGCAATAATGAAGTTTGTTTATCACGAGATATAAAACGCAACGGAATTGGCGCGTAAAGCTGTTGAAAAACAGTAATTCGGGTAAAAGGATAACCGTCAATCAGTTTGGTAAGGTCTTTTTGACGAGCGAGCCGGGATCTGCCCAGAAAAAATAATGGTTCCCGAAAGGCATTTTTTACCACCCATTTTTGTAAAACCGACCAGCCTAATGGAGATAACGGTTCGGTAAAACGTTCTGCAAAAAAGTAATCTGTCCATATAGCGCCGTTAGCATCGACTTTGGTACGTTCACGACTGATAGTATGGGTAATTGGCCGGCTTTGTAATATCCACAAATGGTTTTTCTCACAAGCCCATTCAATATCCTGGGGAGCGCCGAACAATTTTTCAATAGCCAGAGAATTTTTTACCAGATCAGTAATAAATGGCCAAAAGGAATTATCGTTCTGCAAGAACTGAATATCCTCTTCCCTGCCATAGATTTTTAAAATTGACGGATCGTCACGTTGAATGACGAGTCGTACCGGCTCACAGGCGCCGGAAACCAGGGATTCGCCAATACCACGAACAATTTCGACAAGTACAACTTTATCATCGCCGGTTACCGGATGCCGGGTAAATAAAACTCCGGCAAATTCGGGCATTAGCATTTTTTGCACAATAACACCCATAGCGGCATTTTTAAGGGTAAAATTAAACTGCCGCATATATGCCTGAACATTTTTGGAGTACATCGAGTCCCAGCATTGGAAAAGCGACTCTATCAGCGTATCAATATCCTGAATATTTAAAAATGACTTGAACTGTCCGGCCAGTGAAAAAGCCGAATGATCTTCAAATGGCGCTGAAGAGCGCACAGCAAGATTCATTGTCAAGTTATCAGGGGTTTGTAATTGAAGCAACTCTTGTCGGATCAGTAACAACAATTTATTGCGAGAATTTGTATCTCGTTTCCCCGAGAAAGCCTTAAAAGCACGGGTGTTTACAACAATAAAGTCCGCCACAGGAAAACCCTGTGCTTTTAACAATGCCAGCCGTGCTGCCTTTGCCCCGGAAAGCTGAATGTTCAGAATTGAAGAATCGTTTTTTCCCGAGATATATCGACCGGCCATGTAAATATTAACACCATTAAAAATTAATCATTAAAAAACGCTATGGTCAGGTTCATAGCGTTTTTACATTTAACGTGACGGGGTTTCGTATATTGTTTCATCTTGCAATTTCTGTTCCGCCGCTTCAAACTCTTTTACCAGTTTAACCATAGCCGGATCATCCTGCATATCTTCTTTCAACGGAATATTTTCGCTGTGGTGTGAAACAATTTTTCTGTTCTTGTCCAGTTCCAGCGATAAAATACTACCATACTTGCCCATGCTCGGTGCGGTAACAATGATCGATTCAAAATGATCATTCGGGGTAACCATATAATACTGGCCGCCCATAATTGTAACATCTATGCCTTTGACATTTTCTAAAATGGGTTTTAATTTAGCATAGTTACCATTATACAAAAGCACCACCAGATCGGATTTTTTACGTACCTGATTTATAATTTTTTTTGCCAATTGCAGTGGCTCTTTGGCTTCAAGCATGGGTTCTTTTAATTGTTTGGAAAACAACATACTGTATTCATCACACATACCCACAACGCCAACCCTGATTTTGTTTACCGGTAAGGATTTGTCATTACTATGCGGTTTAATAGTTTTAATTAAATAAGGCTTGGTAAAGGGTTTACCGGAATCTTTATAAAATGTGTTTGAAGCGATAAAATCAATATGATGCTTTTTACTCAATTTATTGATAATCTCACCGCCGGTTGTAAAATCACGGTAGGATAAATTAAAAACAGTATAACCTAATTCAGTCATACCGCGTAGCAGAAAATCGGTATACAGTTTACCAATATCACCACCGCCACGCGCAAAACCGCCGGCGTCAATAAACATGGCGAAATCGGTACTGTCAATGTGATCGTTAATAAAGGTAGCCCTCCGGGCTAAGCCGCCATAGCGTGCCGTTCGTCACCCACAGGGGGTCACATAACCCATTATATCATTGGTATAAAAAAAAGTTAACCGAGCCGTGGCTGTATTTTCCACTGCGGTAGATGATTGCTGGCAGCTTGGTAAAACATTTAATAACATCAATACTGACAAGATTAAAACCCGCATAAATCATTTTCCTCTAAAAGCAACAGGTTTAAATATTTAATAAATTCGGTTAAATTGGTTTACTTATTTATTTTACTAATAAAACTGGATAAATGCAAGACATGATTTAATAAGCAAGTTAACTTAAGTTTAAGCCCCTCTTGCAAGGTTGATATCAAATATTTTTATATTAAAATTTTACTTTTTTTTAAAAAATTTTGGTCAAAATTCCAAGGGCGGTTAAATCAACCGCCCATAAATCATATTATACCAGGAAAAAATAAAACGACTGGTCTATTTATTTTGCTCTTACAATCACCAGATTCTCGATAGTTTCTACATCCGGTTTTATAGGTCGGTTCAAATCAAATACTACCCGCGTAAACGGCCCATCACGATGGAATCCCAACCGGGCGCGGATGAACGGCCCGCGGTTCAAAACAATCTCTTTGACATCAGATAGCATGTATATATTGGGAATATCGATAATTAATCGGTCTGGCTCAGTCAGCGTTTTCACTTTAAACTCAACTTTACCATTACATACTAGATGAATAGTCTCATCATCAACGGCCTGAACGGTTTTCAAAGCAGAACCTTCCTGAAGTTCCGGTTTGGATGAGAAGGTAAAAAGCATAAATTCAACGCGGCGGTTACGGGAACGGCCTTCTTCAGTTCCGTTATCAGCAACAGGTCTCAATTCTCCATAACCTATAGGCATATAAAATACATCATCCGGAAAATTCTTTTGCAGTTTCAAATAGCTGATAACGCTTTCAATGCGTCGTTGTGACAGCCGAATATTATACCAGTCTGTTCCGATACTGTCTGTATGTCCGGAGACAAACACTTTGGCTTCGGGATATGTGCGTAAAATATCACCGACCTGGTTAACGGTATTAAAATCATTCTGTCGAATTTCTGACTTGTCAAAATCAAAATTGATACGCATACTGATCAGTACTTTATTTTTTCCTTTTTGCTCCACTTCAATCTTGCCCTGGCTTTCTGCGGCAATTTGTTTCGCTCGTGCCAGACGGCGGGCCATTTCGTCTTCCAGTTGCTGTAAAGCAAGGCGTGATCGCCTTGCCGCTTCCAACTCATCCTGCAATAACCGGCTATAATCAACAGATTCTTTAGCAGCGCCAAAGACAAACAGCATGGAAAAGCGGTGTATATTGGTTTCAAAAGCATCGACAGGTGAATAAGCATAATCGAGACGAGTTTGTGAACGAGCGAGCCAAGCCATGGGTATATTTAAACCAAATCCAGCTGAAAAGGGACTGGCCGCTATATTATGAAACTGGTAACCGGACCGCAGTGATAGTAATTCACTGATCATCAATTCACCACCCAAATAATAACGCATATTTTCCTTCATCGTCCAGCTTACATCGGCAGCCATATTCAGCAACAAGGTTTCGGTGCGGCCAAAACTGGTTGCCCCGCCCATGCGAAAAGTTGTTGGCAAGGGTGATGATAAATCCTGAAATTTGGCTTTATTAATACCAATATTCTGAATGGTAGCGCCTACGATCATATATTTCAGTGGAAATCGGGCGCCAATATCTAAAGCAAAAGCATTGCTGCGTTGTCCGGCCAGAGTCTGCTGTAAAAATTTCAAACTGGCGCCGACATTGACAACATAATTATTGTATCCCAGGCGTGTACCAAAACCGACATTTAGTAAAATATCGTCGCTGGAAGTTGTGCCGCCGGTTTTATTAAAATTTTCATTCAATTCAATTATTTTACCTTCATCAAAATAGGTAAAATCAATGCCAATTACCCCATATTTATTGGGAAATGCCAGCGCAAACGAACCCTGCTGGGTATCGTCGATCCAGTTATGAAAGTTCACCGCAAGCATTTCTGTATTGATTTGACCCAGGCCGCCGACGTTGTAACGCATCAGGTTAATATCATCGGCAATTGCGGAAAAAGCCTCTCCCATTGCGACCTGGCGGGCGGCTGAACTGATTCGTAAAAATGGCGCGCCGCTATAACCGATGCCTTTATTGCCTGCTGAATATGCTATTCCGTTTATCAGCAGTAACAAAAAAATCCATTTACTCATTTTATGAACATTTGGCAGCATAAGGCCTCTGTTTGATTGTATTTTCAGGAATGACTCTTGTTTCATTTTAACTCCAATAAGGTAAACAAAGGTTTACTTTAATTTTCAGGAATAATGGATTTAGCGAATAACAATAAATTTACGGAAAATGGTAATCTGTACAGTCTCGTTGGTATCTTCCTGGGTTAAACTGGCATATACTTTTAACCAATAGGTACCGCTGGCGACTTTTTGCCCACTATCATTGCAGAGATCCCACCAATTTTCCACAACGCCATAACGTTCCTTGGGAACTGAAATTCCGGTATCAAAAATTAGTTCATTTCCCGCAATTTCCCGCACCCGTTCACCGGCAATATTATAAATTTCCAACTGGCGCACAACCAATGAACCGGTAGCCGAAGCGACACGCATACTGAACCGGTTTGCCGTACGTTCATTATAGGGATTTGGAGCAACTTCAACAATATAAGGTTCTCCACTCAGATCAATATTCACAATGGGGTTGGCGGGAACCTGCACAGATTTGGTAAGAATAACATTATCCGTATAGGTTGCCCGTATGCTGCCGTCTGCGGAGCTTTGCAGTATGCCATCATACTGATCAACACCATTTTTATTATCGGTTACCAAAAGTCCGGTTCGGGTTATAAAATTACCACTATTATAAACACTGCCGTTGCCGGCAATTTCATATAGAATCACCTCTTCCCGATCCAAAGCAGTATTATCAATCACAACTTTTAAGGAATCTTGTTTTATGGGGTCAAGGTTTTTGTCTTGCTCCCCGGTTATACGGATAAAGATTAACTGGTCATACATAACCTCTTTCAGGGCAGCGCCGGCAGCATTTTCAATAGATAAATTGCCAATTGTTGCTTGCACAACAAGCACTGAATCCGTGGCGACATCAGTTGTATCACTCTGGTCAACATATTTTACTAGCAAAGTATCCCGATCGGTAACTTCAAGAGTGTCATTTCCGGGTGTAACCGTTGCCGAGATAACAATTGGAAGACGAATGTCGTTTTGAAAATAGTTCTGTTTTAAATTAAGAGTAACCGTTTCATGGTCCAGAGATTTAAGAGATTTTACTGGTATATCATAATAAGTTCGGGTTAATTCCAGGTTACTGTCATCCAAAATAATTGCGACTAGATCCATAACTTCGCCGGTCTGTTGATTACCACGGGTTGTAGCCAGATAGGCATTGGCAGTTTCAGAAGCATTGTTGACAAATCGTATAGTCGAGGCAGTGGAAAGTATCTTTTCGTATATAACCTTCCAACTGACCAACGCGGGGGTGACCGATGAATTAAGAGTAGCTGGAAAACCATTCAGATTAATGGATGTTGCTTCCCACAATGCAGGAATGTTTTCCAGGTTTAACACATTTTTACTTTCCTCGGTTGAAGCGGTAAACTCGTACAAAGTTCGGTAAGGACTTTTATTTTCAATAAAGCGAAATAATAACTGTACGGCGCTCCGTTTTAACGGGTCCAGCGGTAAATTCAATTCATAATGAAATTCCTTCCATTTCGGAATCATGGAATCGGCTTTGGCAACACCAATTGATGAAGCCCAAAAGTATGGTTTTGGAGTAATGGCAGTATTGGTATTATAATAATAATAACCAACAGTTACATTTTTAAGCACCGGTGTGTCTTTGGGGCTGGCGGTTTTCAAAAATGCGCGGTACTGATAAACCCGGTGACCGGAATGGAGAGTGGATAATTTTGCACCCGAAATCGTAAAAGTCGATAGAGAATCACCAGTCGGCCCACACCACGCAGCGCGTTTCAGACGGGCCTCATCTGTTTCGGAACGAAACTGTAATTCCAGTGATGTTGATGATGCAGTGTTTATTTCGGCATCCCAAAATAACGAGTCGAAATTTACATCCTGATTAATCACAAAGACATTGGATTCACGCCAGCCGCTTTGGAAACCAATCCTGGCCGGCAGCACTTTGCCGGATTCATCATCCAACTTTACTACCAGCAATTTATCCATATCATTGGATTGTGAACCAACCTGGTCGGCATCGCGCAGGCCGTTGACAGTTAATTTTAATTCCCAAAAAAAGTCACTGTTTGCCGGATCGACTTCGATAATCCGGTTATGACCGGCGTCGGCTATTAATACATGGCCGTTTTCCAGATAATCGGCATCAATTGGATTGCTCAAACCAAGAACCGGGTCATCGGCCCGGGAAGGATCAGGATATTGCCAGGTAATCTCGGAAGTAGCGCGGGAAACAATAAGCACCCGGTTATCAGCATAATCTGTAATGAGAATACTTGCGGAAGCGTTTATATATTCAACGTCGACAGGCGACTTTAAAGCGGGTGAACCAAATTGCCAAATCGGTGTTTTGCTTGCCTTGTCCACAATTATTACCCGGTTATTGCCGCGGTCAGCGATAAGCACTTCCGGTGCGTCGTCAATTTTCACCGCATCGGCAGGAATCGACAATTCATTTGGACCACTTCCCTCCGACCCATCCGATTTACCATATTCCCAGTCGATGGATTGGGTTTCTCGGCCTATCTGTAATACTTTGTTATTCCCCCGGTCTGTAACGAGAATACGATACTGGCCATTATCATAAAACTCGAATGCATCTACCGGTTGCACAAGCTGGCTACCGGTATACTCCCAGGTGATTCTGTTTTCAACAGGATTAAAGACAAACACTTTGCCCGACACACCCGGCGTCACATTACGTTGAGGATCGGTAATCAAATACAGATCCTGCTGATCAAGAGTACGCACATCAATATCTTCAACAGAGCCTAAAATAAAACTGCTATACGGCCATTCCCAGTCATAACCGCCCAGGGTAAAATTATCAAGGTTGACATCATTCCCACTTTTGTTGTATATGGGTGCAAGTGTTATCAAAGAATCTTTTTTTACACCGCTTTCTGTAATGGTTTTCGTAAATGGGGTTCTATCTTCCCACACAATAATTTCACCAGCGTTAAGCGGTGAAAAATGTAACAACGCTTGTGTGAAAAGAAATAAAAAGAGTATATACGTTTTTTTCATATTTTAAAACCCTGGTTATAAAATGAGTTGTTTACAACTACTTTTTCAATAAAATATGACTAGTCCGGGGAAAACATCGGATAAATCCGGCTGAGTGTTTTCATTACGGTTACACATGGAAAAACCAGTGTTGTGCAAGAGTTCCTTTTTATAACACTTGTATACAGCAGGTTCATTTACACGCGTAACAAGTAACATTTAAATAATAACAATTTTCTGCTAAAAATATTCATAACTCTTGATTCATTAAATAAAATAATAGTCTATTTTTGTCTGATCTTTATCTAGTCGAATAAATTTCGGTTAATTGACAGCCTGGTACCGAACCGATCAAGCAGAGGATTTTGTTATTTGCCGTCTATTTGTATTC
Organism: uncultured Cytophagia bacterium; assembly: GCA_964399735.1. Classification (GTDB taxonomy): domain Bacteria; phylum Zhuqueibacterota; class Zhuqueibacteria; order Residuimicrobiales; family Krinioviventaceae; genus Fontivivens. The sequence goes on from CAYNSO010000037.1 coordinate 26,152, forward strand.
ATCCATAAAGCCGCGCCGATAGTAAACCAGATAATCGTAATAATTTCCTGGTCGCCAAAATTCCATTCAAACAGACCATTAATATTGAATGCCGCAAATATTGCCAAAGCTGCCAAAGGCCAGGCGTCCTTGATTTTTTTCAATTGTTTGATCAACCGATAAAAAATAACAATGATCATAAATGTAAAGGCTGCCAATCCGATACTGCCGAGTGTTACGGCGATATGCACAAAATTATTGTGAAAATGGCCAACTGTCTTTTCTTTACTAAAAGTATTATATTGATCATACATTTCACCGGTACCAACATCACCAATGCCGACAATTGGATGATCTTTGAAAATTTCAAAACCTATTTTCCAATATTCCAGCCGAAATTGGTTGGTACGAAATTCAGGATTAAAAATACTGGTAACGCGGTCTTTATAGCTTGTTGGAAATATAAAGTAAATGATAATAAAGAATAACGGAATTAATAACAACAGTCTTTTTTTATAATGATAAAAAATTACAATAATTCCAACAAAAAACCCCACCCAGGAACTTCGGGTAGCCGTAAATATCAGGCAAAAACAATTCAGTAATACCAGAAACAAAAACCCGATTTTCCATTGCAGCTTTTTTATATAAAAGGTAGTGGCTATTCCGGCTAAAGCGCCTGTCATAGTTATACCACCGGCAGTCATTGAATTATGAATCAGATGAACCCGGACAGGGTTGTTAATATAAGAAATGATTCCCATTAATGAATATAAACCGGTAGCCATTACAAATATATAGAGAGCATTCTTTAAATCCTTCTCATCTTCTACTCCTGTGGCAATGATATAAACAAGAGGAATTAGCAAAAACCGTTTCAGATATTCCACCGATTGCCAAAAATTAGTTGAAAATACCAAAGCTATCAATTCGGCGAGTAAATAGGCGAGAAAGGCATATTCCAGCCCAATCCTTTTCAGCTTTATTTGTTTGGTAATAACTAACCGACCCAGCCAGCATAAAAACAACACACCAAATGCAAATTCCGTCGGAAAGATATAAAAGGGCATTGCGGCCGCTAAAATAAATAAAAAAAGACGAAAGGTATTTTTAAAATACAAATCCAGTTTCATCACATTCAAAGGGATACCTCATAATATTTAATAGATTATTATCTAATTACTTTGACAATAAATGACCGATACCCGTCTACTTGCAGTAGTGAACATCCGGGAAAAGTATTCTGGAAAGTATATTCTTTATTAAATGATCGGTAATTACTCCCGATCGTTTCCTCGTTCACTTAAAATAATACCAAGCGCAATGGATAGATATTTGGTTTCTTCACTGTCCGACCGTGATGTAAAGACAATTGGCACACGTGCGCCTAAAACAATACCCGCAAATTTGGTATCTGTAAAGCAGGACAATGCTTTGTAAAACACATTACCGGCTTCGATCATAGGCATAATTAATATATCGGCATCACCCCCAACCGGGCTGTCAATTCCCTTTATTTCACAGGCTTTTTTACTGACAGCATTATCTACAGCCAGCGGGCCGTCAATTATTGCATTGGCAATTTGTCCACGCTGCGACATCTTGGAAATTACGGCGGCGTCTATTGTGCATTGCATCGCTTTGTAATTCACCTTTTCCAGGGCTGAAATCAGGGCGACTTTGGGTTTTTCAATTCCCAGCATACGGGCACAGTTTACCGCATTATCGATAATGCCGACTTTGACGTCCAGATCCGGCGCGATATTTATTCCACCATCGGACATTATAAGTAATTTATGATAGGTTGGAATTTGCATAACCGCGCAATGGGATAATAATTTGCCGGTGCGGACATCATGCTGTTTATCGAGTACGGCTTTGAGCATGGAAGCCGAGGAACAGCGTCCTTTCATCAATGTATCGGCCAGGCGTTCATCCACAAGCTGAATGGAACGTACTACCGATTGGTTTTCATTATCAGCCTGAACAATATCGAACTTGCTGATATCAATTTCATGTTGTTCGCTTAAGCGGATAATGCTGGGCTTATCTCCTACCAATACTGCATCGGCTAATCCCTCTTTATTGGCTTGCGACACCGCAGCCAGCACTTCAGCCTCATCTGCCATTGCTACTGCAATTGTCTTTTTCGGGCGAGTTTTTACTGCTTGTAATATTTCATCAAAGCTTGTTATCATAACCTTTTGCCTCTTTTGCATAATTTTTTGCTGTTTCCTCACCGCATAAAACACGAAAAGCGCCTAATGCCAGGGCTTCCATTTCTTCTTCTCCCGGAATTAACAATACCGGGGCTAAAAAACCAACCCGGTCGGTTATTTGCTCGGTAATAAATGTGTTATTGGCAATACCACCGGTCAATATTATTGCATCAACTTTACCTTGCAAAACCGCACTCATTGCGCCAATTTCTTTAACAATCTGGTAAATCATACCATTCAAAATTTTTTGGGCAAGTTTATCATTTTGTTCATCGACACGCTGCATCACCTCAACAAGGCTGTTGGTTCCCAGCCAGGCGACAAAACCACCGCGCCCGGTGATCATTTTTAAAATCTGATCCTCTGTGTATTTGCCTGAAAAACATAACCGTACCAGATCACCAGCCGGCAGGGTTCCCGATCGCTCTGGTGAATAAGGGCCTTCACCATCAAGAGCATTATTAACATCGGTAACACGACCATGTTCGTGGGCAGCTACCGAAATGCCGCCACCCAAATGGGCTATGATTAAATTGAGTTCATTATATTTACGGGTTAAAAGCGCTGCGGCCTTGCGTCCAACAGCTTTATGATTTAAAGCATGAAATATACTGCGCCGTATAAACTGCGGGTGACCGGCAAGACGAGCCACATCATTCAACTCATCGACCACTACCGGATCGACTATAAATGCCGGACGATCATTGATTCTGGCCAGTTCATGAGCCAGCAATCCACCCAAATTTGAAGCATGTTCACCCTGAACTCCCTGCCGCAAATCATCAAGCATCATTTGATCCACAGAATAAGTGCCGGCCGGGATAGGTTTAAGCAAACCACCCCGTCCGACAAAGGCATCAATATCCTGCACCTGAATATTTTCAGTGCGCATCACCTCTTTAATGACTTGCAAGCGGTATGAATATTGATTGATAATATTTGCATACGAGACTAATTCACTGCCGGGATGATGGATATTGGTGTCAAAAGTACACCTGTTATCGGTAAAAAGCGCCAGTTTGGTTGAGGTGGAACCGGGATTGATGACAAAGATTTTAAACATCCAGCCTCCTGTAATGTGCACCGTTGTGTTAGTATTAAAATCCTTTGTAAAGCGCTTTATAAAGTTTAACAAAAAACCGGAAAAAAAGCAAGCTAACAATTAAAGCAATGTAAAATTATTCCTTATCATAATGTACCAGGGATTCAATGCGATAGTCTGTCAACTTTTTTCGTGCATCTAAAAAATCCAGTTCCACAATAAAGCAGCAACCAACAACCACGGCATCAAGGCGTTCAACAAGGCGCGCAGTAGCTTGTATCGTGCCGCCGGTCGCTAAAAGATCATCAACAATAAGCGCTTTTTGTCCTTTTTTCAGTGCGTCAACATGTATTTCCAGAGAGTCCTGACCATATTCCAACTCGAAAGATTCACGAATTACAGCTGCCGGCAATTTACCCGGTTTGCGAACCGGCACAAAGCCGATTCCCAATTCATGAGCCAGGATTGCGCCAAAAATAAATCCCCGCGATTCTATACCAACAATAACGTCAATTGGAGTATTTTCAAAACGGCTTTTCATTTGCCGTATTGTTTCTTGCAGCGCCGAGCCATTGCTGATTAAAGTTGTAATATCAATAAAATTAATCCCTTTTTTAGGAAAGTCCGGTACCTGGCGTATAATCGTTTTCAGATCCATAGTTCAATATTTCCTTTTGTCAACTGATTGTAAATGATTTATATTTATTTTCATATTTTTCCCAGTTTACCTGTATATCAGTCACCTGCGAAAAAGCAGGGCCGCGCCGCAAAGCAAGGATATACGTTTCAAGCAGAGACTTTTCACCTTCAGCCACACTTTCTACCGAACCATTTGCCTTGTTACGCACAAAGCCTTTAAGGCCAAGCAAGTTAGCCTCACGCAATGCATAATAGCGAAAGCCTACCCCCTGCACTACACCGCTAACAACAATATGTGCGCAACAAAACACAAGCTCACCAGACAAATAAAAATTATTCCAGATTTGTTATGGATACAAACGATACAGCATACGCGGATAGGGAATCGTTTCACGGACATGACTGCGTCCGCAAATCCATGCCACAGTACGCTCGATTCCCAGTCCAAAACCGGCATGCGGAACACTGCCATACTTTCGGACATCCAGGTACCACTTGAAGGATTCCATCGGCAGTTTGTGATACTCGATCTTTTTAACCAGCGTTTCATAATCATCTTCGCGCTGCCCGCCACCAATGATTTCGCCATAGCCTTCGGGGGCAAGCATATCGACACACAAGGCGCGATCGGGACGTTGCGGATCATTTTTCATGTAAAATGCTTTAACATTAGCCGGATAATGGGTGACCATAACCGGGCTGTCAAACTTTTCCGAAATGATCGTTTCATCACTGCCACCCAGGTCATCGCCATACACAAACTCTGAACCAGCTTCTTTGAGAATGCTGGCGGCTTGATCATAATCGATGCGCGGGAACGGCTTTTTTACTTTTTCCAACGGGGTAACATCACGTTCAATAACCTGCAATTCTTCGCGCCTGTTTTCCAAAACCCGGTTAAGAATGAACATAATCAATCCTTCGGCCAAATCCATATCCTGGTCAAGATCACAAAATGCTACTTCAGGCTCTACCATCCAGAACTCGGTCAAGTGACGACGGGTTTTGGATTTTTCAGCGCGAAAGGTCGGTCCAAAGCAATAAACCTTGCCAAACGCCATAGCGCCCGGCTCCATATATAACTGGCCGCTCTGTGTAAGATAGGCTTTTTCATCAAAATAATTGACTTGAAAGAGATTGGTTGTGCCTTCGCAAGCTGCCGGGGTAAAAATTGGCGCATCCAGCAGGGTAAAATCAAGCCCGTCAAAATAATCACGGCAGGCTTTGATAATTTCATGACGTATTTTTATAATAGCATGTTGTTTGGAAGAACGAAGCCATAAATGCCGGTTATCCATTAAAAAATCTGTGCCATGCTCTTTGGGGGTTATTGGATATTCATCGGCAATATGAACAATTTGCACATTACTCGCCTGAATTTCACAGCCGCCCTTGGCGCGTTTGTCTTCTGTTACAGTTCCGGTGACATGCAAAGAACTCTCAAGCGTGAGATGCTGACATTTTTCAAAAATTTCTTCATTAACATCATTTTTAAATAAAACGGCTTGAACAATACCGGAGCCGTCACGAACCATTAAAAATTGTAACTTTCCTTTACCGGTTTTATTGTATAACCAGCCTGATATTGTTACTTCTTGTCCAATATAATTTTTCAGTTCTGAAATAAAAGCTTTTGCTGCCATTCGTTCCGTATCCTTTCTACAATCGTCGAGTTTAATTTATTTTGCCAGCATAACATGACAGGGTGAAAACCGTAGTATATTCTCGGTGCTGCTGCCCAATATCACTTCATGTATTCGTGAATGCCCATAAGCCCCAATAGCAATAAACTGTGAATTATGAGCTTGTGCATATTTGATAATTTCTTTATCTGGAGTTCCTGGAAGAATAAGAGATTCCAGTTTTATATTAAAATTAT
>CAYNSO010000038.1:0-1266 GCA_964399735.1 uncultured Cytophagia bacterium
CAGGGCAACCCCGGCGCAAACATTCATTTGTTATAATCTGCATTATCTGCGGAATGATCTTTACATATTCCTGTAATTCATGTTGCGTTTTTATCAAGGGCGACCCGTCGGGCCGCCCTTGTACAAAGCTCAAATTTTTGAATTGTTATGTTGTCATGATTTCGAAATAATTTCGTCTACCCCCAAACTGGTGCCGACCTGCAGGGCCGTGTGGATCAGTTCGCTATCCATCGGTACGGTGCGGGTTTTGCCGCCAATTTCGGTTATAGGCACAGATACGATGCTGTTGCCCTGCAGCGCCACCATAAGGTTGAACTTTCCGGCGCCAACCAGATCCGCCGCACCGACTCCGTAGCGCGTAGAAAGCACCCGGTCGTTGGGAGTCGGCGTGCCGCCGCGCTGTAAATGGCCCAGAATAGTAGCGCGGGTTTCCAGTCCGGTGCGGTCCTCGATGGCGTTGCCTAATTTAACAGCAATGCCGCCGAGGCGGTATTTATCGGGACTGTCCTGGATGACCCTGCTAACGGTTAATTCGCCGCCTTGAGGCTTGGCGCCTTCAGCAACCGCAATAATACTGAAGCGGCGGCCCATTGCTCCGCGTTTTTCTACTGCTGCAATAATAGCATCCAGTTTGTATTCAATTTCCGGGATGAGGATCACATCCGCGCCCCCGGCTACGCCCGCGCCCAACGCCAGCCAGCCGGCATAGCGGCCCATGATCTCCACCAGCATCACCCGGTGGTGCGATTGTGCGGTGGTGTGGATGCGGTCTATCGCTTCTGTGGCAATGGCCATAGCCGTATCATAACCGAAAGTTATATCCGTACCGTGAATATCATTGTCGATGGTTTTGGGAACGCCGACGATTTTGACGCCTTTTTCTATCAATTGTTTGGCAATGGTCATAGTGCCGTCGCCGCCAATGCACACCAGCGCTTCCATGCCCAGTGTTTTCATGTTGTCTATAACCTGGTCGGAACAATCCACATAAACGGTTTTGCCATTTTGGATTACCGGGTGATGAAAGGGATTGGCGGTGTTGGAGGTGCCGAGTATTGTACCGCCAACCTGCAAGATGCCGGATACATTATCATAATGCAGCGGCCGGGTGCGGTTTTCGACAATCCCTTCAAAACCGTCCTCAATGCCGATAACCTCAATGTTATGATGGGTAATGAGTGATTTGGCAACCGCACGGATTACGGCGTTCAGTCCGGGGCAATCCCCGCCGCCGGTGAGTATGCCGACGCGTTTGATTTTTGACAT
>CAYNSO010000038.1:1366-27349 GCA_964399735.1 uncultured Cytophagia bacterium
ATCCCACACCCAGGCCTGGCCGAATTCATGGGCAAATATAAATCCGCCGAAATTCACCTCGTTTTTGAGTTCCCAGCCATAAGTTTTGAAAATCTCTGCCTTTTTGTATGAGGAGCGCTTTTCGTACCACAGTGAACCAATATCGGTAAACCCGGCCAGGGTGACGCGGCCCAGGGTAATGCCCGCCGCCTGCCAACCGAGATTCTCGATGAGGTCAATGCGGTATTCGGCAGTGGCCAGCCATAACCGGTCGCCGAACATATACTCGCTGATGCCGCGCAGCCGTTCGCGGTCGGAGAATTTTATGCCCATTCCGAAATCCGGCTGGTCGTATTTATCAAAGCCGATAAAGTTCTGCGCCGGTAATTTGCCGTTGGCGCCCTGCGCCAAGCCGCGCAGGTACAATACATCGCCCATGTAGGGGATGGTAATGTTTGTGAATGCGTCTGCTGTGAATTTTTGATAGGTCAGGTCGCTGCTCCATTTCTCATCCGCAAAATTGGCTTCAAGCAGCAAACCCGCGCCTTGTTTGGGATGAATGGTATTATTGTAATTGAAGCGCTGTCTTTTCCAGGCGTAAAGCAAACTGAATTCACCAACCTTATAGGTCTCAACCGGAATCAACGTGTCTTTAAAGTCTTCTTCATTGTAAGGATCGTTTTTTGTCCACGAGCCCTGCACAGCGACTGTATGATTGGCATTCAGGTTGTTGCCGAAATTAAGCGGCCAGGCAATATCAACATAACCGCCCTGCGCCTCTTCGATTAATGCCTTGCCGTCCAGCACCTGGCCGGTGGCCGGCATACGGAACAGGGTGGTGGTTATGGAGGGGCCAAGCGTGTTATTCATATACACCAGCGCATAACGGCTGTCCTTTGGCTGTTCAAGATCGGCAAAACCAAAAGCGCTAATAATGTGTTTACCTAACGGTTCGGCCCAGGCGGTAAGATAAAAGATATTCCAGTGATCCTCAACCTCGACGGGAAATGGCAGGGTGAGATAATGCTGGATATTACGCCAGGCCCGGTAAGGCTGTTGTTTCACTATTGGCGTTGCCGGAATGGAAGCGGCGTTCATTGGCGGCAGGCCGTGCGGCGGTCTGTGGGTGAGCCACGAGGTGTAGCGCGGGGTTATTTGCAGGGGCGTAACCGCAGCCATGCGGTTGGCGGCAATTTTTACTACCCCGGTTTTACGGCGGGAATCGGTAAGCAGACAGAGCAGGCTGTCGCCATCCCATGCGGCGGTGTTCAGCCCGGCGGCTGAGTCGGTAATTTGCTGCGGCGGCTCGCTATCCGGGGGAATGTTTTTGCGGTAAATATCCGGCGTGCCGGACTGATAACCGGTATACACCAGACCCTTGCCGTCCGGCGCCCACACCGGCGCGCGGTTGTCATCGGTATCGGTCGTCAGGTAGGTTAATTCGCCGTTTTCGGCATTCACCAGGGCGATTTCGCGGTTGCCCTTTTCGTCATTCAGGGTTACGGCAATGCTTTGTCCGTCCGGCGACCAACGCGGGGACATTAATTGCACATCGCCGGTCTGGTGTGTTAATGGCTTCAAGTCCGAGCCGTCCGGTTTCAATGTAAACAGGTTGGCGCAACCATTTTCCTCAATCACGCAAACCAACCGTGCGCCGTCCGGGGACCAGTCCGGTTGCGATGCGCCCAGGTTGGTAGTAATTCTTTTACTCTTGCCATTCAAGTCGCAGGTAAAAAGCTCTTCCATCAGCGAGCCGTGCCGACCGCGCCGGGCCTTGGCGTAAACCAGGCGTTTGCCGTCAGGAGCAAAGCTGAAATGCGGATTGACAGCGCTCTGTTCCAGAATGCGCAAACTTTGGGTGGAATCGTTTTTCACCAGGCATAGTTTGTTCAGGGGTTCATCCAGGCTGGTCAAACCCACCACACCGTACCATTGTTTGTCCGGGGAAATTTGTATGCTATTAACATATACAAAAGGCAGTTTAACCGCTTTGCTAAAATCGTCAAACCTTTCTTTCTGACCATACCCGGTATTGTAATAAATGTTAACATGCCGCCGCCATTCGCGGTAAAAATCATCCATAGACTTACCAGGAATGGCTTTTTTAAATGCGCCGGAAAAGGAGTAATTTGACAGCCCCAGTATTTTTTTGCGTTCGTGAATAATTTTCGTCAGGGTGGTATCGCCGTACTGATCGGCAATGTAACGCACCATCGAGTTGCCGGCAGCGTACATTAATCCACCATCTGTAGGCCATTTGCCCTGCATATAGTTCATTTCATCTTCCATAACGGCAGAACGCAGCAGCAGGTCGCCGCGATGCACGTTCCAGGTCTCGGACTCGTACTGTGCCAGGCCTTCGTAAAACCAGCCCGGCGTGCCGTTAAAACCAATTCCGATAACACCGGACCAGGTTCTGGTCGCTGCAAAATGCACATAATGCACCATCTCGTGGCCGATGACCATACGCAGCCACTTGTCTTCACCGGTGGTCCAGTCAATATAATCATTTACATTCACCCAAATGCCGATGTATTTATCCATTGCAGAAAAGCCGTTGGTTATATCATCCTGGTCGGTTATGTAAATGGGTATTTTTTGTTTTGGCGTAAAGGCAAGGTTTTGCGTAATTGGCCCGTAGCAGCTTTCGGCAACGGCAGCGGCCAGAATCGCGGTTGCTTCCAGGCGTTGATGGTAGATGATTTTGATGTGTTCGCTTTCCAGAACCTGCCACTTTAATTCAGGATGCGAACGACCATTAAAAGCGGAAAAACCGTTTTGGGCGCGGGTAAAAGGAGATAAACTCAGTATTACCAGTGAAATGAAGAGCAGAGTTCTCTTTAGCATATCCAGATTCTCCAGGGGTTGTTCTTGAGTTCAGGTCAGTAGAAAATTTTTAATTTTGACGATGCTGCCGTTACGAATGTGTACACGCGGTAATCTTTTTCCGAAACAGGATATCACTTCATAAGATACCGAACCGGCCAGCCGGGCAATGTCATGCGGGGAAATTTCTTCGCCGCCGTCAATTCCCATGATCGTGGCAATATCGCCTTCCTGTATATCCGGGTGGTCGGTGATCTTGATGAAAAAAGCGTCCATGCACAGTCCGCCGATAATGGGAATGCGCCGCCCTTTGATGAGTACCTGACCCACCTGGCTCAGCTTGCGGCTGTACCCGTCCGAATAACCCATCGGCAGCACGGCGATGGTTTCGTCTTTTTCGGCGATGAACCGGCGCCCGTAACCGACCGAATCGCCGCGCCGGATGTGGTTGATGTTGATGATTCGGGCTTTGACGCTCATGGCCGGATGCAGGGTGAATGGCCGGCGCACATCATCGGAGGGAAAATAGCCGTAATTCATCAGTCCCACCCGCGCCATATCGAAATGCGCGGTCGGCAGGTCGAGCGTAGCGCCGCTGTTGGCGGTGTGCCACAGCGGAATGGTTATGCCTTTGAATGCCAGTTCTTTTTTGATTTCCAGCATCCGCTCAATTTGCAGCAGGGCAAAACTTTTATCAACCGCGTCCGATTTGGGGAAATGGGTCATGGCGCCGACAATATGCAAGTTTGACAAACCGTAAATGGATTCAATGAACGCTGCGGCCTGGTCATAACGCACACCGTAGCGGCTCATGCCGGTATCAATTTTAATGTGAATATTTACTGTAACCTGCCTGGCCCCGGCTTGACGTGAGAGCGCCTCGGCCACATTACGGCGAAAAACGATTTGTTCAAGATTATGCTCTATAACATAATGCGCCTGATCTGCCCGAATCGCACCCATGTTGAGGATCGGCGCAGTTATGCCGGCGCGCCGCAGTTGTATGGCTTCATCCAGCATCACTACGCCCAGCCGATCGGCGCCGTTTTCGAGAATCACCCGCGCGGTTTCCACCGCGCCCAGGCCATAGCCGTCCGCTTTGACCACGGCGAGGAATTGCACACCGGCAAGGTATTTTTTAATATTGCGAACGTTCTGCGCTACGGCGTCGAGATCAATTTCAATCCAGGCAGGGCGGATGATATTGTTAATGAATTCGTTCTGTTCTGTTATGTTCATATATTTGTAATACCCTCGTTATGCCCTTTTATTGTACAAATACTGTCCGGTAAGCCGGTGTAATAAATGTAGGTTGGAAAATTCACTTTTTCAACATGAAATTGTGCCGTTATGCGGGGCAAAAATTCCGATTCAGCGGAATAGGGTAGGGGTTTGAACCCGCCGCTGCTTCGAAATGCCGCGCTTTTGCCAAACAGGGTGGCGCCGATGCAACATTCGGATAAATGGATCAACCGGCCTTTATTGACGGCATCGGCCACGTAATGCGATTGCGGCGGGCCGTTCAGTTCAACGCCGCCGTGTATGAAATCCACTTCCGGGTGGGTTCGCATATAGTTGAGCCGCAGAGCCAGGTGATCGGCTTTATATTCATCATCCGAATCCAGAAACGTCAGGAATTCGCCGCTCGCCGCATGAATACCAAAGTTACGGGTAAGAGCCAGCCCCCTGTGACTGTGCCGGCAATAGCGCCAGTGGGGATTGGCATCGAGCAGGGGAAAGAGCAGTTCCTCCAGCCCGTCGCTGCTGCCGTCGTCCAAAATCAGCAATTCCCATGCGGAACAGGTCTGTGCCTGCAATGAGCGGATGGCCCGCATCACCAGGTGTTTACGGTTATACACCGGTAGTATTACGGATATTATTGTGTTTTGATTCATTCATTTCCCGGTTTTTTATAAATTAACCACTGAAAAGTTGAATGTCAAGATTATTTATAGATTGGAATGTAAATTATGTAGCAGCAAATAATTCTTCTGGTTCCAATCTCCCGATTGGAACCCGCTTGTACAAAATCTCAGATTTGGTATTTAAAAGCTGGAAAAGGAGTTAGCTGTTCCAGTGTCAATCCCGTTCCTGCCAGGAATATAAAAAAGGAATTATCCGCAGATTACACAGATTAACGCAGATGAAGAATTCTGATCGCACCGGGATTCCCATCCCGGTGCGGGTAATTACCCAGGGTTTCTAACCCTGGTAGAAATGTAGTAATTTTAATTTTTTTAAATAATTTGACAGGATTGGAAATCCTGTATCATTGTGCGAACCGGGTTGTGAAACCCGGTTCGATCTTGACAAGTGCAATCCCGGCCCGTATCGAGACGATTGCCAAAGTAAACAACCCCGGTCTTCGAGTAGTCCCGTTGCTTCATCTTTCGGGACGTATCGAGAAGCCCATTAAAGAAAAAAGGAATTGCGGGTATTACAAATCCGTCCCCCTCGATATGGTTCGCAAAGATAGATCCCGCAATGCGGGAGAACCTACTCGGGGACCGGATGTTAGATGTTTTTTTCGTAACCAGGCAAAAAAGTTTATGGGAATCAGAAAGTAAAATACCCGGAAATGCGATGGGTGTTGGCAAGATCGTGGGAGATAAAAGCGTAATCAATTGTATAATTTTTAAAACTCAACCCGGCGCCGGTCGTAAAATTTTCCCGGTAATAGCCGCCGCGAAGGGATAAAATTTTCATAAAGTTCATTTCTGCGCCATAGTGGAAATCCTGGTAAAAACCAAACTCTTTATCGCAGGTCAGGGTAAAGCGGGTGCGGATCATGTTTACCTTGTGAGAACCGGCAACGCCGACCAGCCAAAGCGTTTGCACCAGGTCTTTATTCTCTGTAGCCGTATCCCAGGCAATGCTGGTACGTGAAATGTCGCGGGCGGTAGCGGCAAGGCCAAACCAGGATTTGGCTTGTTTGTCTATATATTTATCGCTGACAAACCGCAGGATAAAACCGGCATCCAATCCCTGACCTGCGCCGGAGTTGCTGTCCAGGCTATGGCGGATGTATTTGCCGGTTAGCCCGGCGTAAAATTCCAGGGGAATGCGATACTGGTTCATACCAATATTAAAGTAAAGATCAAGATACTCTACCCGGCTAATAGTGAAAAGAAAAGCGTTCTCACTGTTTTGAAAATAGCCTTCCGGTTCACCGGTGGAACGCCAGGTTGTATTGTTCAAGCGATCCAGCCGCGAGCCCTGTAATGCCCCATAACGTGGAATATCATCCACGCCATGGCGAATCCAGCCGAGGCCAATGGTCATTCTTTTATTAAGCGCCATGGTAAAGTGTGCGGTGTTGAACTGCGCCAGGCCGTCGAACATGGGCACATGATCTACATGCAAGGCATAGCGCCGCACATGGGATAACCCTGCCGGGTTCCAGTAGAATGCTGTGGCGTCACTGGCGAGCGCCGAGAAAGCGCCGCCCATTGCCATTGCCCGTGCGCCTACGCCGATACGCAAAAAATCAGCGGCATATTCACCCGCGGGGCTTTTGGACACTGTTAGCAGCAGGGTAATGAGTATAGCAAAAGCGCTTATTTTAAACAGTTTGTTGAACATTCGTTTACTTTAATTTGGCCATTTTTTCTATTGTCTCTATCTTTTTATTGCCTTTTTGGGCGGTAAATTTTAAATAATATACGCCATTTGCAACTTCATTGCCATCATCATCCAGACCGTCCCAATCCTGTTCGATATAGCCGGCCAGATCAATAAAAGTAAAAGAGCGTATCCGGCGGCCGGAGACGGTATAAATATCCAGCGACACTTTATCGGCCATATCGGTCAGAGTAAAGGCGATTACTGTTTCGGTGGCAAAGGGATTGGGATGGTTGGCAATGGCGGCCAGGCTGAATTCGCCGCTAATGGAAAACGAGGCATTCACAATGGTCGAGTTGCCGCTAATATCCCAAGCCTGTATATTTAAATTGTGGTTTCCGGTTGTCAGCTCCGGAGTCCAGGTAACCGTTACCTGACTGCGGGTTTGCTGATTTTGAAATATCATGACCTCATCCTGCGAGACGACTGTGCCATTTAGTGCAAGCTGCACCGGAAAGATGCCTGTATCCACACCGCCGGAATCCTGTACGGCTATGGTAAAAACCGGACGAGAACTGACCAGGTCGCCATTGGCAAAATGCTGGCCTGCCAGGCTGATCTTGATCTGCGGCGGTTCCAGGTCGTTGCTGGACATGAGCGCAAAGATGTGATAACCGGATGGCATTTGTGCCTGTACATAATGTTCCTGTTTGTTTTCTGTGCCGGCAACTCCCTGCCAGGCACGGGTATCCGGGTTCCAGATAAATATTTTTAAAGTATTTTTTTCGGCATAATACGCGGTCAGGGAATCGTCAGGGTCATAAAATGCGGCAATGGTAACCGGTTTACCGGCAACAATGGATGAATCGGCAAAATGGATTTGATATGCCCACCACAGGGAATCACCCGGCGCCGGGATCAATGTCAGGTTGCATGATTCGGCGGAGCGGCGCAGTTCAGAATTTTGTATTTCTGCAAGCTCTACAGAGGTATTTTTATTCACCGCGGCTGCGGGGATATTGACATAAAAACGGTTTGAGGGCGGGTATAATTCACCCTGGCTGCCCTGGTTCATTGTTGCTATATAAACTGTCCTCGTAGTACGGTTATTGCTTTCATCCTGTTCGTTGACCTGGTTGTTGACATCTACCTGCAGGGCAAATTCATGCCGACCGGGTGTGCACCCTGGCCATAAAAAAGCTGCGTCCATATCTGCATTAGCGCCCAAACCGGTTATATTCAGAGGACTGGCAATATTGGTATAACCGCTATCAGTATTTATGGAAATTGTGACTAGAAAAGAGCCGCTAGCCGATAAGCCGCGGTTTTTAATTGTTGCGGTAATAAAGGTTTGGTTGTCGCCAAATACTTTGACTGAAGCAGGGTCAATCCATAAATCCGGGCGATAGCCTACCCGGAATTGGCGGGTGTCACTCAGAACTATCAAGTTATTATTAACCATTGCTGCGACATGATAATAGAGGGTAGTCCCCTCGCTTAATTTCAGAGTACCCGGGGTGCGCCAGTAATTATCGCTTGCCACCAGGCCCATTGCATACCAGCTTTCTTCAGTTTGTGACCAGCGGATCAACAGCGAATCAATTTGCCCGACAGAGGCATTTAAATCTGCTTGATTGATTGTGGCCACAAAATAAAATTCTTCCTGATGGCGGGGATTTTCCGGTAGGGTGTATAACGAAGAGATATACGGTTTGTCAACGCTAAAAGTAGCTGAACCGACTGCTTCAGCCTGGTTGTTTTTAAAATATGCGCGTACAATACCCTTGCCGCCGGATTGCCCCCAGGCTTGACGGGTTTGCGAATTCAGCGTGATCAGGCTGATGGAAAAGGCATTATTCTCCAGTTTCACTTGTTTGCTGACCAGCAAAGAATCGCGATCATTATAAGCCGAGATAATCAGATCTCCCTGGCTCTGCCCGGTAACGCTGCCGGTTACGATCAATTGGTTACCACTGGTCAGGGTATTGGCCGAAAGCTGAACCGTGACCTTGTCATCGGGAATATAAACCGGCACTGCCGGATCGCCCAGCACGTTGTAGCTTTTAACATGATCCCAGAACCCGCGTGTGAGTTTAATCATTTCCAGCTTGCCGAGGGTGGCTATTGCGCCCATGGTACGTTTTTGCTGGTGAAAGATAACATCAAAAATAGCGTTGTTTAAATAGAAATCACCTTGCATATAAGCGCGTCCTGAGGAACCAAAGCTGCCGACAATGCCCTTGCCCGGGGTACTTAGCAGTTCTTCAGCCAGCGAAGGCCCTTCCGGGTTGTCAAAGTGGCCGATAAAACAAGTTAAACTGAAAATGACCGGGTAACGGGGTTGATTGTTCAGGCGGGCAATATCTTCCAGTTGAAATAGTTCCGCATCGGAAAAAACGCCGCCGCCGCCATGACCGACAAAGTTGACCAAAGTTTGTCCCGCATTGAAAAACGACGTCAAAGTTTCGGTGCTGCCGAAATAGCGTGAGGTATCGAGGGTGGCGACGCGGTTGGTGACCATACTGGTCGGAATATAATGCTTATATAAATGGTTAACGCTTTCTTCAAAGTAATTATCAAGACCGGTCAGCATTAACAGGTTACGCCGCCATTCGCCGGCATTGGCAAAAGATTCGTGTTCAATAGTTTTATCGACCACGACCTGCGCTTCCGACAGAGTGTTTACGGGTAACCGGCCAATAAATAAATCCGGCATATCATCATCACCAATGACTGCGGCAAAATAGTTGTCACTGGAACTCATTCCCCAGGTTTGGGTGTATTCCATCATAGTGGGGATGAATGAGGCAAAGTTATCTCTGCGTGCCAAGGCTTTATCCAACATGTGGGTGGTATCGCCAAACAAAAGTACATACAAGGGGGCAGGTTTTTGCCAATAAGTGCAGGTATAGCGAAGAAACCTTTTGATTGCGCGCGGATCGTAAATACCGTGACTGAATTCATCAAAAACGTGTTGTACATCAACCATCATGGTACGCAAACCGGAAGCTGCGCGGAAATCTACCAGCCGCTGTGCCTGGGGTTTAAAATTGCTGTGAGTGATGAGGATATAATCTGCGCCATTATTTAAATTTTTTAAACTGGTGGTTTCGGCAGCGACAATTCTTTTAACCTGGTCAATTCTTTTTTTACCTGCTGCCATGAAAGAGACCGGCGCCGGGGAATGATCGACAAACAAAAAGTCATATCCCTGGGGGGTGTGAATCTGTTTATAGTCGGTTATCCGCGTTCCGGCGTTGGTTAAAATATATATTTCCGGTGTAGTAAAACCGGAAATACGTAATAAATTTTTGTCAGGCGCTTGATTATAAAATGTCAAAGTGTCATTGCTGGCAGATAAACTACGTTCAAATTCGATATCCAGCCAGTTCAGATAAATACGGTCTAGCGAAACTCCCGGCAGATCGCCCGGAACGTTAATGGCAATGGTGTTGCCGCTTTCCAGGGTGTTGATGTTGATATAACCGGTATCAAAAAACCCGGGATTCTGGTCATCCCAGATCAATTCTCCCAGGATGCTTTGATTGAGACTAAGCAATATGTGGTGATCCGGGGCGACTAGAGGATGAGTCAAGCCCTGGAATCCTGCCTGTATGCGGACTGTATTGTTTTTGATCCAGCCATCCGTCACTATCGGAAAACTGTATTCTCTTCCTTCTTGCATCAATTGCCATAGCCAATGATCTTGATCTTGTTTGGGCATGGAAACCAGGCGGTCGTACAATAAATCTTTTTCCAGGTGAATGCGGGTGCGGCGGGAGGTAAGGGTATCCAGTGTCGTGGAACCGGCAGCGCCGCTCATTTCCGCAAAACGTGCTCCAACACCACTGCCCCAGGTGAGCCAGTAGACATTGGTTTCCGAAAACAGGGACAGATATGTGCTGTCGCCAGAATTGTGCTCGCCCATAAAGATAATGCGGTCTTGCGGGTCAAAGACTCCATCGGCTTCGCCTTCAACCAAAATAGGCACCGGTTTCCCTTTGTTAAAAAGCGCCAGAGTTGAAAGAGTAATTGTGTTCAAATCTGCCCCTATGGCGGCCAGCTCCTTGCCGGTTACCCCGTATATACCATCGTGCTCGACCAGTAATTTGTAACGAAAAGGCGCAGTTTCAGGATTGGCGGCAACCGCATTCTCTTGTTCGTCGGTATTCACGGTGCGCCAGGCTTTGCTTTCGGCATAGTTTGCCAGCAGATGTTGATAATATGGCTCAAATTGCGGCTCAGAAACGGCCATGTTTTTAACAGTGCCGCTGCTTCTGTTCACAGCTGTTGCGGAATGCTGCATATCAATTTGCAGGCGCAGGGATTGAATGATAAGAGTCAGCCCGGTTTCCAGATAAAAGCGAACCGGATGCAGTTCAATTTGCATGATCCTCTGACTGCGCATAATTCCGACCACGCCTTTTTCAGCAATGGTCTCCGGCCAGACCTGTGGAAGGCTTGCCGCTTCAGGAATGATAAACAAATCCTCATCACTCTCGGCCGCGGCAGGTTTGACAACAGGAACAATTTTTCCCAAATCCCGGCTAATGGACCGCTGGTTGAGCACAGTTACCATTGGGTCGCCTCTTTGCGGGATTCCCAGCGCCAGGCTGATGATTGGCAATTTTGGCAGGTTTTCGCGTTCTGTAAAGGCACAACCCGGTAAGGATAGTTCACTAAACCAGGTATTTTCTACTCGTTTTTGAATTACAGTTATGGAATCGAAAGCAATTTCACAAATTATGCGGTTTGCCGAGCTTTCCAGAATTTTTATAGAATATCCCGACGGAGCGGCAATTGTAGAGATACCGGGAATGATCAATATAAGCGCTGAAAAAACATAAAGATATATTTTTGAATTGAAATGTTTCAAATGGCTTTTCTTGGTTAAATTTGATTACCTGTTTCAGTCATTGTTATCGCTGGAATTTTTATCCTGATTGTATTTAGATAGCAATTCTAATACCAAATCGGATAGTTTGTGCGAATAATAATTGACACGGGACAATAATTCCTTATCCTCTTCAGAGAGTTTGCTATCTACTTCTTCGATAAAAATCGTCAGGTAGCCCAGCAGTCCGTGAGAAATTGAGCGGATTTCGTGATTCAGCTTTTTTTTGTTTTCATCCGGCTGAAGCGTTCCGCCCGGAACTTGTTTGTCGTAACCAAATTCGTGCACCATCACTCCTGCGCTCCCGGCAATTATTTAACATAACCGGGGGAGCCATTATTCAATTCAAATTGCTTTTGCCGTTCCCATTACCGGGATTGCCTTTAATTTGCCGAACCATTTTGTAATTGCAAATGCGGCGGTGAGAATTATAAAGGCATCCAGTGGTAAGCGGAAGCGGACTTTGGATATATATATTGCATGTGTTGCTGTATAAAAAATTGCAAAAATTAACCATAATGATATTTTACATCGCAGTTCAGCCGGGGCCAGAATGTAACCGATAATGGCGAAAATAAAAATCGGCGCAACGCTGAATATGCTTAGCCAGTGCATGAGTTGATCACGCTCATAGCTGTTTCCTGTCATGGGCGAAGGCGTCCAGCGCCAGAATGCCAGGGCTTTTTTAGCAGTTAAAATTACAAACTGCCAGGGATGAGTTTTGATATGCCGGAAAGCATGATCATAATAAATTTTTTCCGCTTTTGTTTCCGTTTCGGCGCTCTCTATTTGTTGTGTCATTACCTCATCCATTGCGATATTGCTGCCGGTGTTGATAGTAGAAGCGGCATTGTTACCGAGCCATAAATTGCGCCCACCATTGGTCGCCAATGTAAATGAACCGAACTGCATATAATTACGCATCATCCAGGGAGTTATCGTCAGCAGCACAGCGCCGATAAATAATGCTGCCAGACCAACTCGTTGTTTCATCGGGAAATGTTTGCTAATTAGCAGCCAGAGAATAACGCCGCCCGCCAGCGCCACAGCAGCCGGACGGGTAAGTATAGCCAGGCCCATTGTTATTGCCGCGCCGAACAGCAGTTTGCCCCGGCCGTCCCGCAAGAAAAGGAATAACTGCAACGTAGCAGCTAATAACAGAGTTGTAAACAGGGTTTCTGCCAGCAGGGTAACCGGCATTATTATATAATAGGGATATATAGCGGTTAAAACTGCGCCCAGTAATGCCGCACTGCGGTTCATAATTATCAATCCTGTTTGATAAACCAGCCAGATGATAGCCGTACCCAGCAGCGCCTGAACCAGGCGAATGGTCAAAGGGGATTGTATTCCGGTAAATCGTAACAGGGCTAAAAACATCGGATAACCCGGCGCCCGGAATGCAGTCGGGCTGCCGTCGGCGCGAACATAGCCTTGGCCGTTGTGAATTTTCTGCGCCAGGTCGAGATAATCTCTTTCATCTTCCCAGCTGATTTTATTATTCATATACAAGGCCGGCGCCAGTCGTACTCCAAAGCCGATAACCAGCGCTGCGAATAACAAAATTTTTATTTTTTCATACCCTGTCTTACTCACTATACTTAAATATCCCTTCACCAATAGTTCCGACAAACAATTCGGAAGTATTTCCACCCGTCACACCAATTGCTTTTAGTTGTAATGTTGGTAAACCGTTATTCTTTTGCGACCACTTTTCTCCACCGTCTATGCTCATCATTACACCGCGGTTTTGGGTTGCCGCCCACACATTTTGCGGATTGACCGGATCAACTGTTACAGAAACTACTTTAAAATCGCTTGCGTCATGCGGATATTGAGTCCAACTCAAGCCGCCATTAACGCTTTTGTATATATCCACCGAACCGGTGCTTAAAAACAGAATGGCCGTATTTTTTGGATTAAAGCTGAAATTATTGGCAGCCAGCACGCCATAGGTATCGTTCCAGTAAATACCTTCATTAATTGCCAGCCAGGTATTACCGTTATCAGAGCTTTTGAAATTGCCACGGTATTCAACGCCAATGAAAATTTCTTTGGGATTCACCGGGTTTACAGCAACAGTGGTAACAATACCATCGGCATAAGCTTTGTTCCAGTTCAAGCCCTGGTCTATACTCTTGAATAATCCGCTTCGGGTGGCCGCCCATAATGTTCCATTGCTGCCATAAGCAACTGCCGAAATAAAGGGATTCTGCTCGCTGTTCCATACGCTTGTCCAGTTCAATCCCGCATTGGCGGACTTGAACACGCCGCTTCCCCATGAACCGCAAAACACCAGGCTGCCATTTTGTGGATGAGTGACCAGGCTTTTGCTGTCCCGTGTAGTCAACCCGTCATTGCGTGGCTGCCAGTTTTTACCGCCATCTTCGGTGACAAATACGCCATCGAGGGTGCCGATATAGATAGTTTTTGCCTGATCCGGCGCCGGGGCAATACATTGAATGGTCATGCTTGTCAGGCCTTTGTTCATTGCCACCCATTTGGGGTCTGAGACCGTGCCGACCGGATTTTTGGGGCTGCACATACTCAGAACCAGAGGCAGCAACACAAATATATATTTGAAATATGTTTTCATAGCAACTCTACAGATTTATAATAATCCATTGATCAGTTTAACTGAATATTTAAAGTCATTATCCGAGCGGACAATTTTTTCTTTATGTTTACGATTACGGACGAACCGGGATAGCAATCTTGATTTGTTTTTGACTTGAAGACGTTTTTTTAAAGCTACTCGTTTATAAGCATTTAAAAGGGCGTTATGCGTATGCTGCCAGCACAGATTTCCGCTGACCCGCTGTAATCCCGCGTTTCCCATGCGTTCCCGGCGCTGTGGATCGTCCAGTAATTCAACAATATGCCGTGCAAATTCTTGTGGATCGTTAGCCGGCACATATATCGCCGCGTCTTGTGCTGAATAGCGGGTTTCCAGCAGATCATAGCTGACTATGGGTTTGGCAAATACCATATATTCCAGAACTTTGTTCATAGTAGAAAGATTGGACCATTCCGTATGAGGATCGGGATCGACGCATACATCGGCGGTGGAAAGGTACTTGCACAGTTCAACATCTGCGATTCTACCGGTAAAATGAACAAATTCGTCCAACCCCATTTTTTCACTCATTGCCCTGAAAAAGGGTTGCGCCGGGCCGCCGCCCATCAATACAAACTGGATATCCCGCCGCTGCATTTCCTTATTGATAAAAGCGGCGGATTGCAGCAGATAATCTACGCCGTCCTGCGGACACATTTCACCGAGGTAACAGACCAGCAGTGGCTTGCCGTGTTTATATTGGTTGTTCGGCGTAACCGGCCGCAGACGGGTCAGATCCGGGCCGGTACGCAATACAAAGACATCGTCGGGGTTCTTGCGTCCCCGTTGCACAGCAACTTTTTTATATGATTCGTTGGTCGTCATTACTACCTCAGCAGTACGCAGTGTTAAACGTTCCAGCAGTAACAATCCTTTATATAATAAACCGCCCTTGCGGTTGTATTTTGCAAGATACATTTCCGGGGCCAGATCATGGTGATCGAAAATGAAACGTTTGCCAAACATTCTGTAAATTAGCGCCAACAGAAAATAAGTGTCCGGCGGATTGCACGCCTGGATAATATCAAACCCTTCGCGGCGCAGTACCTTTAAGGATAACAAGGCCGTAGCCAGCCAGGCCCAGGCAAATTCCAGAAAATATCCTGCAGCGCCACGAGCGTTAACCGGAATGGTGTAGCGATAGATCGAGATATTGTCGATCCTGATAAATTTTTCCGGATGTTCTGCTGATTTCGGGCAAATAATAGATACTTTGTAGCCATGATCCCGCAGCGTCTGCGCTTCGAGCCACACCCGGCGGTCAAAAGGCGCCGGCAGGTTTTGTACAATGATCAGTACTTTACCAGCAAATGCCTTCATAATCCACCTCGTTGGGGTAAAGTCCGGCATTGCCCAAAAAAGACAGATCAATGATTTTTTGTCCTTTTGCGCTTTGCAGTTCTTTTTTATATTGTTCGGGATTGTTAGCTATCACAATCACTTCACTTTCACTAATGACCCGCTCCGCCGAGTCACAAAATATTTCAGACAGGCCGGGCAGGTTTTTTTCAATAAATTCCTTATTCACACCAACCAACCCGTTAATTTGCACATTTGGGTCATAAATACGCAACCGGTAGTTATCCGCCAGCAGGCGCTGAACCAGGGTAACGTAAGGACTTTCGCGCAGGTCGTCGGTTGCACTTTTAAAACTCAGGCCCAGAAAGCCAATTGTTTGCTTGCCTTTCTTTTTAATTAAATCATGCGCATAACGAATATGTTCCGCATTACTGCTCAGGGCAGAATCCAGCAGGGGTAATTTCAGCTTTAGTCGTTTACCGGCTGTGGTTATGGCGCGCAGATCTTTGGGCAGGCACGATCCGCCAAAAGCAAACCCCGGCTGCAGATAAGCCGGTGAAATATTCAACTTTTCATCGCGAATGAACAGATCATATACAGCGCCGGTATCGATATTCATTTCCTTGCATATCCGGCCGATTTCATTAGCAAAGGTTACTTTGACGGCATGGAAAGAGTTGTTGACGAATTTAATCAATGATGCTTCATCAAACCCGGCAAAACGGATATTGCAGTCAATCGGGGCGTACAGTTCTTGCATGATTCCGGCAGAACCGGCATCTCCGGCAGCAATGACTGTTAACGCCGGATGGAAGAAATCATAAACACCGCAGCCTTCGCGCAAGAATTCCGGATTGAGCACAAAGCCAAAATCGATTCCGGCTTTTTTCCCAGAGTTGGTTTCCAGGGCGGGAATGGCTTTTAGCCGGGCAATACCCGGAAGAACCGTGCTGCGCAGTACCACAGTAACAAACTCCCGGCTGGTACGCAAAGCCGCGCCAATATCGCTGCACGCGCGTTCCACCTGTTTATAATCCACTGCACCCTTGCCGTCATCCGGTGTGCCCACGCAGATGAAAACCAGTTTGGAGTTGCTAACGGCCAGACCGGTATCCTGGGTGGCGCTCAGTCGTCCTGCTTGCACCTGTTCGGCGATCATAGCGTCCAGTTCCGGCTCGACAATCGGCGAACGTCCGTTCTGAACCAGACTGACCTTTTTAAAGCTGATATCTACACCGGTCACCTCATGGCCGAGTTTTGCCAGGCAGGCGGCGGATACACAACCGGTATAGCCAAGTCCGAATACACTGATCTTCATTGCACTTCTCCCGCCGGCGTTCCGGCAAATGGCTGAACATCAGAAACGACCGCTTTAAATTTACCACGCCCACCCCTGGGCAGGTCGTTAATATATTCAATTTCAAATTGTATTCCATCATTCACTCTTGCCCTCAAGCGGTTCAAAATCAATTGGCCGTCCTGTTCAACATAGTTTTTATCGCGGACAATACGCAAAACGATATGGGAAAAGTCTGGTTGGTACACCTGGGCGCCAATAATATTGGAACTGCCCTTGAAAATGTGATCCAGTCGTCCCACCAGGTTACCGGCGGGGGTGACGATATAGTCGTCCGCCCGACCGACGATGCGTTCCACTACCGGGTAAGCGCGCCCGCATTCGCAGGACGGGGCATTCGCCTGTACCTGCACCAGGTCGCCAACCCGGTAACGCAGTAACGGCATTGCCCTGTTAGTCAAAGCTGTGGCAATGATCTCGTGATAGCCCTGGCCGGCTTTCTGTAATTCTATAATGCCGTATTCCGGGATAATATGATAATTGCCCCGTTCGCAGGTATGGATCGCCGCTACCCGTTCCGCCATGCCATAATAATCATATACCCGGCATTGAAATACTTTTTCGATCAACTGTTTTTGCTGCGGCAGCAGGGTTTCCGAAGAAGTTAATACAGCCTTTACCGCAAAGTGCAGATGCTGTTCGGATAGAAATTTAGCCAAAGCGTATATTGATGACGGGTAGCCGTCCAGGGCAGCTGGTTGATAATGCTGCAATGCGTGCAGGTAATGGGTTATATTGCTGCTGGAAATATGAAACGATGATAGTACCAGTCGGTTGTCGGCGGGACTGTAGATATGAAAGATATTTTTACCGGTCAATCGTTGTGGCAGCGCTTCACCCTTTAATATAGCAACCCGGTCGCGCGGGCTGATACCCGCCCAGGCGAGCTGGCGCATCAGCAGGGCATGTTCAAAACCAATGTTATGCAAATCCCGGTACAGGGTTAATGGCTTGCCGGTGGTGCCGCTGGTATAGCAACGGTACAGAAAAGGGGCAATATTATTTCGTGATGCCATTAATTGATGATTGCAACGGATATCTTCTTTTTCCAAAACCGGAATGCAGGTCAGATCGGCAATTGCGTTTATGCTCTCCGGTTTGATATTATGAGCATGAAATATTTGCCGGTACCAGGGCGTATAACGATTGGCAATATAAAGCATGGTTTGCAAACGCTGTATTTGGTAAACACCCAATTTTTCAGTGGACCACCATTGTGACGCGGCCAGAAATTGTTGATAATTACGCCAGGGACTCAACACCCGTTTGACCAGCGTGTGGCGAAAGCCATTGGTTCTGATCCCAAAGTGCAGTATTTTTCGGCTATTTTTTTTCATTGCACAACGATTCTTAATCTAATGTCCCACAAAAGATACAAAAGCTGAAAATTATGAAAAATACAGCAATAATTATGTGACATGAAAGCCACAATATTTTTCAAATTGTATTTTACGACACTTGTTTTCATAATTTCACAACTCTATTTAATATAATAACTTACGAAAGTATTTTTTAATATTTAATTGTTTTTTCTGTATCCGTAAGGTCAAAAGTTGTGCCACCAATGGAAAATATAAAACAATAATTAAAACGGCAATACAAATTTTCCAGTATGCAGGCAAATGTGGCTGAATTGTTATTGATTAATATGTTCCCGTAAATACTATTAAAGCGCTGCTTGCCCCGACTTTTCGGTTTGGAGAAAATTGCTAAAGAGTAATATTCCAAATCGCTGCTATTGCGAATGAATTGCTTATGCCGGGTTGTGCCCAGGTGTGGAACAAAACAGGGGATAATTTTGCGAGATCAGTAGCAAATACCGCATAAAATGCGTGGCGATGAAAAAATAAATTACAGATAGGGTTGATTTAAGCAGCTGCAAGATTATAGAAAAGAGTAGAATATAAAAAAACCATATACACCAAAAAATTATCGGGCAGGAAGCTGAAAAGCGGACAAAGCGCCTGTATATGACGCCCGTGCAGAATAAATAGTAGCGAAGCAGATTTTGCAGTTTGGTTATTATTAACAGGTTGGTTTGATTTTACCGTCCCTGGGGTTATTGCCCCGGGACGGTAAAAAAGCATACTCGTAAAAACAAAGGTTTCCTTGATTTTATTCGGTTGGCGCGCCTTTGCTGCTTTCGTGGGATTGCAGCGCCAGGTATTGCTCGCCAAATTTTTTAACTTTTTCCATTTCCAGGTCAAACTGGCTGTAATGACGTTCTTCATCGTCTACCAGGCTTTCAAATACCTTGCGGGAGCCGGAATCGGCATTGGCGGAACATTCGTTGGCCCATTTGTTATAATCGCGGATGCTGGCTTGTTCCATTTTGCGTGCCATCTCCAGCATGGGTTTTACTTCATGAATCTTTTCCACCGCGGCAGATGCCGTCATTTCCACTTCACCACCCAGGAATAAAATACGTTCAGCACACAATTCGACATGCCGCATTTCTTCAATAGCGGTTCTTTCAAAAAGCTGGGATAATAGTTCATATCCCTGGTCTTCACAATGAAAATGAAAATACATATACTGATGTGCTGCCGACATTTCATCGGCCACTGCCTTGTTGAGTAAAGCTATGCTTTGTTCATACATAAGTGTTTTCCCTTTCAGATTATATAAATAATTTAACCAGTTATTGCTATTGTAAAATTTGTACTCCTGACTTTTTGCCAGGTTCCGAAAGCCGGGAATTTTTTAACCTGTAATATAAAACAATTATCGCTTGCGGTATTGATTTATAAAACATAATCAAGTCAAATCTTGTTTTATTTTATTCATCCAGCCGCTCATTGCAAAATAGTGAAAATTATTAAACTAGTCAATTTTTTTCGATATGTTTTATTTGTTATTCGCTCTGTTTTCTGTTATTTCCGGGTTAGCGTTGGTATTGCAACACACTGTTCAATATCTGTCTGGATCAGAGTCAGAGTATTTCCAATTTATAATTTTATTTTTGCTGGGTTGTTTTATTAAAGAACAAAGTTTTTTATTTAAAAGCAATCTAATCGATTGTTTTTATTTATATTATTAATAATCAAGCGATATGTTGTTTTTTACTTCCTGTTACCCCCGGTTTGGTCTAATGTTTCAATTTTACTTTTAAGAAAATAGCTGGTAAGAGGGATAAAGAGAATAGACATGTTTTTCACTTTCCTTTTTAATGACCTGAATACGTCCTGCAACCGGTTGAGCATTTTTGGTTTCCAAAATTCCCGGATTAATTTCCAATATCAAATCTGTCCAGGCGCACAACAATTCCAGCCGCTCCTCTACAGTCAGAGAGTGGAACCAACGCGCCTTTTCTTCAATGGATTCAGCTGCTAATGTATGAAATATTTCTCCTGTCATTACCCTACCCACAATAAGAAAATCCGGGAGGCTGTGCCGCCTCCCGGTAAAAACTGGCACATGCAGCTTAATTGGTGGTAAACCCGGCTACCCGGTAGTTGAACTCGAACGACAAACTGCGGCTCCAGGTTTCGTCGAACATGGTTTTATAGCGGGTGCCGTCATCCGGGCCGACCGGTTTGCCATAAGTGAAAAACCAGTTGATAATGGGACTGCCGGTGAATCCCAATGCAATCCAGTACCGGCCGGGTGAGAGCGCCGGTTTCTCTTTAGAGAAATCGAAATCCACCCAGGTGTACCCGGCAGAAAATTTCATGGCGCTAATGGGCAGATACTCGCTGGTAATAATATAATCGCCCGGCTGACCTTTGCCGTTATCCTTGTAGATTTCGATCCACAACTGGCCGTCGCCGCCAAATTTGTGCAGCGCCAGGCCGACCTTGTGCACCTGCATGGGTTTTTTCAGAATAAACGTCTGGGCGTACTGGTTGCCCTGCGTGGTTACGTATTCGGCGGTTTCCACCAAAAAGTTTTTGCGCATTTCCATATCGCCGTCGCCGGCCTGCTGCGCCGGACCGCGGGTGGTCATAAAATCGAGATTCTCCGGGTATTCCAGGTTGCCGAACATGTAGGCTTTGGGATATTGCAGAGTTTTCAGCTTTTGATCGGAAACAGGTTCCGGCAGCTTGGGCGGCGGGGGAGTGGTTATTTTGGAAAAAGAGGCTTGCACCGGCGGGTAGAACATTAATTTTTGCGGGCCATAAGTTTGTTTCCGGGCGTTCAATGTTACCCGGTCGCCTCCCAGGGCGGCGTCGATCACTTCTTCAAACCCGGGTTGGTCGTCGTAGCCGCGATCCTGGGTCCAGCGTACCAGGCCGTCATTGGCGGTTTCGTTGTTGTCCAGGCCAATTTCCACACGGATAAAGCGGTTGCTGACATACAGCGCGGTTTGCTGCGGGTCGAACGGCACCCAGCCCAGGTCCGGGAAAAATACTTCAATCCAGGAATGCCGGCCCTGCGCCATGCGCATGGTCAATGTTCCGCTGCCGGTATTGATGTCATAAGGCTGCTTGAGGGTTACGCCATTGACGATTCGCGCCGGAATGCCGGCTGCGCGCATCAGCGCCGCCGCCAGATGCGAATAGTTCTGGCAGTTGCCCTTGCCGGTTTCAAAAGAATACATGGCATTGTAGCTTTGCGGTAACAATACGTAATTCAAATGATCTACCACCCAGGTAAGAATTTTTTGCACGGCATCGAATTCGGTTTTTGCACCGGCGGTCAGTTCCCGCGCCTTGGCAGCTATGCGCGGATCGTTTGAAGGCACCTGCTCGGTTGCAGCCAGGTATGCTTTATCGGCGGCCGACAGGTTGGCCGGAGGGAATGGTGCACTGGTTTGCAATGACTGTAGCCTGGTTGTGTTCTGAGCGATAAGAGAAATTGTCGTTGTAATTGTATTTACAGGGTTTTTCCATTCCAGTTTGATTACTTTGTTGCCGCGTTTATCCAGGCTCTCTTTGCGGTCGTTTGGGGGCTGCGAGAAATCAAGATTAAAGTTAGTGATTCTCTGGTTATAGGTTGGTGAAGAAAAGGTAACCGGCTCTACAAAAGTGAGCGTCAGCTTTTTTGTACCGGTCGCCGGAGCAATTTTTTGCACCATCTGGTAATTGATTTGTGATTCCTGGCCGCCGTTAATAAGATAATTTTCCGCCAATGTATAGGGAACAACTGCCAGTAAGCACAATAACAGAATGATTTTTTTCATTGTTGACTCCATTAATAATTTGCGAGCCTCTTTAAGGGAACTGATTCCGCAATGTACCCATTTAACACAATTAATATACAAAATAGTTCTTTTATGTCAATTGAAAAATTGCAAAAAGTTGATATACATCAATTGATATGGAATATTTTTTTGATGAACCCGCTGCATGACCCGGTAACTGCTCGTTTTATGTGTCACAACGACAGGTATTTGCATATTTAAACACATCACCGGTATTTTTAAAATACGAATTTTATTTTCAATAATGGAATAGTTGATATTTCTTTTGCAGGATGGATAAAGCCCCTGGTTCTTGTAAAGTAGTAATACTAAATTTCTTTTGACTCGATAAATTCAGGTATAATTATGGGATGGGAAAAAAGAGACTGTTGCGCAGCCTTTTTTTATCCCATCCATATCTGTAAATATTATTTCATATTAAATGTCAAGGGATTCGTGTTCTCAAAAACCCTGTCCATTTCGCTGTGGATGATGGTAAACACATCGCCGGGCGCCATGTCTTCCTGTATTTCAATGGCGGCTGCTAGTTCCGAACTGTTGATGTAAGCAGCGGCAATTTTGGCATCGACTTGTAAATGCGGTTGAGGATCTTTTTCACACATTTTTTTTAGTGTGTTGTTAAAAACACTCATATCCAGGTTCGGAAAGTCGTATTTTAACCGCACCAAAATATGTAGCGTACTGTGGCGAACCCCCGGGACATCCGAGGTTAGCGAGGCAATCCAACCTTTGGTGGCGGTTTGCATAATTTGCGAGGTTAAAAAGTTATCAAACTCTTTCATTTGGTAATTTGGGTACAATGTCTTTAATTCGCTCAGTCGTTTTAATGCAACTAACCGAACCTGGATATCTTTATCATTCAGGGCGGACAGGTAGGTATTAATTGCATTACGGGTTTCTGCTGACGGATTTTGCGAATATCCGGCGGCGACCATAACCGCCAAAATCAGGGTGAAGGTAATTATACTTTTCATGGGACTCTCCTGTTAACATTTTTTTTCCCGCCATGTGGTTTTATTTTCTGCGGGTTTTCAACTTTGCATAATTTAACAGGCGCCTGTTTCGGGGAATTCCTGTATTCCCCGAATATGTTATTACCCTGCCGCAGATTACGGCACCGGCATCAATCATTTATAGCCTGCCGCCCGGCAGTGTTTTTCCCGCTTGTGAATAAATAAAGATAAATATTTTTGTAACCTTTTGCTTGCAACCTGGTTATAAGATTGGTATGTTATGTCTCAAAAAATAATGGTCAGAAATGGAACCCTATTCCGATAATGAAGTAATGCTCCTGGTGAGGAACGGCAACCTGGAAAAACTGGGCCTGCTGTTTGAACGTTATAAAAAGCCCCTGTTTGCATATTTTTTCCGCCTGGGCAGGGATTTACATGCCAGCGAAGACCTGGTACAAAATGTATTTTTACGCATGCTCAAATACCGGCACAATTTTACCGGTTATGGTGAATTCCATATCTGGATGTACCAGGTTGCCCATAATGTTTTTATTGACCATTGTAACCGGAATAACCGTTACAAGGCTGTTGATGATTTTAGCGGTTATGATCTGGCTGAAGAGGCAATTGGCGATAGTGAAATTGTCAGGGAAGAACAATTGCAGCTTTTAGAAAAAGCGCTGCTGCAAATGCATGCGGAAAAACGCGAGTTGTTGATATTGTGCAAGTATCAGCAATTAAAATATAAAGAGATTGGCGAGATTCTGGGCTGTTCCGAAAATAATGTGAAAATAAAGGTGTTTCGGGCGCTGACGGAATTAAAAGATATTTATATGCAAATGGACAAATGTTATGAAAAATAATATTGAAGAACTGGCGCTGGCATATCTTGAATGCCGCAATGATCTTGATAAAAAGCTCGAGTTGAAGAACAAATTACTTGAAGCGGGAATGAGCGGGCAGGAAATCGCCGAACTGGAAAAAGTAACGGCAGGGCTGTCGGAATTGGCCATTCCCGAACCCGGCGAACGGATGACGGATAATTTCTATACAATGCTCTCTGCTTTATCCAACCGCTCGGCTGAAAGGCCATCCGGTAAAACGACCTTTTTACAGGGACTGTTTCAAGCCAATGCCTGGCGGTTTGCCGCAGTGTTTGCTTATAGTATTTTGCTGGTTTTTTCAGGATGGAGTATCGGCTACCGGCTGACGCCGAAAACAGATTATGACCGACAAATAAACAGCATGAATACTGAAATTGCCAATATGAAAACCATGCTGACGCTGACCTTGCTAACCCATTCTTCCCCGGCAGAGCGATTACAGGGTATCTATCAGGCTGCCAGTTTGGATACAGCTCAGGATGCGATCATTTATGCATTGTTGCACACTTTGCATAACGATCCGAACGTTAATGTGCGGTTGGTAGCGATTAAAACTCTGCAACGCTTTGCCGATAAACCCCTGGTACGCGCCGGGCTGGTGCAGGCGATCAGCACGCAGTATGATTCGCAGGCGCTGCTTTTACTGGCGGACGTGATGCTGGCGTTGCAGGAGAAATCGTCAGTTGAACCCATGCAAACGCTGTTGAAAACCCGGGTTTTGGATACCCAGGTGCGTGAAAAAATAGAAAAAACAATTTTAACATTGATTTGATATAATTTTTGTAACCATTATGCTGCGGGACGGTTTTATTGTTTGAAATGACCAACACCCTCCTGCAGGAAGGTAACAAAAACTAATAATTGTAGTGAAAATTATTCAGGAGTCATACAAATGAAACCATATTATATAATAATTGCATTATTTTTACTCATTGGCGGCGCCGGTCTGGCAACCGCTGCCTGGGATGTAGAAGGGGACTGGACCGCCCGGTTCAGCAGCGACAGTCTGCACCTTACTTTGATGATCGATGAAAGCAACGGCTGGAATAATAACGATTGGAAATATTCTAATGAGTTCAGTAAAGGTGATTTTAAAAACCTGGCAATGGATTCCGGGCAGCCATTTACTATGGAGCGCGACGCCGGCGTTATTACCTTTGAAGGTAAAAATTCCGGCAAAAAGGGCTTGGGAACTTTTTATTTTACAGCCAGTCGGGAGTTTAAAGAATTTTTAAGCAAAAACAACTATGGCAGGATTAAAGATAAAGACCTGCTGTTGTTGTGCCTGGCCAATATTAATATAAATTACCTCGATAATCTGAAGAGGTTAGGTTATACGGATATAGAAGGCTCAAAACTGGTATCTATGGCCATTTTTAATGTGAACATTGCTTTTATCGAAAAACTGCATTCACTTGGCTATAAAGATATTTCTGTCGATAATATGGTCAGCTTTCGCATCCACGATGTTAGTCTGGATTTCATCCAGGAACTGGTGAAAATGGGATATACGGATATAGCTCCTGAAGATTTGATTGCTTTTAAAATACACGGCGTTTCCCCGCGCTATATTAAAGAGATGGATGTGAAGGGATTTAAAAATATCCCTATTTCGAAACTGATTGAATTTAAAATTCATGGCGTAAGACCAGAACTGGTTGAAGCGCTCAATGACCTGGGTTATGCGGATATAGATCCTTCACGAATCGTGGAATTAACAATTCACGGCGTCTCCCCGGATTATATCCGGCAAATCCATGCCACCGGGTTCAGGGAAATATCGTTGTCCGAACTGGTGGAATTTAAAATTCAGGGGGTGCGGCCGGAATTTTTAAAAGAACTGGCAGATTTGGGTTACAAGGATATGTCAAAATCCCACATTATCGAGCTGCAAATTCATGGGGTTTCGCCGGAATATATCAGACAGATACATGCCGCCGGATATAAGAATATTCCAATATCGAGACTGGTAGAATTTAAAATTCATGGCGTTAACCCGGAGTTGCTGCGGGCGCTGAATGAACTGGGTTATAATGATATTGCCCCATCGCGTATTGTAGAATTGACAATTCATGGCGTTTCCCCGGATTTTATCCGCCAGTTTCATGCCGTCGGTTACAAAGATGCTTCCTTGTCCAGACTGGTAGAATTTAAAATACATGGCGTCAGACCGGAACTGATTAAAGCGCTGAATGACCTGGGTTATAAAGGGATAGCGTCTTTGAAAATTGTTGAATTGACGATACAGGGCGTATCCCCGCAATTTATCCGCGATATTCACTCCACCGGGTTGAAGGATATTTCTATGGACGACCTGGTCAATTTCAAAATTCATGGCGTGGATAAAGAATATGTCAAGTATATTCAAAGAGCCAAAGACGACATCAATGTCTCCCCGCAAAAGATTATTGATTGCAAGATTATGGGGTTTTAACTGATTCTGCGAACCGCCCCGGTGTGAATCCGGGGC
>CAYNSO010000038.1:27449-30071 GCA_964399735.1 uncultured Cytophagia bacterium
ATTCTGCTAATCTTAAAAACTCCCTGCCATGTCATTCCGGGGAGCGAAGCGACGAGGAATCTTGCTTTGTTAAAACCATAAAAAACAAGATTTCTCCCTCAGGTCGAAATGACAAGAACGTGTTTTGCAATTACATACAAAACCTGGGAATTTGAAATCTAGCTCAATTATAGTATTGTTTCCGGCTAAATTCAATTTTTTGATCTTTTGATATAGCTCCGGGGAGAATGGCTTGTTTCGATTCCAGCGTTATTCATCCAGCCCTGTAAGGGTTTAAAAGCTATTATCCGCTTTGTCCATGCCGTTCACAACACTTGTTCTAGCCCCGCAGCGCCGTATGCCCGTTTTTTTGTAAAACGAACAACGCCTTGACCAGGTTTTGCTGCCGCAGCAGAATATAATCCGTCGGCCAGGTGGATACCACAAAAATACTGATATTGTTTTTCGCCAGTATATCGGACAGGGCGGCAATGACCCCGGTTTCATTCAGATCATAAACGCCTTCCAGCTTGAGGCATTTCCAGTCCCCGGCAAACGAATAATCTGCCGGAATGTAGCGGCTGTCGCATACCACGGTCACCTCGCTGGCGGTGCGGGTGATGGAATAGAACTCGCTTTTCAGCGCCCAGTCCGGGATTTTTTCATCCGCAGCGAGTTTCACAATGCCGAACTCGCCGGCATGTAATAAAAGTTTGAATTTTCTTTCGGGCATTGCAAACTCCGGGTTTTTGATGAAACTAAATTCTCCTCGTCTCCTCGTTCCTAATCTCCAGATTAGGAACCTGCTTGAAAAAAATCTCTGATTTGGTTGTTGAAAGAACAGAAATTAATTACTAAAATGAAAACATGACCTTCTTTATATAATGTGAATCTCCAATTTTGCACTTATGTCAATAATGATAAATCCACTTTGATAATTGAATGATCATTATTAATATAATTCCTTGCAGAACTGTAAACCCATTGTTCGGGTAAATCCACATAACCTCTTTTCACTGGATTATTATGTATATATTCCAGTTTTTGCAAAAACATTTCCGGGTTTTGTACATGCTCCGGGTGAAAGCCTTCCTGCCAAACCTGAAATTGACTTGTTAATTTATATTTCTTTTTATAAAACGCCAGTTGATTGAGCAACCACTCCTTGTTCTGCTCCTTGACAAGTTTTACAATTTCTACAGCAGTGAATTTTTTCAGAGATGCCATTGTATTGGACAAATCATTACCGGATATAATAAAATGAAAATGATTGTCGAGAATAACAAAAGCATAAAGCTGTAAATTTTTATTCTCGATGCAATAATTTAAGGATTTTATTATAATTTCAAAATAAGGTTGGCTGGTAAAAACCGGAATCCATTCAACGATTGTCGATGTGACAAAATAAATTCCTGATTCCTCTGTGATTTTGTATCGATCTTTCATCTTTCAAATTCATGCTTTATTATATACGGGTTTCTTTGATTATTCAAATCAGAGATTTTGTCCAAGTGGGTTCCCAATCGGGAGATTGGGAACCAGAAGCTAAAGAGTTATTAGTATTCCGTTTTTGTTCCTGACCGGGTCTTTGGGCATGCTTTATATCTATATAGTTCGATATATCTTCGCTATTATCAAATTTCTCATCAAACTCTGTCGCTTTAATAGATTTTTTGCTCATTTTATTTTGATCTTAATATCGGTTTTTAATTACTCTCCTCGTTCCTAATCTCCAGATTAGGAACGAGATTAAAGATATTATCTATCACTATCCTAAACACCATCGCCACTTCTCGCTCTCATGCTTTGAGCTATTGTTCAATCTTTTCGTGTTTTTTAATAATCGCTACCAAACTCCGCAGCGCTTCGTTGACCGATTTTTGATCCGGGAAATAATCTACAAGATCGGGATCGATCTTGACTATATTTGCGCCTTCTGCATATTGCCGGGCATATTTTCCGCGGATGCCCTGACTAAAATCATATTCAGCCAGCATATCATCATGTTTATTTTCTTTCTTCATATTGTTTTCTTTCTTTTTTACTTGCGCGCCGGGCGCTTATAATCCGAATTTGATTTTGACGCTCTGTGTGTACGACTACTATCAATCTATTCTTTTCTGAATATCCAAGCAAGATAAATCTTTCCTCATCTTCAGAATGCAAGGGATCGGAAATCGTGATTGACATTTCATCCCGAAACGCAGTTCTTGCTTCTTCAAAGGTAACACTATGTTTTAGAAAATTCTGTTGTGCTTTTTTTGGGTCCCATTCAAAAAGCATTTTATGATTTTTCCTCCTGTGTTTTACTGGGTTGGAAGCAGAGTAAAGGACTCATATATTTTTTCGTTCCTGGCTTCCTTGTCAGTAATGGGATTGTCCGGGAATCTCTGATACTTGTACAAGAATGTAGCGGATTTTCATATTTCAAATCAGAGAGTTTGTCCAACCTGGTTCCCAATCTCCTGTTTTGCAACCGGATGCTGACTTATGCACCTTTTCCCGGTAGCGCAATTTCTTGCTCGCTCGTAATGGTAAATCCCTTGAGCGATACTAGCGCCGAATACGCCCGGCCCTGACGCTGGTAAACCAGCAGCAGGTTATCTTTATCCACCAGCCGGTGGCCGATGACGAAATCAATGT
>CAYNSO010000038.1:30171-31547 GCA_964399735.1 uncultured Cytophagia bacterium
ACCAGCAGCAGGTTATCTTTATCCACCAGCCGGTGGCCGATGACGAAATCAATGTCTTGCAGAATTTCCTTGTAACCCGTGCCGTTTGGCAGCGACACCCCGGCGCTTTGCAAATCCAGGTAGGAAAGTTCTTCATCTCCATCGCTATCGGTCGTGACGATTTGATAGAGAATGGCGCGCACCAGGCTATTTTCTGCGCGGTATTCGTTCTCCATCAGCAGATCGGCGCACAAGATCAGGTTCTCATTGCTGTCAAACAACCAGTGTGTTTCATTATTTTTGTTGTTAATAAACAGAAAATTAAAAGCCGCTAGAGTAGATTTTTCGTAACCGGATTTGGAATGCCTGCTCCCCGATTCCAGGGGAAGCATAACAAAAGAACTGCCCTCAACAGGGATTATTGAACCGAGTTGCCAATGCTCCTGCTGCACCGAATCGGGTTGTATTGTAATATTTTCCCGGCTGCTGCTGTTTCCGGTATTCGCTCTAAATGCCCCGAAAAAACTATACAGCGTCAATCCAATCGCCAATACAATGAGGATCATCAGGGCGATGCCGTTAAACCGCCACACGAATTTAAAAAATTTGTTTTCTTTCATTATTTTGTTTCCCTTTTGTTATATTTAATACAATCATTGGGCAGAGAATTATTCCAGCGAGTGATTTTTACATATAATGAACAGATTGGCAGCTTTTTCACAAAACTTTTATTTTATTGTGTAATTTTTGAGTTTTACATAGTAAGAATTGAACCTGTACATTCAATTAATCAAGTTTTTTTATGTCATGTAAATAAAGATATTTATCATATTTGTTCGTGATGCAGTTGTAACTTGAGCTATACTATTCTTTTGCTATTTTTCTT
Source organism: uncultured Cytophagia bacterium (assembly GCA_964399735.1). Lineage (GTDB taxonomy): Bacteria > Zhuqueibacterota > Zhuqueibacteria > Residuimicrobiales > Krinioviventaceae > Fontivivens. Next base: position 31,037 of record CAYNSO010000038.1, read on the forward strand.
TTTTGTTGTTGATAGAATATATTCTTTTATTTTTGTTTTGTAATATTCGCCATCTTTCTCTGGCATATTGCTGCATATCTGTAATTGTATCTTTTTCATCTATTATCTCAAACCCCAGGAGTGTTTCAATCATGTCTTCCATGGTTACAATCCCGTCCATACCGCCATATTCATCCACTACAACTGCAATATGTTCTTTCTCGCTGATTAAGGTTTCCCATGCACCCAAAAGCGGCCTGGTTCCTGGAATAACTAGTATTTTACGTTTAATATCTTTTAGTGCAAGCCCCGTATGATCTTCAGCCAGTTTTTCAAATACGGTTTGTCGAAAAACATACCCTGAAATTGTATCCTCGTTCTCTGAAAAAACAGGGATTCTGGAAAAGTTTAAATAATCTTTATTCTTCATAAAATCATCAAGAGACATGTTTTCATCAGCAATAGATACAACAACTCTTGGGGTCATAATTTCTGAAATTTTTACTTTATTTAACCATATCAGGTTTTGAAT
>CAYNSO010000039.1:0-30019 GCA_964399735.1 uncultured Cytophagia bacterium
TAATATATTTTTTACTTTATAATAACCCAGGTTGAAAAACGCAAAAAAATCTGCTCACTCCGGCGGGTCCTTTTCCACTTTTTTCTGGCTGCGTTGCTTTTTAAACTCTTCCAGATCCGCTTTGGCATATTTTTCATAACACTCGGGACAAATACCATGACTGAACCTGGCGTCGGAATACTGGGTGACATATTCTTCCACCTGGTGCCAGTAATTATTATCATCGCGGACTTTTTTGCAATAGGAACAGATCGGTAATAAACCTTGCAGCTTTTTTACATGATTCAGAGCTTCTTCAAGGCTGGCAATTTTCGCGGAAAGATCCATTTCCAGTTCAATGATCCGCCGCCCGGCTTTGATACGGCTTTGCAATTCTCCCTGATCATAAGGTTTATTGATGTAATCATCTGCCCCGGCTTCCAGCGCTTCTATAACGTCCTGCTTGGTATCCTTGGCCGTTAACATGATAATATATACATAACCCTTTTCCCAGCGTTTCCGTACATGGCGGCATACATCAAGGCCATCCATAACCGGCATCATCCAGTCAAGGATTGCCATACGGGGCGCATCTTGCTGGTTCAATAGCTCGAGCGCTTGCTGACCATTATGAGCAATTACAACCTCGTACCCCCATTTCTTTAACCAGTATTCCAGTATGCGCCTGGAAACATCATCATCTTCGGCTATCAGTACTTTCATGAAAACACACTAATCCCGTTATGTTATGTGTTTATTACGAATATATGCGCTGACCCCGAACAGCATGGATTATTTTTGGTTCTTTCAGATCACATAAACTATTTTTTTGAACTAACCGGAAATAGAGCATTCCTGTCGTACAGTCTTATAATAGTATGATAAATTGATTTTTTCCAGATACAATAAAGTAACAAATATAAATCAATTAATGTATTAAACATTAAAATAATTTGCAACTTTTTTATAATAATTAATTGCCAACAATTTATTATTAACTGAACATCATATTAATTCATAAAGCTGATAGTTTTCAGTTATCAGCTACCAGTGGTCAGTGGTTTATCAATCCCCTGGATTCAGAATGTTAGATCGCACCGGGGTTGCCACCAGCACCAGACGCTCATTAAAAAAGCTTGGCTATTTTGGAAGACGTGCGTGTGTACCCTACTCTGAAAATTGTATTTAACTCAAAACTTTTTATACAGTTTACAAACCGGGTTAGAATTAATCTATTATTATTCTATTGTTTGGGCTAATGGAATAGTTTTGGTTTTACATATATCGTAAATAGCTTCTGCATTAATATCGACATAATGATGTGTTATTATATCCCGCAATCCTTTTACTTTTTTCCATTCAATTTGAGGATAGATCGGTAATACGGAATTATCTGTAATTTTATGGAAATTTTTAACATTTTCCCCAATGACGATCAATTACATACAAATAGAATCCAGTTTTTCCATACCGGCAGGACTGGATGTGAAATCATCAACATCATTTATCGGTTCATATCTTGATAAAATCACCTGTGCAGCATGATAAATTTGTTGCAGTATTTCTACGGCAAGCTCTTTATCATACATACAGAGCCTCCTCATCTATCCGTTTTTTGAGCAAAACATTCATCGCCTCCCTGTAACTGACCACATCAACCGGGCGCTGCAATATTTCTTCCAAATCCTGTTTTATTCCTATCAACACAAACAGGTCCTGCTTTACTATATTTGCCACAACATCAATATCTCTATTTTCTTTCGTGCAATTTTTAGCGGCAGAGCCAAATAGTCCAAGCCTTGATATATGGTATTTATTCTTATTCTCTTCTTTAAAAATTCAAGTATGTATAATTTCTTTTTGATTCATATTCTCTGCAACCATTTTATACAACAACTTTGATTTATCTGCCTGGTCATTTAATATTCAATACAAAACACCGAACAGCCTGACTTTTCTAAAAAACAAACTAATCAGAATAGAAAATCAATGACAATTTTATGTAACATTAAAAGCCGTCCCACTCCAACGCCCATCACTTCCTAATAGTACCGCTGCACCTGCGCGCCCCGATAATAATGCTTTAATATATCAACACATTTCCGGCCTTGCTGGGCCATTATCGCCGCGCCTACCTGGCACATGCCCACGCCATGTCCCCAGCCGGCGCCGCGGAAAACAAACTCTTGCGCCATTCCATCCACTTCGCCGACTTTATCCACCACAAAACAGGCGCTGTATAATGTCGAACTGGATAACGCCTGGCGGATATTCAACTCTTTACGCACCTTGAACCTTTCAGCGCTTCCTACAATTTCCACTTCAATCAGCCGACCCGAAACGCCGCGTTTGATTGGAACAATATCTAAAAGCGTGCCGATATTATGTTTAGTCTTTTCTGCAATGATTTGTTCCAGTTCCGTTCTGGTATATTTCTGCTGCCAGCGGAAATATTTTGTGCTATAAGCGGCAAAACCCGGGCTGCCAAACGATTCAATGTTGCAGCTCACTTTGGGGCTGGAAGTTACCCACTTGCGTACATTGTCCTCCCGCGACAAATCAAAAAATTCCGGCAACGCTTTTGATGATACTACATCCAGCACACCCTGTAAATACGGTTCTCCTTCGCCATCCCAGGCGTTTTGCGCCAGCTCTGTATGCCCGCCGCATATTGCAGAATAGGGTGTAGAGCAGAGTTTACCGTTATACATTAATACCTGCCCGCGTGTTTCACGGATGGCTTTTTCAATTTTTTTATCAATTTTTCCAACGCCAATAAAAGCCTGACTGCGTACATCATCGCTCACGTCAAACGGCTCTTCGCGGAAACGGCGGCCAAAATTATACAGAAAAAAAGTCCGCGCCGCTATGGTCTGCGCTTTTAGCGCTTCAAGAGGGAAAGCGGAAGGCATTTCTCCCGGCAACACACCTTCAAGGTATTCCTCCAAAGTCAGAACATTAACAACATACAATTGCCCGGAATTGCCAAGCGTCAGTTCCATTTCCCCTTTATAGGTGCGATCTTCCTGCCGCGAAAAATGAAAACCCTCGCCAACATCCACATTTTTTATAGTCAGCAAAGTACCACTGATGCGCGCTGTATTACGGACGGTAAGAACTTTACCCCTGGCAAAAGTTAAGCGAATATCGCCCTGGGCGTTTTGCACTTTTAATTTTGCCACCTGCGCATCTCTCAATTCGGAATAGTTCTGCCGGTAACTCTGCGCTTGTTGCTCGGTGCTGAAATTTTCTTTTAACACAACCCGGTATATACGTTTATCAACCAGATCCTTTTCATCCATACTCAGCACATCACCGTCAGTAAACAACACTGCATCCTGACTGCGGGTTAATGCCTCCTGCAAAGCTGTTTCCGCTTCTCCACGATTGGCGGTTTGCAGCAATACCAGCTTCCAGGCAAACTCGGCCGGAACGCTGTTCACAACCGTAGCAGTCCAGGAATCCTTTTCACGAAAACGGAATACCTTGCCGTTTTGCCCGGCAACAACAAATGGATTCTGTGCTGTAAAAGCAATCTCTTGCTTGTTCTCCATAATGCCAACCCGCACCACCGGCCCGGCCTCTTTGATTGCCGGACCAAAATACAATCCGGCACAGGACAAGAACAAGCTCAAAAAAACTAAACATCCGCCGGTATATAGAATCCGCTTAAATTGCATAAAACTCGCTCATTAGTATGTAAAAAAACCGTATGAATTAATGCCAGGACGTATCACTCATACCCGAACTCTTTTAAAAACATATCCTTTTTACGCCATTTATCCCTCACCGCCACCCACAGTTCCAGAAAAACCGGTCGGCCTAAAAATTCCTCAATCTCCATGCGCGCCAGTTGCCCAACATTTTTGAGCGCCGCTCCACCCTTGCCAATGATGATCCCCTTTTGTGAAGCCCGTTCCACAATAATTCGCGCTTTGATCACATCTTTGCGGCCCTTTTTCTCTATAAACTCATCGATCACCACAGCTGTTGAATAGGGTAACTCATCACCATAATTTTGAAAAATCTTTTCGCGGATAATTTCACTGACAAAAAACCGCTCCGGGTGTTCTGTCACCAGTTCCGGTGAATAAAACGGCTGCCCAAAAGGTAATTGACTGACTATTGCCTGTTCCAAAGCATCAAGATTTTCTTTTTTCAAAGCAGAAATGGGAATGATGGCGGAAAATTGATGCAAACGGTTATACTCATCAATACACGGTAAAACCAGCGCTTTGCTCAAAAGATCAATTTTGTTGATAACCAGAATGACAGGTTTGCCGGTTTTTTTGATCATTTCCAGTATTGCCAGATCTTTTTCCTGCGGTTTAGGCGCTGCCGTTACCAGGAACAGGATCAAATCCGCATCTTTGGTGGCATTAATAGCTGCATTGATCATCACTTCCTGCAGGCGGTATTTCGGCTCGATCAACCCCGGAGTATCCAGAAATATGACCTGGTAATTATTGCCGTTAAGAATACCCAGAATACGATGACGGGTAGTCTGCGGCTTGGCGGTAATGATAGATAGCCGAAATTTGAGCAGTTCATTGGTCAGCGTCGATTTGCCGACATTCGGCTGCCCCACAATTGCTACATATCCGGCTTTATAATTGATTGTTTCCGCGTCCATAAATCCTGTTCATTTTAAAATAAATAAATTCGCTCTGGTTTATAAATAAGCATCCAGCGTATGATATTGTTCCAGCTTGTCCAGCAATTCTCTGCCTTCTGCCAGTTTTAAATGATGGGACTGGCAACCGTTGCGCAAACAGGCTTCAACGCGGCCGCCATGCGGCAAATAGGCGCCGAACATTTTGCTGCCACATTCTTCACAAGTAATATTATCAAGAGTCAACGTAACATGACAGGTTGGGCAGAACAATTCCACACATTCGCCTTCCGGCACATTGATCTCGGAAACGTTTTTAAAACTGCCATAAACAGGATCCAGGTGGATCAATCCTTCTTCATTCTTGTATTTTGCCAGCAAGGTTACCGAAGCATAACCATTAATTTTATGCTCTGTATTCATTAAACTGTGACCCATCGGACAGGTAACATGCTGAACGCGAATTACCTTGCTGGGTATTTCAATGGCAATGACCTCTTTTTCTTTATTTCTCATATTTCACCTCTTGTAATAATATTGCCTTGTTTCAGAAACAATTACACCGCTGAGAGCAAGCAATCCAATTAAATTTGGTAAAGCCATCAGGCCGTTCATTATATCTGCAAAAGTCCATACCAGTTCCACTTTACTGATCACCGCGCCGACAAAAACCATCATGCAAAATACTATACGATATGGCATAACCGCCTTGTATCCCAGCAAATATTCTATAGATTTTTCTCCATAATAACTCCAGCCCAGTAATGTTGAATAAGCAAAAAAGATCAATCCCAACGCAACAACAATTCCACCGATTTTCCCCGGCAAAGCGGCATTAAATGCAGTAGCTGACAATTCCGCTCCGGTTTGACCATTCGTCCATACACCGGTACATAAAATCACAAACCCTGTCATGGAACAGACCACAATAGTATCAATAAAAGTCTGCGTCATGGAAACCAGCGCCTGATCAACCGGGTTTTTCGTTTGCGCAGCTGCCGCCGCGATCGGAGCGCTGCCCAGGCCGGATTCATTGGAAAAAATACCCCGCGAAACACCCATGCGAATTGCATCCTTAACCATCGATCCTGCAAATCCGCCGGCTGCCGCAGTTGGCGTAAAGGCCTTGCTGATAACCAGCATAAAAACATCCGGTATATTTCTAAAATTTATTACAATTACCGCTAGCGCGCTCAAAGTATATAGTAATATCATAAATGGCACAATTACGGCTGTAGTTTTGCCAATATTTTTTATACCGCCCAGCAACACCAATGAAGTGGCAATACACATTATCAAGCCTGTTACCCAGGGTTTTATAAAGGGGAAATTTGCAGTTACTGCATTTGCCACTGAATTGGACTGCACAATATTGCCAATACCAAAAGCGGAAACAGAGGCAAAAATTGCAAACATTACTCCCAGCCATTTCCAACCCAGTCCCTTGGAAATATAATACATTGGCCCGCCACACATATTGCCATTTAAATCTTTTTCCCGGTAGCGTACAGCCAGAACTGCTTCGCCATACTTGGTAGCCATACCGAACAAACCGGTCACCCACATCCAGAATAATGCGCCTGGTCCACCGGCGACAATCGCGGTGGCAACACCGGCAATATTCCCGGTGCCAACGGTCGCTGCCAATGCGGTCATCAACGCCTGAAAATTACTAATATCGCCTTCAGCGCCTTCTTGTTTTCGCTTTATCAATGCAAGGTACAGGGAATGCCATAGAGCCCGAAATTGCAGTCCCCGTAGCAGAATCGTCAGATAAATACCTGTACCAACAAGTAGAATGATCATTGGCAAACCCCAAATCACATTACTGATAGTAACAAGTATTTCCAATAATTTCGTTTGCAATTGCAACTCCCGATCAGTTTAGCGTTTTATCCTGATTGACACGCTCTTTGCCTATGGATTCTGCTAATAAGACTTGGCTACCAGAACACGTTGTTCCGATGGTTTGCCGCACACGATACATCGACCCGCTTCCTTTTCCCCGTTTACAGGGATCAAACGGATAGTCGCTTTGGATGTTTCCTGAAATTGATTCTCGCATTCATCCGACCCGCACCAGTGGACCCGGAAAAATCCACCCGGTTCTTCAATTTTCTTTTTAAATTGTTCGTAATCATCTTCAATGAGCGTGTTGGCATCACGGAATGCTTTGGCTTTATTATACAAGTCGCTCTGTATCTGTTCAAGCAATCCTTTTATCCTGTCCAGCAATCCATCCTGAGATACCAGTGTTTTTTCACTTGTATCGCGGCGCACCAGCACTACCTGGTTGTTTTCCAACTCGCGCGGACCAATTTCGATCCGGATCGGAACGCCCCGCTTTTCCCATTCATTGAACTTGTAACCTGGGCGGTACTGATCACGGTCATCAATCTTGAACCGTAAATGACCCTTCCACGATTCTGTCAATTCATTAACCCGGCGGCGCATTTCTTCAATTTCCGCGTCATTTTTCCAGATCGGAATAACCACAACTTCTATTGGCGCCAGCCGTGGAGGAATAACCAAACCGTTATCATCGCTATGTACCATAATCAGTGCGCCAATCAACCGGGTCGATACTCCCCAGCTGGTTGCCCACACATAATCGAGCTTGCCGTTTTCATCCTGAAAAGTCACATCAAACGCTTTGGCAAAATTTTGACCCAGGTGATGCGAGGTCCCGGCTTGCAATGCTTTGCGATCCTGCATCATGGCTTCTATACAATAAGTGCGTACGGCGCCGGCAAACTTTTCCCGCTCGGTTTTATAACCAACATATACCGGCGCTGCCAGGTATTCCTCGGCAAAACGGCGATAGACATTTATCATCTGCATCGTTTCACGCTGCGCTTCTTCATTGGTGGCATGAGCGGTATGTCCTTCCTGCCATAAAAATTCGGTTGTGCGCAAAAACAGGCGGGTGCGCATTTCCCAACGTACAACATTTGCCCATTGGTTGATCAATATCGGTAAATCCCGGTACGATTGTATCCATTTTTTATAGGTTGACCAAATGATCGTCTCGGAAGTCGGGCGGATAACCAGCGCTTCTTCCAGCTTTTTACCGCCGCCATGTGTTACCACCGCACATTCCGGGGCAAATCCTTCCACATGTTCGGCTTCTTTTTTCAAATAACTTTCCGGGATCAACATCGGAAAATAGGCATTTACATGCCCGGTTTCCTTGAACATTCTATCCAACTGCCCCTGTATATTCTCCCACAACGCATAGCCGTTCGGTTTAATGACCATACATCCTTTTACAGAAGAGTGCTCTGCCAAATCCGCCGCCTGGATTACATCCAGGTACCAGCGGGAATAATCTTCAGCCCGTGTTGTAATTCCTTTCGCCATTCTTTCTTTCCTGAATTATAATATAACTATTTCTAGCTGCTTTTTTTAATCGAATTAAAAAATAAATATTATGATTTTTACAAAAATGATGGGCTGTGTTCCATCATTAACTTAACTAGTTTATAATGAATAATACTTTATTATTCACCAGGCTATCTTTGTGGTGGAATAATGCCCACCCTGCATGGATTATTTCAAAGTTCACTATTGTAAAGCAATTGTTCATTTTAAAACCAGGATATTTGTGTTAATTCACTTCCCGACAAATGTTTAACCGGGCGAACGCATGAATAGAACATAAAATTGGGTCCTGCACGCCTTCAAGACAATAAAGCTCCCGGTGTATTCTGCTGCTACCCTGATGCGTTTCCACAACATCAACCAGCATCCCGTTGTGGCAATGCAGGCATGTTTCATGTTGATAACTAAAACCAACTGCGGTCTGCCGCACCACCAGGGCTTTACTGTTAGTCCAGGTATCCTTGCCGGAGCGGCTTTCAAATTCGATATTCCCTATTTTGGGAAACACCACCCGACCATGATCCAGGGTAAGCGCGCCCCTCGCTTCAAAACAATCTCCCGGCGCCAGCCGCAGCCGTTCCTGCTGACCTGGTGATATTGTAATGTAAAAATAATCCTCAAAATTAACATTACCTATGTATCCCTGCTTGCAAATCAGCAGATACCCTGCCAGGCGGAATTGCCCGCTTTTGCCATACACCTGTTTGATAAACCGGGGTTTGATCGAATCAACCTCGCAGAATATACTCAGGTCATGTCCTCGGTATTCCTCCAGCCAGTCTTCAAACTCTTCAATTTCCTGTTTAAACTTTTCAAACTCGGCTGGAGTAACTTTAATCTGTGGCTGGTAATGAACCTTTTCATCCATATACCAGGAGCAGCCTTCGCATAACCGCCCCATATAATTGTAGCCCCGCACACACTTTTTGCCCTTATCCATCAAAGCACAAAACCATTTGAACATGATACATCCCTGGGGATAGCATTTCTTCTGGCGCATTACATGATACGCCGATACCTGGTAATTGAATTTGGAATGCTCCTGGTAATTACAGGAAAAGATATCCGTTCGTTTGTATGGATTTTTCATTGTGCCTTTAATTTAATAATTTAATAAATATAATCAGCTTTGCCAAGATAATCAAGAAAATTATTACGGCAAAAAGAAAATGTAAACTATTGATTTACAACAATTTCATAGCCTGAAAAAGCAAGCTTGAGGAAAGATGCAGATATTAGAACAGCCTGGAAATATTGTAAAAAACAGCCTAATCCGCATAAAACTCCAGTGAACCGGCTATATCGATTGGCGGGCGGGTCGGCACATCACGGCCTTCAAGGGTAATATTTTTATTGAATAGAATTTTAAAATTTTCAATATCACTTTGATCGACAAATATAAACGGAGTAATTTGATTTTTGCCGGGTTTAAAGTGCATACCGCCAACATTCACTTCTTTGATCGTTACCCCGGCTTCTACCAGTTGAACAATTGTTTTGGGGGAATCGACTAACAGCAGCACACGTTCAGCGCTAAACTCATTATTTCTTAAAGCCTGAATTGTATCTTCCAGGTTGAGCACCGAAGCATGAATTTCAAGGGGAACAGCAGATAAATAAATTTTTCGCTGCCAATCCGAGTTTGCAACCTCATCACTACATAAAACGATCCGCTGCGGTTTTAATACATCACGCCAGCCAACAACAACCTGCCCGTGAATCAGTCTGTCATCAATCCTTACCTGAACAAGTGGCATCTTGAATCTCTCCATTCATTATTTATTTTCACCAGGTTCTAATTTAATTATTCCGCGCACCCCATCCTTTTCCAGTTCATCTACCAATTTATCCAGCGGGAATAAATCCTTTTTGGTCATAAACGATAATAACATGGGTAAATTAACACCGGATATAACTCTCACCTTGCTTTTGTTCACAGCAATACCGGCAGAAACATTCCAGCAACTGCCGCCCTTTAAACACGCCATTACAACAATACCTTCCGATTTTTCATCGGGCATATTGATAATAGCTGATAAACGGTCATTTATTTCATTCAAAGACATACCGGTTACATTGATTGAATATAATCCTTCATCAACTCCTAAAATACATTGCGCAGCCTCTATGAGAGCCGCTCCTATAGGCCCATGTGTAATTATCACCGCTTGTTTCATAAACCACCTTTTAATTCCGATTGCTGTCTTTTAAGAGTTTTTGACTGCATACTTGCGATCAGTCGTTCATTAAATTCCTTTGCCGGATGTTCCCCATGTTGTTTCAACTGGTGATTCATGGCAATCACCTCGGCAATTACCGTAATATTCTTGCCAGGGAAAATAGGTAATTCTACAAGAGGAACATCCACGCCAAGTATTTTTGTAGTTTTATCGTCTACCCCCAGCCGCTCATAATCGCGGCTATCATTCCATGAATCCAGGTTAACCACAACATCAATGTCTTTAGTGCCGCGTATTCCCCGAATGCCGAACATACGGCGAATATCAATAATTCCCAAACCGCGAATTTCCATGTGATGCGTCAACACATTACTTGGCGAGCCCTGCAGTTGGTATGGTGTAATTCTGGTAATATGAACAGCATCATCAGCTACAAGCTGATGACCGCGTTCAATCAGGTCTAACGTCAGTTCACTTTTACCAATTGCGCTTGGCCCGGTAATTAGCATACCAACGCCATAAACATCAATCAGCGAGCCATGCACCACAATATGCGGTGCAAACACCCGGTTCAGATATTCACTCAAATGATGAAATACCATGGTTGTGCTGAGCGGCGATGTAAAAATTGATATTGCATTCTGGTTGGCAATTTCTACCAGTTCTTCCGGAAGTTTGTTATCATTGGTTACTATTATACAGGGTAGATCAAATCCTAATACTGTGGCAATGCTTTGCCAGCGTTCTTCGCCATGCAGGGTGTTCAAATAGCCGATTTCTGTATTGCCCATAATCTGCACACGCCAGTAGGTAAACACTTCAACAAATCCGCCCAGCGCCAAACCCGGCCGATGCAGTTCCTGCTCTTTGATCTTTCTGCCAAAACTGGCCTTGCTGTTAATAATACTTAAGGAAAGCCGCTCGCAGTTATCCTGATATAACTCTTCAACCGTAATAAACGGCCTTACTTTCGGGGTATCTGTATAATTTCCTTCTGACAATTTCCTAATCTCTCCAGGTGCAAAAAATTTATAAAACTTTTTCCCTGTTGAAATGGCGGGATAACTAGCTATCCCGCCATTCTTGTAATTACTCAATATTCTCGGTTATTCGTTCATTATCAAAATGACGTATTTTTTCTTTATATTTTAAAATATTACGCTCCAGCGTGTCTACTGCCAGGGTTATGGATTTATACATATCCTCGCTTTTAACAACAACTGGTATTTTATTTCCATATACCTTGATAATAATCTCCGCAACTTGCTCTTGCTTAATATAATCTAAAATAACTTCTGCATCAAGTATTCCGTCATAATATTTTTTTAATCTTCGAACTTCATTTTCTGCATGTTCTTTTAAATTTTCCGATGGTTTGAAATGTCTGGCAGTGAATGTGATTCTCATTATAACCTCCTTATATTAATATAGTAATTACAACAACCAATAAATATTTTACCACACCTCGCTTTCCTGTCTGTACCCTATTCAGCCCGCGGATGTGCTTTTTTATAAATACGTTTCAAATGCTCCGCAGATACATGGGTATAGATCTGGGTTGTACTCAAATTAGAGTGACCCAGTAATTCTTTGACCGACATAAGGTCTGCTCCTTCATCAAGCAAATGCGTAGCAAAAGTATGCCGTAATGCATGAGGATGAGCTTTTTCGCCGGCGGTCACTTTTTTTATATAATGATTGACTATCTGTGCTACTTGCTGTCGGGTAAATGGCTCTTTATTACTGTTAACAAATATAAAGTCGGTATATTCCGGCTTCAATTTGGTAGTTTTTATACGCATCTCAAGATATTTTTGCATATCTTGAATCACTTTTCCCCCAAGCGGCAGCACGCGCCTTTTATTGCGTTTTCCCAATACCCGTATCGTTCCGTCATTCATGTTGACGCTGTTTATACGCAGGGTAATGAGTTCACTCACCCTGATACCGGTGGCATAAAACAACTCTATTATTAAAAAATCCCTGAATCCCTCAAATGTAGAAACATCCGGCAAACTCAGAATGGTTTTGATTTCGGCACGGGTTATAAATTGTGGTAATTTTTTATCCAGTTTTGGCGATGCAATATTCAAAGTGGGGTTCGCCGTCAAAATTTGTTCCCGCACCAGGTAACGCGCAAATGCCCGGAACGCCGCCAGTTTACGGCTGGAACTACGCGCTGCATATTTTTGCTCAACCAGACTTGATAAAAATCCCCGTAACGTAAACCTGGTGAATAGATCCAAACCTGGGTTGGCATTTTTATAACGCCCGCGCAGATAATCCAAATACTGACACAGATCGTTTTCGTATGCAGTACGGGTATTTTCCGAACTACGTCGTTCAACTTCCAGATATTTAATAAACCGGGGAATCCAATATTCAATACTATTGATTGTCATTTATATTTTAATTATCCATCTTTATTTCATCTTTTTCTACTGTGGCGCCTGCCCCCCAATTGCTATTACATTTGGGGCAGGTTAAATATTCCACAGAATCCTGCGTTTTTATGACCAGGTATAAATTGCCGCAGGTATCGCACAATTTGTTCACCGGTTTAAACCAGCAAGCAAATTTACATTGCGGGTAATGGCTGCAACCATAAAACAATTGTCCGTCTTTGGTTCTTCTCTCAACAACCTCTCCGTCACAGCCTTCTACCGGGCATTGCACATTGATTGAACAGGCTTTGGTAAATGTGCAATTCGGGTATTGCGAACAAGCCACAAATCGTCCAAAACGGCCTTCCCTGGTTACTAACCGGGCGCCGCAATCCGGGCACCTTTCCTCTTTTGGGGCTTCACTTTCCTGCTTATAGCCACACTCTTTAAAATTTTCACAAACAAGGTAATATTTATCTCCCTCGCTGACCCCTTTTAATTGCCCGGCGCATAAGGGGCATTGCGTATGTTGCAACACCATATTTGTACTGCCATTAGCCGCAATACTATTGTCTATACCGTGAATAGACCGGCTTGCAAATAATTTTTTAAAATTATCAATAACGATTGTATGTTCTTTTTGCCCGTTTTCTACACTCATAATTTCAGCTTCTACCTTTTTGAGGAATCCGGAACTAAAAATATCCGGGAAACTGCTTTTTGCATAACGGTACAGACGATGACCTGCGAGGGTCGGGTGAAGCTCATGTCCATGTTGAGCAAGTAATTGATGAGCAAAAAGTATGCCCACAACCTCGTGTAAATTCCGGTTACCCGGTATCCCCGCGGTATATAATATATGCCACAGGTCAGCCTGGCTTGAATGCCCTGTTATTACAGGGTTTTCCTTTTCCGGTTGGGCCTCTTTGTAGTTATAAATCTGACCCGCACGTAACTCGGCAGGCAACGCAATTAAACTGGATTGTTCCATTACGGCAACATCATTGTATACCTGTTTGTACCCGCGAAATACTATTTTTGTTTCCAATTCCTGAAACTGGTAACAACCATCCGGCCTGGTTTCAATTTCAACCTTTGTTAACGTAATTTTTGCCTTGCTCATGTGCGCCGCAATAAACCGGTTCCAAATAAGAGTATAAATTTTATGCTGCCGGTCGCTCAATTGACGGCGTACCTTGCCGGGATGCATGGTAATTTCAAGGGGACGAATTGCTTCACCCACATTCTCTTTATTTTTAGGGGCTGGCGCTTTTTGGGGTAAATAGTCCACGCCATAATTACTAAAAATATATTCCCGCGCCGCGGCTGCAGCTTCAGGCCCGGTATAATCCGAACCTGTCAAATAAAAAGTTATTAACCCTTTGCGCCCGGTTTTGCCGGTTTTTACCCCGGTAAATAATTTTTTTGCCGCTTTTAATGTTTTGGCCGGTTCAATACCATAAATACGAAAGGCTTCCTGTACAAGGGTGTCGGTAGTAAAAGGCCGGGGAGGCGGAATTTCTTTGCTCTGTCGCGTCACCTTGATTATTGAAAAATCCCGTTCTTTAAAATTGGCTACAAGTGTGCGCGCAGCGTTTCGATTCCGGATGATAACATTTTTACCGGCATTTTTTGTTAACCAGCAAGTTAATTCTTTGCCGCCTGGCGCCGTCAACGTGGTTTTTAATTTAAAACTATCCTTGTGCATAGTTTTTTCAACCTGGTCGGCGCGTTCGCACAATATACCCAGGGCAATAATATGCTCAATACGCAATTTCTGTAATGTTCCAGACGCACCGATGGTATTTTTAATTAAATAATCAATTGCCAGCCGGGTTTTATACCCCTCCAGATAAAGAACCCGTGCGGGCAAAAGTTTTGATAATGCCTTTTTAATGCCGGTACGATTAAATTCCTCAATTTTTATCCGGTGAACACGCTTTTTCCATAAACTCAAAACCTGGGTTAAACAAGCGGCAAACAAAGCGTCCTGCTCAGAGTCATCAACCGCTACAATAATCTCATCAAACAATGCCACGTCATTGTTGAGCCGGGTTAAAGCCTTTTGCTGTTCAGCTTCGCAGGCAAAACAAGGCGTCAACTCTCCATTCCCGGAATAGCTATATTCAACCGGGATCAGCTTTTTCAACAAACTAGTGTCGGAATATAAAGAATACTTGGCCCCCACATATTTTGCCAGTGTTAAAATTTTCTTTTTTGAAGCAGTAATAACCAGGATTTGCGTCATAATTGCCCTTAAACAAGAACCCGGTTGGAAGAAATACTCTAATGAGGCAGCATTGTTGAATTAAATTGAAAATATCCTTCAGAAGCGCTGTTTTCAAAATCCAGAACAACCGCGGCAATAAGATCTTGCATCTCTTTTTCATCAAGATGCGCCATTTGCAAACTGGTTGCACGCTCGATTATCTTTTCCATTTCGTCATCGCTCAACAAGTCCAGTTCGCGTAAATGGAACAAATAACTATATGCCTGTGGAGAGATTATTTCTTTTTCATACTCATTTAATATTCGCCACATAGGTCTCGGCACTCCGGCAGGATGCCCTGTGAACAGCCGGTCAATACTTTCGCCATGGCTCATCAACCACGACATGGCGGAAGAAATTTCATCATCCGAAAAACCCTGCGTCGATAAAATATCCATAATTAATTGCAAATCTATATCACCATACGAGTTTTCACGTATTTCTTTCATCACAAAACTCAATATATCCAGCACTCGTTTATTCATTATCTTTTTACTCCACCGTTCAAGCAGTCCAAAAGTCTATCCATAGAAACCATTATTATTTTATCTTTCCATTCAATTGTGTCTATAATCATAACAAAATATTTCAATACTTTAATCTGTCAATATCACATTTATAAAAACCTGACTAGATCAGTATCTTTTTGAATATATCATTTTATTTTGTAAATGCAAGCGCTTATTGATTGATCAATTTTTCTTGCACTCCTTTGTCGCCAACCATTTCCAAATAAAACGTATATTCAATAACCATAGTACAAATATAAATAACAAGCCGGTAAATTATTTTATCGGCCAGTTACTATAATATTCTTCGGCAGTTTATAGAATCACTTTATAAATCAGGCGCTCTTTCCGCAACAATTTTTATACTTTTTGCCACTGCCACATGGACAAGGATCGTTGCGGCCAACTTTGGGAGCATTAACAACCGGCTTGCGGACGCCAACGCCACCATCGCGGGGCGCCTGAGCTAACGCCGGTTGCTGCTTGCGAGTTGTCATTAATTGTTTAAACAGCTCTACCTGTGAATGGGAAGTAGCCATCTGTACCGGCTCGGAGCGGCGCATTTCACGGTCTTCAAATTCTCCGCCAACATCAAACACGCGGAACAAAGTGCTCACTACTTCACGATTAATGCTATCTATCATTTTCATAAACATTTTATAGGCTTCGGACTTGTATTCCAGCAACGGGTCTTTCTGTCCATAACCGCGCAAGCCTATACCTTCACGCAGTTCATCGACGCCGTTCAAATGAGCACGCCAGTTCTCATCAATCTTGTCCAAAATATAATAACGCTCATAACGCGCTACAACATTCGGGCCTATTTCGTTGATCCGTTTACGGTATATCCCTGTAGCCCATTCGTTCAATTTTTCCATCACTGCATTGGGATCCATATCGGCGTCATTATCATCACGCAAACGTGGCGACTGCCGGAATACCAGGCGGCACTCCGATTCCAGACGCCGCAGTTGCCCGGCGTCAAGTGAGCTCTCGTTCCCCAGAATATTACCGATCATCGAATAGATCGAATCCTCAATCATCGATAACACTGAATCGAATACAATTTCTGTGCTCAGTCTTTCCTGGTGGAACCTTTCCACACGATCTGAATAGACTTTGTAATAATTCAAACCCCACGCTATCAGGTCTTCGCGGTATTGGTTAAGAGTATGCTCATCGGTAGCTGCCGGCAATGCTTTATCGGGCTTGCCAAGAAACATGTTGGTCAGGTTCCGGGTTAATTGCTTTTGCGCTTGTTCCTGACCGGATGCGGTTTTATTTACTTGATTAAAAATAACAATAATAGCCGCTTCAATAATCTCTTCTATTGAAGCGCTGGCTATCATCAACTCATCATAAGCATGTAAATAATTATTCACCTTGATATAATAAACCTGGCGCGCATAATTTGACAATTGGTTCAAGAAAACATTCCAGTCGTTGCCTTCATAACTGAAATCAATCGTATCATTTAAATATTTTTGCAGCTCGGCTTTTTGATTGTTATTCAATGCCGGCTTTTCGCGGTTGGCAATTTCTGCTGCATCCATGAACAGATACTCAATAATGGCATTCACAAATGCGCCGGAAGAAAAATAACCAAAAACGCGATTACGGTACAACCGCTCATCCTCTTCCGGTATTTGTAATTCTTCAAGCCACAGCTGAATTTTTTCTATAATTTTTTCACGCCGAATTGTACGCATTTCATTTTCACCGAGCGCCGGCCGTTCCATGAACACACGTTCCAGGTCATTCAGAAACTCTTCCGTATTCCAGGTGCCTGGCGCGGCATTCGCCGGCAGATAACGGTTCATTGCGCCGTTTATAAATATTTTTAAAAACTTGTTTATTGATAATTCGGCAAATAAAAGTTCATTAAACTGTTGGGCATGTTTATTCTCTTTTGCATGATAAATATCAACTGCCCAATCCAGTATCCGTTTTTCTGCATCCGGGGCGTCGGAAAAGTCTGGTTTTTCTAGCAGCCAGTCCGGGGGCGTGCCGAGAATTCTTTCCAACTCATAGCTGATGCCCTCCATATTCCATCGGGAGACATCCGTAGATCCGGCGTTATGCAGATGAATTTTCAACCGCACCAATTCACACAGCACGTCGGTAATCCGGCAGTAACCCAAAATCCGGTGCCGTTCCTGCATTTGCGTTAAATGCCGCTGTTCGCCGAGTTTTTCTTCAACCCATTCCAGCAATACTTTCTTTATATCATCGGCACGTTTTGCTTCCATTTCTTCCACACTGATTTCCGGTTCAACCCCAAAAAAGTGTTTCAGATTTTCATATAATTCCGGGATCTTCCAGGTAGAGCGATCATCCGGCTCGTCAATAAATCGCTTGACTTTGGATTCCACAAAATCTGGCGGCTGGGCAAAACCTAGTAAATTTTGACGCCGCTTGTAAATGATCTTGCGCTGTTCATTCAGCACATTATCATATTCCAGCAGGCTTTTGCGGATTTCAAAGTTTCTTTCTTCCACCTTTTTTTGCGCTCTTTCTATGGAACGGGTAATCAACGGATGTTCAATCCTCTCGCCTTCTTCCATAGACCCCAACCGGCTCATGATCGAGGTGATCCGGTCGGATCCGAACAGGCGCATCAGGTCGTCTTCAAGAGACAAGTAAAACCGTGAAGAACCGGGATCGCCCTGGCGTCCGGCGCGCCCGCGTAACTGCCGGTCAATTCGCCGCGCCTCATGCTTTTCCGAACCAATAATGTGCAAACCACCGTGCTCAATTACTTCTCTGGTCAGTTTAATATCCGTTCCACGACCTGCCATGTTGGTAGCAATAGTTATGGCGCCGGCCAGACCTGCTTTGCTTACAATTTCCGCTTCATTTTTATGATACTTGGCATTTAACACCGTATGAAAACGACCGGATTCCAATTCTTTGGAAACATCGCCTTTCTTGAGCCAGTTCGCCACAGGAATACCCCGCAGGGTAAACAGGTTGCTCAAATGCTGCGACACATCGACAGAAATTGTACCAATCAGCACCGGTCGACCAGCTTCGTGCATACGAATTGCTTCATCAATAAGAGCATCGTATTTTTCCTTTTTGGTACGGTATATTACATCATTCTGATCATCACGAATCACCTGCCTGTTGGTTGGTATTACAATCACATCCAGCTTGTAGGTGCTGAAAAATTCCTGCGCTTCGGTTTCAGCAGTACCAGTCATACCTGCCAGCTTGGTGTAGAGGCGGAAAAAATTTTGCAACGTAATGGTTGCCAGAGTTTGACTTTCGGCCTGAACTTCCACGCCCTCTTTGGCTTCCAGAGCTTCATGCAAACCTTCGCTAAAACGCCGACCGGGCATCAACCGACCGGTAAACTGATCGACTATCATTACCGCCTTGTTGCCCTTTTGCGCACCGGTGCGCCGGGTTTCGCCCTCTTCAATGGATTTAACTACATAATCCACATCTTTTTGATACAAGGTAAAAGCGCGTAATAGTTGCGATATGTTTTGTACGCGTTCTTCCACGCGATTATAATCTTGCCACAGTTTATCGCGTTTATTTTCCATTACATAACGTGGTTTGCGTTCAAATTGTATGCGGAACCAGTGTTCAATTTCCTCATTGCTCATAATAAAATTGGGTAAATGCGCATTGGATAGTAAATCAGTCATTTCCCGGTCATCCAGCATAATATCGCGGGATCGCAATTGCGCTTTTTCACGCGGTAACAAGCCATCCAGTTCCGCTTTGGTATTGACCTTGCGGCTGCTGTATTGAATTATTTCATCGCGGAATTTTTGATATTCCCGTGAAAAGCTGAAATATGGCAGACCGTCGAGCAACACAGAACGGGCGGACTTTTCCAGTGTTAACGGATAGCCGTCCGCAGTCATTTCAAATAGTGTATTTATTTCTATATTCGTATCACTTAGCAATTCAACCAGCTTATCGGTAATAGCTGCCCGATCTATAACCAGCCCCAATAAACTTTTCTTGCCGATTTCGGTTAAACCGGTAAGCATGATATTGCCGGTGCTGATCAAATTCTCATTGATATTCCCTTCCCAGGTAAAATAGCGCCGTATCCAGCGGAGTTTATCGACAAGGCTGGTATCCCGGTCATTAATTTTTTCAAAAACCCGTTTAATGCTGGACGCAATCCGGTTCACATCTTCAAAACGCCTCGAAATGCTGGACAAGCCATCACTATTTTGCACGCCGAATTTGGCAGACAGGTATTGATCCAGTTCACGGCGAATTTTAATGTAATTTTCATTTCCTGATATCTGGTTTTGCTCGCGCCAGGTATGGATTCCCTCTTCTACTTGTTGATACGAAAATCCCAACAGCCTGTCCACTTGCTCTGCTGAGAGTTCCGTAATATTACCGGCAGGGTTGATGGCAAACAACTTTTTATTGTCATTTTTATATTTTGCCAGATCAGCATCCAGCGCCGCTACCACATCCAGAGTTTGCGCGGCAAAATGAGATAAATAATGATAGCCTAACGGCGTAATGTTCAGAACGCTGGAATTTGCTTCAGGTTTGTAAAAATCTGCGGTGCGCTCGGCTTGTTCCTGACCATCGCCGGTAGCAATATATTCGGCTATTCCTCTTAAATCTTTTTCCAGTTCTTCTATAACCAGAATACGGGATGTATAATCAAAAGCAGACTGGTTCAGGGTATCATCGAGTACCTTTTGAATTTGCATATCTCGCTCTTCAACCAGGCTACGGTCGGGAAGAACATATAAATCGGGGTTGCCGCCCAACAAGGCAATTCTGCCCTTTTCAGTGACATGACTCAATATAGCGCCGTTATCACGAAATTCAAAATAATCTTGTTTTTGATCGGCGCTGACAGATAAACCGGTATCATCCGGCTCATTTTTTAGCAATCGTTCCAGTTTGGTTATAATTGGAACCAGTAGCGGATCTCCATTATAAAGAACTGCCAACAGGGCAATTTTTCCGTCCTCGCGCAGACCTATCGGGCAGCCGAATTGCTTATCCTGTTCAAAATAGACATTTTCCAGTTCACGCCTTCTGTCGGTTAACTGACGGCTAACGATAGCTCCGCTGTCCACATCAGCTTCATTTTTGATTAATGTTAACAATTGCTCCAAAGCATCAACTTGTTTTTCCGAGTATTTGCCGTCACTGCCGGCTAACAAAAACTTTTTCCCCTCCGGGGCAAGTGCATTTACAGACCGGTCGAGCTTTTTTGCCAGATCATAAAAATTGCGCCACGCCGAGGCTTTATCAATTTTTCGGTTTTGTATTAATTGATTCACTTCGCCGGGAATTTCGGCCAACTGCTGAGCCAGGGCATCAATAGCCTGAATATGTTCCGGCAGGATATGGCTTTTCACTTTTGCCAGGGCAATGCGGCCGTTCAGGGTTAAACCATCACACAGCCCACTGACCGGATCATGGGTAAAGTATTCGGCACGATTTTTTTGGCTGCTGATTTTTTGCAGCGTCTCATCCAACTCATCCAGCTTTTGTATTTTGTTAGCAATATCCTGATCCCGTCCACCGGAAAGGAAAATTCGCCCTTTTTCGGTGATATCTATTACATGGCTTTTTTCATCAATTGTATAATACAACTCGGCGTCAATTTCGCCCATAGTCTTGTTGACTTCATTTTGTCCCTGGATGCGCTCGATCAACTTTTTTACCCAGAATTCCGAAGTCAGCAATTCAAGCAAAGCAACATTTTTCGGGTCACCGCGCTGTGCCTGCAATATTTTGATACCGGCTTGTTCCTCATCCTGTTCCAGTAAGGCTTTACCATCATGAAATAATTGCTGCACCAATTCTTTTTGTCTTTTATACAGATTTTCAACTGTCGGTTTTAACTCGGTATAAATATTTTTCGGCGCGCCAACAGCCCCTGAAATGATCAAAGGCGTCCGCGACTCGTCAATTAAAACGCTATCCACTTCATCAACAATGGCATAATGCAACGGTCGCTGTACGACAGACCACACATCAGAGGCCATGTTATCACGCAGATAATCAAAACCAAACTCATTGTTGGTGCCATAGGTAATATCAGTATGATAAGCGGCCCGGCGTTCCTCCGGGGACTGGTCGCCAAAAATTGCAGATACCGTCAAACCCAAAAACTTGTAAATCTCTCCCATCCACTCACAGTCACGCTGTGCCAGGTAATCGTTTACGGTAATCAAATGTGCCCCATTACCCTGTAAAGCATTCAAATATAATGGCATACTGGCAACCAGGGTTTTTCCTTCGCCGGTAGCCATTTCGGCAATTTTGCCTTCATGCAGCACCACCCCGCCAATCAACTGCACATCATAAGGCACCATGTCCCATACTATTTCCTGACCTCTTACAAGCCATTTTTTCCCTACCAGACGGCGACAAGTCTCTTTTACAACAGCAAACGCTTCCGGCAACAGGTCATCAACAGTTTCACCAATCCGCAAACGATATTTAAATTCATTGGTTTTGGATTTCAATTCTTCGTCGGTGAGCTTTTCATTTTCTTGTGCATATTCATTGATTTGATGAACAATCGGCCAAATCCGTTTGATTTCCCGCTCGGTATTTGTTCCGCCCATTATTTTGGAAAAAAACTTTTCTACACTTTCTAACATGGAGTAAAACCTCTTGTTTATTACATTTTATAATTCATGGATAGTTATTTTCAGAAACTCGAGTTCTGCTATCCTTATTGATACCATAATTATGAGATCTTGTCTTTATCAGTTACTATCGCCATCATCACACAAGGGATTCCTGTGTGTGAAATATTGCCATGACTCTTGACAAGAATCTGTAAATATATAATTTAAGCAAAAGATTGCAAAACAACAACTAGAAATCGTGCTGCCTGTTTATTATATGAGATTTTCGGCGTAAAGTTGCAGAATAAATTAATGCGTTTTAATTTCAACCAAAATATAACCAAACCAAACTCTTTCTTTTAGAACCTCTTCCTGGTCACTAGCGAAATAATCAACCAGGGTAAATTTTCTTGTCAACAGTTATCATGTAATATGCTAGTAAACATAATAAACCCCAGCCGATATTGTATTCATGAAAATTTACACAAGCCTGTTAAAACAATGGAACAGAGGCAGGTTATTTGGTAAAATCCGAAGTATCCAGACAGCCGCGTCCTGTTTTATTGATCTTTTGCAACTTTTTTAAATCGTCGTAAACGGCATCCAGAATACCATTAATAAAACCGCTGCTTTTATCGGTACTGTATAACTTGGAAAGCTCAATGGCTTCATCTATTGATACTTTGGGGGGAATATCATTAAAATCCATAAATTCGCAAATTGCCATCCGCATAATGATCCTGTCCAGAATAGCAATCCGATCAAATTTCCAGTTTTTCGAATGAGTTCGGATAAAGTCATCAAATTCATCACGATGTTCAAAGGTATTTGCGATCAATTTGCGTGTAAATGCAATGATCGGGCTGTTTTTATCCGCATCTCCTAAAAATTCTTTGGTTACAGTGTTTACTGTATTCCCGGACAGTTCCAGGGCATATAATGCCTGAAGCGCAGTTTCTCTGGCTTTGCGTCGATTGGCCGGCGTTTGCAGATCTTGAAGTTCGTCTTCTATTTCAATAAACATACGTTGCTGTTTAATTATCCTTTTACTGTTTTAAAAAAGAATTTGAAAATCTATAGTACACAGTTTTTCTGTTGCTCTGTTGCAGATAATTTAATTATGATATTGATCTGAACCAGAGTAGTATGCACATGCAAATTTCTTATGCAATACCTTCCATTTGCCCGTTTATCTGTCGATAATTAATGGGCGGGTTTATAATTTTATAAAATCATGCCAACCATAAAGATCATCGCACTTGCCGTCGATATATTCAAAATAACGGCTCTGAATTTTTTCCGTAACCGGGCCGCGGCTTCCCGAACCAATTTGAATATGATCTACCGAACGTACGGGGGTTATTTCAGCAGCGGTTCCTGAAAAAAAGAGCTCATCGGCAATATACAACATTTCTCGCGGTATTTTTGTTTCTACGACAGGAATTTTCATTTCTGCTGCCATTGTAAACACACAGTCACGGGTAATTCCGGCAAGAATGCTGGAATTCAACGACGGAGTGAATATTTTTCCATCACGCACCAGGTAGATGTTTTCACCGCTGCCCTCGCTAACATAGCCATCAACATCCAATCCAATTCCTTCTGAAAAACCGTTTAAATGTGCTTCCTGTTTGATCAGCTGCGAGTTCATATAATTGGAACCAGCTTTGGCCATAGCAGGCATGGTATTCGGCGCCAGCCTATGCCAGCTGGAAACACCAACATCAACGCCATTTTTGATTGCATCCTCGCCCAGGTAGCGGCCCCAGTTCAAGGCGCCGATGATCAATTCAACCGGGCATTTGGAGGGATCAACGCCCAGACTGTGATAGCCACGATATACCAAAGGCCGAACATACGCAGATTCAAATTTATTCACCCGAATTGTCTCATTACAAGCAGCAATAACCTCTTCCTGAGTATATGGTATTGGCATCCGGTATATTTTTGCGGAATCAAACAAGCGCCGGATATGATCGGCAAGGCGAAAAATACTCGGCCCTTGCGGGGTTTTATAACAACGCATACCCTCAAAAACACTACTGCCGTAATGCAATACATGTGACATGACATGCACTTTAGCATCCATCCAGGGAATGAATTTGCCATTCATCCATATTTTGCCCTGCTCATCTCTTGGATCCATAACATACTCCTCAAACTTAACGTAAATCTTTAGCGCGTAACTGGATCGTTTTACGACCCATATATTCATTTTCTTCTATTACATACGCCAAATCAAGATTCGATTCGCCTGGTGACAGGCGGTAAAACAATTCACCCATATTAAACCCGATGACATCAAGAACAGCATTGTCCTGCCGCACTTTGAATTTTAAATGATTGCGCCCGACGATGACCGGTGTGCCAACTATTTGCAATTTGCGTGATACAAATACGGGGCGCATATTATGCGGACCAAACGGTGCAAAATTTTTCAGCAGCTCGACAAATTTCTCATTGATCTGCGACAATTGCAACTCTGCATCAATCAACAATTTAGGAATCAACAGGTCTTCATTCAACTTTTTACGGGCAATATCTTCAAACCGATCGCGAAAAGTTTCGATCTTTTCCTTTTCAATAGATAAACCGGCGGCATATTTATGACCACCATACCCCATCAACAAATCTTCACATTCTTTGAGTGATTCATACAAGTCAAACCCCTGAATACTGCGCGCCGAAGCCTTGCCAACCCCGTCTTCAACAGAGATCAGCACGGTTGGCCGGTAGTATTTTTCCACAATACGAGAGGCAACAATTCCTATCACCCCGGTATGCCAGTTTTCTTTATGTAAAACCAGGGAATGGGTGCGGCCCAGGTTGAATTGTTCTTCAACAAGGTACAGTGCGCCATTGAAGGTTTCTTCGTCAACGCTTTTGCGATGCCGGTTTTCGCTTTCAATCACCTCGGCAATTTCCCGCGCTTCATATTCGTTATCGGTGGTAAGCAGTTTTACCGCACGTTCGGCATCACCCATGCGCCCAACTGCATTGATACGCGGGGCAATGATAAAAACAATTTGCCCGGTACCAATATCCTTGCCGTGCAGACCTGCCGCAGTGATCAAAGTTTTCAAGCCAATGTTATCACTGTCATTCAAACGTTCAAGGCCGCTTTTAACAAATATGCGGTTTTCATCAATTAGTGGTACAATATCGGCAGCAGTTCCAATAGCTACCAGCTCAATATATTTTTCTAAAATTGAGAGATCAATATCCATCCGAATCAGCAAGCCTTGCGCCAGTTTATACGAAACGCCGACTCCGGCAAGCTCCTTGAACGGGTAAGGGCAGTCAGACCTTTTAGGGTCAATAACAGCCACGGCTTTGGGCAAATCAGCTGCCGGTTCATGATGGTCACTGACTATAACGTCGATACCAAGGGTTGTTGCCAACTCTATTTCAGTATGGCCGGTAATGCCGCAATCCACCGTAACAATCAGTTTAACACCCAGTTCACAGGCCCGACGAATGCCTTTTTCCGAAAGCCCATACCCTTCCTGCTGTCGGTCAGGAATATAATACTCGACAGATGCACCCAGTTCTTTTAGCAACATATATAATAACGACACCGAGGTAATGCCATCAACATCATAATCACCATAAATTAATATCTTTTGGTTACTCAAAATTG
This sequence comes from uncultured Cytophagia bacterium, assembly GCA_964399735.1. Classification (GTDB taxonomy): domain Bacteria; phylum Zhuqueibacterota; class Zhuqueibacteria; order Residuimicrobiales; family Krinioviventaceae; genus Fontivivens. The sequence continues at coordinate 25,536 of CAYNSO010000039.1, forward strand.
CTTTTCGTAAGCGTTCAACTCCATCAGTCATATCCTTGATCAAAAAGGGATCGTACAGTTGATCAATCGTAGCCCGAAAAAACTTGATCGCATCCGGCGTTGTATATACTCCACGACGCCATAAAATTTGAGCTATGATCAGTGGAACATTCATTTCCCGGGCTAGATCATATACCTTTTCTTCATCTGCATTATCCAGTACAATCCATTTTAAATCCATATACCAGCTCCGGGTTTTCTTGTCTGTGAAAAAATCATCCTTTTCCTCTTGCATTGAATTATTATAGCCAAAGCAGGTCGATAAGCCGAATTCTGTTGCCCGGTTTACCGGGCCGGTGATCATTTATCTGGGATGCCGATTGCCCGGCACCTCAAGCGACCTACCCGAGGGTCTAACGAGACGGGCAGCCTCTTCCCTCTTATTTGGTCTTGCACCGAATGGGGTTTACCATGCCCCCGGTGTCACCATCGGGGCGGTGAGCTCTTACCTCACCTTTTCACCTTAACCTCATCACTGAGGATGTATGTTTTCTGTGGCACTTTCCCCGCTTCACAGCGGGTCCGCGTTACGGACCATCCTGCCCTGCGGAGTTCGGACTTTCCTCATTCCGACCAGCGGAACGCGATCACCTGACCTGCTTTGGAAATCGTCTCGTGTTTACCTGTTGCTTATTTATACATTCTGCTCATCGCCAACTGTAGCTTTGGCAACTGACTCTTCCTGTTTCCATACCAAAATTCTACCGCATACTTCACAATAAAACAATTTATCCATCATGCGAATTTCCATACCGCGTTGCGGTGGTATGCGGGTTGAACACTCGTTACACGAGCCATGGGTTAAATAAGATAACGCCCTTCCACCACGATTTATACGTATACGGTCATAAGTATTTAATATTGGTTTACTTATGCCTTTGATAATTTCAGCGCGCTTTTCCTTTAAAATATTTTCCTGCTGTTCGGTCTTGACCAGCATTTCATTTAGTATTTTTTCGTTTTCCAGGGTCTCTTGAAGCCGATTTTCAAGATCTTTTTCAATCTCGCTTATTGCCGCATCACAAGCTGTCGCTTCATCGTCAAGTTCCAGGGATTCATACTCTAAAGCGTCAATCTCTTTTTTACAATTCTCTATTTCCAGAGTGATTGCATCATATTCTTTATTGTTTTTAACCTGGTATAACTGATTTTGGTATTTCTTGAGTTTTTCTTTCAATACAGACGTATTACCATCTACTGTAAATTTTCTACTCTGTTTTTCCTTTTTTTCTTGCTTTTTTTGCTCCAGATCGCTTTTGTGTTTTTCAACCTGGCCCTTTAATTCATTAACTCTTTGCGGCAGATCACCTCTGGCTTCGTTCAGTTCTTTTAACTGAAGATCAACATCCTGTAATTCGATTAACTTGTCCAGGACTTTATGCAATTTTAATTCTCCTTTTACTTTTTCAAAACATTCTATTTAAAAACTCTACTTTATTGGTTTACCAGCAAAAAATTTATACCTTTCTTCGCCAATAGGCAAAAAAAAAGTGCACCAAAACTGGATGCACTTTATTAACTACTTGCAAAAAAAACAGAAAGCATTAATTTTTGCTGGATAATCTTTATATTCTCCGATACTTTTTCTGGCATAATTATATAACCAAAGAACTATATTATGAATGTCTTTTTTTTTAAGTTACTGGAATATTGTATAAAAATCAAGAAAAATTATCACGATCACAATTTTTCTTTTACAAATGAATCACCCCTTTTGCCGGCATTAACAAATTTAAAAAGTATAGTATTTTTACGGATATTTAAAGGCTAGTTAAGGGACAACCTGTTGATGGTTAACAATCAAGTTGATAGTACGTAACAAGTTCGATTAAAAAGGATATACCCGGATGCTGGAAAACCCTTTTTATTTAATACAGCTAAAATTTGTTTACAAAAAACACTCAACCGGGGATTGTGGATTTGGCTAAAAAAAGCAAAACTGCATTACACGCCTTTTTAAGCGCTGGTTGAAAAATTTCAAACTTGATACTTGTGACAATGACAATAGTAACGAAAATAATAGTGTTTGATTTACAATAGTAAAAAGCCAGAGATGTTGTATGTGATCTTAAAATATCTAAAAGCAATCATATTATTTCATTACCGTAAATCGGATACTAGTCAAGATACTTCCAAATTAAATATTTACCATCCTTCATGATCGTTTCTGAATGTTTATCGGGATAAGAAAAAACCAGAGAAACGATTTTAATTCGTGGTTGTATTTGCGGAATATAAACTCTGTCAACATGAACCACTGCCTTGGGTGATGAAAACATAGAAGGCCCGGTAATACCGCCAAAATGATCACTACGTCCAAAGGCAATATGAAAACCCAATTTTTCATCAAGCAATATTTCATTAACAGGTTTTATGCCAAATTCAGCCAAAACACCAAAACCAAGTTCAGCAATATTGCCATAGGCCGGTTCACGTTTTAAATACTCTATCTCATAAGCGCTTTGTTTGCCTTGCGACAATACTTTAGAAACATTATTTTGCCTGACCCGGTATTCGACAATTTCATCACCAAACTGCACAGGTAAATGGCCCTTGGTTTTGCTGGCTACACCCAGCCCACCTTCGTAAGGAACGATGTAACACTCGCCACTGGGGAAATTACCGGCCATGCCCTTTTTGTTAAATTGTCCGCTGCTGGCATGGGCTGCCCGCTGAAACAAGTCAAAGACCATTACTTTATGTTGGTCACCATCAACAAGAAATTTTACAGTAACCAGGTTTGCATAATCAAGTTTTTCTTTTAACAACATTACCCTTTTATTAACAGCATCATAATCTACAAATAACGCCGGCAACATTGCTGCAGAAAACCCCGGCATGGTAGCGGCGCGAAAACCATAGCGTTGGGCGGCAATTTTTAAAGGCGCAGTTGCCGAAAATTCTGTGGGGGCGAAAAACAATTGGGTAGAATTATACATGGATATCAAGGACGTTTCAACACCCAACCCTGCCAGTTCACCGGCGGTGGCTGGCATTTGCCCGTTTATTTCATATACCTTATCCGGTAAATCTGCATTTCCCGAACCGACATTGGAATAGGCATATAAAACAACTTTTTCCAGGCCCAGTTGCTGAACTGCATTTTTCAAATTATTCGCCCAGTCAGCAGCCATTTTACGTCTTGCCTGCCAGTTTGCATTATCTTCTGCTGTGTTATTTGGTAAATCAACTAATATGGCCAGGGTATTGTCATTTGCTAATGGTGGAAACACCTTCCTCACCATTCCCGGTAATTCTTCTTTATTTACTAGTTCCATATTCTCTTTCTTTTTTAATTATTTAGTATTTGCTTGTTGTTTAAAGAGCGCCTGCGAACAAGCACAAAACAAAATTCAGTTAATTAATGCTTTAAAATATAATTATTTTAGTATATCTAAAATTCATTTAATTTTTTATTCCATAACCAAAAAAAAACCTTTCAAATTCCAAAGAAATGAATTTTACCATACTTATTTTGATTTCCGATAAAATAATAAAGTTGATTTTTATTTTGTTGTGTATTACTTTTATTTCCAGTAAGCAGACACAGCCTTTGTAACTCGTTTGTTCTTTAGAGTAAAAGGGCAAAATGTTTCATTAATGCTAGATTGATCAAGAACAAAAAAATTCCTGTTATTTTTGCTTCTAGCCCGATACTCAATATTATAACAAACACAATTCCACAACTGTTCTATTAAAAATGACAATTGCTGAAAAAAAATAATTAATTTTATTTTTTTTTCACCGATAATATAGAATATACTTTATAGAATTGAGGAGAATTCATGAACAAAATCCTTGTCGTAGATGATCAGGAATCCATCCGGCAATTACTGAAAGATACATTATCGGAAAGCGGGTATACGGTTAAATGCGCCTCATCAGGCGAAGAAGCGTTGGAAATGATCAAAGAAGAAGACTTTCATGTTTTTTTTCTCGATCTGCAATTACCGGGGATGGATGGCCTTGAATTGTGCCGCAAGATAAGAAAAGAAAGAATTGCCGAATGCCTTTATGCCGTTACAGGCTATGCTTCAATTTATGATTTTTTGGAATGCCGCAGAGTCGGATTTGATGATTATTTTGTCAAGCCGGTTAATATTCATTTAATTATCAAAGCTGCGCATGAAGGATTTGAAAAATTACTGCGTTGGTCGAAGGGGATGTAAGCCTGACTGCAATCGGCATTCCTTGTTTTTCAACTTGCCCCAAAACCGGGAAATGTTAAATCAGGGGATTATTTACTTGACAAAGATAGATTACGAATAAAGCAATGGCTTGTTCCAGTAAATTGAACTGCTTTATACTATTTATAATAAAAAAGGCTCTCACCAGGGAGAGCCTTTTTTATTTTGAATATTTACCAGATTCGATGAATAATTAGAATCCCAATCCAATCGTAAACAATTGAACCTCTTTTAACACACCGAAATCTTCATACGCAT
>CAYNSO010000040.1:0-1095 GCA_964399735.1 uncultured Cytophagia bacterium
CCACCCCTCACCCCAGCATCTTCACCATTGCTATTTCGTCGCAGTCCGGGAATTTGGGGCAGTGGATGCAGTCTTTCCAGATCTTGTGCGGCAGGTCTTTCTTGTCCGCCAGGGTAAAGCCGAGCTTGACGAAAAAGTCCGGCTTGTAGGTAAGCGTAAACACCTGCGGCAGTTCCAGGTCGCGGGCTTCGGCGAGCAGGGTTTCAACAATACGGCGGCCCAGGCCCTGCCCCTGCTTGTCCGGCGCAATGGCCAGGGAGCGGACTTCGGCGAGGTCGCTCCAGATAATCGACAGCGCACCCACGCCGACCACCTTGCTCTCCTGCTCGATCACCACAAAATCGCGCAGCACGCTGTACACCTGCCCCTGCGTGCGCGGCAGCATTTCGCCCTTTTGCGCATAATAGTTAATGAGATCGACCAGTTGCGGTACGTCTTGTATTTTGGCTTTTCTGATCATCGGGCTGACTCCAGTTCCTGCAAGGCGGCGGCGAATTTGTTAGTAAATTCATCGATATGTTTATTGGCGACGATCAGCGGCGGCAGCAGGCGCACGGCGTTACTGCCGGTCTTGCAGATCAGCAGTCCCTGCTTGTAACACGCAGTGATCAGGAGCGCCGGATCGATGGTCAGTTCAATGCCGATCATCAGTCCCAACCCCCGCACCTCTTTGATGGCCGGGAATTTGGCTTGCAGGCCGCGCAGTTTGTTTTGCAAATAGCCGCTTTTTTCGTTAATGGCGGCCAGGAACTGCGAGGCGGCAATGCGCTGCAAAATATCCAGGGCCACGCGGGTGGTGAGCGGTCCACCGCCAAAGGTGCAGCCGTGGTCGCCCGGCTTGATGGCCGCGGCGACTTTATCTTTCAGCAGCGCCGCGCCGAGCGGCAGCCCCCCGGCGATGGGCTTGGCGTAGGTGGCAATATCCGGTTCGACGCCGAAATGCTCGCAAGCGCAGAACTTGCCGGTGCGGCCAAACCCGCATTGCACTTCGTCCAATACCAGCAATATATCGCGCTCGTCGCACAGCGCGCGCAGACCCTGCATAAATTCTTCAGTGGCGGGATAGATGCCGCCTTCGCCCTGCACCGGCTCGAC
>CAYNSO010000040.1:1195-3691 GCA_964399735.1 uncultured Cytophagia bacterium
GCCGCTGTTGCAGAAAAATACCTTGTCCGCAAAGGTCTGCTCGGTCAGGAACTGCGCCAGCAACACCTGGGGCTCGTTGTGGTAGAGGTTGGAGCAGTGCCACAGTTTGGCGGCCTGGTCGTGCAAAACGCGCAGGGTGCGCTCGTCGCCATAGCCAAAGGCATTAACGGCAATGCCGGCGACAAAATCGAGGTATTCCTTGCCGTCAGCGTCGTACAGGTACATGCCCTTGCCGTGGGTAAGGACAAAATCGGGCCGGGTATAGTTGCCCAGCAGTACATTATTTTCCAGTTCGATCAATTCTTGCGTATTCATGGCTCTCACAGGTGAATGGTTGTGCCGGAGGCGGTTGCGTGAGTTAGATTGTTTTTTAAAGTAGCGGCGCCCTGCCAGCAGGTGATGTGTACGCGCGCCACGCCGCCGTGCAGCGCGGCAAAAGCGGATTCCATTTTCGCCACCATGCCGTCCTTGATAACGCCCTCGCGGATCAGTTGTTCCGCTTCCGGCATGGACAGGGAGGCCAGCAGGCGCTCGCCGGATTTGACGCCGGGGACGTCTGTGAAATACAGCAGGTCTGTGCAGCCGGCGCCGATGGCCAGGGCTGCGGCGGCGCTGTCCGCATTGACGTTATAGCTGTTACCGGATTCGTCGGCGGAGATGGGGGAGACCACCGGCGTACGCCCCTGCCGCCATGCCTGCCACACTACGTCCGGGTTGACTTGTTTGATCTGCCCGACATAGCCGTACTGCTGCCCCTGGCGGGCAATCGGCTCGGCAATGAGCAGTCCGCCGCTTTTGCCGGACATACCGAGGCAGGGCAGACCGCCTTCCGTAAGATACCCGGTGATGCGGCTATTGATGTCGCCGGACAGTACCCGTTCGACAATGGCAATATCCTCTTTTTCGGTGACGCGGATGCCGTCGATAAATTTGGTGGGACGATTGGCCTGTTTGAGGGCGTTGGTGATTTCCGCGCCGCCGCCGTGCACAATCACTACCGACGTATCGGGCAGGGATTTGATAGCCTCGGCCAGTTGCAGGTAGCTGCTTTTATCGTCAAAGGCGCGTCCGCCTATTTTTATCAGGATTTTCGTGTTCATGTCAGTAAGCCGCACTCCTCCGGCAGGCCCAGCATCAGGTTCATGTTCTGAACGGCCTGGGAACTGGCGCCTTTGCCAAGATTGTCGATAGCGGCAAAGAGAATGATGGTTTTGCCGCCGGGGGCTTCCGCGCCGAGAAAGCAGTAATTGCTGTTGGCCGCCATTTTCATAGAGGGATAGTCTTCCTGCAGGATATGCACAAACGGTTCGGCGGCGTATGTATTTTGCCAGATCTGTAAAACCTGCGTTTTATCCATAACGGAATTGCTTTTAGCGTAAATGGTCGAGAGCATACCGCGCGTCAGCGGCGTGAGATGCGGGGTGAAAATAATATCGGCTTTTTGGCCGCTGAAATTTTGCAGATGCGTCTCCATTTCGCCAACGTGCCGATGCCGGCGACCCGCCTTGTAGGGGGACAAATTCTCGTTGACCTGCACATAGTGGGTGGTTTTGGACGGGGTTTTGCCCGCGCCGGAGACGCCGGATTTTGAATCGACGATGATTATATCATCGGCCAGCACACCCGCTTGCAGCAGCGGAATAAGGGCAAGCTGCACACCGGTGGGGTAGCAGCCGGGGTTGCCGACAATGGCGGCGGTTTTGATTTTATCCCGGTTCCATTCCGGCAGGCCATAAACCGACCGGTCAAGCAAATCCGGGGCGGGATGCTCCATACCGTACCAGGCTTTGTAGACCGCTGGGTCGCTGAAACGGAAATCCGCGCCCAGGTCGATGACTTTGATATTCTTTGCCACAAATGTGCGCGCCAGGGGAGCGGATTGCCCGGCCGGCAGGCACAGGAATACCAGGTCCACCGCCATAGCAGTTGACTGCTGCGCGGTGATGAGACGCATGTCTTTATAGAGCGGCATGTGCGGGTAGACAGCCGCCAGCGAGGCCCCGGCTTCTTTTTCCGAGGTGACGAACGCCACTTCTGCCTGCGGGTGCAGGATCAGACAGCGCAGCAGTTCCTCGCCGGTATAGCCGGTGGCGCCGATAATGCCGATTTGCTTTTTATTATTCATCAGGATTTGTTATCCACATTGTTTTTTTGTTCAAGGAATTGCGACAACTCGCGTGATTTTTGGGTGGCGATTTCGACGGCGCGGATGAGCATGGGGCGCAGGCCGCTCTCTTCCAGCTCCTTGATCGCTTTGATGGTAGTGCCGCCGGGGGTTGTCACCTGGTCGCGCAGCACCGCAGGGTGGACGCCGGTTTCCTTGACCAGCTTGGCGGAACCCAGTACCGTTTGCGCCGCCAGGCGGATGGCCACATCGCGGGGCAGGCCCATCATTACGCCGCCGTCGGTGAGCGCCTCGATGACCATATAGATATAGGCCGGGCCGCTGCCGCTCAGGCCGGTAATCGTGTCCATCAATGATTCGCTAACCAGTTC
>CAYNSO010000040.1:3791-29183 GCA_964399735.1 uncultured Cytophagia bacterium
GTCAGCAGGTCGCTGATCGCCTGCGGTTTGACGCAAAAGACGATCACATCGGCAAAAGCCACCGCTTTTTTGTTGTCGGTGGTGGTGGTTACTTTCCATTTATCCGCTATAAATTGCAGACGTTCTTCCCGCGTATCGGTGGCGATGACGTTTTCGGGATTGGTGAGGTTGGCCTTGAGCAGCCCGCCGAGCAGGGCTTCGCCCATGTTGCCGACGCCGATAAAGGCTATTTTTCTGCTGAACAGCATAGGGTCTCCGGTTGTTGAGTGTTAATATTTAGGCTCGCCCTGGGAATCCATACCAGGGCGGAAAATAGGGCAGGACATGTTGTCCTGCAGATTCTTTTCTACAGGTTACATTTTGAAACAAAGTTTCAAGGACAATTTCCCATCCAAACTGGAGTTTGGATGGGAGGGCTGCATTCTCCCTCCCAAGTTGGACATGGGAGGAACTAATTGACAAAGCTGAGCTTTGCAAATTATAAAAAAATAAACCGTTTAAAGGTTGCTGAATTTCATCCAAGTACAACTTGGCAACTTTCCTTCTCAAATGCAATTTGGGAAGGAGAAAAATCATCTCTCACGTATGGTAATCTGCGTTGATGGTAATATAATCATGCGTCAAATCGCAGGTATACACAGTGGCAGAATACGGGCCAACGCCCAGTCCGACGTTAATTGGTATTTCCGTGAGCAGCAACGCTTTTCTTATCCTTTCAATATCAAACGGAATGGCAGCGCCTCTATCTGCTACAGTAATGCCGGCGAATTGGATTTTAAAATTATTTGCATCAACCACAGCGCCGCTGGCGCCAATGGCCTGCACAACCCGGCCCCAGTTGGGGTCCTGACCGAATATGGCGGTTTTGACCAGCGCGGAATTGGCGATAGACTTGGCCGCCCTGGCCGCATCTTCGCGGGATTGCGCCTGATCGACAGTTATAATGACCAGTTTGGTAGCGCCTTCGCCGTCGCGGGCGATGATTTTTGCCATCTCTATAGACAGCGAGGTAAGGGCGTCTGTGAATATCCGGTAATTATCATCAGTTGCTGTTATTTTTTTATTTTTTGCCTGGCCGTTGGCGAACAGGAAAATGCAGTCGTTGGTGCTCATTTCGCCGTCTATGGTCAGCATGTTAAAAGACAGGCTTACCGCCTCTCTCAGGGCGGCGAGTAAAAGCGGTTGTTCAATAGCAACATCGCTGGTCATCACGCAAATCATGGTCGCCAAATTGGGATTAATCATGCCGCTGCCTTTGGCAATGGCGCCAATGCTGCACGGCTTGCCATCCAGTTGAAAAGTGACCGATATATGCTTGGGATGGCTATCTGTGGTCATAATCGCGCGGGCTGCGTCGATGCCGCTGTCTTTTGCCAGCGCGGCACGGGATTTGGGCATGGCGTCGCGGATCAACTGCATGGGCAAATGGTGGCCGATGACGCCGGTATTGGCGACATACACCAGTTCCGGATCGATGTGTAATTCCTGCGCCGCCAGGGCCGCCATTTCGTGGACGTCGTCAAATCCTTGCTGACCTGTGCAAGCGTTGGCAATGCCGCTGTTGATGATGATTGCCTGACCTGCCCCGGTTAGGGCTTTTTGGCGGTCAACCACAATACATGGCGCCGGCACCCGGTTACTGGTAAACATGGCAGCCAAACTGCACGGGGCGTCGCTGGCGATCAACGCCAGGTCCGGCCCGTTTTGTTTAATTAGACAATGCACCCCGGAAGCTTTGAATCCCTGCGGGGTGGTTATGGAACCGTTGGTAATTGAAAAATCAGTATTATTCATTAAAGGCAAACCTGTTAAAATTCCAGAACATCATTAAAATTAATTCTTGTTTACTTCTTTTTTCATCAACAGCCAGGTGATGCGATCGACCAGGGCTTGCCAGCTTGCCTCAATAATATTTTCCGAGACGCCTACCGTCCCCCATGTCAAATCACCAGCTTGCGATTCGATATACACCCGCACTTTGGCCGCCGTACCTTCGGTACTGTCCAGCACCCGTACTTTATAATCGATCAGGTACATCTCTTTCAGTATGGGATAAAAATGCTCCAGGGCTTTGCGCAAGGCGCAGTCCAGAGCATCAACCGGGCCGTGTCCCCCGGCGGCAGTATGCTCAACCGTGCCGTTCACTTTAACCTTGACCACAGCTTCGGAATAGATCGAGTTCTCTTCGTGCTTGTCAACAATTACCCGCGCACTTTCCAGTTCAAAGAAATTGCGGAACTTGCCGGTGGATTTGTGAATGAGAATTTCAAAAGACCCGTCGGCGCCTTCATACTGGTAACCGAGGTGTTCCATCTCTTTCAGTTTATCCACAATGCCTTTAACCACCTCCTGGTCGCTGGAAAGATCAAGGCCCATTTCTTCTGCTTTTTGCAGAATATTACTTTGGCCGGACTGGTCGGAAATGAGCACCCGCTGTTTATTGCCGATAACCGCCGGGTCGATGTGCTCATAAGTGCGGCGATTGCGGCGTACAGCGCTGACATGGATGCCGCCTTTATGGGCAAAGGCGCTGTTACCGACAAACGGCATTTCCTCGCGATGCGGCATATTGGCCATTTCGCTGATATAGCGGGACAACAGGGTCAGTTCCTGGAGTTTAAGATTCTTATTCACCTGTACCGGCATCTTTAATGCGGCGTTGGCAATAATGGAGCACAAATTGGCATTACCACAGCGTTCGCCATAGCCGTTAAAGGTGCCCTGAATGTGCATGACGCCTTGTTCCAGGGCTATCAGGGAATTGGCGACTGCCACGTCACCGTCATTGTGGGCGTGAATGCCAAAGCACACATCTGGAAACAGCTTTTGCACGGTTTCAATAATTTCTTTAACTCGTGAAGGTAACGTGCCCCCGTTGGTATCGCACAGCACCAGGCAATCCGCGCCGGCTGCTTCCGCTATTTGCAGGGTGAGAATGGCATAATCCGGGTTGTCTCTGTAACCGTCAAAAAAATGTTCGGCGTCATAGATCACTTCCTTGCCGTTGTCTTTGAGATAGGCAATGGAATCGCGGATGAGTTCCAGGTTAATTTCCAAAGTAGTGCGCAGCCCTTCGGTAACGTGCAGATCCCAGGTTTTGCCGAATATGGTGACCACCGGGGTTTTGGCGGCAAGTAACAGTTGAATGTTTTCATCCTCCGATACTTTGGCTTTCACTCGCCGGGTGCTGCCGAACGCGGCCAGTTTGGCATGCTTCCATTCTATATCCATAGCACGGGTAAAGAATTGCATATCTTTGGGGTTGGAACCCGGCCAGCCGCCTTCAATATAATCCATACCGAAATCATCCAGGCGTTTGGCGATTTTTATTTTATCTTCGGCAGAAAACAGAATGCCTTCACTTTGCGAACCATCGCGCAGGGTGGTATCATAGAGTAAAAGTCGACCCGGCATCATGCGCCTCCATTCAAGTTAGTGTTTATAGACTTATAGCCCGTTAGCCACCAGGTCGCCCACTTCGGTGGTCGAGTAACCCATTTTACCGGCAGCCAGGCTTTTCAGTTTGTTGGCGGTAACGTTCATGACGGATTTTTCAATCGCCTGGGCTGCTTGAGTCTCGCCGAGATGGTCGAGCATCATCGCGCCGGAACAGATCGCCGCCAGCGGGTTGATGACGTTTTTATTCGTGTACTTGGGCGCCGAACCGCCGATAGGTTCAAACATGCTTACGCCTTCGGGATTGAGATTGCCGCCGGCGGCAATGCCCATACCACCCTGGGTAATGGCGCCGAGGTCGGTGATAATATCGCCAAACATATTGCCGGTTACAATCACATCGAACCATTCCGGATTCTTGACCATCCACATACAGGTAGCGTCTACATGATAATATTCGCGTTTGATATCGGGATACTCTTTTTCGCCGATTTCATGGAATGCCCGTTCCCACAAGTCATAAACGTAGGTCAGCACATTGGTCTTGCCGCACAGGGCCAGGGTTTTCCTTTTATTCCGTTTGCGGGTGTATTCAAACGCATAGCGCAGGCAGCGTTCTACCTGGAAGCGGTTATATACCATGCTTTGAATCGCAACCTCGCTTGGGGTGCCTTTCATGGTAACGCCGCCAATGCCGGTATACACATCGCCGGTGTTTTCGCGGACGACTACATAATCGATATGCTCCGGGCCTTTATCTTTGAGGGGCGTTTCCACGCCGGGGTATAGCTTGATCGGCCGCAGGTTGATATACTGATCCAGTTCAAAACGCAGGCGTAATAAAATTCCTTTTTCAAGAATACCGGGTTTGACGTCCGGGTGGCCAATAGCGCCGAGGAAAATGGCGTCGAATTTTCTGAGATCATCGGCGGCAGAGTCGGGCAGCACTTCGCCGGTGCGGATATAGCGGTCGCCGCCAAAATCAAAGGTTTGATAATCGAGTTTAAAATTATATGCCTTTGCGGCAGCTTCGAGTACTTTAACACCTTCACGCACAACTTCCGGGCCGGTGCCGTCTCCCGGCAGTATGGCTATTTTATAACTTTTCACAATTGATCCTTTCAGTTGAACCCTGATCCGGAAAACCGGATTTACAGGTTATGGTTACTATAAATCCGCTTTTGTACTATTTGTATCGTTTTCCTTGTTTGGCGTTTGCAAACTCTTGTTCACCGCATTCAGATAAGCGCGAATGCTGGCTTCAATAATATCGGTACTTGCGCCGCGGCCTAAAAATTTATTGCCGTTATTGGCAACCCGCACCAGCACTTCGCCGATGGCGTCCTTGCCGCCGGTTACGCCGCGCAGCGAATATTCCGTCAACTTGAGCGGCACCTGGATGATCCGGTCGATAGCTTTAAATGCCGCGTCGATCGGCCCGTCGCCAACCGAAGCTTCCTGAATGCTTTTATCCTGGTAATTTAAAACAATCGTGGCCGTGGGAATGGCCTTGTTGCCGCTGAGAATATGAAAATACTCCAGGCGGTAAGCGTCCTTGTCATCCGCATTTTCATCGCCAACCAGCGCCATCAGGTCTTCATCAAACACTTCTTTCTTTTTATCGGCAATCTCCAGAAAACGCTCGTAAATGTGATTCAATTCATCCTGACTTAACTGGTAACCCAGTTCGATCAGCCGCTGTTTTAAACCATGCCGGCCGGAATGACGGCCCAGCACTATTTTGCTGGCGTCTAACCCGACTTCATTGGGCGTCATAATCTCATAAGTGCTGGCGTCTTTGATCATCGCATCCTGATGAATGCCGGACTCGTGCGCAAAGGCGTTAGCGCCGACAATCGCCTTGTTCGGCTGCACCGATATTCCCATCAGTGTGCTGACCATGCGGCTGGTGTTGATGATCTCTTTGGTGTTGATGTTGACAGTTTTATTATAATAGCTTTGCCGGGTTTTTAAAGACATGACCACTTCTTCAAGAGAAGCATTGCCGGCCCGCTCACCAATACCATTAATGGTCACTTCAGCTTGCCCTGCGCCATTGCGAATACCGGCCAGGGTATTGGCAACCGCCAGACCCAGATCGTTATGACAATGCACGCTGATAATGGCTTTATCGATATTCGGCACAGTGTTGACTATTTCCCGGATTAGCGCGCCGAATTCTTCCGGATTGGAATAACCGACTGTATCGGGAACATTAATTGTCGTTGCCCCGGCATTGATGGCAGCTTCGATAATTCGAAACAGAAAATCCTTACCGGTGCGCGATGAATCTTCGGGGGAAAATTCTATATCGTCAAAATACTTTTTGGCGCGTTTCACACCGGCAATGGCCATTTGCAAAATTTCATCTTCGGATTTCCTGAATTTTTTTTCCAGGTGAATTTTGGATGTCGCCACAAAGGTATGAATACGCGGTCTTGCCGCGCCTTTTAAGGCTTCGGCAGCCTTGTCAATATCCAGATCAACGCACCTTGCCAGCCCGGCGATGACCGGGCCTTTAACTTCGGCAGCAATTAACCTGGTTGCGGTAAATTGAGCTTCCGACGACACCGGGAACCCGGCTTCAATAATATCCACATTCAAACGCGCCAGTTGATGGGCAATCGCCACTTTTTCAGGCACACCCAGACTGGCGCCGGGGCACTGTTCACCATCGCGCAGGGTGGTGTCGAATATCAGAACGCGATTTTTATCCATAATAACCTCGGTTATTTTTTAATCCAACTCATCATCCCGCGCAGTTGCACGCCAACTTGTTCAAGCTTTGAATCTGCCAGCAACCGACGGAGTCCTTTAAAGTAAGGCGATTTGGCCCGGTTTTCCAGGATCCATTCCGTTGCGAAAGCGCCGGTTTGAATATCGGTCAGCAGCTTTTTCATAGCTTTTCTGCTTTCTTCGCCAATGACCACCGGCCCTTTGGCCAGACCGCCGTATTCAGCCGTATCGCTCACGGAATAGTACATCCGGGATAGACCGCCTTCATAGATCAAATCGACAATGAGTTTTAGCTCGTGCAGGCATTCAAAATAAGCGATTTCCGGTTGATAACCCGCTTCAACCAGGGTATTGAACCCGGCGCGGATCAGTTCGGAAACGCCGCCACAGAGCACGGCTTGTTCGCCAAACAGGTCGGTTTCGGTCTCTTCTTTAAAAGTCGTTTCAATAACGCCGGCGCGGGTGCCGCCAATGCCTTTGGAATAGGCCAGGGCAATTTCTTTGGCTTTGCCGGAAGCATCCTGAAAAATTGCAATCAAATTCGGCACGCCTTTGCCTTCCTGGTATACCCGGCGAACCAGGTGACCCGGCCCTTTGGGGGCGATCATAATTACATCAACAAACTCGGGTGGAATGATCTGGTTATAATGGATATTGAATCCATGCGCAAACGCCAATACATCGCCTTTTTTCAGGTTCGGCAGAATATCACTTTCATAAACCATCGATTGTATTTGATCCGGAACCAGGATCATAATAATATCGGCTTGTTTGGCGGCTTCCTGGTTTAATAAAACTTTTAGACCGGCTTTTTCCGCTTCTTTTATATCCGGGTTGCCGGCGTTCAGGCCGATAACAACATCGACGCCGCTTTCTTTTAAATTCAGGGCATGGGCATGGCCCTGGCTGCCATAGCCAATGATGGCGACTTTTTTATTTTTTAGCAGGTTTAAATCCGCATCCTGATCGTAATACAATTTCATGGTAATATCTCCAATTGTTAGTAATAAAATATTAGTTATTTCAATTTAAAATTCACTGTTGGAATCGCGCAGCATGGCAATGGTGCCGGAGCGGGCAATTTCTTTTATACCATAGGGACGCAGCGTTTCGATAAAGGCATTGATCTTGGCTTCACTGCTGCATAGCTCCAGTGTCATGGTTTTGGCGCTAATATCCACAACTTTGGCGCCAAAGATCGTAAGCAGTTGAGATATTTCGCTTCTTTTAGCCGCCAATGCGGTTACTTTAATAAGCACCAGGTCGCGGCTGATATAATAATTTTTTGTTACATCGGTTACCCGAATGACATCGATCAGTTTATTCAACTGTTTGCTGACCTGTTCAATTACATCGTCATTACCGCGTACCACCAGCGTCATTAACGAGGTGGCGTTTGGTTCGGGTTTTCCGACAGAGATGGTTTCGATGTTGAATGCCCTGGCGCTAAACAGTCCGGCTATTCGTGCCAGAACTCCGGCATTGTTTTCTACTTCAAGATTAATAATATGTCTCATCAGGCAATACCTCTTATCATTTCGTTCAGTGGCGCTCCGGTCGGCACCATCGGGTATACGTTTTCTTCCGCTTCAATGGCAAATTCTACTATGACCGGGCCGGGCGTTTCCAGCATTTTTTTGAGTGTGGGAATGACCTGTTCCTCTTTATCTGCATAGAGACCGGTGGCGCCGTAAGCTTCAGCCAGTTTGGTGAAATTTGGCACATATTTTTTCGGGCAATTTTCCTCGGTTTGGTTACAGTGCGGCGGACAATCCGCATTTTTTAATAAGCAGGTAGAAGAAAACCGCCGGTCGTAAAAAATAGCCTGCCATTGCCGTACCATGCCAAGGGAATGATTGTTGAGAATGATAATTTTAACCGGTATCTGGTATAACACCGCAGTTGCAAGTTCCTGGATGTTCATTTGAATACTGCCGTCGCCGGCAATATCAATGACGACTTTATCGGGACAGGCAACCTGTGCGCCAATAGCAGCCGGAAAACCGTAACCCATCGTTCCCAAACCGCCGGATGTTAAAAAAGTGCGGGGACTGGTAAAATTATAAAACTGCGCAGTCCACATCTGATTTTGTCCAACCTCGGTAGAAATTATGGCTTTACGTTCCGTCAGCTCGGCAACCTGTTCAATAACATACTGTGGTTTAATATGGCCGTTTTTCTTGTACCGCAGCGGATGATTCTTTTTCCAGGTATAAATTGTTTCCAGCCATTCCTTGTTTTCTTTGGGCTCTACTATTCTATTCAATTCCTGCAGCACATGCTTGATATCTCCCACCACCGGAATATCTACCTGAACATTTTTTCTGATCGATGTGGGATCGATGTCGATATGGATTGTTTTCGCATTGGGAGCAAACTTGTCGACCTTGCCGGTAATGCGGTCATCAAAGCGGGCGCCGATAGCAATTAACAGATCGGCTTCCTGAATGGCATAATTGGCATACTCTGTGCCATGCATGCCCAGCATTTTAAGGGCGTTTTTCTCAGTTTCAGGATAAATTCCCAAACCCATCAGGGTTGTGGTTACCGGGGCATTGATAATTTTGGCCAGTTCGCGCAATTCATTGCTGGCGTCGCTGCTGACCACCCCGCCGCCGGCATAGATAACCGGCTTGTTACTGGCGGCAATCGCTTTGGCTACTTTGACAATTTGTGGTTGGTGGCCTTTCATGGTCGGCTTGTAGCTGGGAATTTCAATTTTATCCGGGTATGGAACACTAGTCGATGCCCGTTGAATATCCTTGGGAATATCTACCAACACCGGGCCGGGTCTGCCGGATTTGGCAATATAAAAAGCCGATTTAAGAATGCGCGGCAGATCGTTGATATTACTGACCAAAAAATTATGTTTTGTAATCGGACGACTGATGCCGACGATATCTACTTCCTGAAAGGCATCGTTGCCAATTAACTGTGTTGCTACTTGACCTGTAATAGCCACCACCGGGATAGAATCCATGTGCGCCGTGGCCAGGCCGGTTACCAGGTTGGTAGCGCCGGGGCCGGAAGTAGCAAGACATACGCCCACTTCACCTGAAGCCCGTGCAAAACCGTCGGCGGCATGGGCTGCCCCTTGTTCATGCCGGGTCAGGTAAAATGGAATATCCGATTTGTACAGGGCGTCAAAAATATCCAAAACACTACCGCCTGGATATCCGAAAAGTGCGCGAACCTTTTCCTGTTTCAACGCGTGGATGATCATTTCTGCACCAGTCATATAATCCTTTCTTTTTTATTTTCTAAAACACTTGATTTCGTTCAATAGTTACAATGCAAAAATTAACACAATTGCCCGTTGAGTGAAGAGGAAAATCCAGTTTATTCTGTAATCTTGTTCTGAATTGAGAGATTTTTAAGAGATTTGAGCGGCGATTTCCTCTTGCACCTATTATTACCTTAGCGAACGGAGCAAGAGGGTAATAATAGCGATGGGTAATCGCACCAGGCGCACAACGCGCACACTTGGTAATAGCAGATAGGATAGTAGTATATGTAGTAAAGGCAAGCGGAAGCATAATACACTATTGCCCGACTGATAGCCAACCGGGATTTGTGTTGCAGATATAGTTTTTGTAAAAATCGCTTCCATAATATTCCAATACAATAATTTGCAAGTTATAATTTAAGCAATTATATGAAAATGTCAATAAAAAAATTGCTTCTAATGAAGAAAATTCAGTTTTTCCCCCCATTCGCTTCAAAAACAGGCGATGATCACCGGCGCGTGTGCAACAAAACGCCGCCATATTCAATTTACACTATTTATAAAAGCCATAATTGCCTTTAACCTGTTGTTAAAGCGCCTTTTTCTATAATCCAGGTTGTATAATTATTCAAAACACTGCTGTTGCTATAAATTTTGGTTGTAATTTTTATTTAAAATACTAACTTTAAATTTTAACCAGGTTAACAGATAATGAAAATCGTAATAGCCCCGGATTCTTTTAAAGACAGTTTATCGGCAATTTCTGTTTGTGAAATTGTACGTAAAAGTATATTGACCGTAGCTCCCGACGCCGCAATTGAGAGCATTCCGGTAGCCGACGGCGGCGAAGGCACTGCACAAATTATGGCAGCCGCCACCGGCGGTAAGCTCGTCGCTTGCCGCGTTGCCGGGCCGCTTGGCGATATGGTTCAGGCGCACTGGGCGCTGCTTGGCGATGGCGAAACCGCCGTTATTGAAATGGCTGCCGCTTCCGGCCTGGCTCTGCTCCCCGGTCATAAACGGAATCCCCTGCATACCACCACCTACGGCACAGGACAGCTTGTCCTTGATGCGGTACGAACCGGCTGCAAAAAGATCATTGTGGCTATCGGCGGTTCGGCCACTACCGATTTCGGGACCGGCATGGCGCAGGCATCAGGTGTGCGTTTTATTGATGCTCACGGCGCTGAGATCAAAGAATATATGTGCGGCGGGCTGATGGGAAATGTTGCGGATATAGATATGACCGGACTGGCTGCTGAATTACATCATGTACAAATTTCGGTGGCCTGCGACGTTACCAATCCGTTGTCAGGCGAGCAAGGCGCGGTGCGCGTCTATTCACCGCAAAAGGGCGCTTCCCCGGCCGATTGTGATGTGCTGGAACATAATATGGCGCATATTTCCGCACTGGCCGCACGCCAGCTGCGCGACGTCCGCACTCTGCCGGGCGCCGGCGCCGCCGGGGGATTGGGCGGCGGACTGGTGGCTTTTTTGAATGCCGATTTGCGTCCCGGCGTGCAACTGGTGTTGGAAACTCTTGGCTTTGCGGAACGTATAAAGAATGCAGATTTGCTCATCACCGGCGAAGGCAAGATCGATGCGCAAACCGCTTGCGGCAAAACCATTGCCGGGGTATGCAAAGCGGCACAATTACAGCACATTCCGGTTATTGCCGTTGCCGGAAGTGTGGACGCTTCATATACCGCGCGGCGCAAACTCGGCTTGACGGCTTGTTTTTCGCTGTGTAACCGGCCAATGACGCTTGAATCGGCTATTGATAATGCCGAAAATTTGTTGTATAATGTAACTGGTGAAATTATGCAGGTTTTCATTCATTTACGCAAAACCGGTGAGGAATGTTAATCTGGCGAGTTATGTTAAATTGAAATAAACAGTCCCAAAGGCTTTACAAAAGATATTAATTACTCCGGAGGGTAAATGAACAAAAAAATCACACGAAGACGTTTTATTGCAACAGGCGCAACCGGCGCCGCAGCGGCGCTGGGGTTGCCGCTGATGATGCAATCAACTATGGAAAGGGCATTGGCAATGCCGGATAATACAAATTTAACCCTGGCCGATTATATGAACCGTTTTGGCATAACGGAACAAATGCTCAATGAAATCATTGCCGTGGGTCTATCGCGCGGCGGTGATTATTGCGATATCTATTTTCAGCATACCATCAGCAATTATGTGGAATTGGAAGATAACGCCGTTAACCGCGCTTCCACCCAGGTCGATTTGGGTATGGGCGTGCGGGCGCTGCTGGGCGACCAGACCGGTTATTCCTTTACCGAAGAACTAACCCTGGAAGCGATGAAACAGGCGGCCAAAACCGCCGCCAATATTGCCGCTTCCGGTGTAAAAACGGGGCCGGCGCAACTGATTTTGCATAAAACCCCCAATTATTATCCCATCGTTACTAAATGGGAAGATGTGGCTATCGATAAAAAGATCCCCATGTTATATACAATCAATGACAAGGTGTTTACGCTGGATGCGCGGATCATTAAAAATAATGTCTATATATCCGATGAATCCACCTGGATATTACAAGCCAACTCGGCGGGACGAATTACCTGCGATTATCGGCCATTAACGCGCCTTGGCGTTTCCTGTACCGCCGAAGAAAACGGTCGGCGCGAACAAAACGGCTTTAACCTGTCCGGACGTTATGGCTATGAATACTATGCAGCGGACAAAATTGATCTGTTGGCAACCGAAGCGGTTAAACGCACGGTTGATCTGTTTGCAGCGGTCAAACCGGAAGCCGGTGAAATGCCGGTGGTGCTTGGCGCCGGCAGTTCGGGTATCTTGCTGCACGAAGCTATTGGTCATGGCATGGAAGCGGATTATAATCGTAAAAAAGTATCCATCTTTGCCGACAAGATCAACAAACCGGTGGCGGAGAGCTTTGTGAATATCATTGATGACGGCACCAATCCCAATATTCGCGGTTCTCTGAATGTCGATGATGAGGGCAACGATACGGAAAAAACCGTGCTGGTTGAAAACGGTATTTTGCGCAGCTATTTGCATGACCACCTCAGCTCGCAATACTACAAAGTAGCGCCTACCGGCAGCGGGCGGCGTGAATCTTTCCGCTATGCGCCGTTACCGCGTATGCGCAATACCTATATGCAGGCCGGTCCGCATACCCGCGATGAAATTATCGCCAGCGTTAAAAAGGGGTTGTATGCAAAATCCTTTACCAATGGCCAGGTGATGATCGGCGCCGGGGACTTTACCTTCTATGTCAAGTCCGGCTATTTGATCGAAGACGGCAAGCTGACCAAACCGGTCAAAGATGTGAACATAATCGGTAATGGCCCCCAGGTGCTAAAAAACATTGTCATGGTTGGCGATGATTTTGAAATGGATCAGGGCGGCTGGGTTTGCGGCAAACAGGGGCAGCGCGTTCCGGTTTCACTTGGTTTGCCTACAGTCAAAGTATCAAAAATTACAGTTGGCGGAGTCAATTCTTGATTTTTTACCATAACAGGATGAACAAATGAGTAAAGACGGATTAAATCTGGCAAAATGGGCAATAGATAAAGCATTAAAATGCGGCGCCAACGAGGCGGCTGTTGCCATTTTTAACCAGCGGGATATTGAAGTTGAATTCCGGGATCGCAAAATGGAAAAATTACAGGAATCTACCCAGAATTCCCTGTCCCTGCGGGTATTTGTTGATAAAAAGTATTCCCGGCATTCCACCTGCGATATGCGCAAGGAATCGCTGGAGAAATTTATTAAAGATGCCGTGGCAATGACCAAATATTTAACCCCGGATGAATTCCGGTCATTACCGGATCCCAAATACTATCCCCGGCAAAAAAGTATCGACCTGGATCTTTATGACAAAAAATATTCAACAATTGAAACCGAAGACCGGGTAAAAATCGCCGCCGCCATTGAGCAGGCTGCCCTGGCGCAAAGCGACAAGATCATTACCGCCGCTTCCGGTTATGGCGATACCTGCTATCATGTTTACCGTATGCACAGTAATGGTTTTACCGGAGAATCGGAAGGCACGGCTTTTGGATGCAGCGCCCAGGTAACTGTGAATGATCCCGATGGCGGGCGTCCGTCGGACTGGGATGGCGCAGAAACCCGTTACTTTCATGAACTGCCAGCATTGGAAGAAATAGGCAAAAAGGCTGTTCAGGGAGCGCTCGACAAAATCGGGCAAAAGAAAATCGCTTCCGGGCTGTATACAATGATTGTTGATAACCGGGTGGCAGCGCGTTTGTTGTCTATGCTTACGTCCGCAATTACCGGGCAAGCATTGCAGCAAAAAAGCACCTACCTTGACGGTATGCTCGGCAAACCCATTGCCTCCAGCAAGCTGACGGTGATTGACGACCCGTTTATCAAACGCGGCGCGTCTTCCCGCTGGTATGACAGCGAGGGCCTGGCTGCCCAAAAAAGAACGATCATTGAAAAGGGTGTATTAAAAGAATACCTGATCGATGATTATTATGGCAAAAAACTGGGGATGGAGCCCAATTCCGGTTCGCTAAGCAATGTTGTCTTTGAATATGGCGCCAGTTCCCGCACCGACATGATCAAAAACATACAAAAAGGAATTCTGGTTACCGGTTTTATCGGCGGCAATTCCAATTCTACCACCGGTGATTTTTCACTGGGTATTATCGGTCAACTCGTTGAAAACGGTGAAATTGTCATGCCGGTGAATGAAATGAACATCTCCGGCAATGGCAAGGAATTCTGGCATAAACTGACACTAATGGGCAACGATCCCTATTTATACTCTGCTGTACGAATACCCTCCCTGTTGTTTGAGGATGTTCAATTTAGTGGTATATAAGCTGGTTTAATAATAGCAGAATCAGTCTTTAAAGGGTCAGGCTGATTCTGCAAAAAAATGGTTTTGCAGGTATTTTTTAGTTTAATTGATTTATTCGGATCAGGAATACCAGTGTTGATTAAAAAGCTGTTTACATCCCTGCTGGCCGGGATATGGATATTGTATATCCTGCTGGAAATAATTGTATGGCAGACATCGTTCCGGGTCGGTCTTTTCCCCAACAATGCAATGCTAGAGATCATTGCCAATGTACTGAATGACACGCTCTGGATCCCCTTGGCATTAACATTACCATTCTATCTTTCTGTAATCGCTACCAAAGTAACCCGGTTTCTGTCTATCAAAATTGGTATTTTGCTGGTCGGGTTTGTTCTTTTTCTTGCCGCATTGTTCAATTTACCTGTCTATTTTCAATACATGATCTACCTGCTGGTACCCTTTTTCGCCTTTGTTATTTATTATATTATAACCTTTCGCAAATTCAGGTACAACATTATATTTTTCAGCCTGGCTTTACTGGGCATGATTTTAAATTATCAGGGGCAGCTGATCCCCACGATCGATCTTGGCGCGAACCCCCAACCGATACTCAAGGTAATGAATTATAATATTCTCGTCAGTCAATATGGCAGAAAACGCCAGAATACGATCAATCTCATTCGTCACGAAAAAGCAGATGTGGTTTTTATTCAAGAGATCAATCTGCTGGATCGCGATTTATTGCGCAACGAATTATCCGATCTTTATCCGCACCAGCTATGGTCGGAAAAGTTTGAAACATATAACGGCGGGGTCATTTTATCCAGAATTCCATTCATTTCCAGGCAAAATTATGATATTGCTACGGAATATATGAAAGGACACATGAATCTGAATCATGCTGTTATCCAGTACCAAAATCAAAATGTCCACTTATTTAACTGCCATTTATACAACAGCGGCGGTACTTTTACGGGGGTGTTGTTTGGTCATTTAACCCCGGCGCAATTTAAAAAACGTTCAGAAACAGCGACCTTGCGTCATAATGCCGAAGTAGCCATGCTGGCAGAGCGAATTTTACCAATACAGGAACCGGTTATCTTTGCCGGCGATTTTAACGATACCCCAAACAGTCAAACCTATCGTCTTTTTGACGAACGCCTGCAAAATGCTTTTGCCAAAGCGGGCTGGGGTTTGGGCGCCACTTTTGGTTACCGCAGCCTGGTCAATGCCGTTCCAAAACGCCTGAGCTTTCTGGTTTTTGATTTTTTACGCATCGACCATGTTTTTTGCTCCAAACATTTCAAGGTACATTCAGCCAAAGTATTACCGGTCGATTATTCCGATCATCGCCCGCAAACGGTTAAAGTGCAGTTAAAACCGCTACCATAAAAAGAGCTGCCTGGTACGCTTCTTTATGATCAGGCCGGCGCTTATTCAATGACTGAAAATATTTCATCCAACCCTTTTTTCTCTTTTGGTTTGGGCTCACCAACCGGTTTACCAACGGCAACAAAAGTAACCAGTTTCCAGGGATGCTCTATTTTCAATATATTTTCCAATTCTTCACGCGCTACCAGCAAACCGCTCAACCAACAAGCGCCATAGCCCATCTCAACGGCGGTTAGCAAAATGTTTTGTACACTTGCGCCGATGCTTTGAATATCTGGAAAGGAACGGAGATCGTTTAAATCATCATGGGTGAGGAAAGAACTGGCCAGCAATTTATCGGACACTGCTTCATAAGGCTCTGAAGCAATTGCAATGACCGCCGGAGCATTGACAAAAATAGTGGAAAAAGTATTGATTGTCGTTTTAACAGAGGCATCTTTACCGCCCGTGTTCGGGAACAGGATATCAATTTTCAATTGCACTGCCCTGGCCATAGCCTGCAGGATATTCTGATTGGTGATAGCAATAAATTTCCACGGTTGCGAATTATTAACACTGGGCGCCATACCGGCACGCCGCACCATTTCTTTCAGATCTGCAAGCGGCACCAGATCATCGGAAAATTTTCTTATACTGGTTCTTTTTTCTATTGCTTGTTTTAATTCCATAACCTGCCTCCTGTTATTGTTTTTTTTATCTCTTGAAATAATATAATGCAAAATCTGCCTGAAAAATTCCTGAGAAAAGAAATGACCAGGTTTACCAGTTTTTATCGCTTTTTTTTTGACATTAACTTTTTTATTATTATTTTAAGGAACTAGTATAGATTACATTACATTAAAGATACAAAATTCCCTAACGTGAAGGAACAAGGTGAACACATGATCGCTTTGCTAAAAAAAACTGCTGGATTGTTGTTGCTGGGGCTTGTGCTGTTTTATGGAAATGCCCTGGCAGAAACCCTGATTGAATCGGCAATGGCCATGTATAAAGCAGGTGATGTTAAAGGCGCAATCAAAACCCTGAAAAAGGCCAATGATAAAGAACCGCGGGATATATCAATTCTTCAACTGTTGGGACAAATAGAAGCAGAACGCGAAGAATGGGGCAATGTTAAAGATTGGATGAACAAAGCGCTCGATCTTGACGCCAATGACCTGTTAGCGCATTACTATCTTGGAATTGCTTACCGGGAAACCGGTAAATACAAAGCATTTGTGCTCCGTTCACGGGATTGGAAAAAAGCGGAAAATAATTTTACTGCGGTCATCGATAATGAGCCGGCTTTCCGGGATATATATTTTCAATATTCAATATTACAACGTTACCGAAAAAATTACCGCGAGGCAATAGACCTTGCCGTCCGGCAACTGGCACACTCGCCGGACAATGTTGATGTTTTAACAAAAATATATCAATATTATGACCTGTTATTGTACGCTGAAAAGCCGGAACAGGCGCGGGCATGGTTAACCGGGCGCCAGGACCCTTATGCGCGCCTGTATCTTGGGGAATCATGGCGGCGCGCCAAAGAGTATGCCCGGGCTGATTCAATCTTTATAGAATTATTAAACAGCAAAGATACTGCTGTTTCCAAAACCTTTCTTTGCCTGGCGCTTGCCCGCTTACGGTTTCAACAGGACAAAGCCGAAGAAGCAGAAAAATTTTACTCCCGGGCGCTACAAAGCATTACTACCTTGCAGGATGCCGGCTTGATGTTTGAAGATATGAAATATATTTTCACTGATGAAGAATATGAAGAATATTTGCTTACCGAGACCGCGACAGAAAAAAAAGATTTCTTTATCAATATGTGGATCATTCGTAACCCGGTGCCTGCTTCCGCTGTTAATTACCGAATACGGGAACATGTTCGCCGTATGATAGTCGCCGATGAGAGCTTTCGTTTTGAAGGGTTTCGCACCTTGGTCAACAATCCCGATAAATTGCACTATCTCGAATTTCCTCATGTTTTCAGCCTGAATGACCGGTATAATGACAAAGGGCTAATTTACATCCGTCATGGACAGCCCAATGATCGGGCTACAGAATTACAAGGCTCCGGCGGCCCCATGCCTGCCGACGGCAGCGAAGGTATTATTGATAACGAGTCCTGGTTATATTATGCTTCTTCCACACAGCCCAAAATGATCTTTCATTTTGTTATCGATAAAGACGCTACCGGCAACAACTGGCGTTTGACCCCCACCATTACTGCCGAGATGGCAGAAAGCCGCTTGAACTGGGACCCCATCTTTAACCGGCTGCGTATGGTAGATAGTGAAATTGAACTGATTGGCTTGCAGCAAGAGATGGCGGAAAAGAGCCGGGAAAATGTTTATAAAGGGCTAAGCACCGATCAGCATAGCTGGCCGGAAAACCTGAAACCCATCCAGTTCCCGTTTTATGTTTCAACATTCCGTGATACAAAAGGACTTTCAGATTATGAATTATATTATTCTCTGGATTACAATGAAATGATGGCCGATGTGCCTGATGCCGCAGAGCGAACAGTCTCTATAAGCTGCGGTATTTTTACAAAAGAGTGGGAAAAAATTGATCAGATCGAAAGAATCATCCCGGCGCTCAGCATCAAGCAGGCAACCGATTCTGCCGGTTATTGGCTGGATAAATTTAAATTCAAAATCAAACCCGGAAAATACAAAATCAGCATTACCACCGCAATCAGTGGTGTAAATAAACTGGGCGCTTTTAATTTGCTGTCCGGTGTTTCTTCATACCAGGGCAGCGCCCTGGTGATGAGTTCACTGGTTCTGGCTTCGTCCATCACTCCCTCAAACCAGAAAGACCTTTTTACCAAAAACGGGCTGCGGATACTACCCAAACCGGATCTAAAATTTAACAAACAAAACCTGCTGCATATCTATTATGAATTATACAACCTGCCCTATTCCGGGGGCCGTAATGCCGAGTTTAATATAAATTATAATTTTACTTTACTGGAAAAAAGACAGAAAAACGTGTTTTCCAAAGTTGCCGACTTGTTTTCCCGGTCTAAACCAATAACATCTAATGCCATTGAACGTTTTGCCGACAATTCAACCTCTTTTGAATACCTGGCGCTCGATATTAGTAAAAACGAACCGGGTTTATATGAGCTTGAAGTGGTTGCCGAGACGCCGTCTAACAAACAAAAATTCTCACGTAAAATCAAGTTCGAGCTGCAATGACCGATAACTACAACATGATAAATGATCAGAATGAAATAGACCTGATTGAAAATGTATTTGGCTTGATAATCCCCAAATTCAGGGAAGCGCATGACATTATGGTTTCCATGCTGGATTTTAACAACAACGAAGAAATTCGGGTTGCCGATTTGGGCTGCGGCTTTGGAGATCTAAGCAGCCGTATGTTCGAGGTATTTCCGCAAGCAGTCATCTTTGGCGTCGATTATCATTCCGGTTTACTCGCCCGCGCCAAAGCACGATTTGCCGATTATGCCGACCAGTTTGTGCCGATTGTCAGTGATTTGAATCACCTGTCGTGGAGTGAAAATCTGTCTGCGCTTCACGCAGTGATTTCTTCATTTACTCTTGATTATTTACCTGCCGGGCGACATCAGGATGTGATTACCAGGGCATTTGAAATACTCGATAGCGGGGGGCGCTGGGTTTCATGCGAATTCTTTCGCGCCAATGATAGCCGTATCAACCGGGTATTTCATGATATTGAGATCATGCTGGTACAGAATGCCATAAAAAACGGCCAGGTAAGCGCTGAACAGATCGAACAATTGTCCGCTTCCACACTGTTGCGGCAAAAACATCACGTATGTACAATTGAAGAAAAAATTGACTGGCTAAAAAATACCGGATTTAAAAAAGTGGAAATACCCTGGCGATTTTTAAATATTGCCATAATCAGCGCGGTTCGCTGATTGAAACTTTAATCAGTTAAAATAACGCTCTTTACTCTCCGGGTTTAATGGTTTAAAATAATTAATCGGGAATAGGGTAAATACCACTTTTGTTTTATCCCTATAGTTGTTAAAAAAAAAAAATGTGGATGGGATGGGAAAAATGATGCTACAACGGGTGGAAATACAGGATTTTAATCTTAAAGTATATGACCAGTGGGTCAACAAATGGTTTGTGCTAACCTGCGGTGATTATAACGAGGGTGATTATAATGCAATGGTCGTTGCCTGGGGCAGTTTTGGCGTTATGTGGAAAAAGCCTTTTGTCCAGGTAGTCGTTCGGCCAAACCGATACACTTTTGATTTTATGGAAAGTTATGATACCTTTACCTTGTGCGGCTTTTCCAATCATTACCGCAAAGCGATGCAGCTTCTCGGCACCCGTTCCGGGAGGAATGGCGATAAAATAATTGCTTCGGGGTTGACGCCGATCCCGTCGCAATTTGTAACAGCGCCCTCTTTTAAAGAAGCTAAAATGATCATCGAATGCAAAAAGATCTATTCCGATTTTCTCAACCCGGCTAATTTTTTAGACCCGGACATTGAAAAATGCTACCCCGCCAAGGATTATCACAAGGTTTACTTTGGAGAAATTCTGGCTGTTTTTAAATAGATGGTTCAACCAGGGTAATATTTTGAACAATCAAGTTCAAGCAAAATGAATGTCCTGGAATTTTCAATGAATGTAAACGCTTCCAGCCTCTTAAAAGATGCAAAAGCAAACCTGCGCCGGAATGTGTTTCCGCAGCTTGCGAATCAACTCATTCCGGCGTCAAACGCCGATTCCTGTTATTATCCTCTTAATGATCATCATTCTATTGTGGTATTTTATGCTGATTCCGCAGTAACTGTAACAGATGTGTTCTGCCTGTTTTTTAGCAAAACCGGGCACATCATGCAGCAACAACACTTTGAACGCCAGGCATGGAATTGTAGCCGGAAATTACTGTATAATTTATTATCCGGCAAAAAAATTGCTACAATTATTGTATAAAAGCAATATGATGTGTATGCCAATAAAATTATAAACAGATTAACAGACATATTCATCATTTACTGGACTCTGACAGCAGATATCAGAAAAAAATATGGCAATATACAAAACTGAATTATATCGGAAAATTGATTTCAGCGACAGGTTATTGACATTGGTTAACAATTTTAATAAATTGATAAAATTAAAATCAAGAGTTAAATATGAAATCTTTTCCAAACATTTGTCTGCGGTGCATAATTGCATTGATATTATGCTACCAATTTATATTTACGGGTACATTAACAGGGAAAACTGACCAGGTGCAACTATTAGCAGTAAAAATCAGGGGTTTCAATACGATCAGTATAAAATATCATGGCAACGCCGACGACCTGAAAGCTACGGATTTCCAGGTGAGTCCGGAGCTGAAAATTCATTCCTTATCTTTAGAAGATAATCGCATTCGGCTGGTAACGGATAAAATCGATATTACCCAAACCTGGCATTTGCATTTTAGAAACAACACATATCAAGTCCATCCCGGCGCGGTATTGAATGAATTTTATACGGACAAGGAACTCGGCTGTATCCAGGATCATCGCGCAACACATTTCCGGTTGTTTGCGCCCCGCGCCCGTTGGGTGAAACTGGTATTGTTCAAACAGTTCTCCGATGCTAACGGCAAAGAGCATGATATGAAACGTACTAAAAATGGCGTGTGGGAATGCCGTTTGTCCGGCCACCATGCCGGCATGTATTACGCTTACAAGCTCGACCGCCCCGCCGGTGAAATGGAGCATTTCAATTCCGAGCGGTTGTTTGCAGACCCCTATTCCCGTGTTGTTGCCACTACCAATGATTACCAGCACCACGGCAAAACCCTGATCCTGGATACCGGCGACTATGACTGGGAAGGCGACCAGCCCCTGCAGTATAAAATGCAAGATTTGATCATTTATGAATGCCATATACGCGATTTAACCGCGCATCCTTCTTCCGGTGTGCCGCAAAAACTGGCCGGCAGTTATCCCGGCTTGATTCACAAAGATACCAGGGGCGGCATTAATTATATAAAGTCCCTTGGCGTTAACGCAGTGGAATTTTTACCCTTGCACGATTTCGGCAATATCGAATATCCGTACGGTCTGCCGCTCAACGGGGTCATCAACACCTGGAACCCCTACGCCCGCAATCATTGGGGCTATATGACCTCGTGGTTCTTTGCCCCGGAATCGTATTATGCCAGCGAACAAAACCTGACTCCTGGCGGCGTCTGCGGACTGGATGGCCGGCAGGTGAAGGAATTCAAGGATGTCGTCAAGGCATTTCATAAAGAAAAAATTGCCGTCATTCTTGATGTGGTTTTTAACCATGTTTCGCAGTACGATCATAATTGCTTTAAACAGATCGATAAAAATTATTTTTTCCACCTCAACGACGACCAGTCCTATACCTCAGGCAGCGGCTGCGGTAATGATTTTTACACCGCTCGTGCTATGGCCCGCAAGTTTATTGTGGATTGTATTAAATACTGGATGCAGGAATATCATGTAGACGGCTTTCGCTTTGACCTGGCGGCCATGCTGGACTGGGATACCATTGACGCCATCCGCACGGAAGCGATGAAAATCAACCCGGATGTGATTTTAATAGCCGAACCCTGGGGCGGCGGCGAATACGAACCGGCCGAATTTTCACAACATGGCTGGGGCGTGTGGAACGACCAGATCCGCAACGGCATTAAAGGCCAATACCCGGACAAGAATCAGGGTTTTATTTTCGGGAAATTTTTTGATTTTAATAACCCCGAAACCATCAAACGTTATATTCTTGGCAACCTGGCCGAGGACGGCGGCTTGTTCCAGAAAAAAGAACATGCTGTTAATTACCTGGAATCGCATGACGACCATACTCTGGGCGATTTTATACGCATTGGCCTCGGCGATGTCGGGCTGCATCAAATAACCGGCGGAACGCCCTTTGAACAAGCCCTTACGCCAAAACAGTTAGCTGTCAATAAATTGGGCGCTCTTTTGCTGTTTATCAGCCAGGGCGCAGTGATGATTCACGAGGGCCAGGAATATGCACGCAGCAAGGTGATTGCGCCAACCCTGGTGCCGGATAGCAGCGTCGGTCAGATCGACCATAACTCGTACAACAAGGATAACGAAACCAACTGGCTCAATTTTGAACACGCCGAACTGAACCGCGAACTGGTAGATTATTACCAGGGACTGATTGCCTTGCGTAAAAAGCACCCGGCGTTCCGTCACAGCAGCAAAAAAGATATTACATTCCTTCCTCATGAATCGCCCCTGGCGCTCTGTTTTACCATTCACAAAACCGGCTCCGGTGACGACAGCAATTTCCTGGCGCTTATCAATGCCAATTTGGATGAAAAAGCAGATTTTACCCTTCCGGCGGGGAAATGGGTTGTTCTTGTCAATGCCGACTGGGCCGGAGCAGACAGCCTCGATGTTATCGGGGAGAAAACAGTCACTCTGCCGCCCACCAGCGGCATGATTTTGAAACAAAAGTAATTAACAAGGCGCCCGGCAAGAGCCGGGTTTTTTTATGATAGTAAAGGTATAAATGAAAAATGGCCCGATGTGTTCAACTCGATACAGAAATTATGGATGTGGTCAAACTGGCGCAGCAACTGATCCGCATCAATTCCATTCCCGGCTGCGTTCACAATGAAGGTATTTCCGGCGAAGCCCGCCTGGCAAACTGGCTTGAAGAGTTTCTCGATAAATATAATGTGCAAACCAATCTTATTCCGGTCATCGACAATCGACCCAATCTGATCGCCCGGCATCGGCAATTCAATCCCGGTCTGCCGACCCTGGCGTTTGAAGCCCACCTCGATACCGTGAGCGTTGAAGGCATGAGCATTGACCCGTTTGCCGCCGAAATCAGCGACGGCCGTTTGTACGGGCGCGGCGCCTGCGACGTCAAAGGCACCATGGCTGTGATGCTCACCGCCATGTTGCACTGGTTCAAGGGGCATCCTTTCGACCCCGGCTCATTCAACCTGATCTTTATGGCCACTATGGGCGAGGAAGGCGGCACTCTCGGCGCGCGCGAATTATCCCGCCGCCCTATTCCACTGAATATGGTGCTCATCGGCGAGCCGACCGGTATGCAGCCGGTTATCGGCCATTTCGGCTCGTGGCGGTTTGCCGTCAAAACCACCGGCAAGTCCTGCCATTCCTCCCGGCCACAGCTGGGCATTAACGCCATCGAGCGGATAAGCCCGGCGCTGGAACTGGTTTTACACGAACTCAAACCAAACTTTGAACGCATTCCCGGCAATGCCATGAGCATGACCAAAATTCACGGCGGTGAATTGATAAACATTGTACCCAATGCCTGCGAACTGAGTGTGGATTGCCGTTTCAAGCCGGAGACGGATATTACAGGTCATCGGGATCGCGCCGCAGCCAAACTCTCCGCCCTGGAAGGCGTCAGCTATAACGAAATTGCCATCTTTCCACCTTTTAGCGCCAAAGCGGATTCGCAAATCCTGCTGTTGCTGGAACAAGCGCTAAATAGCCACAACCTGGAGCACGAGCGCAAATTTGAGCCCTGGTATTCGGACGCCGGGCATTTTAGCGACGCGGGTTACGATACCGTTTTATGGGGCGTTGGCGATATGGCCCAGGCGCATAGCGAAAACGAATACATTGAAATTGAACAGTTGTATAAAGGGGTGCAAGTACTGGCAAGCATGCTGCAAAATTGCGCCGACTATTACCAGTCCAAAACCAGGCCCTGAGCGGGCGCCGCATGGTGGTAAAACCGTTAAATTCCGTGCTGGTCAAACCTGCCGGGCCGGACTGTAACCTCGGCTGCGATTATTGCTTTTACCTGGGCAAGAGCAGCCTGTTCCCGGACAAGGTGCACCGCATGAGCGAACCGGTGTTGAAAGAACTGGTGCGCCAGGTGATGCGCACCGGCAGCAGACAGGTGTCGTTCGGCTGGCAGGGCGGTGAACCGACGCTGATGGGCGTGGACTTTTACCGCCGCGCCGTGCAATACCAGCGCCGCTATGGCGCAGCGGGACAGATCGTTGGCAATGGGCTGCAAACCAATGGCATTTTGATCGATGCGGAATGGGCGCAGTTTTTACGCGAAGCCAAATTCCTGGTGGGACTGTCGCTGGACGGCCCGCAGCACGTGCATGACCATTATCGCAAATCCAAAAGCGGCGCGCCGAGTTGGGAAAAAGTGGCGCAAGCGCGGGATGTGCTGTTGCATGCCGGCGTGGCGGTGAATGCCCTGGTGGTAGTGACCGACTATGCCGCGCGGTTTGCGCGCGAGATTTACGAGTATCACAAAAAGCAGGGACTCGTACACATGCAGTTCATTCCCTGCATGGAGCGGGATGCGCAAAATCCGGCTAAAACTGCGCCGTATTCGGTGACCGCAGAAGCGTACGGTCGGTTCCTGTGCGAATTGTTCGATTTGTGGAGCGGCGATTTCCGCTATGGCCAGCCCACCACCTTCATCCGTTGGTTCGATTCCGTGTTTTATAATTATGTGGGACTCCCCGCGCCGGAGTGCACCCTGCTGCCGGAGTGCGGCATTTACACCGTCATCGAGCATAATGGCGACGTGTACAGTTGCGATTTCTTTGTCGAACCGCAGTGGCAGCTGGGCAACATCATGACGGACAGTCTTGCGGAGTTGCTCAACTCGCCGCTGCAAAACCGCTTTGGCGCGCAAAAATCCGCTTTGCCGCAAGAGTGTGTGGACTGCCCCTGGCTGGCATACTGCTATGGCGGCTGCCCCCGTGACCGGCTGAGCAACCCGGCAACCGGCGGTGCCAATCATTATTGCGCGGCTTATAAAATGTTCTTTGAACACGCCGACGCCCGCCTGCGCAAACTGGCGCAGCAGTGGCGGAT
>CAYNSO010000041.1:0-28620 GCA_964399735.1 uncultured Cytophagia bacterium
AAAAATATTTATATAAAATTTAGTAAAATACAAGCGCCGGCGATTTATTTATACAATCTTTTACAATTTTTAACACCTGTTTGACACTTGCCATTTTTTTTTTATTAATTTAGTATAGTAATAATGGAGCAGCCGGATTATGAAGTTACGACTAGATTTACTATATACATATTTGTTATTGGTTTTACCAATTTCTGCTTTTTCAAT
Source organism: uncultured Cytophagia bacterium (assembly GCA_964399735.1). Lineage (GTDB taxonomy): Bacteria > Zhuqueibacterota > Zhuqueibacteria > Residuimicrobiales > Krinioviventaceae > Fontivivens. Next base: position 208 of record CAYNSO010000041.1, read on the forward strand.
GAATCTGCATCGTGAAACAAGCCTTGAAGGTGAATGGAAGTTTGAAATTGGCGATAAGGAGGAATATTCCAGCCCGAATTATGACGATTCCCGCTGGGAGAAAATTAATGTGCCCAATAGTTGGGAGAATGAAGGTTTTCCCGGTTATGATGGTTATGCCTGGTACCGAATTGCTTTTCGCATTGAAACGCATCTCAGGAATAAACAATTGTATTTGAAATTGGGGCGCATTGATGATACCGATATGGTTTATTTAAATGGCCATTACATAGGCGGAGAGGGACAATTTCCACCCAACTATCAAACCGCCTGGGATGTGGTTCGCTTATACCGGCTGCCGATCAGTGTAATTAATTATGGCGGCAGAAATGTGCTGTCGGTTCGGGTTTTTGATGCCCAGGGTGGCGGCGGTATTTATCGTGATGAGGTCGGTATCTTTTCGCGTCTCGACGTCGTTAATCTGGCAATTGATTTGAGCGGCAAATGGAAGTTCAAACCTGGTGATAGTAAGGAATGGGCCAAGTCAGATTTGGATGATGAAGATTGGGCAGACATCAAAGTCCCTGCTTATTGGGAAAATGCCGGGTACCCTAATCTTGATGGTATTGCCTGGTACAGGAAAAAAGTGGAAATAAATAAAAAACTGTCCAAACAGAAACTGATTTTACTTTTAGGAAAAATAAACGATATGGATCAGGTGTTTTTTAATGGTTCCCTGATTGGCAATACCGGTATTTTTCCCAAGGTTGCCAAGGGTCAGAATATTGAAATTTTGAAAAATATATATCGCGCCTATTTCATTCCTCCGGATTTAATTATCCCCGGAGCAGTTAATACTATTGCAATACGTGTTTTTGATGTTGGATGGAAAGGCGGTATATATGATGAATATGTTGGTATTGTAAAGCGTGAAGAATATTTGAAATATATCAAAACCATTAAATAATAAAAAAATGACCGGTTCAATGGTCTAAACAATTGACTAAAAGCAGTAAATCCTTCTATTCCAAAGTGGAGAAAGGTAACAGGAAGGACGGAAATGAAGAGATATATATTAACAATATTAATTATATCAGCGTTAGGCCGACAAGCAGTTGCCGAGCCAATTAAAAAAAATATAGAGTTGACATTAAATTCCGCGGTACGCATTGCAATGGATAACAGCTACCGCATCAAACAGTTACGCCTGGGAATTGAAAGGACCAGACTTTGGTTACAATCTGAAAGAGCGGGTCTTAAATCCAAAGTTTATATGAATATCCAGGCGCCGGAAATTGAGGATTTATCCGATTACAAGTGGAATTCGGTATTGCAACGCGATGAAATCGTCAGGCAAAGTACAAAGCGCTGGCAGATGGATCTGTCTGTCCGACAGCCGGTAATTCTGTTTGGCTACCCCACTGACGGTTATTTGTCACTGAATAACCAGGTTTATAAATATATTCAAAAAGATCTGAATGGCAAGGATATCAGCTATTATAATCGTTATTTTATAAAGTATGAACAGCCTTTTTTCCTGCCCAATAATTTGAAAAATAAAATTGAACTGGCCGAGTTGAATTTAAAAAGCCGGGAACTGGAATATATTGACGATCAGGTGAATTTCTTGCGGCAAATTGCAGATGATTACTATAATCTGTTTAAATTATCTTATACCCGAAAAATTTACGAGGTACATATTGAAAATTTAAATCAGGTTTCCCATCTGGTAACCGCTCTGGCCCGGCAGGATACAAGCAGGTCGATTGAATCTATTCAGGTGCAGGTTGAACTGGCAAATGTGCAGGAAAAGATGATGCAAAATCAGAGCGATATTCGGGTGGCTACATCCCGTATAAAACAGCGGTTACGTTTGAATGGTGAAGACAATCTTGTCATAACACCGGAAATTCATATTTCACCAATCAAAGTAAATGTTGAGGAAGCAATTCAGTACGGGTATACTTTACGACCACATTTACGTTCCCTGGCAAACGATAAACGACGTGATGAAATTGATCTGGAAAATGTCAAAGGCTGGAATGCCTTTCGTATGAACCTGGAAATGACTTATGGTATTGAAAAGCAGGAAGATTCCTATCAACAATTATGGGGAAATAGTGATAACAGTAATTCTGTTACATTAACAGCATACATCCCCTTGTGGGACTGGGGCCAGCGGCAGGCCCGGATTGACGCCCAAAAAATAAGTATCAAAAAGACTGATCTGGAAATTGAAGAAAATAAACACCGTATCGAATCCGATATCACCAATGCGATTTCCAATCTGGATGAATACCAGAAACGGGCTTTAACAATGCTGGAAAATATGAAAATAGCCAAAGAAATTACATCGCAAAGTATGATCTTGTATGAAAATGGAAAAATCTCTTTACAGGATTTATTGCAAAGCATCATTCGTCAGGCTGATACTGAATCTAACTTTTTAGATGTTTACCTTGGCTATCGAAAATCACTTTTGACGTTGATGACCAATACTTATTATGACTATGAAAACGGTACAAGTCTGCTTGATCAGTTTGAAATGCATGAAAACTAAACGGTATATTTTACCTAGTTATTGATGAAATATTTCCTGAAATTCAAGTTTCAGCACGATCAACTTGAAAAAATCAAAAGTTATCATGGCTACATACTTGAACAGCGACAAGTGTAAAATTTTAATTTTACTGAAACAATGTAAATAGAATGTTTTATACTAAATTCTCATTATCTTGTTCATAATGAATTGGAGGGGCAGTTTGATAATGTTTTTTAGTCATAACAGGTCGTGCTGGGTGTAGTAAAGTGATTTCTGCCCTTGAGAATTCCCATCCATTATTCTATTAACCGCTAAACCATAAAAAATTTTCAGCAAATTCTCAAATTATCTCTATAATTCAGGTAAAGATATTGCTTGACATTCTATATGAGAATAATTAATATCTAAAATGAATAGATTTGTTCATATTTAGATTTTAATGTTTTAAAAAGGGACTATTCTGTTTATAACTTTTTCAAATTTGATCGCCAAGGGTAACGCTACAGGTTCCTGTTTTAATTTTAATATATGGTATGTTTATTGCTGTTATATATGAGTGAAGCATCATAACTTGACTCTATTTTAACCAGAACACCCGTAAGAACAATATTTAATCAATGCTTAAAATTCGTCATCTGTTTTAAATTATTAATGAATAAAGTATTTTCAGGAATCAATAGTGAGGTTGTGTTGTTGTTTTATTTTATAAAAACCCTGTAACTATAAGGATGGTAAAAATAATGAGCCAAAACAGGATCCTGATATTTATTTTAATATTAATTGTTACGGGCTTGTATTCCGATTTATTATCTCAAGATATTCTTAAAAAAGATGATTATATCATCGGTGAAGATGGAAAATTACAGTTTACAGTACATATTTGGGGCGAGGTAATACGACCGGGTGAATATATTGTTCCGGACAAAACCGACATTCTGGAATTAATTTCCAAAGCCGGGGGGCCAACAGAGTATTCAAACTTGAATGATGTTAGCATTACCAGGGGTTTGCTTCGTTATGACAGTCGTGAATTAAAACTGACCACTATCAGTTCCTCTCGGTTAAGATCAAGCGATCTGAGCGGCAAAACGGTAGTTAAAGTGAATATGAAAAAGATACTGGGAAAGAATGATTATAATCAGCTTTTACCAACCTTGCAGCCGGGAGATATTGTGCTGATTGGCCGTAATAACTGGTATCGCTGGCAAACAGTAATTCGTGTAATATCACAGCTTGCTATTGTCGGGCAGGTGTGGTATTACTGGTCGAATGACAGAAGATAATGAACCGTTGATAAAATTTAAGTTCAGGTCAGGGAAGACATGAGTACAAATGAATTTGATATAAGACGAATTTTATATGTTATTTATCATAAAAAATGGATGATTTTATTGTGTCTGTTACTGATCATGATTCCGGTGTATTTGATAAACACAAAGACTGTTCCGGTATTCCAGGCAAGTACAAAAATAGTATTTGATCCATACAAGGGCAGCAAGTCTATCACTAATTCTTATGGCTCACAATCGGTAAACATCATTGTTAATCAAATAGAAGAATTAAAAAGTTTATCAATGGCGCTTGAGGTAGCCCGGAATTTGCCAGACAGTTTATTATCGACTTTCAGGTTGCCGGAAAAGCCCGGCGCTGAATTTGATAGAATTGAATATATTGCCGAACAGATCCGCCAGGGCGTATCTGCAAATCCTATAACCGGTTCGGATGTTATCAAGATCAGGGTGCAGGCGACATCTGCTCTTGCCGCCAAGGTGATCGCCAACATGATGACCAATATTTTAATTAAAAGGAATCTGGAAATTGTTGGCGCTGAAGCAATTAATGTACGTTCAATTATTGATGAACAGTTGGCATCCTACAAAGTACAATTGGACATGGCTGAATTGAGTTTACGTCAGTTCAAGGAAGAATACAAAGTAACCGAGATCAATCAACAGGCCCAGGAAGTGTTGCGCCGCATAACCGAAGCGGAAAATATGTTGAACCAGAACATCACCAGCCTGGATGCCTCAAGGGAAAGACTGGTTTTTATTCAAAAACGATTGGGAGAAGAGCGGAAGGGTCTGCTGCCTTCCGTAACCAGAACGACTTCACCCCGGGCGCAATTGTTGCGGGAAAAGTTGATCGAGCTACAAAATCAATATACCCAGTTAAAAGTTCAGGAATATGCCGATTCACACCCGCAAATGGCTTCGTTGCGCACGCAAATTGAGGAAACGAAAAAGAACTTGTTGGAAGAGAGCTTGAAAATAGCCTCCGGTGAAACGTCTATTGACCCGTTATCGCAAATTCAAAAGTATGTTGAAGAATCGATTACCCTGGAAATTGAAATAAAGACCATGGAAGCGCAAAAACAAGCGCTTGATGAGGTAATAAACAATTATGAAGCCAACCTGAGAACATTACCGGCTAAAGAATTACGCCTTGCCCAGCTAATGCGTGAAAAAGCTGTTAATGAAAATATATATACCATGCTGCTGGCTAGAAGAGAAGAAGCTAAAATTGCACAGGCTGAAATTGCTGGAAATATTCGGATCATCGATCATGCTATTCTCCCGGAAGCGCCTATTCGCCCGCGCATCATGTTGAATTGGATTGTTGGTTTAATTGTCGGGCTGGCTGGCGGGATCGGTTTGGCTTTAATACTGGAATTCATGGATGAGAATGTTAAAAAAGTTGAAGAGGTGGAAAGAATTACCGGGATCAAGGTGATAGGCACTATTCCCAGAATTCAAAAAAAATTGAGCGCCAGAATTGTAAAGCGCCTGCGCCGGCTTGTGCACGCAGCGCCAACCCAGTCTTATCTTGATCTTGTTACCTTGTACAATCCGCAGGTCGCCGAGTCTGAAGCGTTTCGTACCTTGCGGACTAATTTGAACATTACCCAATATAATGCCAGTATTAAAGTAATAATGGTAACCAGTGGTAATCCTAATGAAGGAAAATCCTTTGTATCGGCAAATCTTTGTGTTACGACCGCACAAATGGGTTTAAAGACTTTGCTGATCGATGCTGATTTACGACGCCCGGTGTTACATGCAGTATTTGGCTGCAATGCAAGTCCCGGTTTGTCTAACCTGATTGAGGCAAATAAAATGAATCCCGGCCCCCGTTTTCCAGGAGCATATAATTTTAAGCCGGATGGCGACAAGCATCTCAGAGATATCATTGGAGTTCCTGAAATCTTTGATATTACCAATGAAAAGCCTCAAACCGAGCCGGAACGGGATGCGGGAACTGACAAGAAAAACAATGGCAAAAATCATAATGTTCCGGAAAACGAAAATACTTTGGAAAAGACCATTAAAAAGACTTTTGTAGATAATCTGGATTTTTTACCCTGCGGTGATATTATACCTTATCCATCTGAAATATTGGGTACCCGTGCAATGAAAAATTTGATTATGGAATTACGCGAGTATTATGATATTATTTTTATTGATACACCGCCTATAAATATTGTAACTGACGCCGGGATTGTGAGCAACCTGGTTGATTGTTCAGTGTTGGTGTTGCGAACTGGCGCCAATTCACCCAAAGATCTGTTAAAAGCGACTAGTCTGATGAAACAAGCGAAAAGCGCCATTACCGGGATCGTGGTTAATTTTATCAATACGCAACAGGAAGGATACTCTAATTATTACTATTCGTATTTTTCTGATAATAAAAAAGTAAAGAAGAAAAAATTCGATGTTAATTACAAATAATTAAAAGACACCGAAACAGGAAGCAGGGATTAAAAATGATTAACATTATTTTTAGAAATAAAAAAGTACAAATTGACCTGGCCATTCATATTATTTTGTTTTTCTTGTCCTATCTAATGTCATTTGTACTGGCTTATAATGGTAAAATGACAGCGGATATTTGGCATGTTTTTAATATCACAGTTCCAATTGTTGTCCTTGGCCGGTTAATCATGTTTCTGGTTTTTCAGGTTATCAATGGTCAATGGGCTGACGCCAGTATCAGCGATGCTCTTTTGATTGTTAAAGGGGCGTTTGTCAGCTCTTTGTTAATTGCTTTTATTTTATATTTATTCCATGATATTGATATGATCCCCGTTAGCGTTTTGGTCATAGACTTTTTTATGGTTGTAACATTTACCGGTTGTTCCCGTTTCTTTTGGCGGTTGGTTAATGAAATTTTAATGAAAAAGTCGGATAAAGTAAAACGGGTATTAATTGTTGGAACAGGCATTCTTGGCAGAAGATTAATCAAAGAGATGAAGACCAATTGGGAAATGGGTTATAGCCCGGTAGCTTTGGTTGACGATAATCCTGCCAAATTGAACACGACAATTATGGGGGTTAAAGTAATTGGCAGCCGTAAAAGTATTCCGCATATTGTCGATACAATGAATATTGATGAAATTATCATTGCTTTCGCTTATGCCAAAGGTGAAGATATGCGGGAAATTGTCAGTCTCTGCCGTTTGTCTAACAAACCATTTAAAATAATCAGTAAACATGAGGTTCCCCTGGATCAAAAGACCATAGTTGATCGTATCCGCCAGATCAATATTGAAGATTTGATCGGCAGGGAACAGATCAAGATAGATTTTGAGCAGATCCAGAAGTATATCGAAGGCAAGCGGGTATTGGTAACGGGAGCCGCCGGTTCAATCGGTTCCGAATTGTGTCGTCAATTGGCCAAGTTTCAACCGGAGCAATTGATATGTTTTGATCGTTCTGAAAATGGCCTGTTTTATCTGGAACGCGAGTTACAGGAAAAGTACCATGAATTAAATTATGCTCTTGCCCTGGCAGATATTACTGATTTCATTGAAACCGACAATGTTTTTAACAAGCATAAACCGCAAATCGTTTTTCATGCCGCAGCGTATAAACATGTTCCCATGATGGAACTGCATCCCAGTCAAGCTGTTAAAAACAACATAATGGGAACCAAGAATGTGCTGGATGTTTCTATTCAGCATAATGTAAAGAAATTTGTTTTTATATCCACAGATAAAGCAGTCAACCCGGTCAGCTTTATGGGCATGACCAAAAGAATATCCGAACAACTGGTACAAGCCAGCGATAATACCAGTAAAACCAGGTGTCTGGCTGTACGCTTTGGCAATGTAATTGGCAGCAGTGGCAGCGTCATTCGTTTATTCCAGGAGCAAATTAGCAAAGGCGGCCCTGTTACTGTCACTCATCCGGATGTGAAAAGATATTTCATGTCCATACCTGAAGCGGTATTGCTGGTTTTACAGGCAGCTGTGTTGGGCGACGGCGGTCAAACCTTCTTGTTGAAAATGGGTGATTTGATCAAGATTAATGATATTGCCAAAGAGCTAATTATGATGGCCGGTAATGGTTCCCAGGATACAATAAAGATCAACTATACAGGCCTTCGCTTTGGTGAAAAAATATTGGAAGAGTTGTGGGAAGAATCGGAAGAACTGGTTCAGAATGTGAATGAGAATCTTTATGTGCTCAAAGGTCGTTCAATAAACAAGTTCAATCTGCGCGAATACAAAGGAAAAATAAATAATATTATACGTGTTGCGTCAGCCCAGGAGAAAAATTTGAATGGATTCAAGACCCGGCTGGAAGAGATCATTCAGGAAGGCCGCGCTATTATGTAGCACTTGATTAAAGAGGTGGTTTACATAATGATAATTGAATTTGAGGAAAAAAGGAATTAAAATTGATGTCTGAACGAGAGCAGATAAGGAATTTTATTTATGAGAATTTTTTATTTAAAGATTATACGCGGACTCTCTCCGACCATGAATCTTTTTTAGAAGGTGGAATAATTGACTCTACGGGAGTACTGGAACTGGTAACATTTGTCGAAGAAACATTCAATATTAAAATTTCAGATGACGAATTGGTGCCGGAGAATCTGGATTCTGTGGGACAACTTGATCAGTTTATTCACCAAAAGAGAAGATAATTTTGTCTGTTTCAAGTTGGGGGGCCACTGCAAATTTTTTAATATTTATTGCCTTTCCAGGAATTATTCTTGAATTGAAATGTTGCCAAGGTTGATATGTGTGGAATTGCAGGAGTAGTTGATTTTACCAAATTAGATCCGGCGGTTGTGCCGTTTATAAAAAACAGTATTGATTTGCTGGCGCACCGGGGGCCGGATGGTCAGGGCATTTATGTGGATGATTTTATTGCTTTAGGGCATACCCGTTTAAGCATAATAGATCCGACGGGAGGACGCCAGCCTTTGAGCAATGAGGATGGATCGTTGTGGTTGGTGTGTAATGGTGAAGTATTCAATTATATTGAATTGCGCGCCGATCTTGAAAAAAAGGGGCATGTATTTTCAACCCGTACGGATGTGGAGGTGTTGTTACATCTTTACGAAGAGTATAAAGAAAATTTATTACATCATATTAACGGGCAGTTTGCCATGGCAATTTGGGATATACGCCGGCGTTCTCTTTTTCTGGCGCGTGATCATGCAGGAATCAGTCCGTTATACTATTTCAATAATAACAACAGGTTTGCGTTTGCTTCCGAAGTCAAGGCGTTATTTCAATTGCCGGGAATTGAACCACAGATACATCTGCCGGGTTTGATACAAACTATAACATTTTGGTCGCCTTTGCCCGGTGATACGGTTTTTAACAATGTTTATGAAATCAAGCCGGGGTATTTTCTGCATGTTACAGAAAAGGGTTTGCGGCAGCAGCAATACTGGAAAAATGAGTACCCCCTTGATTCATCTGAATATATTGTGGATGCAGAAACAGCGGCGCAAGAGTTAGCCTGGTTACTGGAGGATGCAGTACGAATACGGCTGCGCGCGGATGTGCCGGTGGGAGCTTATCTGAGCGGCGGGCTGGACTCGTCCATTATTACTGCATTGATTAAAACAAAAAGCAATAATCGTTTGCGAACTTTTTCCATTGGTTTTCAGGATTCACAATTTGATGAAACCCGATTTCAGCAAATGACAGCCCGGCATTTGCACACGGAACACAGCGCCTGGTTATGCAGTAATACAGCGCCGGGAGAGACGTTGGATAAAGTGATCTGGCATACTGAAAAACCGGTTTTGCGCACAGCGCCGGCGCCGCTTTTTTTATTGTCACAATTTGTGCATGATGCCGGGTTCAAAGTAGTATTGACCGGCGAAGGAGCTGATGAGTTCTTTAGCGGATATAATATTTATAAAGAGACCAAGATACGCTGCTTTAATGCACGGCAGCCGGGTTCTGTAAAACGTCCCGGCCTTTTTTCCAGAATATATCCTTATATCAGTGCAAATAACCGCAATGCCGGGTTTTGGCAAAGCTATTTTATGAAAGATGTTTTATGTACCGATGATTTATATTATTCACATCGGCTGCGCTGGGGGAACAAAGATTATATAGCCGGTTTTTTATCTCCAGATGTGCAGATGACGGTTAAAGATTATGATCCGATTGAGGATGTGGATAGCCGTTATCATAATGACCTGGCTCCCCATGACCCATTGACGCGTGCTCATTTTCTGGAAGCAACCATTTTTCTTGGTGGTTATTTGCTCAGTTCCCAGGGAGACCGCATAATTTTAGGGCACGCTGTTGAAGGGCGCTACCCGTTTTTAGACAGGCGCGTTATTGAATTCGCCAATCGCTTGCATCCTTGTTTAAAATTGAGAGCGCTGCAGGAAAAGTGGATATTGAAAAAAAGCTTTGGCTCTTTACTTCCACAAAAGGTTGTTGCCCGCGCCAAACAGCCATATAGGGCGCCGATTTGCTCCGGTTTGACCGCAGCTGAAAAAGCAATCACCGGATGGTTGAGTGATAGTAGCCTAGCGGAAATATCATTGTTTGATAAAAAAAAGGCAGCTTTGTTGTATCAAAAGTGCATACAGGGGAAAAGTTGTGTAACAGCCCGGGAAGAGATGGCTGTTATTTTTATAATGACCACAGAAATGTTACTGCGCCATTTTATAAAGAGTAAACAGGCGCAACCGTTAAAGCCTGAACGTGATACGGTTATTTTTGACAATCGTTCCGGAATGGCGGCTGTTTGTTAAAAAATAATAGAGATTGGAACAAAGCGGTTAATAATATGAATACACCAACGACAATTGAGCAACTGGGCGAATGGATTTGCAATGTGGTGCAAAAAAAGTTCAAGAAAAAAGGCCTGGTTGTCGGTATGAGCGGGGGCATCGATTCTTCGGTTGTTGCTGCATTGTGCTGCCGGGCATTGGGTGCACAGTATGTAACCGGTATTGCTTTGCCTGAAAAAGAGTCCAACCCTGAAAGCCGGGAATTGGCGGTATTACTGGCCCAAAAATTGGGAATCGAATTACTTGAAGAAGATTTAACTAACGGGCTGGAAGGTATGGGCGCATACAAAAGACGTGATGAAGCTGTCAAGCGGGTTATTCCGGAATATGAGCCGGGTTGTGATTTCAAAATAGTGTTGCAATCCAATCCTCTTGTTAGCAAAAGTTTTCATGTTTTTTATGGGCATGTTGTTGACAGGCAGGGTTGCGTCCATGAGAAACGGCTACCATTACAGGAATATTTACAAATTGTTGCCGCTTCAAATATGAAACAACGTATGCGCATGTCAATGCTTTATTACCATGCCGAATTGCGAAATTATGCAGTAGTGGGCACGGCCAACAGAAATGAGCATGATTTGGGGTTTTTTGTAAAGTATGGCGATGGTGGAGCCGATTTTATGCCGATTTGCCATATTCTAAAAAGCCGGGTATTTCAGTTGGCAAGAGAACTTGGCATTCCGCAGGATATTATAAACCGAACCCCCTCAACCGATACTTATCCAGCGCCGGTTTCGCAGGAAGAGTTCTTTTTTCGGCTGCCTTTTGCCACGCTGGACGCAATTTGGGAAGCTGCCGGCGAAGGTCTTGCGGCTGATGTGATTGCACAGCAGTTGAATTTACAGCCGGAACAGGTGCAGCGGGTTATTCGTGATATTTATCAAAAGCACCGGAATACCAGTTATTTACGGGCCGAGCCTGTTAAACCACAATTACATGACACAAGCGCATTATATACCGGTCAGAAGGTTTGAGCTTGATATGCAGGTCAATCAATTTTTAGAAAATTCTGCTGCACAGTTCCCCCACAAGCAAGCCGTGTGGTACAAAGATGAATGGATGTCTTTTGCTTCTATTGATGTTTTGGCCAACAAGCTGGCAAATTATTTAAAAGAGACCGGCATACGCCGTGGCGAACGGGTGGCAATTCTTTACGAAAATGGTTTCAATTATATTATAGCTTACTATGCTATTTTAAAGGCGGGCGGGGTTGTAGTAGCTTTGAATACCGAAACCACCACCGAATTTCTGGCCTATTTATTATATGATTCCGGCGCCAAAGCAATCATTACCAATTCCCGGTTTTCCAAATATGTAATTCCGGCATTAAAAAAAACGCCCTGTGTAAAACAAGTAATTATCAGCCAGGATGATTCTGGCGAGCATGAAAAAATCGGGCATTGCAGTCAAATCCGGCTGGAAGAAGTATATAACAGCGGCAACCCGAATCATCCGGAGGTGCGCTGTATAGATATTGACCTGGCTTCCATAGTTTACACTTCAGGCAGCACCGGCAAGCCCAAGGGAGTAATGCTGACACATTTAAATATTGTTACCAATACCCGCTCTATTGTTTCTTACCTGCATTTAACCCCGCAAGACCGGGTTATGGTGGTTTTACCATTTTATTATATTTACGGCAAGTCGTTGTTGAATACCCATTTTTTTGTTGGCGGTTCGGTGGTTGTTGACAATATGTTTGCGTACCCCAATGTTGTAGTAAAGAATATGATAAAAACAGCAGTAACGGGTTTTTCAGGCGTGCCTTCAACATTTTCAATTTTATTAAATAATTCGAATGTACGGAAAACAAAGTTTGATACGCTGCGTTATATTACCCAGGCCGGAGGCGCCATGGCGCCCACACTGCAACAGGAAGTTGCGGCGGTTTTTGCCCCGGCAAAGCTCTACATTATGTATGGGGCAACCGAAGCCTCGGCACGGCTTTCCTATCTCGATCCGGAAGATTTGCCGCGCAAATGGGGCTCAATAGGCAAGGCTATACCCAATGTAGATTTGTATATTGCCGATGAATGCGGCAACGAGTTGCCCGCCGGTAACGTTGGTGAAATTGTGGGGCGGGGCGCCAATATCATGATTGGTTATTGGAATGATTCGCAGGAAACCGCGCAGGCGCTACGTAAGGGTTTGTATTATACTGGCGATTTGGGCAGGATGGATGCGGAGGGGTTTTTATATGTTGTGGGCAGAAAAAAAGACATGATCAAGGTTGGGGGTGAACGGGTCAGCGCCAAGGAAATAGAGGAAGCCATTCTGGAAATTGAACAAGTTCATGAAGTGGCCGTAATTGGCATTGAAGATGCGATTTTGGGTGAAGCAATCAAGGCATTTATCGTTCCCCGCGCCAACTCGGCGCTGAACAGAGAAGCAGTAACGGGTTTTTTACGGGAAAAATTGCCGCATTATAAAAATCCCAAATATATAGAGATTTGTACAGAGCTGCCTAAAAACGAATCCGGTAAAATATTAAAGGCAGTATTACTTGAGCGGCAAACGAATCAAGTTGATAAAATTCAAATAATAGATCAATCATAATATAGAGGAATGAAATGAAGTTCAAGTTGGCTGTAAAAGCAGTATTGGATATAGTTTTTGGAGTTATTTTACTGACTTGCTTATTGCCGGTCTTTATGATCATTGCAGTTATCATCAAAATAGACAGCAAAGGGCCGGTTTTTTATTTGCAAAAGCGAATAGGTAAAGATGAAAAACCATTTACAATTTATAAATTTCGCAGTATGGTCAACAATGCGGAAAAGATCGGATTAGGATTAAATTTATGCAAGGATGATTTTCGCATTACCCGTGTTGGCAAATTTTTGCGGGACTGGAGTTTTGACGAATTACCGCAGTTGATTAATATAGTAATTGGCGATATGAGTTTTATCGGCCCGCGTCCTACTCTCGATTACCAGGTGGCAGCTTATAATGATGTACAACGGAAAAGGTTGCTGGTCAAGCCGGGGGTGACCGGTTGGGCGCAGGTGAATGGTAGAAATTCGTTAACCTGGGCGGAGCGTATCGAGTATGATGTTTGGTATGTTGATCATTATTCCCTGTGGCTGGATTTAAAAATACTGCTCCGCACCTTCAAGGTTGCCCTGTTGCGTGAAGGTTTGTATGGCAATGATGGCATGAATGATGATTTTGTTTAATAAATAATTCATATCCTGAAAAAGATTATACCATATTGCAAGGTATGGCAATATTTTTGTTAGTATAATTTGGAATGTTTTGTGAAATAAATCTAATAAATTTGAATTCTAACCAAACAGACAGACAGGAAAAAAATGAAAGTTAATTTATCGCGTCCGGATATCACCGAACTGGAAATCAGCTATGTTACCGAGGTTTTAAAATCAAATTCGTTGAGCCTGGGACCCAAACTGCCGGAATTTGAAGAAAAGGTCGCTGTATATGCAGGTTCAAAACATGCCATTGCTGTTAATAGCGGCACCAGTGGTTTGCATTTGTGCGTAAGAGCATTAGGGCTTGCCGGCGGTGATGAGGTGATAACCAGCTCTTTCAGTTTTATTGCATCAGCCAATTGTCTGTTGTTTGAAAACGTTAAACCGGTTTTTGTTGATATTGATGAAAATTCCCTGAATCTTGACCCGGATCAAATTGAAGCCTGTATTGAAAAAGCGTATGCCGAGGGACGGGGCGGCAAGATCAAGGGAATATTGCCGGTGCATGCATTTGGGCAACCGCCGGATATGTTGCGAATCATGCAAATTGCCGAAAAATATGGTCTGGTTGTCCTTGAGGATTCCTGCGAAGCGCTGGGCTCGGAATATCGGTTTGCAGAAAATTTTCAGTATACCAAAAAAGATGGTGTCGTAAAAAAAGGCTGGTGCAAGGCCGGAACAATGGGCAATGCCGGGGTGTATGCCTTTTATCCAAATAAGCAAATTACTACCGGCGAAGGCGGATTAATTATAACTGATGATGATGATTTGGCGGCAATGTGTAAAAGTATGCGTAACCAGGGCCGCAATGTCGATGGAAAATGGCTTTCTCATATTCGTTTGGGTTACAACTATCGTTTAAGCGATATTAATTGTGTACTTGGAATTGCTCAAATGGAACGCCTTGAAGATATTTTAACCCGGCGTGAGCGGGTTGCTAACATGTATAATAAAAAACTGGCTGGTATAGCCGGCATAAAGCTTCCATACCAGGCGCCTGATAACAAGTGGAGCCGGTTTGTCTATGTAATCCATCTGGAAGAAGGTTTTAGCGAGGATGACAGGAATCGGATAATGCAAGGCTTGATCAGTAACGGCATTGGCAGCAATAATTATTTTCCGCCCATTCATTTACAGCCATTCTATACTGAAACTTTTGGTTATAAGCCGGGAGACCTGCCGGTAACGGAACAGATTGCCAAAAGAACTCTGGCTTTGCCATTTTATAATAATTTGCAGGAAAAGGATATGGATCTGGTATGTACTGTTTTGCAAAAAGAAATTAATAAAGTAAAACACACAACATAATGTGACCAGTTGTAATATGGCTGACTGGTTGAGAGGTAAAGTTCCAATTTTGCCAGGCTGTAAAAAAAAAGGCAATAAATAGCGAGTGATAATATTGGTCAAGGCCGGAAAAAAGTATAATAAAATACTGTTGGAAAAGCATGAAAAAAATTAAAGTGTTGGATTTGAGCAATAGAATTGAATGGCAGGAACTGTGCACCAGGTTCCCGGATTGTGACATCTATTTTCATCCGAATTATATTGAAACTTGTACCCGGATTATGCCGGGCAAACCGGTTTGTTTTGTCTATCATCAAGCCGACGATAAAGTTATTATTATGCCATTTTTAAAACGACGGATCAATGATGAACCCGGGTTTGAAAACTTGCCGAAAGAGTATTATGATATTATCTCTCCTTATGGCTATAATGGCTGCCTGACAAATTGCCCGGATTGTGATTTGCATGAATTTTTTACCCATTTTGATCAATTTTGTTTTGATAATAATATTATCAGCGAATTCGACCGCTTGCATCCGCTGATACGCAATGATTTATACAATGGGCTGGAGAATAGCCGGGAACTGACATTATGGAATGAGACTGTTTATATCCAGCTGGACAAAAGTTCTAAAGAGATCAAAGGCGCATTCGGTAACACCAATATCCGCAATATTAAAAAAGCGGTTAAAAATGGTTTAAATGTTGTAGAATTACCTTATAACAAAGAAAATGCAAGCCACTTTTATAAAATGTATACTTTAACCATGGAACGCTTGCAAACCACCGCATTTTATTTTTTCAGTCTCGATTATTTTACTTCCCTGCAGGAACTGCTTGGCGACTATGTGCGGCTGTTTGCTATTGAGTATAACAATGAATACATTGCAATGGGCTTGTTTTTTACTTTTTCACATAATTGTCATTACCATTTGGGCGCTTCGTTGGCAGAGACATTACCTTTGCGGCCCAATAATTTATTGTTTTCTCATGTTATTGATTGGGCAAAAAACGCCGGATACAAGCGCCTGCATTTGGGCGGCGGTCGGCAGCCTGATGATGATCTGTTCCGCTTTAAAAAGTCTTTTTCCGAGTCAACCGCGCCTTTTTATATCATAAAAAAAATTCATAATAAAGATGTTTATCATCAATTAACTGATTTAAAGGCCAGTTATCAAGAGAAAAACAAGCTCCCGGAAATGGATAATAATTATTTTCCGGCATATCGTGGTTAGCATAAAAAACCGGACGAGCAGCAGGAGTAAAATGTAATGCAAAAAATATGGCTGTATGGAACAGGAGGGCATGCTGCGGTAATAACCGATATGATACTATCCATGCAATGCTTTGAAATTGCCGGTTTTGTAGATGATAATGTACAGAAACAGGGCAAGATGTTTTACAAGCAGGCTATGGTCTATTCTCCGGCAGATTTTTTACAAAAGAATGCCCGGCAAAAGATCAGAAATTTGTTTTTTGCAATTGGCGACAATGCTGTTCGCAAAAATTTGGCGCAACAATTTAGCGATTTTAATTTTCCAACAATCATTCATCCTTCTGCAATGATTGGCAAGTTTGTAAAAATTGAATGTGGAACGGTTGTTATGCCTTATGCTATAGTGGAAACGGAAGCCGTTATCGGAGAGCATGGAATAATAAATAATAATGCAATCATTGGACACCATTCGATAATTCGCCCATATTGTCATATCGGCGGCCGGGTTGTGCTTAGCGGCGGGACCAGAGTGGGGCAATGCTGTCTGATTGGGGTTGGCGCCAGTGTGCCGCCACTTACAGTTATCGGGGATCATTGCACAATAGGAACCGGTTCAGTTGTTACGCGTAATGTGCCGGATCATTCGTTTATGTTTGGTAACCCGGCGCGGCAAATAAGTAACTTTCTAGTCAGGGAATGAAAAGCGATGAAAAAACTTTTATTAATAATTTTGAGTTTATTTTTTATTCTGTTAGCTGTGGCCATGTTGTTTGGCGGACATTTTTTATGTGTTAATAATGATCTGGAGCCGGTCGATGCTATTGTTGTACTGGGCGGCAGCCATGAGCGTATTGCTCATGGAGTATATTTATTTAATAAACAGTATGCAGATACTTTGATCATATCTGGATGCGCCGGGGAAACAAATGTTTTTGGCGCATTACGAATGAGCCAGACTGCAATAGAAATGGGGGTGCCCGACAGCAGTATTCTGTTAGACAAACTTGAGGGGCGCAATCCGGGAACCGGCGACCAGGCGATTACTTTGCGGCAGATGATGCAGCGCTATAATTTCAGCAGCGCTATTCTGGTTACCTCTAATTATCACACCGGGCGGGTACGGTTTGTTTTTAACCGTGCTTTTAAAGGAACCGGCATTAAACTTTTGGTATCTCATCCGCAACAAAACAGCTTTAATCCCTCGCGCTGGTGGACCAGCCGGAAGAACATTACTATATTTGGTTTTGAAGTTATAAAAACAGTATGGTACTGGCTTACCTTTAGCGGCAAGTAGTGTATTTATTTTTAACGAAAGATGGCTTTTGAATGCAAATAAAAAAATAACCAGACGGACTTTTATAAAAAAGAGCGGCCTGGCATCGGGGGTGATGCTCGCATCCGGTGTAACGGCTGTCCGTTCCGGGAAAAGTAGTATCGTTCAGAATGATGTATCTCATATTTTCCTGGCCAGAGATAACGGCCCGGCCCAAAACATGGAGAATGTAATTTCCAGCATGGGCGGTATAACAGCTATTATACAGAAAAATGATATTGTTGTGATAAAAACGAATGCTCAATGGTGGAACCAGGGATCGCCTAACCTGGCGGCAATGAAAAAGTTTATTGAATTGATTTTAAATATTTCAGACTTTGCCGGTGAGGTAATCATTTGCGATAATAACCATCGTTCGTATCCACTCACCAGGGGCGCCTGGGGTGAAACTTTTGAAATTAATTCTGATGTGCCGGGTGTTGATAATCTGGTTGATTTAGTTAATTTATTTCATGCCCAGGGATATACGAATGTAACCGGTTACTGCTGGAATGATGTTAAAAATTATAGCGGAACGCGGGTCAACGGCCCGGAAGATGGCGACGGTTATGTTTATCTGACCAATGTTATTTATGATAACGGCGCCGCTGGCAGCAACCACCGGCAAACAATTATGAGTTACCCGGTGTTCACTTCTTCTTTTAGCGGAATTACTATTGATTTGAAAAATGGCGCCTGGAAGAATGGTCAATATACCGGTCAGCCGGTCAAGTTTATTGTTTTTTCCGCTTTATGCTATCACAGTGTGTACGCCGGTGTGACCAGCGCTATAAAAAATCATTTTGGCATAGTCGATTTATCTGGCGGTAGTAATCCGGCAACCGACGGCATTATTGTTGATGATTTTTATAATTTTCATTCTTTTTCTTATAACAAAGATGATCCCGGACCGGCCCCGGGTGTTATGGGTGGAGCGGTTGGTACATTTTTACAACAGGTACGCTGTGCCGATTTGTTTGTCACCACCGCAGAGTGGGTAGGGTGGGCAGACAGAAAAGAGGTGTCTGCTGCCGAGAGAACCGGTGTGATTCTGGCGAGCGCCGATCCGGTAGCGCTGGACTATTATGCTTCCAAATATATTTTATATCCCGCCGCTTGTGAGAATAATGAAAATATTGCCTCTTTTATGGACCCAGACCGTGTTGATTTGCCGCTGCGGCAATACCTGAATACCTGTTATTCATTGGGAATCGGCAATCTGGCAGAAGATAAAATGATTGTCCATACTGAACCAACTCCGGTTCACCTGGTAGAGTTTCATGTTCGTATTGTGAATCACAAGGCAGAACTAGACTGGGAGGTAGAACAAGCAGAAGGATTTTTTGGTTTTGAAATTCAAAAGAGCGTCCGAAACAGCGCTTTTTATAAAATTGGTTTTGTTGAATTTCATCATCCTCACCGGTTATACCGGTTTACCGATCAACTCGATGGCAATGGAAAGATCGAATATCGTTTAAAATTACTGAATAGCGACGGCACATCGCATTATTCCGAAATCATTTGCCTGAATGTCACAAGAGAAAAAAATTTTTGTTTGTACCAAAATTATCCCAATCCATTTAATTCAGGAACGGTGATATCGTTCCGGTTATCTCAATATACTCATGCCACTTTGGAAATATATAATAGTGTCGGGCAGAAAGTAAAAACAGTGCTGAAAGAAAGCATGAATTCGGGCTATTATGCGCGCCTTTGGGATGGAACGGATGATTATAATTGCAAGGTATCAACAGGTTTTTATGTCTATCAATTAACAACCGATAATCACAAGCTTTCCGGAACAATGTTTTTAGTAAAGTAGACCAGACCAGGATCAAGCATATATGGTAAATTTGCATACGTTAACGACAAGGGATATTAATGAATGGGAGCAAACGATCAAGACCTCCGTTAGATATGATTTTTATCACTTGCCTTGTTATCATGAACTTGCGGAGGAGCGTGGAGAGGGAATTGCCCGGTTGTATGTTTACAGAGAAAATCAGTATATGATTGCTTTACCATTACTGATTCGTCCCATTGAGGACGTACCCGGTTTAAATATAAAAGGAAAGGATTTATGGGATGCAACCTCGGTTTATGGCTATGCCGGCCCGGTTTTTTCTCATGATATTATACCGGAGGAAGTGAAAAATAATTTTAGAGTTACATTAAAGCAATTATTATTGGAAAAAAAGATTGTTACAGTTTTTTCCAGGTTACATACTTTTATCCCCCAGGTTGATATTTTAAAAGATCTGGGTGTTATAACAGTTACCGGTGTAACAGTTTCGATTGATCTAACTTTGCCTCTCATTGAACAACGACAGCAGTATTCCAAAGGTCACAAGAACGGCCTGAATAAGCTGCGGGAAATTGGCGTTGAGAGCTATCATGATGTCAAGCTGGAATTTCTGGATGATTTTTTAGATATTTATTATGAAACAATGCGCCGGGTGAATGCTGAAAAGTATTACTTTTTCAGGAAAGCTTATTTTGAAAAGTTGATTTCACAGTTGGGCGCGGATGTTCATCATTTTATGTGTACTTTGAAAGGCAAGGTGATTTGTAGTGGGTTGTACGTCCTCTGCAATGACATTGTTCAGGCTCATTTGGGGGGTACACGAACTGAATTTATGCCTCTGGCGCCGCGCAAGTTGGAAAAGGATACTGTGCGAATATGGGCAACGCAACAGGGAGCGCGAATATTTCATCTTGGCGGTGGTGTGGGGGCGAAGCGGGATTCATTATTTGAGTTTAAAGCAGGTTTTTCAAAAAATCGGCATGACTTTAAAATATGGAAATGGGTTGTGAATCCGATACTATATAATGAGCTTTGTGAGGAACTGGCTCTGGGCCGGAATCCTGGTAATGCTGATGACGATTTATATGACAATTCTTTTTTCCCCGCATACCGGAATAATATAAACGAGTTGTCTGTATAATTATCTACTGGTAATGATTACATGTAATCGGGAATAAAGATATTTAAATTTCAGGCAAAAGGATTGATAATACCCGATGAGTTGTTTCTTTGTTCAAAACATTTTTCAAAAAAAAGATTAAGGTCTGATATAAAACATGACTTTGCCCCGCGAAATATTGACCCGTGAACAACTTGATATGCAGGCATCCATCCAGGTGGGCCGAGATGTCGATTATCAGCGAACCATCCATTGTATTTTAATACTATTAGTGGCGGTAGTAATTGCGGCAGGGATTTTCTTTTTTTTACAAAGTAAAATGTATGCGTTGCTTATTTTAGGATTGGCAGTTGTCAGTTTAAGCTTTTATCACACCCCTTTTGCTCTGATGTTTTTATACTTTTTTTATCCATTAGAGGGAGGTGTGGCGCTGAGTCAGATTGGCGCCGGCAGCCGGGTTGTGGGTTTGATCGTTATGCTGAGTTATCTTGTTACCCGCTTTCGCGGGAAAATTATTATGCCCAAAGCCTTTATCCCGATTTTATTGTTTTTATGGTTTGCTACCATGAGTCTTATCTGGGCAGTTGAACCTTCGGCAACAATTGAGGGCCTCAAATCACTAGCCCTGAATATTGTGATGATTTTTGTTTTAATGAATAGTGTCAAAGATGTTAAACAGATGAAAATGCTGTTGTGGGCATTGTTCTTTGGCGGTATTGTGGCATCAATTATGATTATGCAAGGGCAGGGAGCGTATGCCGGGGGCGGAGAAAAAATGGGCCGTGTAGTTCTGGGTGAGGGTACCAGTCCGAATGTTCTGGGAAATTCCATATTGATTTGCTTTTTAGGAGGATTTTACCTTTTTAATGAAAAGGGATGGTTTAACAAACTATTATTTATAATCGGGGGACCGTTGTTATTGTATGCAATATTAAATACTCAAAACAGAACGGCTCTTGGAACTGCAGTATTGGCGCCAATAGCTGCTTTTATCATGTCGGCAAAAGGAAAATATCTGGCCAAAAATTTAGCCGGAATAGTATTAATATGCCTTGCCGGATATGGTTTGTTTTTTGTTGCCATGAATACGGCGATATTACCGGAAATGGCCAAGGAGAGAATGCGTACTTCGGAAAATGATCTCAGTGAAAGCGGTCGTGTCGATCAATGGAGGTCCGGCATGGAATTTTTAGCCAAACGACCCTTGAACGGCTGGGGCTGGAAAAGTTTCCCCGAGATGTTTCCGGCCTATAAGCCGGTACGCAGCGCTCATAATAATATTGTGGCAATTTCCGGAGAACTGGGAGTGACTGGTTTGTTGATCTGGATATCAATTTATATTGTATTATTCCTGCAGACCTTGAAATTAACCCATCCCCCATTACGCTGGCTGGCGGTCGCTTTTTTGGTATTTACTTTGATTACCGGAATGACCTCTACAACAATTGTTCAAAAAGGATATTGGTATGCAATTGGCGTGGCATTCCTTGCTGGTAACATATCCAGTGAAATTGACAGCGACGATGAACGCATCAGAGCCGCAAAAGTAAAAACCTGACAAGTGAACAGATAGAACAGACAGAACAGATGGAGATAGTTTTATGAAGATTTTGGTGATTTCGCATCTTTTTCCAAACCAGGTGGACCGAAATTATGGTGTTTTTATGGCGCGGCAATTGGTGGAAATGGTTCGTCAGGGAGAAGAAATATCTGTTATTGTACCAACAATATGGACGCCCTCTTTTTTGCGAATTTTTAAAAAATGGCGTAATTACAATCACGAGGTGTCGTTATGCCAGTTTGATGGTTTGCAAGTTATATCTGCGCCTTATTTACGGATTACCGGTAACTGGTTTTACCGCTGGGCTGGGTTTAGCATGTTTTTAGCTTTAAAGAATAAAGCGCGAATATTAGACCAACAAAAAGATTTTGATATTATCTATGCCCGCAGTTTTTTCCCGGATGGCGATGCCGCTGTGAGATTGGCCAAGTATTTAAAATTGCCGGCGGTTTGTGTGGGAATCGGCCGCGATATTAATATTATTCCCACGTATAGCCGGGCAATTTATAACCGGTTTGTGCAAGTGGCCAATCAGCTGGATGGTGCGATCGCATCCGGCCGGGCTGCTGCCGATAAAATTGACCAGGTGAGTGGCAAGCAAACGCTTTCGATATATGGTGTTGTCGATCTGGGTCGGTTTAAACCGGTAGCAGATAAAATACAGGTGCGCCGGACGCTTGGATTACCCACAGATAAAATTTTGATATTATACCTGAGCAGCTTTAAAAGAGACAAGGGTGTGTATGAATTGCTGGCCGCGTTTCAACAGATTTATGCTAAATGCCCACAGGCGATACTGGAAATATGCGGCGCCGGAATTGAAAAAGCAGGTATGGTTGATTATATCAAGGAGAATAATTTACAGCATGTAATAAAAATGGTCGGCGCTGTTGATAACAGCAAGGTAGATTTATGGATGCAAGCCTGTGATCTGTTTGTATTGCCTACCTGGCACGAGGGTATGCCCAATGCGGTTATGGAAGCAATGGCCTGTGGTTTGCCGGTTGTAGTGAGCGCTGTTGGCGGTTTGCCGGAAGCAGTAGGCGATTGTGAGGGCGCGCAGCTTGTTCCCCCGCAAAATGTACAAACGCTTGGTCAGGCCATGCTGGATATCTTGCTTGATGAAGGACGACGTCAGCGCATGAGCGTTGCTGCCCGGCAACGTGCGGTTGAACGGTTCGGCGTACAGAAAACCGCTGCAGCTATAATTCAATATTTACAACATACTGCGGCAAACTATAAATCGAAATGCCAATAAATTTAAAATATCTGGAAAAATAAATGGAAAACAGTCTGAATTGTAAAATTTGTGTTTTTACTATACACCGGGCCAAAGATGTTCGGGTGTTAAACCGGCATTGCCGGTCTCTGCAACGGTTGGGTATGGATGTTACATTAATCGCGGTTTCAGAAACCGGAAGTTATGATGATGACGGCATCAAGGTCATTGGTTATACCAAATGGCGGGGACTGCTGCAGCGGGTGAAAACATTACTGCGAATTACTGTTTTAGCATACCAGCAAAAAGCCGATATTTACCATTTTCATGATCCCGATTTATTATTTTTTGCCCCGTTTTTACGTTTGTTCACCCTCAAGCCGGTTGTGTATGATATTCACGAATTTTACACGCGGCAAATACCGTTAAAACTGCCCAATATATTTTTGTTGCGTAAACTGGCGGCGCTGGTAGTGTTACTGGGTGAATCCTTTTTGGGAATGTTGTGCGGATCGGTTTCTGCAGTTTATATGGATCATGTGCGGCGTTTTTCGCGTCTTGGTTGTCGAACGGTATGGACGCCTAATTTTGCTTCAATTGATGATTTCAAGCCGGAACCGGTTACGGAAGCTGAATGGTCAAGCCGACGCAATACGATTATTCACACCGGCACTTTGAGCCCGGGCCGGGGCTCGCTCGTTCTTCTGGATGTGGCCTTGGAATTAAAAAAACGCCGCCCTGAACTGGAAATAATTGTTACCCAAAGGTTTTGGGCTGCAAGCCAGCAAACTGCTATGATGGAAAAGATGTCCAAACCGGAATACAAAGACGTTTTGAAATTTGTACCGCACATGAGCGGCAAGGAATTGCCGATATTTGTACGCAAGGGCGGTGTAGGGTTGAGCTTGTTATTGTCGCAGGGAGAGTACCTGCTGCCATCGCATGTTCCGACAAAGTTTTTTGAATACATGTCGCAGTCTGTACCGATTGTCGCTTCAAATATGCCGTCAAGTTATGAGATAGTGGAAAAGGAGCAGCTAGGATTTGTTGTTGATGAAAATGATGTGAACGGTTATGTTGAAGCAATTCTAAAAATAATTGATAACCCGCAACTGGCGCAAGAGATGGGAGAACGCGGCAGAAAGGCTTTTATTGAAAAGTATAATTGGGGGATTGTGGAAAATAATTTACACGAATTTTACAGCGGGATGATAAAAAGATGAGTCGCCTGAACAAACTAGTTCAAATTGTCAAAAACTATGGTGCGGGTTTCCTTTTGTATCGTACCTGGTATTTGCTTGAACACAAAACGGGTTGGCTCAAGCGTAAATTTCCAATACGGTTATGGGATTCTATCCACCTTGAAGATTATGTAAACGGTGATTTATCTGCCATGTTGAGCAGAGAAAGGGTATTCTTTTTCCCTGTTGGTCGTCTGCCAAAAGGCTTGTCTGGCTATCAAGAGAAAATTGTGCAACAGGCTGATGAGATATTGCAGCATCGGTTTTTTTATTTTTTTAATCAGCGCTATTTTATGGGTGAAAAACCGGACTGGTTTAGCAACCCGGTTACCGGCAAACGTGCCAATGTGTTAAAGCATTGGAGCGAAATGCAGGATTTTGATGTTGAATTGGGCGATATAAAATATATCTGGGAACCATCACGTTTTGCCTGGGCTTATTTGCTGGTGCGGGCTTTTGCGGTAACGGGCGATGAAAAATACCCGGCAAAATTTTGGGAGTTGTTTGAAGCCTGGTTAGAGAAAAATCAACCAAACCGGGGCCCCAATTATTATTGCGGGCAGGAATGTTCATTGCGGCTGATGGCCTTATGTTTCGCCGGCATGGCTTTTTTTAATGCTGCGTCTACAACACAGGAAAGAAAAGCAAGGCTTGTCAAGGCGGTGGCTGTACATGCGGAACGAATTGACGGAAATATTCGTTATGCTATTTCCACACGAACAAATCATGCGCTGACAGAGGCAACCGGAATTTATACTGCCGGTCTGTTGTTCCCGGAATTTAAAAAAGCAGCGCGGTGGCGCCGACGCGGTAAAGAAATTTTGGTTAGGGAGGGGATGAAACAAATTTTTGATGATGGCTCATATATTCAGCATTCCATGAATTATCATCGTGTTATGGTGCAAACTATATTATGGGCTCTGCAGTTGGACAAGCTTTATCATCAAGAGTTCCCTGAAGAGTTTATCCGTAAATTTAATAACGCTGTGGATTTTCTATACCAGATGCAGGATGGGGAAACGGGTCGGGTTCCAAATTATGGTTCGAATGACGGGTCAATCATTTTCCCTCTGAATAGTTGCGATTATCTTGATTATCGTCCGGTCATTCAATCTGCACATTACCTGATTACCGGTCAAAAATTATATGCCACAGGCGCATGGGATGAAGATCTGCTGTGGTTTTTTGGAGAAAAAGCCCTGGCCGCGCCATTAGTGGCCAAACCTTATCATGGTTGTAATTTTAATGATGGCGGTTATTATACTTTACGCGGCAAACAGAGTTGGGGGATGATCCGCTGTCACAGTTTTAAAACCAGGCCTGGACATGGTGATTGCCTGCACCTGGATTTATGGTGGAACGGAATAAACCTTTTACGGGATTCCGGTTCCTATTTATACCATAGTAAAAAGCCATGGAAGCTGTATTTTATAGGATCTGCCGCCCGCAATACAATTACTGTTGACGACCAGGGGCAAATGTCGCATGGCGAGCGGTTTATAACTTTTGACTGGCTGCAAGCCAGCCGCCCGGTAACGAGCCGCGTGGATGGTAATTCCTGCTTTTCCGGCGCTCATTTTGGATTCAAACGGCTGGGTGATAATATTGTCCATCACCGCTCGGTTTTACTGATTGATGAATTGAATTGCTGGATTGTTGTTGATGATGTTACGGGAAAGGGCTGTCATAAAACATCTTTGCACTGGCAACTCGCCGATTGTGTGCAGGAAATTCGGGAAAATAGTGTGTTGCTAAATTGTGACGGTTCGCCGGTGATGTTATCTGTGCAGGCAGGCAATGGGAGCCGGTTTGAATATTACAAAGGCAATGAACAGGTACCGGCCGGTTTTCAATCCCTGTATTATGGAGAAAAAACTCCGGCGCCGGTAATTATGGTTACTGTTGAACGGGAATTACCGGTACGGTTTATCTCGGTCATTTCGCCGGGTGGTAATGTACAAACGGAAATTCAGGGGGATGCTTTGATCCTGTCGAACTCCAATAATGATAAATATTCTGTCAGGGTGGACAGGAATCCATCGCTGAACAAAACAGTTTTTAACTAAAAAATGGAAGCATATAGAATGCATATCGTATATGTTCATCAATATTTTTCCACCCCGCAGGGTGGGCATGGAATCCGGTCGTATGAATGGGCGACAAAATTGGTCGCTGCCGGTCATAAAGTTACCATGATAACCTCAGCCAATATTTATGGCAAGCTGGATAAGAGACTAATTTATGAAAAGGGTAAAACGCAAGTTGACATTGACGGCATCCATGTAAAATTGATCAAAGCGCCCTATTCCAACAATATGAACCTGTGGCAGCGCGCGGTTGCCTTTTTCCGCTTTGCATTTGGCGCCTATAATCGTATTCTGGAATCCAAACCGGATTTGATTTTTGCCACCTCGACGCCGTTAACAGTAGGGCTGCCGGCGAAAAGCGCAGCGAAAAAATTAAAAAAACCGTTTGTTTTTGAAGTGCGCGATTTGTGGCCGGAGCTGATTTTTGCACTGGGCGCTATGAGAAATCCGCTGGCGCGCCGGTTTTTAATCAATATGGAACATTCCATCTACCGAGCTGCGCAGCATATCGTCGCCCTGGCGCCGGGTATAAAAGATGGTATTAAACGCGCCGGTTACCCGGAAGAACAGATCAGTATAATTCCGAATTGCAGTGATCTGGAGTTGTTCAAACCCAAGCCGGTCGGCGCTGTGGAGCCGAACTATGGCAAACCGGGGGATGTACGCTTTGTGTTCACCGGGGCGCATGGGCTGGCAAATGGCCTGGATGCAGTTCTGGACGGCATTGCCGAACTGAAAAAAAGAGGAAAAAATGGGGTTCACTTTATTTTTATTGGCACGGGTTCGCAAAAAGAACGGCTGGTTAAACGCTCGGTCGACGAGGGGTTGACAGATTATATTACCTGGGTTGATCGGGTTGTTAAAACAGAACTGGCGGAATTGCTGCCCCGTTTCGATGTGGGTATGATGATTTTAGCCAATATTCCGGAATTCTATTATGGCACCTCGCCGAACAAGTTTTTTGATTATATCTCCTGCGGCATTCCGGTATTTAACAATTATCCCGGCTGGCTGGCGGAGATGATAACCGCCAATCAATGCGGCCTGGTGTGCAAGCCGGATGACCCTGTAGAGTTTGCCGATACTGTGGAAAAGTTTTGCGCCGATAAACAAATGCGTGAAGAAATGGGCATCGCTTCCCGCAAACTGGCAGAAAAAGAGTTTTCACGGGACAAGCTGGGCGATGAATTTGTGAGGGTGCTGGAGAAAAACAGCCGCCAGGCATAAAACCGGAACTTGAAAAATGGGGGCGCCGGAGTATATATTGATCTATTGCTGTCTGCCGGAAAATAATGTGCAGGCCTGGCTGAATTATTACCATCTACATGTTATAGCAATCCTTCTTTCCAAATGTAAAACTGGCAAGATTCTTGTCATGAACGGGAATATACCGGTTTTGTATGTATGTTAAATTATTTACAAGCTCTATATGATAACAGCGCGCTTTTGGTACTTTATGCGTGGTAATGTTGTTGTTGTGTTTGTTGTTTTCTTTATGTTGGTGTCGTCTTTTTCCTCTTGACCATTGTGGCCTGGCCTGATGTAGACAAGGAACGAGCAGGCGGGTTCAACTGTTGATTGGCGAAAAAGTTATTAGAATATGAAATTTGGCATTAAATTTGTTGTAATAAGAAAATCAATCAAATTATATTCATAAATCAGGTAATTTTGTACCGGTATTGATTCATTACAACCGGGATGACATAAATGAATTTCAATTTTGATATTAAAGTAAAGGAAAAAGTTATGAAAAGATGTTACGATTTTGCAAAAAAAATCGGGGGAGT
>CAYNSO010000042.1:0-20558 GCA_964399735.1 uncultured Cytophagia bacterium
TACTAAAAAAAAGATATTTACAGCTGCCGCCCGTTTGTTTGCGGAAAGAGGGTTCAATGCCGTATCCATGCGGGAGATAGCCGAGCAATCCGGTCTTTCCAAGCCGATGATCTATTATTATTTTGGCAACAAGGAAGGCATTTACCGGGAACTGGCGGAAACCGGAGTATCACACCTGTTTTCGGCTCTGGATGAGGTCGTTGTCATGCCGGTAGGCGCCGGTGAAAAGCTGACATTGATCATGAAAAAATTTTTTCATGCTTGTGTACTTTTCCCCGAATTTACCAAGTTCTTTTCCAATTTAGCATGTTCAGCAGAAAAAACAGATTTTTTAAAAAATTTCAAGGTAATGGCCGGCAGAAAAGAGCAAACTATTATTGCCCTGTTTCGTGAAGGGATCGAAGCGGGTGAATTTGACAAGTCTTTACAGCCAGAAATAGCCGCCCATGTTTTTATGGGAACTTTTATGCACTTTATTATGCAGCAGTTTGCAAAAAAAGAACGAATTTTGTCAGAAGAATTGGCAGAAAACCTTGCCCGGATATTGTTATACGGGTTTAAAAATAAAGTAAACTAGAGACACATTAAATCGTTATAGCGGGAGAAAAAAATGACAGTAGATTTCAAAAAAGTAATTATGACCGGAATTTTAACTGTTTTATTGTTCCTGAATGGTTATGCGGAAGAACGGACGCTGACCCTGGAAGGAAGTGTAGAACTGGCGCTGAAAAATAATCCGGAACTGAAAATGGCGGAAAAGGAATTATCGAAAGCGCAAGCCGGCGTTTGGGAGGCTTATTCGAATATCATGCCGCAGGTGAATGGTTCGGCAGCTTTGCAGCACGCCTGGGATATTCAGACCAACACAATGCCCAATTTTTTAAAAATGATGCTGCCGCCCACCGTCGGTGAAATATTTCCAGATTTTGCCAATATGCCGGATTATGTACAGATTTCCTTTGGCATGGAAAACACCTTTACTTATGGCGCAACTCTTACCCAGCCGTTGTTTTTAGGCGGCGCCGGTATTTCGGGTATTCAAATTGCCAATGCCGTACAACGCAGCGCAGTACAGAATCTAAAATCCAAAAAGCAGAACCTGATCTACCAGACAGCCAATGCGTTTTATGCCTGTTTGGTAACCAGTGAAATTGTGAATGTGCAGGAAGAAGCCCTGGCGCAAACTGAAGCCAACCTGGATGTTGTGACCAAAAAGTATAATGTTGGTTCTGCGTCCGGGTTTGATAAAATGCGCGCCGAGGTGGAAGTGGCAAACCTGAAACCCCAGGTAATTTCTGCCCGCAATAATTTCAAATCTGCCCTGACGGGATTACGTACCGTGCTTGGCCTGCCCCGTGACGAGCAGATCAAGGTTGAAGGCGCATTTGTCTATACAGATGACGATTTTTGCAAAATGACACTGCAGGAAATACAGGAAATGGCAATGCGGCTGCGCCCCGAACTGATGGTTTTGCAAGATCAGGAATACATTACTAAAAAGAGCGTCAACATTGCCCGCAGTAATTTTATGCCCAAGGTGTTTTTCCAAACCGATTATTCATTTCTGGATATGCGTAATGATTTCAAGCTGGCCCAGAATAATTTTAGCAAAGGTTTTACCTCTGCCGTCAGTTTGCAGATCCCATTGTTTACCGGTTTTAAAAACAGTAAACAATATCAAAAAGCCCGGTTGGATCACAAAATCATGCTGGATACGGAAAAACAGGTAACTGATGGAATTATGGCAGAAGTAGAGGTGTCATACAACAAGTATAACGAAGCCAGTGAAAAATTTCAGGCAGCCGATCAATCGGTTGGGCTGGCTACAGAAGCGTTGCGCCTGGCGAATATGATGTACCAGGAGGGCACCAATACCCAACTGGATGTTCTCAATTCTCAATTGGCGTTGCGGCAGGCACGGTTAAATTATGTAACTTCAATTTACGAGTATCAAATGGCCCGGTACCAGTTACGCAAGGCTGCCGGTATTTTGGAAAACGTATTATAATTAAATAAATGGGAGATCATTTCATGAAAAAGTATTTTGCACTTGTTTTAATAGTAATAACCGCAATGTTTTCTTTGCATTGCAGCAGCACCGAGACTAGAGAGGAAACAAAAATTCCTGTAAAGGTAGAGGCTGTAAGTTTGGGAGAAATTGTAAAATCTGTTACATATAATGGCGATATAAACGCTGAAGTGGAAGTCAAAGTGTTTTCCAAAGTGCCTGATCGCATTGAAAAATTCTTTGTTGAAGAAGGCAGTTATGTAGCCAAAGGCGCCCCGATTGCGCAAATTAATGCCCCTACCATCAAAAATGGTCTGGAGCAAGCGCAGGCGGGCTTGACAGCTGCGCGCGCCCAGGAACAGAATTTAAAAGCCGAGTTTGAACGCGCCGAGCGGTTGTTTCAGGAAAATGCCATGAGCAAACAACAGTATGACGCTATTAATACCCAGTACGAAGCAGCCCGGGCCCAACTGGTGCAAGCCGAAGCCGCGGTCAATACTGCAAAAACCAACTATAAAGACACAGTCGTAGAAGCGCCGATCAGCGGAATTATTGGCAAACGATATTTTGAAGCCGGTGATATGGCAAGTATGTCTATGCCCCTGGTTACGGTAGTGCAAATGGAAAGAGTAAAAATTATATTTGACGCTACGGAAGAGGATCTGGGCAAGCTGGTTATTGGACAGATGGCTGAAATAACTGTGAAAAGTTACCCCGAAGAAAAATTTACCGGCAAAGTGGTTAAAATCAGCCCGGTTCTCGATCCTCTGACCCGTATGGCGCAAGTGGAAGTGATCATCAACAATCCGGATAAAAAGTTAAAACCCGGTATGTTTGCCAGAGTCAATGTCATCACCGGTACGCTGACGAATGTGATTGTTGTGCCAAGATATGCTACTGTGGAAAACACTACCCTGAAACGGATAGCCGGCAAGGATGAAGTGGTAAAAAATTATTATGTTTTCGTTGCCAAAGACAGCACCGTAGAACAACGGAAATTGGGCATTACTTATGTTAACCACGTGAATGTTGCTGTTGATTCCGGAATCAATGTAGGTGAAAAAATCGTTGTTGAAGGCGTTAACAATTTGCGTGATGCGAGTGTTATTAATATTGTGACGGAAGGTGGTAGTTTATGAAAATAACCGAAGTAGCGGTCAGGCGTGGCGTTACCTTTGCAATGCTCTATTTTATTGCAGTGGGATTCGGCTTGTTTTCGCTGATGCGCCTCAAGCTTGACTTGTATCCAAAAATGGAATTTCCAATCATAGCAATTATTACCCAATACACCGGCGTAGGGCCATTTGATATTGAAACGGTAGTTACGCGGCCAATTGAGGAAACAGTGGCTTCTGTGGAAAATGTGGAATCGATAACCTCCACAACTTCGCAGGGTTTATCGCTGGTTATGCTGGAATTCGACTGGGGCACAGACATGAACCAGGCCGAAATAGATGTGCGCAACAATATGGAGTTTATCCGCGATGTGCTGCCCGATGATGTAATCGATCCAATGGTTTTTTCATTTGATCCATCCACGCAGCCGATTCTCTATTTTGCGGTTACCTCGCCATTACATGGTCAGGCGGAACTTCGCTATATCTCGGAACATGAAATAGAACCGCGGCTGGAACGTATTTCCGGGGTTGCTTCCGCTTTTACATCCGGTGGCATGAGCCGGGAAATAAGGGTTTTGGTTGATCCTGGCCGGCTGCGCGCCCATAATATTTCCATTCAGCAAGTAACGGCAGCGTTGCAAAGCAATAACTTGCAAATACCATCCGGTTTTATCGACAATTCGCAGCAGGAATTTACCGTTCAAACAATTGGTGAATATCAAAACCTGGAGCAAATTGGAAACACCAGTGTTGCCGCCATTAATGGCAGTATTATTCGCATCAAGGATGTGGCGCGGGTAGAAGATGGTTTCAAGGAACAGCGGCAGCGGATTTGGGAAAACGGCAAACCCGCGGTTATGCTGATGGTGCAAAAGCAGTCGGACGCCAATACTGTATCCACTTGCCGGAATGTACTCAAACAGCTTGCCAAAATTGAAGCGGAATTGCCCAAAGGCATCAAGCTGGAAATTTTCATGGATCAGTCCGACTTTATCAAACGCTCCATGTCCAATCTTGGTAATACAGCAATACAGGCAATCATTTTAACGTTCTTTGTGTTATTGTTCTTTTTGCGGAACATGCGCAGCTCGCTGATTGTTGCAGTTTCCATACCGGTATCTATGGTTTTAACTTTTGCGGTAATGGATCAAGCCGGCTTGACGTTGAACGTTATTTCAATGGCCGGGCTTGCCCTGGCAGTAGGGTTACTGGTAGACAACTCGATTGTAGTGCTTGAGAGTATCTTTCGCTTCAGGGAAGAAAAAGCCAGCGCCATTGAAGCGGCCAACAAGGGCGCTAGCGAGGTGGCTATGGCAATTACCGCCTCTACATTGACTACCCTGTCTGTGTTTGTGCCGATTTTATTTGTGCCTGGTATTGCCGGGCAATTATTCAAAGAAATGGTAATTACCATTTGTTTTTCATTAAGCGTTTCTTTGATTGTTGCATTAACTCTGATTCCTTTGCTATCATCACGGTTTATTACATCAGTGATCGAGATCCATTCCAAAAGCTGGCTGGGTAGATTGAGTGATAAAATAAGCCGGGGAATTTTGAATTTGCAGGATTACTATAATGATAAACTGGAATGGTCATTACATCATCGCAAAACAGTACTTTACACCACACTGGTTGCTTTTATATTGTCGGTAGTATTCATTTCATTACGAGGTGGCGAGTTTATCCCGGAAGGAGATACAGATTTTATTTCAATAGCTGTTGATCGCACCCCCGGCACCAGTCTCGATGAAATGGAACGTTCCATGACCCAGATCAATACAATTTTGCAGGAAAAAGTGCCGGAAGCTGAATTGATCTTTTCTACATTTGGTCAGGGTGAAGGGATTATGGCGTTATTCTCATCCAAGGCTTCTGCGCAAGGCGACGTCACTATCCGGCTGCCCAAGATCAGTAAACGTAGCCGTAAATCGGCTCAAGTAGAGGATGATTTACGCGAGTCTTTGCAAAATATCCCCGATGCCAAAGTTTCATTTGCTGACCGTGGTGAAGCGACCATGTTTGGTAATGCCGGCGATATCGTGGTTAAAGTGATTGGTCATGATTTTGAGATTGCCGATGCGTTGATCAATACCGTAAATGATAAAGTAAAAAACATCAAAGGTATTGTTGAAACAGAAAAAAGTATGCAGGATCCCACCCCGGAATTGCAGATCAACCTGGATCGACAGCGAATTGCCGACCTTGGTTTGAGTACCGCACAAATTGGTACTATCGTCAGTACCAGTATTTTGGGTTCTGTAGCAACACGTTTCCGTGATGCGGGTAACGAGTATGATATCAGAGTGCAATTTGATAAAGAGCATCGCACCAGAAAAGATGACATTGAAAGTATTCTGATTATGACGCCAACCGGGCAGCAGATTCCGTTACGCTCTATTGCCACTATTGAATACAGCAATGCTCCGCAGGAAATAGCCCGTGAGGATCAGGAACGAATTGCCAGTTTGAATATTGACGTTTCCGGCAGAGATTTGCGCAGTGTTACCCGTGATGTGCAAAATGCCGTAAAACAGTTGTCGATTCCCAATGATTTTCGCGTTGAAATCGGCGGCGCTGCAGAAGATATGCAAACATCGTTTATGTATCTTGGGCTTGCCATGCTGGTAGCGATTTTACTTACCTATATGGTTATGGCTTCGCAGTTTGAATCCTTTGTCGATCCGTTTATCATTCTGTTTACCATTCCCATGTCATTTATTGGTGTGGCGCTGGCGCTGCTGTTAACCAATACCGATCTGAGTGTGATGGCCCTGATTGGTATCATTATGTTGGTAGGTATTGTCGTAAATAACGGTATTGTACTGGTCGATTATATCAACCAGTTACGCGAGCGGGGCCAGGAAATGTTTGCAGCAATTTTACAAGCCAGCAGAATCAGAATGCGCCCGGTGTTGATGACTGCGTTAACCACAATTCTGGCCATGCTGCCGATGTCGCTGGGGCTTGGCGAAAGCGGCGAAGCGTGGGCGCCTATGGCGCGTGCGGTAATGGGTGGTTTAACGTTTGCAACCGTATTAACGCTGGTTGTGGTGCCTGTTATCTATGTGGTTATGGAATTGTTTGCAGTGCGCAGGCGAGAAAAACGCGCAGCTAAAAAGGCGGCCAAAGCCGAAAAAAAGAAATTAGCTTTGAATAAAGCCTGATCTTGATCTCTAACATCAAAAAGCCGGTTAAAATACAGTTGACCGGCTTTTTTGTTTTGTAACTTGTTCCCGATTAAAACGTAAAAAAAGTATCATATAACTGCGGAGGAGTGTAATGGGTACAAAGTTTCAAGTATTGATTTTGGTATTCCTGCTTATTGCAGGAAGCGCTTTTTCCAGTTCTGTATCGAAAGAATTTGAAAAAACTGTAGATTTTGTTACAAACGGAACTGTGAATGTTAATAATGTCAATGGAAAAATTTTTGTAGAATCATGGGATCGTAACGAGGTTCATATTTACGCCTATATTAAAGTCAAATCATCGAGCGGACGCAGGGCCGAAGAATTTATGGAAAAAGTAGAGATCAAGGTGGACAGGGATGGAGATGAACTCTATATTCAACCCGAACATCCTAAAAACCAGGGCACAGAATTTTTTAAATTATTATTCGGAGCCAGGAATCCATCCGTTCAAGTAGATTTTACCATCCAGGTACCCGGCAATTCCCTGGTGGATATTAATTCTGTGAATGGTTCAGTGGAAGCGATTGGTATTGGCGGCAAGACGAAATTAAAAACTGTGAATGGTAATGTTGCAGCCAAACAAATGCATTGTTCGGTTGACGCCAACACTACAAATGGCGGAATTCATGTCGAGATCGAGGACGGCAAATTGTCTGATGATATACGGTTACGCACTGTCAATGGCAGTATCAGTATGTCGCTGCCCAAAACAACCGCTGCCAACCTTGCGTTGTCCACTGTGAATGGCAGTATACATACCGATTTTCCGCTGACGCTTGAAGGTGACTGGAGCAAAAAAAATGTCAATGGTACAATTAATGGCGGCGGCTGCAAAATTTCGCTTGGTACGGTTAACGGCAGTATTTCGATTAGCGAGATTGACTTTTAATGTCTGTGTCCGGTTCAAATTTAGGCAGGAATGATAAAAGATACGGAAAATTCTGTTTTTTACCAGAGTAAAGCAGTGTTTTCTATAATTATTCTAAAATATTGATATTAAATAGTTTGCGACAAATTTTCAATAAAGGGAGACGGGTTTTGATTTCTATAGAATAAAAGAGTTTACTTGAATTTTCACATATCTTGTTGTATATTCATAGATAAGGGAAAAGTAAACAATCATTTCAGGAGGTTCTTATGTCAGTACTAGCAGGTTTGGAACCCGCATTACTCTGGAAATATTTTGACAAGATACGGCAAATTCCACGATCATCGGGAAAAGAAGAAGCAATAGCAAATTATGTAATATCAGTAGCAAAGCAATTCAAGCTGGAATATGAAAAAGATAAAACCGGGAACGTATTGGTACGCAAACCGGCCACACCAGGGCATGAAAAGGCAAAGACCATTGTTTTGCAGTCCCATTTGGATATGGTATGCGAAAAAAACTCGGACAAACAGTTTGATTTTGATAAAGACCCGATCCAGTTAAAAATGGAAGGGGAATGGTTAAAAGCCGACGGTACAACCCTGGGCGCCGATAACGGCATTGGCATAGCTACCGCGCTGGCAATAATGGAGGATGATACCCTGGTGCATGGCCCGATAGAAGCATTGTTCACCATTGATGAAGAGCGAGGTTTGGTGGGCGCCATGTCGATAAGCCCCGACTGGTTAACGGGGCGGATTATGCTGAACCTTGATAGCGAAGACATTGGGCTGTTTTCAATCGGCTGCGCCGGCGGCGCCGATTCGCATTTAAAAATACCTGTGCAGCGCGTAAAAGCGTCCGGCAATCAACAGGTTGAACTGCATTTGTCCGGTTTGCTTGGCGGTCATTCCGGAGTCAATATTCATGAAGGCCGCGGGAATGCCCTTAAAATTTTGAATCGTCTTATCTATCAAGCCGGGAAGGAAATTCCTTTGGAGATCGTTTGTTTTGAGGGTGGCGACAAGCATAATGCCATTCCGCGTGAAGCCAAAGTAAAAATAATAATCGATGGTAAAAACCTGGCGGGATTAAAAAAATGGTTAACCAAAGCGATAGATGAAATTCGAATTGAATTCAAACCGGTTGAAAAAGCAATCACTTTGTCGGTAAGCGAATTGCCGGGCGTTGAGCAAGTGTTGGCGCCGGTTACGCACAAAACGCTGTTGTCGTTGCTTTTTGCTCTGCCGCATGGTCCCCTGGCAATGAGCCGTGAAATTAAAAATCTTGTTGAAACATCCAACAATGTTGCATCAATTCGGTGTGCAGATGACCAAATCAAGATCCATTGTAGCAGCCGCAGTTCCAACGGTGCGGCATTAAAGGCTACGTTGGATAAAATCGCTGCAATTGCCCAGCTCGCCGGCGCTTCGCTGGAACAGCCGCCGGGCTATCCGGGCTGGATGCCGAACCTGGAATCGAAAATTCTTAAAATTTCTCTGGATACATTTAAACAGGTAACCGGTAAAGAAGCGCGTTATGAAGCGATTCACGCCGGTTTGGAATGCGGATTGATTGGCGAGAAATTCCCAGGTATGGACATGATTTCTCTTGGACCGACGATCAAATATCCCCATTCTCCGGATGAACGGGTTAATGTACCATCCGTTGATGTGTTTTATCGGCATACCATGAAAATACTGGAAACCCTGGCTTGAGTTACCGGGGCAGATGGAAAAAAGTTCCGTTTGCCCCGGTTCCAGTTAAAAAAGCTGACAGCAGGTATTGATGAGCGGATTTTTTTTTACTTGATCAAATTCTCTGTTTGCGTCTTTTTGAATTTATTCGTGTCATGGCAATCGTATTTTACCAGGGTATCCGGAATCCGATTTAATTTTGAATTGTAACCCAAAAAGCAAGCAATGGTTTTTTAATATAGTAATTTTAAAATGCAATGCGGTTTTGTTTTTTAAGCATTGAGAGGCTGCATTTTTATATTTTCTGAAACTTTTATAGCAAAGATACGTCTTTGATTTTAGCCAGGTTAAAACAATATTTGGAGGAAAGAAAATGTCTGATATGAATGTTGGCGGCAATTCTGTTGCTGAAGTAAAAGATATGAATTTGTTAAGCAGAATTATAGGGGTATTTATTTCACCTGTAGCTACCTTTAATGCCATTGCGGCAAAACCCAAGTGGTTGGCGCCGGGAATAATACTAATTTTAATCAGTTTGGGGACTACGTACCTGTTATCGCCCATTATTTCTGCAGAACAGAAAGAAAAAGCAGTTGAACAAATGGAAAAGCGCGGCATGGGTCAGGAGCAGATTGATGATGCCATGGAGAAAAGCGAACAGATCATGAAAATTAGTCTGTATCCGACGGTTGTTATTACTGCTATCATCATGTTTGTAATAACCGCAGCGATCTGGCTGTTTTTCGGCAATGTAATGCTGGGAGGCAAAGCCAAATTTGAGCAATTGCTTGGGGTGGTTGTTTACCGGGCTTTTATTCCAACCGTGGGGATGCTAATCAAAGCGCCGCTGATGATTTCTCAAAAAACTATGAATGTACATTTCAGTCTGGCGACTTTTATGCCGGATTCTGCGCAAGATACATTTTTATATAAACTACTGGCGCAATTTGAATTGTTTAATATCTGGGCAATCATAGCGCTTTGTATCGGCGTTGCCGTGTGCGCCAAATTGCCAATTAAAAAGGTGTGGCCTTTGGTAGCAATAATTTATGTAATATGGTTCCTGGTTACTGCCGGACTCTCGGGTTTGCTGGGACAATAATGAGGCGCCAGGTAAAATAATATGGTTTAATAACTGATATGAATGGAGTTCTCATGAACAAGATAATTTGGAAGACGAGTGTATTCTTTTTCATGCTTGTCACCGGGGTGGGTAGTGTTTTTTCACAAACCCCGAAAGCATTAACCTTGCAGGAATGTATTGATATAGCCTTACAAAATAATTCATCATTGCGGATAGCCGATTACCAGGTAAAATCAGCCGGAACGAATGTAACATCAGCACGAGCTACTTTTTTGCCCAGAGTAAATAGTTCATTCAATGCCGGCAAGTACATTCAGGGCGCTCGTGTGGTCAAAGCCGATGTGCCCACCGGGGCGATAGATCCACAGACCGGACGTATGATTTATGAGGAAAAAGAAATTTTACAGGACAAAACTGAAAGGAATTCTCATTCTGCCAGTATTTCCCTGTATCAAAATATTTTTGATTTTGGCCGCAGCATTTATAGCTACAAACAAGCGACGGCCGGCAAAAATTCTGCTGCTCATTCCCTGGTCAATACCCGTAACCAGGTCATTGCCAATGTAAAAGAAGCGTTTTACAATTTGCTTATGCAATATCGGTTGCAGGAAGTGTATGATGAAGCAGTTAAAGTAGCGGAAGAACAGGTTAACCGGGTACAGACCATGATGGATATTGGTCTTGCTTCCCAGGCTGAAGTATACCAGGCCAAAGTGACCCTGGGTTCAAATAAAACGCAATTGATCAACCAGATCAACAATATTGAAATTTACCGGGCTAATTTGAATAATGCATTGGGTTTATATCCAGATTTCGAAATGGAAATTGTCGGCGATCAGGTGGACGCTTCATTTCCGGATTATGATTTTGATAAAGCCGTTGAAATAGCTTTGGAGAAAAATGAAAGCCTGAAGGCTATGGAATTGGATGTTAAAGCCAACCAGCATAACATCAATTATGCCAAAGCAGCTTTTTTACCAAGTATTGGCGGCAATATAAACTATAACAGAAATAATGATGACGCCGGCCGGGTCTATTCAAGCGAATTGGATAAAGACTTTAGCGCTACTATTGGCATTGGTCTGGATTTGAATATTTTCAACGGCTTTGCCGATAAAGCTGCGGTGCAAAGAAATACAATAAATTATAATATTGCTATTGAAAATTATACCGAGACCAAGCGGTTGTTATTATCCGGAGTGAAACAGTACTATTTACAGCTGGAAGCATATAAAGATATCATCGAGATCAACAAGCAGAATATAGATGCTTACCAGGAGAATTTACGTTTACAGCAGGAAAAGCGGCGCGTTGGTTCGGGCACGGAACTGGAAGTATCGCAAGCGCAATATGAATTAACCCAGGCGCGCAGTAACCTGATCCAGGCGGAATATAATGCGAAAATTGCCAAAGCCCGGCTTGAAGCCGCGTTGGGTATTATAGAACATGAATAAATGGCGAAGATTATGAAAAGGTTAATATGGTTGTCAATTATTTTTTCTTTTTTGATGTGCCTGGCCTGTGACGATACCGAAGGTGAAGGCGGTGGCGGGCTGCAGCCCGGCAGCAGTGATCCCATGATTATTGAGGGCTTTATCTGTGCCGGGGTAGATAATGGCAAACCCCTGGCAATTGATAATAATTTTTTTCCTGATGACCATGTTTATATCTGGTTAAGTTGGGAACAGGTAGCCGGAGAGCGCCAGGTGAAAATAGTATGGGTAGACCCGGACGATGATGTTGCTACGGAGACGACCAGTTCATTTGAATCTAAAAACAGCAAATGGATTACTTTTCATTACATTGATACTACAAGTTCTTCACCGACCGGCCAATGGCTTGCCGAAGTTTATATTGATGGTGTTTTTGTTCGCAGTTATGCGTTCTGGCTGCTTGAAGGTTAAAATTAAAATTTTTGGAGAAATTGAATGAAGAGTTCAAAAAAGTTCAAGGTGATCGGGATTATTGCCCTGGCGCTGTTAATTGTTGTGATGGTCTTTGTAAATATCAAAAAGAACCGGGGAACCACAACAGACGTTGTTACGGTTAAAGTTAAAAAAGGCGAGATCACCAAAACAGTAACCGGATCAGGCTATTTACAGCCGGAAACCGATGTGCAAATCGCCGCCCGTATATCCGCCGAGATCATTCGAATTCATGTTGAAGAAGGCGATGTCGTAAAAAAGGGACAATTGCTGGTAGAGTTGGATAGGCAAAGGTATATTGCCCAGTTGGAGCAGGCAG
Source organism: uncultured Cytophagia bacterium (assembly GCA_964399735.1). GTDB lineage: Bacteria > Zhuqueibacterota > Zhuqueibacteria > Residuimicrobiales > Krinioviventaceae > Fontivivens. The sequence continues at coordinate 12,208 of CAYNSO010000042.1, forward strand.
AATCGCAGGTTCTATCTGCGCAGGCATCTTTAAAAAAGGCAGAAGCGGATTACAGCCGGGTTAAAGATTTGTATGACCAAAAATTAACCTCAAAATCCGAGTTGGATGCAGCCGAAGCCAGTATGTTATTGGCCCAGAGTGATGTTAAAATTCGCGGCGCTTATATGCGCCAGGCCCAGGATGACCTTGATAAAACCCGTTTGCTTGCCCCCATTGAGGGCGTGGTAACAAAATTGTTCAAGGAAGAGGGTGAAATAGCTGTTGGTTCCGAATTTAACTCCGACCCGGTGATTACAGTTTCGGATTTAAGCAAGATGGAAGCCCTGGTTGAGGTTGATGAAAATGATGTGGTGCTGGTTTCGCTGGGCGACAGCACAAAAATAGAAGTTGATGCGATTCCTGATACCAGTTTTGAAGGCAAAGTTTCTGAAATAGCCCATACTGCAACAACCCGCGGGCGTGGAACCCAGGAGCAGGTTACCAATTTTGAAGTTAAAGTTGCGGTGGTTAATCAGGTTGAAAAATTACGTCCTGGCATGACTGCCTCTGTTGATATTAGAACCGATACCCATTATGATGCATTATATATCCCGATTCAATGTGTAACCATGAAGGAAATATCAGCCGATTCAGCAAAAGCCGATAGCGTCCAGTCTGCAGAAAAGTCGGATTCCAAAAAAGACCGGGATGATAAAAAGGGCCAGGATAGCGAGAAGAAAAGAAAAGCAGAAATGAAAGAAGCTGTTTTTGTGGTTAAGGATGGAGTAGCCAAATTGGCGCCGGTAAAAACCGGGATAAGTGATGATACCTATATTGAAATATTGTCCGGACTTGAAGAGGGCGATGAAATCGTATCTGGAAGCTATAAAGCAATATCTTCCCTGTTGAAGGATGGAAGTAAAGTAAAAGCGAAAGAAGATGAGAGCTTTACGGACGAAAAGAAGAAAGAATAGGAAAGGGTTAGATAGATGTTAATTGAATTAAAGGATATAAAAAAGATATATGAAATCGGCGGCACGGTCAAAGTTCCGGCTCTGAAAAATATCAACCTGGGTTTGGCGAAAAACGAGTATGTCGCTATTATGGGGCCTTCCGGTTCCGGTAAATCTACGTTGATGAATATACTGGGCTGCCTTGACACTCCGTCCGATGGAATATATATGTTGAATGGCCATAATGTCAGCGAAATGACAGATGACGAACTGGCCGAGATCAGAAACCGCGAGATTGGATTTGTGTTCCAGACTTTTAATTTGCTGCCGCGCGCCAATGCGCTGCATAATGTGGAATTGCCGTTAATATATAGCGGCACCAGCGCCAGTCAACGCCGCAAGCAGGCTATTGAAGCGCTGGAAAAAGTGGGATTGGCCGACCGAATGGATCACAAGCCAAATGAATTATCCGGCGGGCAGCGGCAGCGTGTGGCAATTGCCCGTGCCCTGGTCAATAAACCTTCGATTATTCTGGCCGACGAACCAACCGGAAACCTGGACAGCCGCACCGGCGAAGAAATTATGGAAATTTTTGAAAACCTGCATGATGCCGGCAACACCATTGTGTTGGTAACCCATGAAGAATATATAGCCGAGCACTCTGACCGTATCATCCGTCTGCGCGACGGGTTAATTGAAAGAGATGAGGCAGTCAACTAACAAGATGATAAAATCATGAAAAGATTACTTATTTATATAAGTGAGGGCATTAAAATCGCTTTTGATGCCCTGCGTTCCTACAAGATGCGTTCCATATTGACTACGCTGGGAATTGTGATTGGTGTTACCACGGTAATTACTATTGTGGCGTTGATCCAGGGTCTGAACAAATCGTTTGCAAATCAGATCTCGGCGATTGGCACCGATACATTGTTTATTAATAAATATCCCTGGGTAATAACAAATGATGCAGATTTTTTTTCTTATCGTAATCGTCGCAATATTCCGGTGGATTTTGCCGACAAGATCAAGAAAATGGCAACTTTGAGCAAGGCGGTGGCGCCGACTCTTTATACCCGGCGAACTTTGAAATTTAAAGAGCGCAGCAGCGAACGGGTGCTGGTTGTGGGTACCAATGCCGATTACCTGGTTACGTCAAACGCCTTGCCAGAATACGGGCGATTTATTTCTGAAACCGATACCAAACATCGCCGCCATATTTGTGTGCTGGGTTGGGATGTGAAAGAAGCGCTGTTTCCCAACTCTACCGGTGTTGGTGAGCGAATCACTGTGGGCGAAAAAAAATACAAAGTAATTGGCGTTGTTGAAAAAAAGGGTTCATTATTTGGCGATAGCCAGGACCTAAATGTGTATATCCCCATCACCTTATTCCAGTCCACTTTTGGCGTGCAATGGCGTTCCTGTGACATTGAAGTAAAGACAATATCCCCGGAAGTGATCGAAGACGCAGAAATTGAATTGACCGGTATACTGCGCCGTTTGCGGGGGTTAAAACCAGACCAGGAAAATGATTTTAATATTAACAAACAAAGTATGTTGATGGATACCTATAAAAGTTTAACCGGCACATTGTGGGCAGTGGCAATCGGAGTCGGTTCAATATCGCTGCTGGTTGGCGGTATTGGTATTATGAATATATTACTGGTCTCCGTAACCGAGCGTACGCGTGAAATAGGCATTCGCAAGGCGCTGGGCGCCAGAAGATTTGATATTATGGTGCAGTTTTTAATAGAATCCATGATGATCTGTGCAATTGGAGTCATTTTAGGGATTTTGTTTGCCATAGGTATAGCCAAGCTGGTGTCGGCGACAACCCCTTTGCCGGCATCGATAACATTATGGGTAGTGTTCCTGGGAGTCGGTTTTGTGGTGTTGATTGGTTTGTTTTTTGGAATTTATCCGGCCAGCAAAGCGGCAAAATTAAATCCCATTGAAGCATTACGGTACGAATAGAAAGTAATATTATGCAATTCAGTGAAAGTATAAACATGTCGTTAACGGCAATTCTGACTAACAAGATGCGTTCAGCATTGACGTTGTTGGGTATTATTATTGGCGTTATGACGATTATAGCGATGCAATCTTTGATTACGGGAATGCGCAACAGTGTCGTTAACCAGGCCAGTGTGCTGGGTTCCAATACATTCCAGGTGCAAAAGTTCCCGGCGATAGGCGGGGGAGATTTTACCAAGTATCGGAATCGTAAAAATTTGACCCGGGAAGAGGCAGATGAGGTTCGCAAACGAGTGATGACCGCTGAAAATGTCGGCGCTGAAGTATGGCAGTATGGCAAGGAACTTCGTTACCGGGACAAGAAGACCCTGCCGATTGTTCAGGTAGCCGGCGCTACGCCGGAATTTTTGCCGAATAACAGTTATGTGATTAGCGAAGGCAGATTTTTAACCAACCAGGATGTTGAGCAAATTAGAAATGTATGTATTGTTGGTTTAGATGTGATCAACAAGCTTTTTCCTTTTGAAACCCCGATTGGCAAAGATATTAAAATTGAAGGGGAAAAGTATGAAGTAGTTGGCATTTTTGAAGCCAAAGGAAGTTTTTTGGGAGGAAGTCAAGACAACCTGGTCGCTATTCCGATAAGTCGTTTTGAAAAGATGTATGGGCGCTGGCGGTCGGTAAACATTACCATAAAGGCAAAAAGTCCGGAATTATATCAAGAGACGATTGATCAGACAATTGGTGTATTACGCACAGTGCGCCAGGTTCCCCCCGGCGAGGAAAATGATTTTGAAATATATTCCAATGATCAGTTTATGGAGTTTTTTGATCAATTAACTGCCAGCGTTAAAATTGTAGCCATTGCCATTGCTTCCATATCGTTATTGGTAGCCGGTGTTGGCATTATGAATATTATGCTGGTTTCGGTTACGGAACGCACCAAAGAGATCGGCATTCGTAAATCACTTGGCGCCAAGCGCAGTGATATATTATGGCAGTTTTTAATCGAGGCAGTTATATTGAGTGAAATTGGCGGATTAATAGGGATTGCGGTAGGTTTGGGAATAGGATTCCTGGTAAAAATGTTAACACCAGTTCCAGCTGCAATTCCGGTGTGGACTGTAGTTATTGGCCTGGTTTTTTGTTCTTTGGTGGGAATATTGTTTGGTGTGTACCCGGCACGCAAAGCCGCATTAATGGATCCGATCACCGCAATGCGTTATGAATAGTGGCTAAATTGTTCCTTAACAGATTGGAGGAATTATGCAAATAACATCTCAATTAGATGGCAATGTGCTTGTAATAAGTATAACCGGTGAGTTAATGGCCGGACAGGATTCGGAAAAGTTACGTAATATAGTTGATGAAACAATCAAAGATGAGTATACCAATGTTGTGGTAGATATGATGAATGTTACCTGGATGAACAGTTCGGGGTTGGGAATGCTGATAAGCGCTTTAACCAGCCTGCGCAGCGCCGGTGGAGATTTAAAGCTGGCAAACCTGTCGGAGCGAATCAGGCGGCCCATGCAGATAACCAAGCTGGATACGGTATTCCAGGATTTTATTTCGGTGCAGGAAGCGGTAGCAAGTTATGCAAATTAGTTGATTTTGCAAGAAAACTGTTGTAATATTGTTTAAAATTGTCTATTATGCACAAATGAATATAATCTCAAGGAGATTGTTATGTCCCAATACAGTAGAGATGAAATACTAAAAAAACTTGAGACAGGTGAATCTCTTGCAGGCGCCAATTTAGCGGGTGCGGATTTATCTTATGGAACAATGAAAGGCGTGAATTTTAAAGGCGCCAATTTATCCGGAGCGCATTTGCAAAATTCCAATCTTGAAGGCGCTGATTTATCGGGGGGCAATCTCAAAGAAGCATTTTTGTTTGGCAGCAATTTGCATAATGCCAATCTGGATGGCGCAAACCTTGAGGACGCCAACATGCAGGACAGTAATTTGGAAGGCAGCAGCCTAAAGAATGCCAATTTGAATCATGCCGCCCTGTTGGGCTCTAATCTTGATAATGCCGATTTACGGGGCGCAAATCTTTGTCGTGCCAGGCTTAAACGCGCCAGTTTGCGCAATGCCAAACTTGATCAATGCAACCTGGAGCAATCGCACCTGGTTCGCAGTGATCTTTCCGGCGCTTCTCTGGTCAATGCCAATTTAACCGGCGCCACTCTGACCAATGCAATAACCCAGGGAGCCAACATGTCCGGCGCTAATATGCAGGATGTTATTGGCGGTTAGAGGTTGATCATCATATTTATTATTACGAGCTCCCAAAATAATCATCTTGGGAGCTTTTTTTTTCTTGCTTCTCATTTCCTTTAATTGTAATTTTCCTGATCTTATTCAAGCATTCGGGAGTTGAGCATTGACGTCAAGTTTTGAAACCAGAATGAAAATTCTGAAAGATATGGTGGTAGCCCATATATATCAGGCTGTACCTTCTAAAAATCCTGCAACTTTGTATGAACCGATTCGTTATGCCCTGGCTTCCGGCGGTAAAAGACTGCGGCCGGTTTTGTTATTGCTGGTTTGCGAAGCAGCCGGCGGCAAGGTGGAGGATGCATTGGACGCTGCGGTTGCCCTGGAAATGGTGCATAATTTTACCCTGGTACACGATGATATTATGGATAACGACGACCTGCGCCGCGGTCAGGAGACTGTGCATAAAAAGTGGGATGAGAATGTGGCCATTCTTTCCGGCGACGCCCTGCTGGTGCTGGCCTATTCCATGCTGCACCGGCGCAGCCATGCCCGGTTAGCGCAGGTGCTGGATGATTTTTCGCGCGGTATTTTACAAGTTTGTGAAGGGCAGACGCTGGATAAAGAGTTTGAATTCCGCAATGATGTAACTCTTGACGAATATTTTGATATGATCGATAAAAAGACTGCGGAATTGTTCTCGGTCGCTTGCCATGTCGGTTCCATACTCGGTGGCGGTAGCGGGGAGCAAATGGCGGCCATGAAGATTTATGGGAAAAAGCTGGGGCGGGCTTTTCAGATTCAGGATGATCTGCTGGACGTGATTGCCGAAGAAAATGTGCTGGGCAAGGATATTGGCAGCGACCTGGAGGCCAACAAAAAGACGTTTCTGGTTGTTCATGCGCTGCAAAACGCCAATGATGAGCAAAAGCAGCAATTGCAAACTATATTGCACAAGGGCAAGGTGACTGCAGATGATGTCAAGGCGGTCATCGAATTGTTCAAGCAGACAAAAACTCTGGATGCTGCCCGATTGGAAGTTGATAACTGTTTACAGGAAGCTAAAAAAGCGCTGTTACCTTTGCCCGATAACAGCGCCAGACAGAATCTTGAGGAATTAATAGATCTGGTTGCCGGGAGAAACAGTTAACGCCTATTTGGCTTCAGCAGGCTTGAGATCATAATACAACTGCATCGTTCGTTCGCCGCGGGGAGTTTCGGATTTGGAGTCGATGAACAGAATTTTACCATCGGCTTGCAGCGACCAGTTTTCTGTGCTGTTCATGGAGAATTCGTTGCCGTTGCGGTTCATTTTTGTAACCGCTGTGATGATCATGGCTTTACCGTCTTGACTAAAAGTAATGGTGGATGTTTTTTCGCGGAATTCCGTTTTGTCGGTGCATTCCTTGCCGTCCAAAGTTAATTTTTCTTCGGTTTTCATCTCTTCGCCATTGCGGTTGACGCCGAACCGGGTAATGACCAGTTCTTTTTCTTTATCCTGAACGACGACCAGTTTTTCAGAGATCATTCTAAAACCGGGGCCAGATTCGTCAATGCCGCTTTTTTCCTTGTTCAGGGTCCATTCTCCGCTAAAATTCGGGCCGGCCAGCGCAATTGTTGCGCACAACAAAAACGAAAGCAACAATATTTTTTTCATAATGCCTTCCTTTGTTAAATGTGATTATCAGGTGATTGACAGTTTGTACATAATTGTACACTTGTTTTTTCTGTTTGTTATTAAAACGTATCATAGCAAAAATAGTTCTGGTTGGAATTTCTTTCGTTTGAATTCTCTGTAAAAATCAATAAATTAGAAATTACAAAACCGGTAAAGGAAAAGATGAACCATATACTCATTTATATTTACCCGCTGCTGATCAATATGGTGGTGGGAATTTTTATGTTTGTCGGGCCAATGCGGGCTACGGAGCAGAACGCCAGTTTATCCCTGGTTTCTTTAATGATCACCAATTACGGGGTGGGCTATATTGTATTTTCGTTGTTCATGGGCAAGATCGTCAAACCGCATTTGGCAAAGCGGCAGATCATAATCGGCGCCGGTTTTATTGCCTTGTTGGCGTTGATACTGGGTTTTGTGAAAGAAACTCTGGTTGTTGTTATAATTTACACGATCATTCCGGCGGGCTCTTCGTTGTTTTTTAATGCCTTTCAGGCTTTTATGAAGGATGTGCAGCAATCCGTTGCCAGGCCGCTGGCACAATCGGTTACATCATATATAGCGTCATTGACTTTGGGTTTTGCGTTTGGGCCGTTCATCAGCGGCTGGCTGCGCGAGGCAGCTTCATGGAGTGTTTCTTATTTTTTTGCGGCGGCAGCCTGCATGACAGTAGCGATTTTGGCATTCCGATTCAAACCGCAACCTGGTGAAAATGTTCAGGAATATGTGGACACATCTTTTCGCAATAAACCCGATCTTGCGAGGAGCGGCTGGGCTGGCGCTTTTGTAAATATTATGATCATTTCTTTGTTTTTGACTATTTTTCCCAAACAATCCGGTTTAATGGAATTACGGCCTTATGTTAAAGGAATGGTTGTTTTTTTGCTAAACATTACCCAGATGTTGTGGGTGTTAATTTATGCGCGGAATTTTCTTTGGCAATTCAATCATCGCCGCGCGCCGTTCGTTAGTCTTTTGGCGGCTGCGGGATTGCTGCTGTTATTTTTTGCAAAAGGCACCCTGGTAGTTTATTGTGGAGTTATTTTACTTGGTATTTATGCTTCGACGATGAGCTTTTCGGGAGTATTTCATTGTCTCACGCATCCCACCCGTTCGGTGCGTAATATTGCCATCAATGAAGTGGCAGTCGGCACCGGATTTTTACTAGGCCCGCAGCTTATTCGGTTGGCGCCCGCAGCAATGGGGTTTACGTTTTCGTATATCATTGCTATTGTGCTGGTTGTGGCGTTGATTGTTTTTCAGTTTTACTATATTAAATCCAAAACCCTTAAAAGGTGATTTTTATTATGCGTATTTTTTTCTGGATATTTTTATTTTTAATTGTGGCATTGTTTGGAAGCAAAATTTTCACCTTGCTGATCTCAGGCAAATTTTTAGAGGCGGAGGAATGGAAAAAGTCATTTCGTGATGTTGGTAAAAATTTGTGGTGGGGTATGAAGACGTTTGTGGTGTTGTGGTTGTTGTATTTGATTTTTATCTGGTGGGTGAGGCATAGGTAAGGCGTGAGACGTGAGACGTGAGAA
>CAYNSO010000042.1:20658-28004 GCA_964399735.1 uncultured Cytophagia bacterium
ACGTGAGACGTGAGAAGCAAGCTGTCAGTTGTCAGCTATCAGAATGTAGGATGGGGTTATTTCGGGTGTTTGCCGGATTTGAGTTTGCCGTATTGGATCAAGACATTTAAAATTAATAGCAATACAACTACCCCATCATTCAAGATGATAATAGTTCTCAGCTATCAGCCGTCAGATGTGAGACGAGAAATGTGAGATGTAAGAAGAAAGCTATCAGTTGTCAGCTATCAGTTGTCAGATGTGAAACGCCCCCGGTTTGTTATTTCGACCGGAGGGAGAAATCTTGTTTTTGATGCTGAAATGTTTGCTTTACAGAGAACAAGATTTCTCCTCGCTACGCTCGTCGAAATGACAAGGTTTGTGGGCAAAAGGGAATAACCGTAGGATGGGGTAATTTCGGGGGTTTGAAGGGTTTGTGCTTGCTGCATCATATCAAGATATTTGAAATTCATGATAATACAGATACCCCATCATTCAATCGGGACGATGGGGTAGATGTAGTATTTATATCGTGGATTAATTCAAAACAATCAACTTCCCCTGAACAACTTTATTATTCACCATTAACCGGTACAAGTACAATCCGCTGCCTACCGGGAGGTTGTTGCGATCCGTCCTGTTCCAAAACAGGGTATGATGTCCTGGAGTCAGGTTCGGTTTTTCAATTCGGGTAATATGGCGGCCCAGAATGTTGTATATATCAAGGGCGACGGCGCGGCTGGAAAACAGGTCAAAGGCAAAATTCACCCCTGGGTTTCCCTGGGTGATATGTGCGGGATTGGGGTAATGGCTCAGGTAGACAAAATCATCGACCGGGTGCGCGCCGTCCTGTACCTGTGAAGAGCCTGCCGCAACACCAAACACCAGGGGATAGCGCTGCACCCGGCGTTTACCATTGGATATAATGCTGGCAATTAACTCAGTTTTGTACAGGGAATTGCCCGGTAAACACCCGGATATTGTAACAGGAATAGCGAAGGAGTCTTTTTGACCGGCAGTGAATTGCCACTTTTGGTCGCTATTATTTATTTGAATGGCTGAACTATCCGCAAAAGCCAGGCTCAATCCTGATACTGATTTTGAACCATAGTTGTGAAAAACGAGTTTTAACAAGTCCTGCGCACCGGGAGTTATAGCCAGGTTTTGGCGGTCGGCGACAGCATAATCCTCCATATATAGAAATGCCGATGGTTCGGGAATTTTATTATCCGCAGCATAATAAAAAGCCGGTTCGGCGATGAATGCAAAGGGATTACCAAGGTCATCGTTGGCGGTAAAATGAACGCCGTAGAACCCGGCGCTCAACGTGTCCGGCAGTGTTGTTTGATAGTGTAAGCCCCCGACGTATAGCGCTTTCAGGCCGATCTGTTGACCTGACTGGTTTATAATTGTCATAACCGGATTAAAAAGATGCTTGTCGCCGTTGCGGATGTAGATATTTAGTGTGTTTTCCGCACCCGGTTGCAAACGCTGCGCTGGCTTGTTGTCACTACGTACTACAAAATGCAGCAGGGAAAGAACCAGTCCGGCATTCCCTGCTTTTTTTTGATGTATCAACAAATGAGAACAACCGTATTGGTCATGAATATAATATGGACTTGAAGTACATAGAAAAATGCTTTTCCCGTTACCGGCGCTGTTGGGTAAGGAGAGCAATTCCGTAGTTTCGTTTGCAAATTTCTGCTTTAGTAAAAGCCGGTTATAATTGAATAGCTTACCTTGAGAATAATTCATTCCACCCGGACAATATGAGGGGGTTATATCATAATTACCGGCTACAGAATGCAGCCCGCCCCTGGCTCTGCCGGGGTGAGTTACAAATATGTTATCCTGGATGTGTGTTAAAATAAAATCAGGTAACAGGGTTTCACTGTTAAGGCGCGGCCAGCTTAAGGTATCGCCTTCCTGCAAGGTGAATAAATTTATATGATTTTTGATATTAACCAGGGAAGAATCCCAATCTGCGTCTGCATAAAAGCTGTTTAGTGAGCCGTCGGGATTGATAAAAAAGCCGGGCGAACTGGTAAAGTAATTATTTTGCAGGGAATCTTTGGTTGCGCAGGTCAGCGAATAAACGCTGCAGGTTTCATCATCTAAACCGACTTCCGGGGCCACAGAAAATTCAACTTCGCCGTTAAAGGCCAGGTCATCATTATAAACGATGCTGTGACTTTTCTCATGGATATTCGTTGCATATCCCGGGGCGTTATAGCCTGTTGCAGTTACCATTAAATAACTACCCGGAGAATCGTTATTGTTTTTGTGCATGTTTACAGCGTAACGTTTCAATCCGTCCTGGCCGTCCGGCAGCCAAAAATCTTGTGTGCCGGTAACGGCGCGGCTGAATTGGTGCAAAAAAACAATACGATCCCGCTGCGGGGTATACAATTTATTTTGATAATACATGAAATTATCGCTTAGCGCTGTGGTATTGACGATGAGTTCTTCATCTAGGGAAAAATTAAGGGTCATAAGCAGCATATTATAAGAGCTCAAAACCGTATAATCATTTCGAAAATAGATAGCAATCCGGTTGCGGAACAATTGTGCGGCGGTCAGCGGCTGGTTATCGCGATCATAATTGACCGGCTGTGACTGGAAATTGGCCTGGTGATAATCCAGTGTGAGCCGATTCAGGTCGTGAACGTCAACATTTCTTTGCTCTAAAAAATAAAGATGCCGGACGCCGTCGATAAATTGCTGCATAACGCAAAAGAGATGATACCTGCCGCCATCCGGATATATATTAATTGTTTCCGGCAAATCTGAATATAAATACCCGACAGGGCTGTCTTCGCCCCACAGGAAAAGCGAGAGCGCCGGTTGTGTAAACGTTACAGTCAATTGCGGCGCTTTGGTAACGCTGCATGGGATGTAAAAGCTGTCGCCTCCGGCAATGCAGGTCAGGTCGGCAAAATAAGAATAGGGCTGATTTGCGGGTACAGGAAGCGGCCGGCCAACAGTTAATTTAACATCGGTTACAACAGTTTCGCCGGGCTCTATAATAAACTGTGTTTGTTCTATAGTCATGGAGACAAAATCCGGCCACTGTGGAGGGTAGATTTGTACAGAGATTACAGAATCTGTGGGATTGGTAATGGTAACCGGAATTTCGGCCGACCAGACAAACGGAACATTATCTACCCTGCCAAAGCTCAATACGGCCGGTTCAACGATAATTTTTTGTGTAAAGGCGTTAAGAATATCCAACCGGCCGTTGCCCTGGATGCAGGGATTATAAGCAGGGGCGAGGCGTTTGGCGGCGTGGACAAGCATACTTTTTAATTGCGAACCTTCGTGGGCCGGATACTGTTGTTTTAATAACGCCGCCGCCCCGGCCACATGGGGAGCGGACACTGAGGTACCGCTTTCCATGGTGGTTGCATTAAACAACGCCAGGGAACGAATATCAACACCCGGGGCGACCAGTTCCGGTTTAAGATAACAATTGAGCGGGGTTGGGCCTTTGGCGCTTCGGTAATACATTCTATCATAAAGGTCGCCGGCGCCGACGGTAAGGGCGGTTTTTGCGGTCCCCGGCGAGTCTATGGATTGATAATTTGCCGCCGTACCGGTCCAGCCGTAATTGCCCGCGGCCACCACGCACAGAATGCCATTGGCAGAAGCCTGATCCACTGCCTGGCTCAAGGGATCGTTTTCATCCCCGGCGCCGCCGAGACTGAGATTGATGATCTGCGCGCCATCGTCCGTATTACTATCCCGGTCAGGATCCATACAGAATTCCAGCGCTGCTATAGCATCCGACTGGTAGCCGTCGCCGTTTTGATCCAGCACACGGGCGGCGATGAACTGTACCTCCGGCGCAATGCCTGAAATTTCTGCGCTATTGGCGCCGATGATGCCGGCCACAAAAGTGCCGTGCCCGTTCTCATCCATCGGGTCCGGGTCTTGAGCGGAAAAATCATAACCGCAGATAACCCGGTAGCCCGGTCCAAAACCGCCGCCCAGGGCGGGATTGTTGTAATCCATCCCTGTATCGATAACGCCAACCCGAACCCCCTTGCCGGTAACGTGATACAGCTTTCTTGCCGAATCCGCGCCGACCAGGTAGCTGCTGTTTTCAATGTTTATAGAAACTTGCTGATCCGGGTATACGGAACGAACCATAGCCAGGGAAGCGAGCCGCTCGGTGACCAAACGGGGAGCTGTAAGCGCCATGCCGTTCAGAGCGGTTTGAAATTCATAATGGATGCGGGTTTCGGGCGTTTTATTATATTGGGCGGCAATTATTGTACAAATCTGATCAAGTTCATTTTTGAATTGGCGGTGTTCACTGGCGATTCGGTCTGTTGCTGCATTTAAAGTCCGGTTCTGCCGGTTTACAGGGTGTTCCCTGAAAATGACAATCACCCTGGCCAATGAATCGGGATTGATTGTATAGCCGTTCACCAGCCGGTCGTTTTCATAAAGCGCGGCGGAATATGAATGTTTTTTTGACGCATCCATATCAATTATTTGAGTAGATGACAGCCCCGGTTTGTGCGACCTGGTTTCCCGCGAATAACCGCTACTGACGATTCCTGCACATAGCATCATAACGATACAAACAAGTCGGCAACAGCCTGTTTTTTTTTGCATTGTAACCCCATAAAAGTCATGTAATAAATTTAAAAAAAATTAAAGCTATTGAAACGAATATTTTCGTATTGCCCGGGTAAAGTAACAAGTTTCAATAGCTATCGAAAGTTATGAAATAAAATAATTTTTGTCAAGGAAAATAGTTAAAATGTGATGGTTTTTGTTTTTTTTTTACGAAAAGGCGAATATTTTAGCTAGCGGAGTTGGGTTATATTGGTAATTTGTCGGATTCAAGACTGGTAGATTAAAAAAGGGAATTATAAAAATGTCGGGGCAAGGCCCCAACCTACGAAAAGGGAAATGCAGGTAATGTTGGGGCAAGGCCCCAACCTGCAAATAGGGAAATAACTACAAAAGTTCAAAGAACATTTCATTTGTCAATAATTATATAAATAATAACTATTTGCGAAACAGAGTTTCGCATCCAGGCGCCTCTCCAAACCGGAGTTTGGAGAGGAGAAGCTATAGTTTCAGGACGGCCAGGGATTTCCAGGGCGAGCAGAGTATATAAATCCCATCATTAAAGCTGGAAATACCGGGCCGTATGCCCGACCTGCCCCCACTTGCGTAGAGACAAGGCATGCCTTGTCTCTACGGCTTGATACTGTTAATCATGCAGCTTGAAAACAACCGGGATGGTTATCCAAACACTTACTGGTTTGCCGTCATTTTTTGCCGGTTCCCATTTGACGGCTTTGATGGCGTTGATGGCAGCCTGGTCGCACTCTTTATTCAGACTTTGTGCAATTTTTGTATCTACGATCTGCCCTTTTTCATCAAAATTTATGTCGATGTAAACTTTGCCCTGTATGCCGGCATTAATTGCCGATTGCGGGTAAACCAGGTTTTTTTGTATTTGGGCAAAACCCCCTACCGGTTGAGGCGGAACGTCGAAAGGCACAAAATCTTCAGGGAGGCGCGATTTGTTGCTGACTAGAACCGGTTCCAGCTTGACATCCACTCTGGACGTTCGTAATGCGGAAACCTCAACATTTTCTAATTTTTTATTTTTAAATCCATCGCGCGAAACTTCCAGGGTATAAACACCCGGCGGAATGTTACCGATAAAAAATTGGCCTTTATCATGCGTTGCTACGACCATTTCTGTGCCCGGCAGACTGACCCTCGCGCTCATAATGAATTTTCCTGTTTTGGCATCGCTGATTTCACCGAAAATTTCACCGACATCTTGCGGGTTGTTTGCTTCGGCAATTATTATTTGGACATTTTCCCCGACCTTTTCAGCCATGCTGTACCACGACAGCGGCAGCATAAGGGCGAACAGTGTGATAAAGACCACTGTTGTTTTGTGTTTTGCAAGTTGTTTCATATCAGCCTCCTGCAGTTGATATGTTACACGGTTCAGTAATTTATTTTTTTGTTTTACAAGCGCCGAAACCGAAGCGTAACTCCACTGCGGTTCAACGATCTTTTCCGCCACCTGCACGAGGTAGCGTGAATAGTCTCCGGGAGACAATTGTACGTCTTGAATGGCCTTGTCATCGCAGGCCATTTCCCGGTATTCGTTAATTCGTTCATTCAACAGCCACACAAAGGGGTGAAAAAAGTATAGCGCCTGAACAATGGTTTGCAATAGATGCGCCAGGCCGTCGCGGCGCTGAATGTGCGCCAGTTCGTGCTGCAACAGTACTTTTTGTCCTTCCGGCGGCAGTTCCGGCCAGTACGCGGGCAGGTAGATTTTTTTTGGAAACAAACCCATGCTCATGGGCACGGAGATTTTATCGGACTGGAACAGGGCGATTTTATGTAAATTCGCCCCCGGTTGTTTAATTGCGGAAGAAAGGCGGCTTTTCATAACCAGGGTAGATACAACAGCGATGAGGATATAGATGATAGCGGTTATAAGCCACAGGGCAAAGAACACTCCGGCCAAAGTTATAATTGGCGCAGAACTGGTTGTCACTACCTGGCCGGATTGAAAATCGCCGATCATAATCGAGCCGGCAGGGGCGGAGGTAGAAAAGAAGGAAAAAGACGCGGGCAAGAACGGCGGCAGCAGCAGTTTAGCCAGTCCCAAAACACCCAGGGCGAACTTGATGCGGGCATCGGCATTTTTCAGGATATAAAAAGCCAGGAAAATACAGCCAAGAAACAGGGTGTTTTGTAAAACCGCCAGGCCGAAATACTCGAACCAAATTTGACCGATTTTATTTATCAAGGGTATCATGGATTATTCCTCTAATTGTTCGGCTTTTTTGTTGAGCAACTCTTTGATTTTTTGAATTTCATCGAGACTGAGATCCTGGAAGTCGATGAGGTAATTGGCCAGCGCCGGCACGGAGCCGTTAAATACCCGCGACAGCATGTTTTTCATTTCGAATTGCACCATATCGTGGCGGGATTTAACCGGGGTGTAAAAGTTTACCAGTCCGGTTTTTTGCGGGGTGAGCAGGCCTTTTTTGACCAGGGTGTTCATGATGGTTTGCACGGTGGTGTAGGCTTTTTCGCCGCCGGGATAGGCGCTATCCAGCACATCGCGCACCGAGGGCGCGCCGCCGAGTTCCCACACGGTTTCCATAATTTCCCATTCGGCGGGGGTTAGTTTTTCAGTATTTGACATTGTATCTCCTATTGCTCTCATTGATCTACTATAATTATAGTAAATATACTAAATTGTTAAGAGGTTGTCAAGAGTTTTTTTATGATTTACCGATTTTTTGTAAAAATTTGAGATTGGCGGTAATGCCAAATGGTGAAACGTGAGATGTGAAATGTGAGACGGCAAA
>CAYNSO010000043.1:0-27077 GCA_964399735.1 uncultured Cytophagia bacterium
GGAAAATTATATCAAAAATTCGCTGGGGGAGAATATTTAATGTCATTCAATAATGTAGTATGGCAAAAATATTTACTTCTTTGAAACTAATTTGTTTTGGGGGTTAAAGAAAGTTTGGTTCTATATTGTTTGTTGTGGGTAATTCTCCCACTTTTTTAAGAACATGAATACAGTCATATCCGTTATAAAGGTATGGTTAATGCAACTTTTCGTTGAATAACAATGCAAACATTAAATTTGTGTTATAAGAAAAAAATTAGCTGCCATCCATATCATTATTTTTAAACAAAACATTATTGAGAAAATACTGCTATTAATAAACGTCATAATAACAACTGGTTGAATGCTTTTCTCTGCGCGCTCGGCGACCTCTGCGGTACAATATAATAATGAAACCGCAGAGGACACGGAGGACACAGAGAGGAAAAAGAATAAAATCTTTCCAGGTCTTTTATATTAAAAACAACTTGAATACAATGTGTTCATATTGAGCCTCTTTACTTTAAACAATGGTTCAATCGGTAAAATTATCCACACAAAAGCATATAGAACCGAAATTTTCAAGCAATATTGATATATAAGGTTTGGTTTTTTTTTATAATCGCGCTAAAGACTAGAATGAAAAAGAAAATTTTTCCCCCAATATTTATTGTTTCAATTGTTGTAATATTTATTGCCATATTTTATTTATCCAGTGTACAAACACATCGTATAATAACCGGCTCTATGAAAGACACTTTACTGGTAGGTGATTTGGTACTGGTTAAATTGGGTAGTAAAAATACCAACCACCCTAAACGAGGTGATGTTATTGCATTTAATAAATATATCGGTGAAAAGAAGTTACAATTTATTAAAAGGTGTGTGGCCTTGCCCGGCGACACACTGGAAATTAAGCAGGGTATTGTTTATTTAAATAGCAAACTTTTTGAGGAAATAAAATTAGTAAAAACAGAGTTTGATGCAGAGGATGGTATCAATACCGGTTATTATGATGTAACAATAATAGAAGGAAGACATTATACGATCCGACGATATGATGGTATTACACCGGAAAGTCGTAATTATGGACCAATAGTGGTGTCAGTTAACAAGCTATTTGTGCTGGGCGATAACCGGGACAATAGCGCCGACAGTCGCAGTTTTGGATTACTTCCCCAAAAGGATATATACGTAAACCAAAATTTGTATTTTGGTCTATTGAAAAAAGTATGACACATTTAAAAAGACAGTCAAAAAATGAATTTAGAGTACGCTGGGGGCGAATTTTTAATGTCATTCAATAATGCAGGATAGCGGCGCTTTATATATTCATGTACCTTATTGTAAGCGAAAATGCAATTATTGTGACTTTTATTCCATAACTGAATTGGATTCAAAAAAACGCTATTTTGATGCGTTATTAAAAGAAATTACTCTTTGCAGCAACAAACCGCCTTTTGAATTAGATACCATCAATACCATATACCTTGGGGGAGGAACTCCTTCGCTGCTTGCGCCGGAAGAAGCGCTGGTGCTGCTCAATCATATTAAATGGAATTTTCATATCAGTGGCCGGGTAGAAGTGTCTTTTGAAGCAAACCCCGGTACTGTGCTGCAGAATAATTTGTTCAGCTTTTTAAAAGCGGGATTTAACCGGGTTACCATTGGTGTACAATCCTTTCAAGATGATGAACTCGCGGTCTTGACGCGCATCCACAATGCAGAACAAGCCGCTAATGCCGTCCGCCAGGCACGTAAAGCCGGTTTTGAAAATATTGGCATCGATCTGATTTTTGGCATTCCCGGGCAAACCCTGAATTCATGGCGGCAGTCCTTGCAATATGCTATTGATTTACACCCGCATCATATTTCCATGTATGGTTTGACCATTGAGCCGCATACACCCCTGGCCAGGGCGATAAAAAACAAACAACTTGTTCGCTGCGATGAAGAGCTTGAAAGAGAGATGTATTTAAAAGGCATCGATGTGCTGGAATCGGCAGGATATGAACAATATGAAATTTCCAACCTGGCGTTGCAGGGATACCGCTCAAGGCATAACCAAAAGTACTGGAATGGTAATTCCTATCTTGGCCTGGGACCGGCTGCGCATTCATTTAACGGAATTGAACGCTGGTGGAACTGTGCGGATGTGGAGCAATACTGTCAATATCTTGGTAAAGACATGCTGCCCTTTGAAAAAAAAGAGCAGTTATCGGTTGAGCAAAAATGCCAGGAACTGCTATTAACAGGGTTGCGCCGCAAGGAAGGAATGGATTTGCAGCAATGGGCCAGTCTGGCTTCAGGCGAATTACTGACAGCCGCGGAGGATATTATAACAGAATTGGGAGGGCTGGATACCCGAACCCTCCCGTTTAAAAATTCCCGTCATAACCGGCTGTTAACATTAGTGCATAAGCACCTGTGTCTTACCCGTCAAGGGTTATTGCTATACGATTCGGTGTGCGAACGACTTTCGGAAGTTATTTAAAAATTTTCACATTTTGTGTTGTATTGATCGGTAAATTCAACAAGCCAAACGGGGTATTCAGGTCGGCATCGCCGGCTACCGCACAATTTATATTTTGCCCGGTTAACAGTGATTTTAAAGAAGAAGAAATACCAAGGAAATCGAGCGAGATTGGGATAACAATTTCACCGTTACCCTTGGCCGGAACCGCGGCAAGTTTTTCAGTAATTCCACTGGCTACTTTACTGCCGCCCATATTGATATTGTAATTCAGCTTGCCAATATCAAAACCAAAAATATTATTGTTTTTGAGATCAATTCCCAGTTTCAAGTCGATTCCGGACAGGCTCATTTTGTCGACCTTTAAACTTTTAAGAGATATTTCGGGAATGCGGATGTTGGGTAACGAGCCGGTTTTGCTGAACGGGATATTAATTCCCGACAAGAGACCGCCGGGCCGGAAATGACCGGCAAGGTGATACGACAAAGTGTCCAGCGTTTTGGTTTTGGTTACCAGGTTATATAATTCTTTGAAAGCAATAGTAACCGGAATTTTTACAGTACTATTCCCCTGACCGGATATTTGTAATTGCCGGTTTTCATTCCCTTTTAAAAACTCATTACCCTCAAGCACAAAGTTATAATCAAAACCATCCATTTGAATGCCAAAAGAGTTTGGATTATGAACAAGCAGCCCGAAATCGAGCGTTACCTGGTCAAAATTGGCGCTGACAATATCAACACCTGCAACTTTGACGGATGGGCGTTGCACTATTTGCTGGAGAGAAGAACATCCGGCAATGAATAATAATATGACAAGCATAGCAAGTAAAAATTTTTTCATCACTGATCCTCAGGCTAGATAAGAATTCTTTTTTAATAAAAGCAGCCCGGCAATAACCCCGCACCGGGTTATCGTTGTCGGGCTGCCTGGTTCAGGGTAAAAGAGAAATAAAGGAAAAGGAGCCTTTTTCTATTTCTGTAATTCCTAAACATTGCATTTAAAATAAAAATTTCTTTTTCGGGCGACATTGATGCTTTTTACCTCAAAAATTTTTACAAAAACAGGCGCCTGTAAAAAAAACACTTGTAAATATTTGATATATTTAGAATATTATATATTGATAAATAAAAACAGGAGCATTTTTCATGTCAGAAAATGAAAATCCTCACCTTGTACCCGTTACCCTTCAAAGAACCAAAGCAGATCCATCGAAAAGAATAATTGCTGCGATTATTGATATTGCTATTGCCTTTGCGCTATGTGTCATTCCCCTGATCGGTGGAATTATCGGCACCGCGTATATGCTGCTTCGCGACGGGTTGAATTATGACTTTATGGATCAACGCTCTATCGGGAAAAAATTGTTAAAATTGCGCCCGGTAACTTTGGACAACAGGGAAATAGATATAGTAGTGTCCTTTAAAAGAAACTGGATGCTGGCGCTGGGCGTAATGATTATGTTTTTAATTATTATTCCCTTGTTCGGCTGGGTGCTGATTCCCCTTATTGCTTTATGTTTTTTCGTGCTGGGGTTCATGGAGAGCGTTATGATCTTGACAAAAAAAGATGGCCGCCGCTGGGGAGACATTCTTGCCAAAACGCTCATTGTTGAAGAATCCGAAATAACGGAAGATATTGAACCTGCCAAATCTGTATAGATTTGAATTAATAACCGGTGAAAGGAAAAAAATGCAAATTACCATAAATGGCGAGCTGATCAACAAACAAATATGTGAACAGGAAATGATCAAAGTTCGCAGCTACAACCCTGGTTTGCCTGAAGAACAGATCAGGAAAAAAACCGCACAAAACCTGGTAGACTGGACCTTGATCCGTCAGGAAGCAATGCGCCGTTACCCGGTTATTGACGAGGCAGATATTAATAATGCCTGGCAGGAATTGAAAAACAACTATGGCGGGGAACAAGAGTTATTTCGAAAAACCCGCATGACATCAGCCGATGAACCTGCAATAAAAAAGAACCTGGAACAGAACATCCGAATCACCCGATTTTTACACGAGTTGACCGAGCACATCCAGCCGCCTGACGAAGACACGTTGTTGACCTATTTTGCTGAAAATAAAGAAGATTTCTATAATCCGGAACAGGTACATGCCGCACAAATTTTTAAACCATTTGCGCAAAACAACGCCGCTGCCACCTATCGTGAGATGCGTGACATTCGCAACGAATTGTTAAAAGGCGGAGATTTTGCCGATTTGGCCAATAAATGCTCCTCCGGCAGTGAAGCCGGCGGCGATCTGGGCATTGTATCAGCCGGTAAAAGAGCAGCGGAATTTGATACGGTGGTGTTTTCTCTGCAGGAAGGTGAAATATCTCCGGTTTTTTTAACCCATTCCGGCTATCATATTGTTATTGTTTATAAAAAATATTCTGCAACTTTATGCTCTTTTGAAGAATGCCGCGACCAAATCAGGGAAAAGTTGTTTGTTGAATCAAGAGATAACTTTGTTGCCAACTGGGTAGATACCAAAAAAAGATTTTCCGATATAAAAATTAGTTACCCGACATAACCAAAGAACGAGGCAGGTTTGCATGGAGCAGTATAATCTATTTTATCGTTTTGCAGTGTCGCTATTTATTGGATTTTTGATAGGACTACAGCGAGAGTATGCTTTTAATAGAGAAGGTAAAGAACTTGCCGCCGGAGTACGTACTTTTTCGCTGATCAGTTTGATTGGCTGCACAGCAGCATTACTCACCGATAAAACCGGTTCTCCTCTGCCTTTTGTTACAGTTATGTTTATATTGGGATTACTGTTTCTGGTTAATCATTTTATCCAGGCATGGCATGGCACGCCTGGGCTGACGACCGAAGTCGCTGCCATGATGACAGCCATGACCGGCGCCCTGGCTTATTGGAACCAGGTTGTTCTGGCTGTTGCTATTGCTGTTATCATAACTATCCTGCTCTCCTTCAAACTGGAGCTGCATAGTTTTGCCCGCAATTTAACCAAAGCGGATGTTTTTTCCTCTCTTAAATTTGCCGTAATTTCGGCAATTATTTTGCCCGTTTTGCCCAACAAAATGTATGGACCGGAACCCTTTAACATTTTTAATCCTTATAAAATTTGGCTTTTTGTGGTCTTTATATCGGCAATCAGTTTTATTGGTTATATTTTTATGAAATTGATTGGCGCCAACAAAGGGATCACCCTGACCGGATTGCTGGGCGGCCTGGCTTCCAGCACTGCCGTTACGATCAGTATGGCTCATAAAAGTAAAACGTCCGACACCCTGGCAAGATCTTTTGCCCTGGCTATTCTAATTGCCTGGACCGTTATGTTTGCCCGTATTTTGATCATTGTTACGGTTATCAATAGCCGTCTTGTCTCTTTATTATGGATCCCGGTGTCAGTATCCATTCTGAGCGGGTTGATCTATTGTATTTATTTATATCGCACCCAAAAGACCGCGCCAGAAAAAGAACCGGTTACTTTTGTTAACCCTTTTGAATTATCCCCGGCTATCAAATTTGGGCTGTTGTTTACCCTGATTATGTTTATCTCCAAAGCCGCCCAGTTATATATGGGAAATACCGGCCTTTATATTGCCAGTTTTGTCACCGGGTTGGCAGATGCGGACGCTATTGTTTTGTCTGTGGCGCGTATGGAAAACAATATCGCGGCAATCAGCCCCCTTACTGCTGTTAAAGCAATCGTTTATGCCACTGTTTCCAATACCTTTGTTAAAGGGATGATTGTGATTTTCGGAGGATCCATTCAATTACGCAAAGCAATTATACCCGGATTTTTATTAATGATGGGTACACTGGTTGTAGTCACTTTTTTTATTTAGGACAAATACAATGACTGATAAATTAAAACTGGGGATCAGTACCTGCTTGCTGGGAGAAAATGTTCGCTATGATGGCCAGCACAAACTGGACAAATATTTGAGGGACGTTTTGGGGCAGTTTGTTGAATGGACGCCAGTCTGTCCTGAAGTGGAATGCGGATTATCAATTCCCCGCGAAGCGATGCATTTAACCGGCAATGTTGATTCGCCCCGGTTGGTAACAATTAAATCCGGTATTGATTATACCCAACAAATGCTGGACTGGGCCAAGCCCAAACTCGCGCTTTTAGAAAAAGAGCAACTCTGTGGCTATATATTTAAAAGTAAATCTCCCAGTTCCGGAATGCGAGATATAAAAATATATAGCGACAAAGGCATGGTGGTGAATAAAGGCGTCGGTCTGTGGGCAAAAGCCTTTATGCAGCATTTCCCCTTGTTACCGGTAGAAGATGAGGGACGTTTAAACGATGCCGGCCTGCGGGAAAACTTTATTGAAAGAATTTTTGTTATGCATCGCTGGCGGCAATTGGAAAAAGACAAAACCGTCGGCGGATTGGTCAATTTTCATACTGAACACAAATTACTGCTCATGGCCCACAGCCCTGCAAAATTACGCGAGCTTGGCAATATTGTATCCAATTCTGAAAACCTGGATATTGATGAATTATTTCACCGTTATTTCAGATTACTGATGCCAACCTTGCAGCTTTTGGCCACGCCTTCCAAACAGGTTAACGTTCTGCAGCATATTATGGGTTATTATAAAAAGCAACTCACGGCAGATGAAAAGCAGGAATTGCTCGATGTGCTGAACAGTTATCACAACGGCCAGATCCCCCTTGTCGTGCCGATGGTTTTGCTGCAGCATTACACCCGTAAATATAAAGATAGCTACCTGAATAAACAAATTTACCTGAATCCTCATCCCAAAGAACTGATGCTGCGGAACCATGTTTAACCATAGAAATGATTCCAGTAATAAACAAAAAGTTCGATCGGCAGATAAGCGTTTTTTATACAATATCAGCCAGGCAAAAACATCTGAAAACAACAAATGCTGCACTGTTTAAAAAAGGAAAAATGACAAGCTATAAAGATGTTAACAATAACAGATAGAAAAAGCAGAATAAAAAAGAAATGAAATTGTTTTATCATTGTAAAAGCATGGCAACAAGCGTAAATCAGGTAATATTGGAAAGGAAGAAGAAAAAAAAGATAAAAAAATTTTTTTTAAATAAACAACAAAAAAATGTAAATTCAATAATTATAGACACTTGAGAAAACAGCAAACGATTTGCGATAAAAAAAAATTACGGATAATTAAATTTTCCAGTTGTTTTTAAAAAAAAATTATTATATTATGATAATAAAACATTTCGCAAACCAGATATTAACCCGTTACTATTAGAGAGAGATTGCGCGCATTAAAGACAGAGTTGTGTTAAACCAAAAAATACGAATAAATTCTGTTTATTAAATACCAGGTCGTTGTCAGCTTTGCAACAGAAAGAATAAATTTTATTAATAATTAGTGAGTAAAAAATCGCGGATTATGCTAAAATCCTTCAACAAGGGGGTTAGCTGATCTGAGGGTGAAAATTTAAGAGGAGGATACATGAACAAGGCAGAATTAATTGATAAGGTGGCAGAGGTAACCAAAACCAAAAAAGAAGCCAAAGTGGTTGTCGAATCCGTATTTGCCGCGATAACTGATGCTTTGAAAAAAGGCGATTCCGTTGCTTTGATCGGTTTCGGAACATTCAAAGTAAATGCCAAACCCCAACGTAAGGGGAGAAATCCTTTAACAGGTAAAGCTATTACCATTGCTGCGAAAAAAGTTCCCAAATTTGTGCCCGGTAAAGCTCTTAAAGAAGCTGTCAACAACTAGAATAAATTTTCACCCCGGGCCAATTATACTGACCCGGGGTTTTATATTGACCATTCCTGCAGTCTTAACAAGACGACATCGCATCAAAGGCGACTGTAAATCTTCCTTTTGTAAAATATTGTATATAATCTACAATCAAGTTGCCATAATATTGCGTCATTTGTTCCACTTTACGATCCCAGAAAATTTTTACTCCCTGAATTTCCTGAGACAAATGATCGGCATTAAAATTATCGAAAGCCTGAACCAGGCCTACACTTGGGCCGCCTCAGCCAAACCCCATTACCATTATTTGAAAAACCGGAATTGCCTCCTGTTCTTTTACCAGTTCTTTAAAGGCGTTTTTCGCGTTTTTTGTAACTTTGATCATATCTATTGCTCCAGTTGGTTCATACGACTTGCTGTTTTATCTACATTCCGCTGTTTGCATAATATAAAAGTAACCGTTTACGGTTGCCATTTCTGGCATGCAAAAGTTTTTGTAATATCTTACAATTAGATGCAAATGCAAGGTAATGTATTCAAAAAAGGTATGTATTAAACTTGCTTCCCCGCAAAACGTAACAGTTATTTATCAGTAATGATAGCAATTCCAGCGCTGGCGCCGATGCGGTTGGCCCCAGCCCGGATCATTTCCAGCGCTGTTTGCCGGTCACGGATGCTCCCGGCTGCTTTGACTCCCATACTGTTGCCGACAGCCCTGCGCATTAATGCCACATCGTTAGTTGTGGCGCCGGCGCTGCCAAAGCCGGTGGAGGTTTTAACAAAATGCGCCCCGGCCTGTTGAGCAATAACGCAGGCAGCTACTTTTTCTTCGTTTGTTAGCAAACAGGTTTCCAGTATCACTTTCAAGTGCGCCGGGTTTATGGCTTCCACAACCCGGCGAATATCGGTATAGACAAATTCCATATCGCCGGACTTGAATCTGCCGATATTCATCACCATATCAATTTCCTGCGCTCCTTCAGACACAGCGCGTTTGGCTTCATCCACTTTCAAGCATTGAGTGTTGGCCCCCAATGGGAAACCTGCCACAGAGCAGACCCGCACTTTGGAATTTTGCAATTGCCCGGCGGCAGTTTTTACCCAGGTGGGGTTGATACAAACCGTTGCAAAGCCATATTCTATCGCTTCCCGGCAGAGCTGTTCTATTTGCTGCCGGGTAGCTTGCGGTTTCAACAGGGTATGATCTATCATTGCCGCCAGGTGACGGGATGTGGGGGGTATGGTATGCAGAGCAGAAGCTGCCGGAGAGGTTCCGGTAATTTCGGCAATGACATTGTCAATAATTTTGTCAATTTCCTGGTCAAACATATCACGAATTCTGTTTAGAGTTATGATAGCGCTTTCACTTCCTGTTTAAATTGCTCTACCAGTTGCTGCGTTTGTTGCTGCGTGGGAGCTTCGGCAATAATGCGAATGATCGGTTCGGTATTGGAAGCGCGGATATGCACCCAGGCTTTATCGTAGAGGATCTTGACGCCGTCGATCAAGTCGAGTTGATCGTTAACATGTGCATTTTTAAGCTGCTCCACTACACCGGCGGCATTGGCGCCAAAGGGTAAAGCTATCTTGTCCTTGATCATTGTATAGTGCGGGAATTGCGCCGCCAGTTCCGATATTTTTATATTAGCTTCAGCCAGGTATTGCAGAACCAGGGCAATACCCACCGGGGCGTCACGACCGATGTGGATTTCCGGGTACATTACACCACCATTGCCTTCACCGGCAATCGCTGCATTGATTTCCAGCGCTTTAACAGCAACGTTGATTTCACCGACGCGGGTACGATGAACGCGCACCCCTGCTGCTGCTGCCAAATCATCGATTACCCGCGTAGTTGAGGCATTAATAACCACGTCGCCAGGAGTTTTGGAAAGGATAAACCGGGTGACGCAAGCAAGGGTAAATTCTTCACCCAGAGGCACGCCTGTATCCGAAACCAGCGCCAGCCGGTCAACGTCCGGGTCAACAGCAATACCCAGATCGGCATGATGCTCTTTTACTGCCCGGCACAAATCGCCCAGGTTTTCAGGAATCGGTTCAGGGCTGCGCGGAAACAGGCCGTTCGGTTCGAGGTTTAAAAAAACCACTTTACAACCCAGCGCCTGGAACAATTGCGGCAGAATGACGCCGCCGGCGCCATTACAGCAATCGGTTACTATTTTGAACTTTTGGTTTTTAATTTTTTGCGCATCGATCAGTTTCAATTTCAATATCCTGTCAATGTGCCCGGCAATAGCATTTTCAAAAGCAATGATCTTGCCCATCTTGTTCCAGGGAGCAAATGTATAATTATTGTTTTGCACGCGCTGCAACATCTTTTCGCCTTCGGCTGCGGTCAAAAACAGGCCGCTGGGCGCCAGTAATTTGAGGGCGTTCCACTCTTTGGGATTATGGCTGGCAGTGATGATAATACCTCCGGCGTGTTCCGGCAGTTCCGTTACCAGTTCGGTTGAAGGTGTTGTGCAAATACCAAGATCAACCACATCACAACCGACCGACATCAAACCAGCCCACACGGCATATTTTACCATGTCGCCGGTAGTACGTGAATCGCGGCCAACGACAATTTTGCCCGGCCCAAATTCGCTGCCATAAGCCTGGGCAAAGCGCATTGCCACATCCGGCGTCAGGCCGTCCCCGACAACGCCGCGTACACCGGAAACAGAGATCATTAAATTTTTCAATTCTTTCAAGCAACACCTCATTCTTGTTACGATTTATCTGGTTTTTAAACAACACAAAATAACCAGAAACATTTTATTCAGAAACCGCCTTCACCAGGCGCAATTCAACCGGAACCGGGAAGGCCAGTTCTTTAATTTGTAGTTTCATTTCATCAGCGCGAGTTTTTGCTTTATCCAGAGGCATGGGCGTTATATTGATGGGCAGAGTGTGGCCGATGTCAGACAGCAGGGAAAAATCATAAATACGGCGCTTCAGGCTTGAGGAATTAAGCAGTTTAACGCTTTTTTTGTTCAGAGATAAAGCCGGGAAAGCTGATAAATCAACGCCTTTGGCAAGCTCTTGTGCGGACAAGGTTGCAATAACAGTTTCTCCTTCCAGCAGGGTCGCCCTGGGGAATGGATAGTTTTTAGCAATCAATGTGTGTTTAAGAATTTTTGTTTCAAGGTTGCGCATACCTTCGGGCATAGTTGTGTTGAATTGAAATGACAAATGGGTGGTCCAGGAAAAGGATACAGCCTCATCGATTACTGTCAGGTTTTTTATATCTCCCTGCAGGACGCGTTTTTTCTTTATATCAATTTCAGCTATTGTTGTTAAAGGTTCTTCGCCCCAAATTTTTAACAAGGTAAGCGCCATAATCCAGTGGCCCAGTGGAGCGGGGTGAACGCCATCGCGGGCCAGAAAATAGTCCGGGGTTATTGTCCGTTGTGTCGCCAGAAATTCATTCATAGGTTGGTGGATGTCAACAGGGATTACGCCTGGAATTTGCAAACTTTTAATCCAGTCGCCATATTCTTTCAACACGTCATCGTATTTTTCAAACGGAGTATCAAAAGTAAACGGATAGTAATCGATGGGAACAACTTTATGCTTTACCGGCTGTGCGTCGTGTGGAGGAGGGGTTAGCAAATACAGGGTTGCGCCGGTTTGCTTGATGGCATTAACAACTTTTAAGGTACCTTCCTGGAAGGCTTGGAATCTTTCCGGATCCAGCGGCGCATAAATACCGTCGTTCATGCCATAACAAACAACAACAATATCTGCTTTAACTCTTTCCAGAATGCGCGCTAGCCGGTCGTTAATGTTGGGCCGGGGATATGGGTGATTTGGCTCGGTCAATCCACACACAGTTTCGCTGCTTAGTCCCAAATTGAGGATGTCAAAATTTTTTTCCGGATATTTCGCTGTTAAAAAAGTATCAATATAATTGATATAGGTACCATCCTGGGTAATGCTGTCGCCCAAAAAAAGTATGCGCTGGTTGTTTTCAAGTGCAGATTTTTTTTGCACAGCCTTGTTGCTGCCGCATTGACCAAATGTGAAAAAAACAGGTAAAGAGAGCGCACCGGTTAAAGTGTATTTGAGAAATTGCCGTCGTTCCATGATTCTACCTCCAGCTAACTGTTTATATATCAGCGCCCGATAAATTTGGAATGTTGGTAGTTATCGGGACAAAGATCATTTGAATGTAGATGCAAGACCCTTGAAAAATTGTCTGTAAAACAACCAGGGGTATTCATATCCATTTTAGCGCATTTACAATCATAAATAAAACAAAAACAGAATTGTATAATTTAGGAATTTTATTAACAAAAAAAACTGAAAATATTTCTTGCATTACTTTTTTCCAAATGGTATATTGAAATGGACTGTTGATAAAGGATTAGGGCAAACAGGCTAATCCTTAAAGACACAAAGCTTCAGGGTTGGTTACAAGTGAAATATGCAATAATTTCAGATATTCATAGCAATTATGCCGCGCTGGAACAGGTACTGGAACAAATTCAAACAGAAAAATGCGACAAAATAGTTTGTTTGGGAGATATTGTTGGCTATGGGCCATATCCCAATGAATGTGTAGCCCTGGTAAAAAAATACGCTGATATTGTAATTGCCGGGAACCATGATTTTGCTGCGGTAAATTTGCTGGATCTGGAATATTTTAATATTTACGCACAAAAGGCGCTGATATGGACCAAAACGGTTCTGAATGAGGAAAGTATCAAGTATTTGTCGTCTTTGCCTGTTCAGGCAAGCTGTCAGGAGTTATTTTTTGTACATGCCACAGCTATAAACCCGGAAAGATGGGGTTATATATTAACTCCACAACAGGCTTTGATGAATTTTGATTATTTTGAGCAGCGCTGTTGTTTTATCGGTCATTCGCATTTACCGGTTACTTTTATATCTAATGGCAAAAAGCAGCCGGCTATGATATATGATGCAGAAACAGCAATTGAAGAGAACAAAAAATATATCATTAATGTTGGCAGTGTTGGTCAGCCGCGCGATCATTGTTCCCAGGCGGCATTTGGAATTTTTGATTCGGATAAAAAAATATATCAAAAAATTCGGGTGAGTTATGACGTGTATACAACCCAAAAAGCCATGATGTCTCTGGATTTTCCAGAGTTTTTAATAGAGCGTTTAAAATACGGAAGATAATATGTATTGTAAAACCGGGAATATAACATGATGCCACAAAAAGCAAGCAGCAACGGAAAGAGAATGGTTTTTTCGGAAACCGTGTATCATAATATTATCAAGATATTGACAGAGCTGCGCAGCCGGTTACAGGCACAGCTGACAATTTTTGCAGATATGAATGGTTACCCGATTGGATATGATCAGGATGTTAATGATGTTGATATTATTGCTATAACGGCTCTGGCCGCCGGCACTTTTTCTGCCACCGCAGAAATGGCCAAATTGGTTAATGAAAAGGAGCGTTTCCGTTTTATTTACCATGAAGGGGTAAACAGAAATATTTATATGTGTAATGTCAGTAAAGAATATTTAATGATTATTCTGTTCGATAAAAGCGTTGCTATGGGTATGGTGAGGATACTGACACACAACACTGTGGAAAAACTGGAAAAATTATTGGAAGAGCTTTCGCTGGAACACGCCAAAGCCTCCCAATTTTTGGATGTTGAATTCAAATCATTGCTAGGCAAGGAACTGGACAAGTATTTCGGGATAAAATAAACAGAACAAGATGTATATAGATCAACTCAGGCAGGAAATACAGTTCAAAATAGTATATTATGGCCCCGGACTGGGTGGTAAAACCACAAATCTGGAATATATATACTCTCAACTTGACCCTTCAGTCAGGGGTGAACTGCTAAGTCTCAAAACCAAAGATGAGCGCACCCTGTATTTTGATTTTTTACAGTTAAAATTCGGGCGTATAAATAATAAACGCCCCCGGTTTCATTTGTATACTATTCCGGGACAAAAACATTATGGTTTTGGCCGTGAGATTGTACTGCGCGGCGCCGATGCGGTTGTTTTTGTCGCCGATTCACAGCCGGCGCGTATGCGGGAAAACCTGGAAAACCTTGCCGATCTGGAAAAAAAGCTGATCGCACAAAAACAATCTCTGGATAAATTCCCCTGGGTTATTCAATACAACAAACGAGATCTGATCAATTCCATGAGTATTGAATCCATGCAAACCAGTTTAAATTTTTTAAATGTACCCTGGCACCAGGCTGTGGCCATGAATGGCAAGGGTGTTTTTGAAACACTGCGGAGCGCTATTGATTTAATCATGGTTAAAGCCTGATATTATAGTAAAAGGAATGTACAAATATGCTAACGGGAACCCCTGTAAACGGGAAAAGTAACAAAAACTTTTCTGCCAAAATTTCATTGCAAAAAAAAATAGAAACAATATTTACAAATCTTGTTCAATCCGGGTTTTTTGAAACGATAGCAATATATAACGAAGACGGGCTGCCAATTGTCGCCAATCAGTTCTCTTCTCTTGGGGATAATCCTGAATCGGTAGAGATTTCTTTGTTTATGGCAACAGTACGGAAAAACATGGATCGTATTAGCGATGTAGGCGAGATCAATGAAATTATTGTTGCCGGCACAAACGGAAAGCGGGTAATTTTTCGGTTTATTCTGTTTTATGGGCAGGAAGCAACAATTGTGGCAACTGTACCTGCTGGTCATTATTATCGGAATATTACCAATAAATTGCAAAAAACCATAACCCAGTTATGTGAAATGGAAGCCTGATCGGATGGAGTCTGTCGCCCGCGCGGCCTACAAACCTTCGAAAATGTCTACAATTTCCTGGGTATTGTATGACCTTGCAAATACTGCATATTCTATGAATATAGTTTCGCTTTATTTTGGTACCTGGTTTATCAAAGAACTGGGGCAAAATGAAGCTTATGAATCGCTGGTTTATTCGCTGTCTATGTTGCTGGTTGCCGTTACCATGCCGGTGTTTGGAGACTGGTCGGATTGTCGAAACAAAAAGCTCCCGGCGTTGATGTTGTTTACCGGCGTTTGCATTTCAAGCATTTTTTTAATTGGCGTAGCAGGTCAGCATATTGCTTCTATATCAATATTGGTCCCTGTTGTTTTGATTTTATATGTGTTTGCCAATTATACATACCAGGGAAGTCTGGTTTTTTATAATGCTTTAATGCCGGTAGTAAGCACCGCCAAAACGATTGGTCGTGTTTCCGGTTATGGCGTGGCTATAGGTTATTTTGGCTCTATAATCGGCCTGGTTATTGCCCGGTTATTTGTGGAAGGTGAAGCCTTTGGTTTGAAAATTCCAGGGGTAACCCGTGGTGGTTCTATTGCTGCGTTTATACCAACTGCGATGCTGTTTTTAGTGTTTGCCATTCCCATTTTTATTTTTGTCAAGGAATCTGCCTGGAACTCCGGCCCCAAAAAGAGCTGGAATTTAAAGCAATCATATAGTAAAGTGTTCCGCACCATTCGTGACACTAAAAAACATCCTGGTCTGCTGCGGTTTTTAGTAGCCAAGTTGATTTTTGAGGACAGCGTAGAAACGGTTGTTGTAAAAATGGGCGTAACTATACAGATCATTATGGGGTTTAGCAGTGATAAAGCGAATCTGTTTTTTATAATTCTTATTCCCTTTGCCATTATCGGATCGGCAATCTGTGGAATTCTCACAGATCATTATGGCCCGAAAAAGATTTTAATGGTTGTCGTTTCCCTGTGGATTGTTTGCCTGTTATTGCTGGCAATGATTGCAAACAATACCCTGTTTTGGATATTGGGCGGAATACTGGGGGCATTGCTTGGCTCTACCTGGACATCGGCGCGGCCCCTGCTCATTACGCTGGCGCCACGGGAAAACCTGGGCGAATTTTTCGGCCTGTATGCATTATCGGGCAAACTGGCGGCGATTATTGGCCCATTAATTTGGAGTTTGGTTATTATACTATTTAAGCAACATGGATTAATGTTTAGTTACAAAGCTGCGATTGTCTCCCTTGCTATCATTATGGTAATTGGTTTGCTGGTGTTACGCGGCGTGCCTGATTTCCATCAAAAACTGAAAAAAGGCAGCGTTTTATAATTAAATTTCTTGACTCTTAATATTTTTATTTCTAAATTAAGGCTTGTCACTATGAAAACAAAAAAAACCAAAAATATTTCCCCTTCCAAAAAACACAAAGCAGTGTTTTTGGATTTAACCACCAGAAATTACCAGTTATTTGGAATTGGTGTTTTGGTGATTATTGCCGGTTATTTCTTTCTTTCCAAAGGCCCTGCGGATAGTTTTTGGTCATTAAGCCTTGCCCCGGTGTTGTTGGTTATCGGGTATTGTGTTCTGGTTCCTGTCGCTATTTTCTGGCGGAGTAAAAAATCCAGGGAAGCGCAGCAGGAATAATAACGGGCGATTAGCTCAGTTGGTCTAGAGCGCCTGCCTTACAAGCAGGAGGTCACTGGTTCGACCCCAGTATCGCCCACAAAAGCCATCAATCAGACTGTAGCTGGCTTTTTTATGGAAAAGAAATTTTCCGTTGCTTTTTGCAAAAATTTTTCATATCTTTATACGCTTTAGTCGGGGTCGTGGTGCAGTTGGTTAGCACACCGGCCTGTCAAGCCGGAAGTCGCGGGTTCGAGCCCCGTCGGCCCCGCATTCAAGCAAGCCCTCAGCAATGAGGGCATTTTTTTTATCCCTGCTATATTCCCCGCGCGTTCAGGCTTATTCAATAAAACATTATGTTTTTATGGTGTTTATTATAAAGCTGTTTAATGCTTAACCCGGCTGCTGAAATAAAAACCAGAAATAACTACCAAATCTGGATTATACGGAACCAGACTCGGCTCTGTTTAAAAAATTATTTTCAAAATAAAAAATAACCCTCTCACGGGTTGGAAAAAACAGGTAAATATATGCAAAAAAAATAACAGATGGCGTTAAACACAACCAGTATGCGGATTGGGTATAGATTGAAAATTGAGTGACAGCAACCAGAACAATCAAAAGCCCGAATACTGCAACACCTTCCAGCAGCGCCAGGCGAATGACGGCAGTGGAACGATAGATAGACAGTAACAGGGGGATTCTGTCGGTAAAATTTTGCAGATTAGCGGATAGTAAAGATGTTCCCCCCATAGCCAACCGCATTTTGGGAAGAATAATAAACAACATATATTCCAGCAAGGCAACAAAGATTAATGCCAACACCATGTATTGTAAAGAAAGAGAATTAACAGGTTCTTCCGGCATTGGCCGTTCTTTAGCCAATGTGTAAAAAACAGCCACAACCGTTATCATAACTGCCAGGGCTAGCGCCATTGCAATATACAGCATCTGCATTGTACGAATCCAGGAATTGCTTATTTTCGCTTCCAGTTCATGCCGGGATATGTTTGCCAGGCTCTGCATGGGTTGGTTCCTTTACTTTTAAAAGACAAGGCTGCTGCAAAAATAACGGGATCGGCTTTTAACTAATGCCCAAATCTTTTTGTATTTGTTCCAATGACTTGCCTTTGGTCTCCGGCAGCCACTTCCACACAAAAATAAAATGCAAAATCATCATCACGCTAAAGAACATAAAAGCATTGCCGCCGCCGATCCACGGTACATTGGCGGCTACCGGAAAGAGCCAGGAAATAGCAGCCGCACCGATCCAGTGAGTAAAGCTGCCCAGCGCTTGTCCTTTGGCGCGCACCTTGTTAGGGAAAATTTCAGCCAGAAATACCCAGATCACTGCGCCCTGTGAAAAGGCAAAAAAAGCAATAAAGCCGACCAGGTAAAACATAACCGCATAACCGCCAAAGTTTTGTGTGTAAAAGGCCAGCGCAGTAAGCCCCATAAAGACAACCATGCCCACAGAACCAACCAGCAGCAGGGTTTTGCGGCCAAATTTATCAATCACCGTCATGGCTAAAATAGTAAAGAGCATATTGGTAACACCAATGGCCACGGTTTGCAACAGGGCGGCATCGGCAGCCAGACCGGTCATTTTGAAAATTTCCGGCGCATAATACATAATGGCATTGATGCCGGAAAGCTGGTTAAAACAGGCAATTAGCACGGCAAACAGGATGGGTTTTTGGTATTTTTTTGTAAACAGGTTTACTTTTTTCCCGGCAGATTCCGCTTTGAGCGAGCCGATAATTTCATCCAGTTCTTGCTGTACATTCGCTTCACCGATCCTGGTTAAAATGGCGCCGGCTTCTTTGATGCGGCCTTGTTTTACCAGCCAGCGGGGGCTGAAAGGTATAAAGAACAATAGCACAAAAAACAACATTGCCGGAATGGTTTCCACACCCAACATCCAGCGCCAGGAGTCGGTCTCTATCAGGCCGGAAATAAGAAAGTTGGAGAAAAAGGAGACCAGAATGCCGGAAACAATATTAAATTGACTGACTGCTACCAGCCGACCGCGCATCCGCGCCGGAGAAATTTCGGCTATATACATCGGCGCCATCACCGAAGAACCGCCAACGGCAAGTCCACCGAGGAAACGGAAGAATAAAAAGGAATACCAGTCCCATGCCAGGGCGCTGCCTGCTGCAGAAACTGCATAGAATATTGCCAGAATAACAAGCACCCGTTTGCGGCCGATCAAATCGCCGGGCTTGCCGACGGCAAGCGAACCGATAACTGTGCCGAGCAGCGCAATGGCGACGGTAAAGCCCAGCCAGAAATTATCAAGTGAATAAACTTGCTTTAAAGCAGCAGTGGTGCCGGAAATAACCGCAGTGTCAAAACCGAATAAAAACCCGCCCAGCGCTGCAACCAGGGTGCAGGATATTACAAAAGACTTGCCCTTCATTGTTTAAATTCTCCTTCCATATAGCCGGGTATAATTGTGGATCACAATGGAGCAAAGGAATAATAAATCAATATAATAAAATTTTAAAACATAGCAACAATTTCTATTAAAGAGAGGATATAACATTAAAAAATAATGTAGCCGGCTTTTTGATGAAAAGCAAAGCTCTTAACCCCAAAGAACCGTGCCGGGTCATAATCCACACATGAGCTTTAAGCCCTCCGCGGTATTTAATAATGGTGTGTGCAGGGTGGCTCTGGCCAGTCCGGTATGCAGGGAAACATCAACCGGACGCGGGGCAGCCGATTTGTTGTCGTGCATGGATACTGTCTGTAACAATCCTTCATCATAATTGCACACTGCGCATAATTGCTTGCCAAAAGTAAGACGGTTAATGCGGTTTTCTCCACCAAGGTGGATAATACCGGTAAAATCATTTTCCGCCAGTTCCAAAAGCGCGGCAGCAAGATTATTCACCAGCACCGGGGTACGATACTGATCGACAAATAATGGTGTGTTTTGACTCATACGCAGCCGGTTCTCGATCCACATGGAAAAAGACGAGCCGCCAATTACCGGTCGTCCATAAATCAGGGCGGAGCGGGCAATAACAAAATTGCCTTCTTTGCTCAAGAAAAGTTGTTCCGAGTCGACCTTGGTACGGCCATATACGGAAATAGGGCAAACCGGGTCGGTTTCGCGGTAATTGCCCTGCCTGCCGTCAAATACCATATCGCTGGAAACAAAGAGAAAGCGGCTGTTTAATGACCTGGCGGCATTGTATAAAATGCGGGTACTTTCAACGTTTACCTGGCGGGCCATTTCCGGGTTCTGTTCACATTGGTCGAGATTGCTATTGGCGGCGGCATGAATAATGACATCCGGTTGAAAACGAGCGATGCTTTTTAAAATTTCATGTTGATCGGTCAAATCTAATCGCATCCATTCTTTGGTCAATTGCTGCGGGGGATGATTGTAATAAACAGCCATGACCTGCCAGGAGGATTTAGCCAGAGTATAGATATGCCCGCCGAGAAAACCGCTGGCGCCGGTTATTAACAGTCTTTTCATGTTTTATCCTGTTGGCTGTTATAAATTTGATTTTGGCCGGCGCTGTCCGAATTCAACGGCGCAAGGCGCATTTTTGGTAACCAGCTTTTGCAGCTTACTGCACCACAACGCCGCAAAAGTCCTGCAGCTGTTGGAGCCGTCCAAATGCTCCTGGCTGGGGAATTCAGCATATTCACATTTTAAATCACAGAATTTGATTCTTGAGGTGGTTACTCCGGCGTTTTTGCTGTCGTCACTCATAACGGGCTTTTTTTTCTTTACCTTTTCTTTATTTTAACACAGAATATTTTTTTTTATTTCCCTGAAAATCCATCATCCGGGTCCCGAATTTTCGCTGCTGATTCTATTCAAGGGTTTTATAATATAAAAATATTTATTGCAATTTAAAAATTAATTATTATATTTATATAAACATGTTTGAAATGCAAACATGTTTATATAAAAGATTTATTAAAATAAAATTTAATGGTACAAGACCTTACAAAAAAACTGGATAAATTATTTCACGACCGGGTTCGGCTTGGAGTAATGTCTATATTAGTAGCTTCGAGCCATGAGGTTTCCTTTACAGAGCTGGTCGACAAACTTGATGTTTCACGAGGGAATCTAAGTGTTCATATTAAAACATTGGAAAGCGCCGGTTATTTAAAAAGTTTTAAGGAATTTATAAACAACAAACCACGCTCTTCTTATCGGCTAACTGAGGCAGGAAGAGAGGCTTTTACAGAATATTTGCAATTATTAGAACAAATTATTAAAGGAATTAATAAATAAGCAACAGAGGAAATACAATGGATCAGGAAGAAGCATTAAAACAAATCAAGCTCATTCGCCAGATAATGTACAAGGCAGCAGAGCACATTTTTTTTTCTCCCTGGCAATGGATCGAATGGGGTCTGCTCATTACTATTGGTTGTGCCTTGACGATCTGGCGCCCGTTTACAATACAACAGAATCACTTGCTCTTCCTGTGGATTATAATATTTATACTGGGAGGCGCCCTTGAAACTCTTATCTGGATGCGGGCGGCGCAAATTCGCGGCATTGAGCCTTTCAACCCCTTTATTTTGAAAATTTGGGGGGTAGCCGGCTGCATTATGATGATCGCTATTATTATGTCACTGGTTTTCTTTCAATTATGTCTTTTCCTTTATATACCGGGTTTATGGATGCTAAGTATTGGTGCAGTGTTGTATGCCTGTGTAATTTTGGGTGGGCGAAAAAGATTATTAATTTATGGTACAATACTAATTGTCAGTGGAATTGTCGCCTTGTCTTTTTTCGTTACCTGGTCTTTATACGTACTCATGGTCGGATTTGGTTTTGGCGCCCTGTTTTTCGGCTTTTTACAGCTTTTTATGGATAAAAAAACAAAACTCGGGAGTAAAAAATGTATCTCTTGATAAAAAAAATATTCCTTTGCCTGTTTGTTGCCCTTCCCCTTTTGGCGCAGGAACCGGATGCAGATACTATAATCGCTAAAGTGAATGAACTGATGAACCAGTCCACCAGTAAAGCGGTTATGACCATGACCATTACGACATCATCCAATGAACAACGAACTTTTGAGTACCTGGCTTACAGTAAAGATAATGGCGAAAAAAATCTCATGATCTACCTGGCGCCGAACCGGGTTAAGGGACAAAAAATATTAATGCTCAATAATGCAGATGATATTTGGGCTTATTTCGTCCGTACCCAGCGGGTTCGCAAACTGGCTACACACACCAAAAAACAAAAAATGGAAGGCAGTGATTTCTCTTACGAGGATATGGGCGCATCCAACTCGTTCATTACTGATTTCAGTGCAAAAAAACTGGCCGATGCAAAAAAAGCGGGCTATGATTGCTATACCCTGGAATTGACAAAAAAGCCTGAATCCTGTACTTCCTATGCCAAAATGCTTATGTGGGTCATTAAAGATAATTTTGTCCCCGTTGTTATTGATTATTATGAACAAGATGCCCCGGAACGTGTCGCCAAAACCCTGGTACAAAGCGACATCCGCGAGATCGACACCATTCCAACCGGCATGAAATATGTCATGAGTAACAAGAATGATAATACCCAAACGATAATGGAAATTAAAGAGATTGAATACAACAAGCCGCTCGATGATGCAATGTTCACGGAAAGGGGCCTGGTACAATGAAATTGAAAATTGCTTGTCTCTTGCTATTGCTGCCCGTTTTATTGCCGGCAGAAAAACTGGAATGGAGCGGATATTTTGAACCGCAATACGCGGGCATGCAAGTGAACGGACAATTTTTCAATCTCTCCTCCAATAAATTAAGAGTTGATCTGAAAAAGGATTTGTCGGAGCGGGTATCGTTCAAGGGAAATTTTGATTACATTACTTATCATGGTAAAACGGAATGGAATATACTGGATTATTTGCCCGACCATATTACCCAATCAATCCCGTCCGCTATGGCTTCGATGTTTACTTTAAATTTTGGGGATATGGTGCAAAAGGTTGGCCCTATGACCGCCTCCCGCCCGGATCGTATATTCCTCGACAATGCGAACCTCCGCCTTTCCTTTAAACGGTTCGACCTGACTGTCGGCAAGCAGCAGCTCTCAATGGGTACAGGGTACACGTGGAATCCGACAGATTTATTCAATACCAGGGATATACTTGATCCGACCTACGAACAACCCGGCCACAACGCAATAAGAATAGATGTCCCATTATCACCGGCTTGTCATTTTACCGCTTGTTACGTCCCTGGTGAGAAATGGAAAGATTCGGCACGAATGCTTAAATTAAAAAGCCGACTTGGTCATTTCGATCTATCTGTTTTGGGTATTCAGCGTATTTGGAACTTGACTGATTATAACAGTTTTCAGACTGGAGTATATGACAGGAAACTGGTGGGCGGCGATTTGACCGGGGAATTACTGGGGCTGGGCGTGTGGGCCGAAGGCGGATATAATATTGTGCATTGGCATAATAACAGCACAATTATTCCTGCTGTTAAAGATCATTGGGAAATGGTTTGGGGAGCGGATTATACTTTTTCTTCCGGTCTGTATATAATGGCTGAATATTATCATAATTCCATGGCGCCCAACAATTGGCAGCGCTACTCTTTGAATAGCTGGATGTGGATGTTTAGCGGCGAAATGAAAACCCTGTGCCGGAATCAGGTCTCCACTTTGTTGCAATATCCGCTTACGGATTTTATAACTGCCGGTTCATCGCTCATTGCCAGCGCCGGGGATGGTTCCGTGGCTTTCGTTCCAATGGTGTTGTACAGTGTTTTTCAAGATGTCGATTTGACAGTATTTGGCAATATTTATTTAGGCCGGGAAGGCAGGGCATATAATTCCAAAATAGGCAATGGCGGGCTGGCCCGCCTGCGGGTCTATTTTTAGCAGATAACAGCTAGTAAAATGGCATCATCCTCTTTAAATAAACCATTACCAGTGATTTTAGTAATTCGTAAATAACTCAAAAATTAAAACAGGCAGAAAAATGCGTAACAAATTATTACTTTATTTAGCTTCTCTTCATGTCCGGCATCCCTGGCGGATGTTGATTTTTGTATTGATCTTGACATTGTTCTTTGCACTTGCTTGCGGGAATCTTTCGGTAACCATGCGGTGGTCCGATCTGTTACCGGCTAAAGACATCCACACATTGCAATTCAATAAAATCCTGGAAGAATTTTCCACGGCGACCAGCCTGGTGGTGGTTGTTCAGGGTGAAGAAAAAAAAATTAAAGCCTTTGCCGATGCCATTGCTCCTAAAATTCTGGCCATACGCGACACCAGTCAAAACCGGCAAATGCTAAAAGAAATCGCTGACCTGAAAAATAAAATTAAAGAACTGGATCAGGACCAAAATCGCCAGGAAAAAGCTGAATTTCAAAATCTCATTGCCGGGAAACAGTCGTATATCAATAAAAAGCTGGTAACCAGAATTGATTATAAAACGGAGCTTGATTTTTTTAAAAAGTACGGTTTATTATTAATTAAAGAAGATGATCTGAAAAACATGCAAGATACTTTTACTGACGCCAACCTCCCGGGCTTGATGAAAAATATAAACAACAGTATGGAAAAAGAATACATAGGCCGTCAGGAATCTATCAGCAACAGGCAAAAAGAAGATCAGGCAGTAATGCTACTCGATGGCATTCAAGACCTGGTTGTTTTGTTGCAAAAATATACAAATGCTGAAACTATTCCCGATTCGCTGGCGCAGCGGGTTGTGGAGAAATTATTGTTCGGCGAGCATTATATGCTGTCGTATGATAAACAGGCGTTGATTATGAACGTCATCCCCACTTTTAGCGCTATGGACATAGACCTTATTATGACCTGCACTCAACAGGTTCAGGGAATTGTTAACGCCGAGGCGCTTAACCATCCCGGGATTACTGCCGGGTTGACCGGTATGGTTCCCCTGGTACATGATGAAATGTTCTATTCCGAAAAAAGTTTGGGGGCGACGAGTATCATTGCTTTTATCGCCATTCTGGCTATGCTGATACTGGCATTTCGTATGTTGGCCGCACCGATACTGGCCGGAATAAACCTGCTGGTCGGTATTATATGGGCGGCGGGAACGGCCGCCATTACCGTTGGCCAGCTTAATATGATGACCTCCATGTTTGCCGTTATCCTGCTTGGCTTGGGGATTGACTTTTCAATTCATATCATAACCGGCTTTACTGAAAACCGGGGGCAAGGCAGGAACATAAAAAAAGCCCTTGAAACAACCCTGAAAAAAAACGGCCGCGGGATCATTACCGGCGGTGTTACCACAGCCATTGCCTTTTTGGCGCTGCTCATCAGCAGTTCCAGGGGCATGAAAGAAATGGGGATGGTCAGCGGATTGGGATTGATAGCTATTCTTATTTCTACTTTGTTGTTATTGCCGGCTTTACTCGTACTACGGGAAATGAGACTGGAAAAAAGAGCAGAAGGCAAACAAAAATTGCTCAAGCCGCAACAAATTGATTTCAAATTTCTGGGAACAACTGCCAAGCTTTTGGCCGGGAAACCGCTAATATCAATCCTGGTGGCAATAATGATAACTGTTTTTATGGTTATTAAAGCTGTGAATATCTCTTTTGATCATAATTATATGAATATGGAAGCGAAAGGGCTCACCTCAATCGCTTTGCAAGATACCATTCTGGATAAATTTGATTTGAGTATGGATTACGGACTGGTGTTATCCGCCGACATTCAGGAAGCACGGAAAATTGCCAAAAAGTACCGCGATGTTGGCACAGTGGCCCTGGTGGAAGACATTTCGCAATATTTGCCTTCTGTGGAAGAACAAAACGCCCGAATTCCATATATTAAAAATATTAAAAAAACCCTGTCTGCCAGAATAATCAACGCCCGAATTACGGCTGCTGAGGTAACAAATATCATAAAAGAATTGCAACGCCTGGAAATGAATATTATAGAAATGCAGGATATGGCTTTTATTGGTGGTCAGGATAAGGTTGATAGCAAATGCCGGGAACTGGTCGGAAATCCGGAGGATACGGTTCCCCAAAGCAAAATTGCGCCATTATACTATCAAATTGCAAAAAGCCCAATGCAATCAGCTGCCCGGCTGACCCCATACCAGAGACAGGCGGCGCCATTCTACAAACAATCCGTTCTTGCGTTATGTAACGCCGAGCCATTATCGTTTACCGATTTACCGGAATCGATAAAAGACAGGTATTGTAATAAAAGCCGGGATATGTTTCTCACCACCGTTTTCCCCTCCGGGAATATCTGGTCCGACGCTAATTTCTTGAACCGCTTTGTAGATGACCTGGAAAGGACAAGTAATAAAGCGACTGGAATGCCGCCGGTATTTCGGGCTTTGATTCAAATAATCGGCAGCGATGGTCGGAAAGCCATATTACTCACTCTGATTTTTATGTTTTTTATTTTAATGATAGATTTTCGCAGCCCCCTTTATGCCATCCTGGCGATGTTGCCTCTTGCCGCCGGAATCTTTTGGATGGTCGGCACGATGCATTTACTGAATCTGCAGCTAACTGTGATTAACGTTATGGGGCTGCCGCTGATTATCGGTATTGGCATTGATGACGGGGTTCATATAATCCATCGCTGGATGGCCGAAGGTTGTAATAAATTAGACCTGGTATTTTCCAGTACAGGGAAAGCCATTTTACTGACTTCCCTGACAACTATGCTGGGTTTTGGATCGCTGATATTTTCCGTGTGGCGTGGTTTTGCACAGCTTGGCAGCGCTATGTTTATTGGTGTAGCTGCATGCTTTTTAACTACAATTTTTATTTTGCCAGGCTTGCTCAGTTTGGTAAAAAAAGGAAACTGATAATAATCAATTTAAAAAATCGGGAACCGCATTTAAAACCACTCATAATCCTGTAGTTCCGGCGTAATTTTCTGCAGATCATCGCGGATTTCGTCCAGTTCATCGGCAATTTCTTCCAACTCCTCGGCCTTTTCTTCCAGTTTTTCT
Organism: uncultured Cytophagia bacterium; assembly: GCA_964399735.1. GTDB lineage: Bacteria > Zhuqueibacterota > Zhuqueibacteria > Residuimicrobiales > Krinioviventaceae > Fontivivens. Next base: position 26,465 of record CAYNSO010000043.1, read on the forward strand.
GCCTTTTTCTCCAGTTTTTCCGCTTGTTCTTCCATTTCGCGTTCAAAATCTTCGCTGTCATAATCCGGGGAAAGTAATTTGAAAACATTAGATACTGCAACCAAACCAAGCGCAGCGCCACTGATGCCAACTTTGGCGCCTTCAAGACCGATATTTTTAGCTTCATCAATCAGATCAAAAGACAGGGAATGAAATTCTTTTACCAGTTTTTGCTGTTTGTGATTTAATTTTATATAATCACCATTAATCAGCAAATCATAATCTTTTGTAAACTCGACTCTCTCATCATCATCATCTTGATTGATCAAAATAACACTCCCGTCATCTATCTGGACGCGAACATTTTCAAAACACATATCACCATTCCCGTATTGCCGCTCATATTCCTGATCCGGTTCCGGATCGGCGGCATATACAGCAGCGATCATTAAAAAGGCCAGCAATATACACAAATGGACTTTCATAAAAAATCCTCCTGAATAAAATGACAAACAGTATCAACCTGGGAAATTATACTAGAGATACGAATGTTTTGATTCAAGGTTACAGTGAGAGAATAATTATAGTAATTCGTTTTTGATTGCTTTGAAAAAATCATTCAAATTGATGCTTT
>CAYNSO010000044.1:0-26949 GCA_964399735.1 uncultured Cytophagia bacterium
TAAAACAAGTGAATAAATTTATGGTATATTGTTAATAATTGTTGTCGCTGTGCAAGTTATCCATTAGATTCAAGTTTGGAATAAAAGCTTTGCCATTACAAGAATATCCTAATTAAACGGCCCTCGAGTAGAGCCAAGGCTGTATCAAAAGCCTAAAAAAGTAGAATTGATGACAAGTTCAAGTAAAAAAATCCATCCATGTCATTCCGAGGAGCGAAGCGACGAGGAATCTTTCGTATTTAACATATTGTAAAAACAAGATTTCTCGCTTCGCTCGAAATGACAAGTTTGTTATGTATGTTTTGTATTTTGAATGACTTTGTATAAATTGAGGCTTTTGATACAGACCCGGCTCGTATCGAGGAGATGGTTCTGTAACTTACACAGTATATTTTACATTGGCGCACGTCTTGATACGTCCGGTTCATAATTTTGAAAAACCGGTTCCTGTTTAAAGAATGCGAACCGGTTTGAAACGTGGTAACAGAAGAGATGGAGCTAATACATATATGACAAGCGACAGGAAAAATGCAGAAAATATTGATGAATACATCGGCATGTACCCTGTAGAAGTACAGAATATTTTGCAAAATCTGCGGCAAATCATCCGGCAAAACGCACCGGAAGCCGTTGAAACCATGAGCTATCAAATACCGACCTTTGCCCTGAACGGCAACCTGGTGCATTTTGCCGCTTTTACGAAACACATCGGCTTTTACCCGACGCCTTCGGGGATCGAGGCGTTCAGGGACGAACTTGCATATTATAAACTCGCCAAAGGCTCGGTGCAGTTCCCGCTGGATCAACCATTGCCTATGGAGTTGATCGGCAGAATCGTGCGGTTCCGGGTTGAGGAAAATGTGCAAAAAAAGAAAAAGCAGAAATAATACTGCTATTCTTGTGTTTTTTAAAGTTAAGCAAGTACCCCTGTTACCAAGATTAGATTATTAATTGCCAGCTTGCAAATTAAAAAACAGTCATGTTGAATTAAATTGGGAGGACTAGTAATGAAAGCTAAAACGATCATCCTGTTGCTTTTGCTTATTTGTTGTCTACATTGCCAAAAAAGTCTGGAGCCTGACAAACCTGACAACCAGATGATAATGCAATACAAGTTCATGCAAGGATGGACCGGACATATTATCACAATTAATATTTATGCTAACGGGGTAATTACAGATACCTCCGGTACGGAAAAAGAGGCCGAATTCAGCAATGCTGAATGGCGGCAATTGAACAATTTCCTGATAAAATTTACAGAAATCAAGGCTGGGTTCATACCATCGGATGGGGCGTTTTGTGATTTTGATAATCACTGGTTAGTAAAATCCCCCATATCTCAAGCCGATACAATTTATATCTATGAGGGTCTCGATTCTGAGCGAATCCCTGCGGAATTGCGGAGTGTGGTTGAAATGCTAAAGAAAAAGTTATAATACTAGCTGCCGGCATGCTCCTTGTGACGTACTGGCTCGGCAACAAACGGATTGATGATCGTCAGGTTTTGGATTTTGGTAAAGTGTGGCAAGTCCTCAGAATAAAGAGTTTTGCACTCTGCTTTCAGGGCGGCGGAAATGATCAGGGAATCAACCAGGGGGAATTTCCAGCGTTCAATCATTTCCAACGTCTGGTGATACAAATTAATATAAGTATACACTTCGCATAATGGTTCCAGCACAAAAGTCATATATTTATGACAATCAGCAAGGGACATTGGTACCTTGAACAGGGTGGTAGCGGCAAAAAGGAATTCCTGAATAACCTGGCTGCTGGTAACTCCGGATAAATTATCCAGGGCATGAGACACAATTTTTTTGGCTGTTTCCTGTCTGGCTTTGTCGGTTTTGTCAAATGTCCTGATAAAAATACTGGTATCGATGAAATATTTACCGTTCATTAATTTTCTCCCTGGTAATAGGGCCTCCGGGTTCCGCATAACCCCACATTTCCATAAATTTATTGTAATAGAACACCTTTTGATCTTTGTTGGCATACTGGATCAGCCATTCCCGAAACAGCGCATTCAGGGTAGTGCGCTCTTTATTGGCTTTATCACGGACTTTATTAATGAGTTCTTCGTCGGCGCTGAGCGTGATGTTTTTTAGCATAATATTCTCCCACATTACACTGAAATTGTGTACACTATTGTTGTGTAATATAGGATGCTGAATGAATAAAGGCAAGCAAAAAATGTAACAAGAAAGAGATAAGAAATTTTTTATCTTTTTAATAAGGGTAAGGTTAATGGCGGGATATTCATCCGCGCGGTAATGGAATTGACCGTTTCCCGGAAAAACGGCCACACATTCAGGGGCAGGCTGAGATCCTTATAAATATCAAAAAAAGGTTCGGTAATATTTTTTGAAGATTTAAAAAGAATCCCATATAGACAATCAATTTTTAAAACAATTTTCTTTTGCGGGTTTTTCGCGGTCAGGGTATACCGGGAATCAACGGCAAAACCTTCTTCTGTGTTGGTAAAAGTAGAACTGTCCTTGATGGTAATGGACATGCCCTCCGTGATGAGTTCGTGGGAGATATATGATTCAAGACTTTTCATGTACAAAGATTGTAATTCGATATCATCAAGAATGATACGATATTCTGCAGGAGTCATTTTTTCCATAATCAATCCTTATGCACACTTGCGAAAATCAACAGGAATTTCATTAAAGCATTCGGTTTTGAATTGCCAGTCAGCGTGGTCGATTTTATAATCGATCTCTTTTATATGTTTAAAAAAACTTTTTATTTCAGTTTTTATTTCGGTGATTTCTTCCTGAAGGGTATTTAATAATGATTTGCGAGTCAATAAATACAGGCAGTATTGATTCAATGTCGTATCGTTTTTTTCCGATTCTAAAGCCAAATATCTGTGCAACTCTTTGGGGATGCGTAAAATAAACCTGCCGCTATATTCCTTTTCCACTTTATCTTCTTCAGGTTCCGGGATTGGGATGTTTTCATCCAAATACTTTTTAAACAGGTATTCTTTTACAGTATTCAGATCGTTAATTGCTTCTTCAATTGTATCGCCATCGCCCAGGAAAGCATATTTGCCCAGTAATGGAATTCTTGCCTGGTACCCGCCGCCATCCGCCACCGGTATTGTTATAATTTCTATGGGATAATTCAGGTTCATATAATATTTTATTGTTTTACTCATTTCCAGCGCTTTCTGTAATAATTGCTATTGCTTTTAAAATTGTTTTCAGGTAAACGCCCCGGACTTTTTGACCATTTTTTACAGGTATTGTAAAATCTCCATTTACTCCAAAACCAACCTGGTTAATCAAACAGGGATGCCTGACAACAATATGTGAGCCGGGTTTATAATCAATTTCAAAGGGGTATCTTTCAAGAATACTGATGACCTCTTCTTTATCAACAAATATCGGTTTGTTTTCCCATTTCTTGAAAATCTTCTCAACTTTTGACATAAATTAGCCTTTTAATATATCACATATAGTATAAAAAGTCAACAAAAAATTTGTAATCTACACAAACATGTTTTGTACAAAAAATAGAAATTCTGATCCGGTATTGTAATTAATGGAAAATCTGCTTAAATGGAAAACATAAACTATAATAAACCCCTATTCACATCCTTATCCACACCGCCTGTATTTACAAATTTTTTTTAAAAAAAACAAGATTATTTTGGTTCTATAAGCTTTTGTGTGGGTAATTTTGGCGATTGAACCATTGTTAAAAGTATAAGAGGCTCAATATGAACACATTGTATTCATGTTCTTTTTTAATATAAAAGATTTTGCATTGTTATTCAACGAAAAGTTACATTAACCATACCTTTATAGCGGATATGACTGTATTCTTGTTTTTAAAATAGTGGGAGAATTACCCACAACAAACAATATAGAGCCATTATTTTTATTGCAATTCATTACCCCGATATTTTTTGCGGAATCCCCTGAAAATATCTAGTCGGTCTGTAAAGTAAAGGCGACAAGTCCTTACTAAAAAGCGCCTTTAATTCCCGGGGCTGTATCTAAAGGTATTAAAAATTGAATATAGATGGAAACAAAACTATAAGAGTTAGATTCCATATTCTCCGGTTTTGTAAGTAAATGCAAAACACGTTTTTGTTATTTCGACCGAAGGGGAAAAATCTTGTTTTTTTTGGGGTTTTAACAATAAAGATTCCTCGTCGCTTCGCTCCTCGGAATGACATGGTAGGGAGTTTTTAAACAAGTAGAATATGGCATTCAACAATATTGCTTTTGAAACAGCCCCGAACAATCATTTAGATAGAATATCCCAACAAGGGGCAAAAGCCCCTTGTTCAAAGATTTGACTGCGCTCACTTGTAAAACGGAAACAATACTTTAATTTCTTCTTTACTCGGTATACGGCCATACTCGCAAATTTCGAATGCCTCGGCGTACTGAATTTTCGCCGCCCGTTCCGGGCCGTACCACTGTTCCAGCTGCTTGCTGTACTGGGTTACGGTTCTGTGGAATTCATCGACAAACCGCCGGCGCACCTGGTCGCGGCGTTGCTGCTGTTTGACAGGATCGGCAGGATACAAATCGGCTGAACCGAGCGCGCCGCCTTCGTAAAACTGCGATTCCATGCCGGTCAGCGCATCCAGTTTTTTTTCCATCACCGCGTCGATAGCCACAACTATGTCGGCGCTAAAGGGCGAGGGCTTTTGAAAATCATCGGAACTGAACAGAAACACCGGGTTCTTTTGCAGGGGCGGCACATCCGGCAGGAAAAACGGCACGGACACCATAAAAGCGGCATCCTGTACCAGTGTTCCGCAATAACGGTGGTCGGGGTGATAGTCGTTAGGCCGGTGGGTAATAACAATATCCGCATTCCATTCGCGGATCAGTTTGGTAATGAGGCGGCGGTTTTCCAGAGTCGGCATCAGTTCGCCGTCATGAATATCCAGCACCTGCACGGTATTGCCGAGGATTTTGGCGGCGCGTTCCACTTCGGCAGTACGCCGCCTTGCCAACGGACCGCCGGCTTCGCGCCAGTGGCCGATGTCGCCGTTGGATACGGATACAAATTTTACGGCATGGCCCTGCGCCGCCCACAACGCTGCGGCGCCGCCCGCGGAAATTTCTGCATCGTCCGGGTGCGCTCCAAAACAGATGATGCGCAATTGTTTATCCGCAGCTAAAGCGGGGATAACCGTCAGGCCAACAAGCGCAATGACCAGCAAAAAGAAAATTCGACTGTTTTGCACAAGATTATCCTTTCTTTTTTGTACCGGTATGATCATGCCGAAAACCAGTTAGAATTGCACCCCCGCCAGAATTTCAAAAGAGGTGTTGGTAACTTTTAATAATTCGGTTTTATACACATAACTGGAGCCCGGACTAGATCGGATTTCCAAAAGAATTGTGTATTTGTCGTTGATTTTATATTCCCCGCCAATACCTAAAGAAACACCCATATCATCGTCTTTATAATTTTCAAAAACATCATCAAACCCTTCATCGGTTGGGCGTGAAAGCAGATAATCATAATGAAATCCAAAAATAATATATGGACTTATGAGCGGTTTTCGCCATCTCAATTTGGCGTAAACCGGAATTGACAAATAATCAAACCTGTAATTATACTCAAGTTCACCAATCGGTTGCGATCCTGTTTCATTCGTTTCAGGTTGAACGTCTTTAAAACCCTTTTGCACATAATTCAGTTCAGCTACCAGAGTGAGCAATCTGTCGGTAAAAAATTCCGCAGACACACCAGCCGCCAGGCCGGTTCGGTATTTAAAATCCGGGGCGTCAATGTTAGTGTAATCGAATTCCTGGTTGGCCAGGGCCAAACCGATTTTCACACCCAGGCCAGGCATTGCCGCTTTTGATGCTGTAATGGTGGTGCAAATCAAGAGCGCTGCAAGCAGCAAGGGATTGGTTTTCATTTGTTCATCTCCCATAATTAAACTGATGACATTTTATTTCTTACTATTAAATGGCGGTATGTCAGGTTTGTTCCTTGTTTCAATTTTATCCGTAAAGGGAAAATTTTTTGGGTCATTTTTCAGCATAGAACAACAGTTTATGTTTTTTCAGAAACGCCGCCGCTTTTTGCGCGGTGCCTTTGCGGGGGTTATCGAGTTGATCCTGCACAAACTGAATGACCCGCTCCTTGTCCCGGATATGTTCATAACAACGGTCAAAAGCCAGAATGGCTTCGCCGCCGGCAATATTGCGACATTCATCGCTTTGGTATTGAGCGGTATTAACTTGCAGGATCTTATCGATGATCCGGTCGGCGAGTTCCGGTTTGGCCGCGGCAATACGTCCGCCGCCGGCTATGGTATTATTAGCGGTGATCATGACCGGGCCGGCTATCGGGGCAAAATACTTGTCAAAAATCTGTTCAATCTTTCCCTGCGAATCGACCACAGCCAGGTTGGCGATGATCAGAATCGCATTCCATTTCAAAATCGTCTTGTCGCTATCCAGCAAACCAATAAAAAAATCCATATAAGGATAGAGCAAGGCAGGATTACTGTCGCTTAGCAGCGTGAGGATTTTGGCGCAGCCGTATTTAATGTTGGCCCGGTCGTGCGCCAGCCCCTTTATGACCAGCGGCAGCAGTTCAGGCTGACTGCCGACCTCGTTGGCAATCACACCTTTATCGATACTTTTGTCGCTCATTTTTTGATATAATTCTGCTTCCAGCATCATCAATCTCCTGGTTAAGGTTATTCATAACGCAAGGCATTAACCGGATTGGTATTTGCCGCCCGCAACGATTTGCCGCTAATGGTCAGCAGGGCAATAAGCAAAAGCAGAATTTCAACAAATATCAAAACCGGATCAGCAATGTAATATTAACGAGTAGATTTTACAAAAGTATACTGTTAATTACTGAAATTTCCGCTGAAATGCAAGATTTTTTTATATTCTCAATTTATTTTGGAAAAGATGCTCAACTGGTGCACAGGATTTTTTACTTGGAATATTTATTAATTTTATTAAATTGCCGGGCTGATTTTTTATAAAATTTTTGAAATGGAAAGGAAGTGTTGATATGGAGAACGTTTATAAACTTGCTGAACAAATGCAGCAGCGAGCTCGTGCAATCATCGGGGATACCAATGTAATCGCCGCCTGGCAAGCGGTCGGCGCGACCATCAACCTGGTTGGCTCTTTAAAAACCGGACTACTGGTCAATAATCATGACATTGATTTTCATATTTATACACAGCCGTTCAAACTGGAAGACAGTTTTAAAGCAATTGCCCGGCTGGCGGAAAATAAACGCATTAAAAAGATAGAATATGCAAACCTGCTGGACGCGGAGGATAATTGTATCGAATGGCATGCCTATTATGAGGATGCTCTGGGCGAATCCTGGCATATCGATATGATCCATATTTTAGCGGAATCACCATGGGCCGGGTATTTTGAAAAAGTAGCGGAACGGATTAGCGCGGTATTGACCCCGGCAACCCGGGACGCTATTTTGCGGATCAAATACTCCATCCCCGCCGGGGAAAAGGTGATGGGCATTCAGGTTTACCAGGCCGTGCTGCAAGGCGGGGCGCGCAATTATGATGATTTCCGGCGCTGGATGGAGCGGCAGCCCCGCGATCAGGCCATCATCACCTGGATGCCATGAGGAAGTGATTAAAAAGTTTGAGTAAAAAACACCAATAATGTCATTCCGAGGCGCGAAGCGGCGATGAATCTTTTCTATATAACAAAATATAAAAAAGATTTCCCGCTTTGCTCGAAATGAAAAGTTAGTTTCGGATACTGTAACGGATATTATGACTTTTTGTAAATTTGAATTTTTGATACAACTTGATTCTATTACCACCCTCAACCAAAGCTGAAAGCGAAGTTATACGGGTAAGCGAACAGCCTTTTACAACTCTGGCTGGCTATTGGCTATCTGACAGTTATTTTGGTTATTATGCTGGAAATAGTAAAACTGGTCAGTTTGGTTCCTGCCGTGTACACCCCGCCTGAATACAAACCGTCCACAGCGGTTCCGGAGCACGTTCCGCCATAATATACATCATACGTACCCCCTTTTACCAGTTTATTACAAGAAAAGGCAACGGACTGGTATTTTTTCGACGGCGTAAAAGAAAGTATCTCGGAACCATCACCAGCCTGAATGTGAAACATGGTACCGCTGTCCAGCGATTTGTTGAAATTAATTAGAACTGCATATTGAGTCGAGGTGGAACCCGGCGCCTGCGCCATGCCCGCACTACCGGCCGCCGCCAGGAATCCGCCGGTCATTTTAAATGCTCTATCCCAGTCCAGGGCGCCGTTCATGTTCCCGGTTGGGCCATGGATAATGACAGCGCCGCCGGTCATTACAACAGAACCGTTGATATCAAAACCATCGCCGGCGGCATTAACAGCAAGGTAACCGCCGTTTATATACAGATAATAGTTGCCGGCAGCCGGCATTCCACCGCCGCCGGGATTTCCTCCGCCCGGCATTCCACCGCCCGGATCACCGCCACCGGAGCCGTCGGCGGCATTAACGCCGTCATCGCTGCTGGTGAGACGGATATTGCCGCCATTAATCGTAATACAGGCGCTTTCAATTCCTTCATAACATTTATTAATAGTAATCTCGCCATTATTGATGGTCAGCGCAGAATCTGCATGTATGGCGTCATCGCCTGTGCTGATTACTAATTCACCCCCGTTGATTGTCAGGTTACCGTTGGAGTGAATGGCATCGTCGGCGCAATTAAAAGTAATATTACCGTTGTCGATAATTGAATTGACCGGGGCTTTGATCCCTTTGGCGGAAACATCGCCGCTCACGGTTTTGGAACTGCCGCCGCCGGACGTCAATATCATAACGCCGTCGGCGATCAGGGCGTCGGTTTGGGCGGTAATGGCGTCTTTGCCGGCTATAACGGCAATCGTGCCGTTTTCCACCAGCACATAACCGCGGCTTGTATCATCGGCATTATCGGATTTCAACCCGTCGCCGCCTGAATTAATATCCATTTGCCCATCTTTAATAACCAGGTAATCTTTGCCCCGAATACCATCATCTTTGGCGCGCACCATAATAGCGCCGGATTTAATAACAACCCCGTCTACACTGGCAATTCCGTCGTTGTAATTACCATACACTGTGAGCGAACCATTGCCATAAATGGAAAGATCGGATTTACTGTAAACCGCGGCATTGGGTTCATCAACTGCTGGGTCTTCCAGGATATATGAGGAACCGTCCCTGATCATATTTTTGGAATTATCTGCAAGGATGAGGATCGTTTTTTTGGCGTTTTTGACATAAAGCGGCGCATTTGCGGGGTTGTAAATATCCAGGCCGTTCAACACCAGCTTGATGGTTTCTTCCTCGGTCGAGTTTACAATGATCTGACCATTATCAAGAGAGCCGCTGAGGATATATGTTCCGCCCGCAGTAATTGTTACATTGCTGCCGCTTACTGTTGCGCCGGCGCCATTACTGGTAATTGTGGAACCATTGAAAATGATCTGCGTAGCGGCAGCGCTGTCCCACACATAATCTTTGGCTTTATCATGGTCATCCTTGTTAACGGCCATTGCCTCTTGAACAGTATTCTTGAAACTATTTCTGTTGTTTTCATTAGTGGTATCATCAGTATTATTGTCCGTGTCCGATTTCAGCAGATCAGAACCTTTATTGCATGCTGAAAAGAGCGTCACGATAACAAGACACCCCATAACGCACAGAAGCGCTTTTTTTTTCACTTTTATACCTGTCCTGTAAGAAATAGTAAATGGTGGTCTGAAAGTCATTGCTGCTCCAGACAAGTTTTTTATTAATTGCTTAAAGCTGTTCAATTTGCTGCATTGACGCCTGGCAATTAACCACTCTGCAATTCCTGTGATATGTATTCCTGTAAAAAACTGAATCCATTTATAGGAATATATGGCTGGACGCATAGTTCCGTCCAGCCCGGATATCCTTTCAGGTCATGAATCATTCTGACCCGTACAGAAGCATTTTGTTAGCAGTTAAACTGGTTTATAAGCTGTGTTCAAGAGTTAGACCACCAGCCCAACCTGAATATTCCCGAACCCCGTCAATTTTTTTGGTAAAGATAATGTCGTGATAGAGATGATTAACGATAATACTGTTACCCCTTGAGACAGGAATTTTTATTCCGGCTCCATAGTGGAAACCATAATTACTATCCTGATAGTGTGCAAAAGCAATTCCATCCCGGTTAACCGGTTCGCTTTGAGTGGCAATATAAACGCCTGCGCCGGCGGTGATATATGGGACCAGGTATCTACTGTACCACGGGTGAAAAGAAACGCCTAGTAAATGGGTCTGGATAACAATTTTCGTCTGAGTGTGGTGATCAGTTTTAATGCTTGCATCCTTCATCCAGGTTCCCCATTTGGTTTCCAACGACACCTTGTCGTGCAAGTCAACAGCCAGACTAATATTGCGCATCAGCGAGTTGTTTTTATAACCTGGAAAATTAAGCGGTTTGTCTCCTGCAACTCCCGGGATATACCAGCGATTAAGAGACCACCCCATCCTGATCATGGGAGACCCATCGCTGCGGCGTGGAAGGTCGTGCTTTAATGAATAATAAGAGACGCCATTGATAAGCAGGTTTTGGATAACGCCATGCCAAAAATTTACCAGTTCACCATGAGTAAGCACACCACTGTGAGTGGGAAAAACACGTTTTCCAAAAGGTTTTACGGAATGCTCCAGATCCGGGAACATGGCGCCCAGGGAACCAAACAGCAATGCCGGATCTTTTTTCCATTGTGGCGCTAATAAAAGCGCGCCGGCAACCCCCTCGGCGCTGAACCAGATCATTTCTTTGCTATTCATGCGCGGTTCAAAATTGCCATACTGATCCGAAAGTAAATGAGAATAAGCGCCGAGCAGGAAAGCGGCGCCATAGCGTTTAAATTTTGCGCTTGCATCGTTGTTTTGATCCGGGGCGAGGTATTTTGCAAATACGGCGCCTTCCATGGGGTGCCTGGCGCCATTCCCGGCAAAAGCCGGGAATATAACGCCAGATATAATTATTGTAAACAACCCAGAAAATATAAATTTTATAACTTTATTTTCCATAGCTCCCTCTTTAATGGAAATATCTGTTTAAAAATGAATTACCTTCCCGTTGCCAAAAGGTATGCAGTCTTTTTCATTAAATAGCCGGTTTTGGCATCGGTCAACTGATCCATAACCTGTTGCTGCATGGCCTGAGCCTCCAACAAGTCGGCAATGCTGCACAAACCATTATCATAGCTGTCCTGGTTAAGCTGGAGATTTTCATCCGCCTGAATTTTAGCTTCTTCGCTTAGTAATACCTGTTTGTATGCGTCAGTCAGGTCTTGCCAGGTTTTTTGGATATGCAACAACAGTAACCCGGTGTTATCCTGCAAATTGTTTTTGGCAATTTGTTCTTTCAATCTATGTTCCTTAACGGTATGCGATGCTTCCCACCAACCGGAGATTGGAATGACAGCTGTACCAAAAGCCATACCGGTAGTTCTGTCTTTACCTTCATCAAACTTGAAGTACATACCAACCACACCAACACCAACCTGGGGAAGGTATTCGCCCAGTTTCATACGTTTCTGCAATGTTTCAGCTTTGACCGAGGCTTGCAGCAATTTATACTCAGTCCTGTTTTGTACTGCTACATTTGCATCAATATACCATGTTTGTGGAGCATCATCGATTACCAGAGAATCTTGTAACACCAGGGTTGAATCATAAGCAATACCGATATGCTGACAAAAAGCCATCATAGCCAGCTTTTTGCCGTTTTCCAGTTTCGATTTGTTGAGCAGAATTTCGCTCTGTTTCAATGACACTTTCAACACATCGTTTTTCATAACAAGCCCGGATTTCCAGGCATCCTGAACCTGATTACGCAAACTCTGCAGTAATGTTTCATATTTTTGAATCGTTTGGGTTTTTTCTTCAAGCGATACCAGCAGCCAGTACTGTTGTTCCGTTTTTTGCAAGACCTCGTCAAGAGTCATTTTTTCTTTATATTCACTAACATGCACGCCCAGCGAGGCGAGTTTGTTGCCATTTATGATCCTGCCGCCAGCAAACAGGGGCTGTATGATATTTACCATACCCACAGTTCCGGATTTGAACATGCCCATTGTTGAACCGGGCATATAGGCAAATTGGGTGGGGTGCAGCAGGTTAACGGGATTGCCGTCATAAACCGGCAGGTTGCCGCCGCTGGTTGTCATTTTCATCATATTGTCTTGCGCTTCAAACATGGCGCCCCCGGCGCTGATGGATGGAAAATATTTCGTTAAAGCAGCTTTTCTTGTTTGCCGTGCCGCTTTTATTTCAAGACGGCTGTTTTGCATGGCTATATTATTTTGTAACGCCAGTTGTTTGCTTTCTTCCAGGGTTAGCGCTTTTTGAGCATAACTCTGGTTGATGATCAACAGTACAACCACGATTAAAGGAATAATTGTTTTTTTCATACCAGTTCACTCGCTTCAATTTTATTAAAATCTTTCCGGTGAAATATATAGTAAAGCACCGGCATTAGCAGTAAAGACAAGATTAACGCAAAAATCAACCCGAAACAGATTACTGCGCCCAAGGGGCCCCATAATAACGAACCGCTGGCAATCATGGGAATAACGCCGACAGCTGCCGCCGCCGCGGTAAGAAAGATTGGGCGCATTCTGCGCTGCGCCGCAGAGATAGCGGCTTCTTCCAGTGAATGTCCGTGTTCATGGCGGAGTTCTTCAGCATAGGAAATATAGATAATGCCGTTTCTTACGACAATACCCATTAAACCGATCAGGCCAATAAACGCCGTTACACCAAAGGGGTAGCCGGTGATAAAAATACCCAATGATGCGCCAAAAATACATAACGGCATGGTCAACATGATCAGCAGTGTAGTTTTAATACTTTTAAACTGAAACATTAAAATGATAAAGATAATGACAATACTGATTAACATGGAATAGTAAAAAGGAGTAATATATTCTACAGTATCCTGATAATCTCCGCCGTAATACAGGTTAACGCCCGCGGGAAGTTGCAGAGACTCGATCTTTGGGCGCAGTTTTTGAAAAACAGTTGAAGGAATCGCATCTCTTCTGACATCTGCCTGCACCGTAATAGTGCGTATCCCGTTGCGATGAATGATTTCACCCTCGGTCCAGCCCGGTTTTAGATCGGCAATCTGGCGGACGGGAACGGAAGCGACGAGGTAGGGAGAGGTTACATATTGATTTTTTATATCGTCAATGCTTGTTTTGATTTTTTTATCTACTTTTAACTGCACATCAACCGGATAATCCCCTTCCCAGATTGTGGCAACCGGAAAGCCTTTGCTGCCGATCATCAGTGAATAACCAAGCAAAGTATTGGAATAGCCCAACCGGCTGGCCTGGTCTTTTTTAATTTCCAGGTCAACTGTTTGCTGTGGTTGCTTGAAATCGGTACGCACCCAGGTAACCCCATTCTCCCGACGGGCAACATCCATAACCTGGTTTGCTGTTTGTTTGAGCGTTTGCAGGTCATCGCCGGCCAGGCGTATTTCAATGGGGGATGGGGATACGGCAAATTCCAGTTGTTTCCATTTCACATTGGCATTTGGATAGCGGTTGGCGTATTTAACGCTGTATTCATCGAGTATTTCAATGGTCGCTTTATTCGATTTTGTCAATACCACCAATTGTCCGTAACTTTTTGCCGGAAAATTGGGCGCATATATAGTATGAAAGCGCGGGGAACTGGTTCCTATAAAAGAGGCTACTGTTTTTACCCGCGGGTCTTTTTGTAACAGTTCTTCCAGGTCTTTCATCACTGCATCGGTTTGCTGTAATGAACTTCCCAATGGCAAATGGACCTCAACGGCAAACTGGTTGCGCTCAATTTTGGGAAAGGATTGCTGCGGAGATATTCCAAGGATAACCAGACCGATAATAAAAGAGACTAATCCCAAAAGTACTACAGTCGGTTTGTGTTTGAATGTTTTATCCAATAAATTGTTATAATATTTTTGTACATTATCCAAAAAGATGGCTTTTTTGCTTTTATGCTCATCATTTATGATACCGGTTTTAATAAACATATAACTCAATAAAGGCACCAGCACGGCAGAGGTGAAAAGCGAAGTAAACAAAGCAAAACTGGTAACATACGGCAATGAGCGGACAAAATCACCGGCAGTTCCCTTCATAAAAAAGATAATCGGCCAAAAACAGGCAATCAGGATAAGAGTAGCGGAAAGCACTGAACCAAACAGATCCGATACACTTTGCGATGCGGCATCATGCGGGGAAATACCCTTATCCAGTTTCTCGACATAATTATCAATGATCACAATGGCATTATCCACCACCATGCCAAGTACCAGGATCAGAGCTGCTAATGAAACGGTTTGCAGATCCCAACCGGTTACCCACATAAAGGCAAGTGTAATAAGAATGGAGATTGGAATTGCAGAGGCGGCAACCAGGGCCACCCGCCGGGGCAAGAGAATTACCGTGACCAGGATAACGGCAATTATTGCAATGGCAAATTCTTTCATAAAATTGGCAATTGCTTTGGAAACTGCATCCGGTATATTGGAAATAGTTTCAATTTTTACATCTGCAGGCAGGGTTTGGGCAAAGGCGTCAATCACTTTACTGACGTCTTTGCCAAAGTGTACTATATTGTTGCCGGTTTGCATTTCCAGCGAGACGATGAGACATTTTTTGCCGTTGACGCGCACAAAAGACTCTGGTTCTTCATATTCCCGGACTATCCGGGCAACATCTTTAACGCGAATAATATTACCCAGCGGGTCGGAAAAGACGATCTGGTTGGCTACATCCTCTTCGGTTTGATAGCTAAGCGGGATGTGTATGGGATACACCCGGTTGCCGTCATCTATTTCACCGGCATAACCCACTGCGCTTTGCGGTTTAAGCGCTGCCATAACCACCAGGGGTTTAATGCCATAATGCGTCAGTTTGGCGTCATCAATGTAAACATTGACTTGTTCTTGTAACAGACCATAGCGTTTGACTTTGGAAACCGAGGGAATCTTTCTTACCTGGGCTTCAAATTTTTTAATATACTCTTCCATTTCCTTGTAGGTTCTGGTTTCGGACTGGACTGCCAGCAGCAGCGCCGAGGTATTGCCAAAATCATTGTCTGCCGTCAAAGACAACACCCCGGAGGGTAACTGCTTTTTCAGGTCATTCAGGCCATGTTGTAATTTTGCCCAAAAGGCATTCGGGTCTTTTTCTTTTTCCGTTACTTCCACATAGATCACCATAACGTTCTCTTTGGAGATCGAGCGGGTTTTGCTGCGGTCAACAGAATTGTATTGGAACAGGTATTGTTCAACTTTGGTTGTTAGTTGTTCTTCGACCTGAAGGGATGAAGCGCCGGGGTATATGCCGACAATAATGCCCTGCCGAATTTCAAAGGTGGGGAATTCATCACGCGGCATTTGCACCAGGGCAAGAATCCCGGCCAGAATTAATAAACCGGTGATAATAAACAGCACCTGTTTATAGCGAAGCAGTGTTTCCAGTAATGTAGATTGCTTTTTCATGGTATTTATTTCTCCAGGCGCTAGTTATTGATTATTTTTACCGGTGCGTTGTCAACCAGTTTATGCTGACCCGAAGTAACAACCAGTTCATTCGCTTCAAGCCCGGCAGTAATTTCTATGCCGCTGTTAAGCAGGACGCCGGTTTTTACCGGTTTTCTGGCTGCTTTTGCCGTAACGGCATCCACTGTATAAACAAAGTTGTTGCCGGTTTCATCGACCAGTACTGCATGAGTTGGAACCTGCAAACCCTGATGAACTCTTTTGCTTTCCAGCGATACTTTGCAGATCATGCCGGGTTTTATTTCCCAATTATTGTTGACAATATTGATTTTTATTTTATATGTATGCGCCAGCGGGTCTGCTATAACCCCGATTTCCTGAACTGTTCCGGTAAACTCGCGATTTCCCAGGGCGCCGATGGTGATAATTGCCTTGTCGCCTGTTTTTACAGACGAAATTTCACCTTCCGGGACAGCGACTTTGGCAAATACATGCGAGATTTTAACAAGGGTAATGGAAGTTACATTCGGCATGGCGATCATGCCCGGATTAATAGAGCGTTTACCGACAACCGCGTCGGTGGTGGCATATAAATTACAATCTTGCAGGGTTTTGCGGGCAATAGCCGCTGCTGCCCGGGCTTGCATTAAACCGGTTTCTACTTCAACATACTTGACTTCCGCCAGGTTACCGTTTTTATACATCGGCGTTAACCGGTTGTACGCATCTTTTGCTTGCTGCTCAAGAGCATACGACATTTCATAAGCGCTTTTAAATGTAGTGGTATCCATACGGGCGAGAAGCTGACCCTTTTTAACTGCCTGCCCTTCAGCGACCAGCACCTCGGCAACTGTACCCACCGAAGCAAAACTGAGAGGAATCGTTTCCGACTCTTCGATTGTGCCGCTATAGGCTGAATATTCAAGCGCTTGTACAGGAACAGCCTGCTGTACCAATACTGGCGCCGGTTCAGAGATTAAAGTTTCAGTTGCTTTGTTGCACCCTGTTATTATAACCAGCGCTGCCATCAGGCTGCTTGAAATTGCATAAAACTTGTTCATTGTTGCTCCTTGTATTTTTAGACCAAATTAGTTTTTTAGTCGAATTGGCTATAAAAAAATTTAAATTCCATTGGTAATTAATTTTACAGCAATATCTATTTGTTTGGGATCATCATTTTCCAGCATCAGGTATAGTTCCAACGCATGGATAATTCCAACTGTAGCTTTTACCGCGGTTTCCAGTTCCTCCTCATCAATAAAATGAAATTCTTTGCTTAAAAAGCCATCATTCAAGACTTTTCTAACAAATGCTTCTTCTCTTTCCTGGATCGTATCTCTTATTTTTTCAAGATATTCCTGGCTCATTCTGATTTCGCCGCGAACAACGTTAAAAAGCAGCGCATAGTTTTTCATCTCATAAAGACAGGTAACGATATACTTTTTTAATTTTTCTTTGGCAGCAGGCATTTGATTGGCAATTTCCTGTGCACGGGATAAAACTTGATTCAGTTTGATTTTGATCGTTGCATCAAAAATTTCATCCTTGCTTTTGTAATAGTAATATAATGTGCTCTTGCCTTTACCGGCTTCACGGGCAATATCTTCCATAGTGGTTTTATTTAAACCCCATTTTTGAAAGACCCGTTCGGCTGCCTGGAGGATGGCTGTCCGTACCTGTTCATCTTTTTCTTTAATTTCTTCCATCTTGCATTCTTTATTATTGTTACTGTTCTTTTCGACTAGAATCGTTTTACGTTCTAATTTACAATATGTTTCAAAAAAAAGCAAGGCTTTTTATTTTTATTACAACTTTGGATCGCAAGGAAAAATTTATTCGTTCTATGTGGTTTTTAATGGATAATTTTACCGTTTGCCCGCTTGTTCAAGTATGAAAGGTTAAAAAGAACTCGAATTGCATTTACAGACATTATAAACAAAAAAGACATAGAACAAAATACTCTTTTCCCCTCTGTGTGCTCGGAGCTCTGCAGTTTCATTTTTATATTTTATCGCAGAGGTCGCAAAGAACGCAGAGAAAAAACATTTAAGCAATTGTTATTATAGCTCTTATTGATAGTTATTTGTTTTTGATAAATTGATGATTTACAACTGGTTTGTATGGATGATAGCCCAATTTTTCTTTGGCAAATGTTCAAATGCAATGAATCCGCGTCAACAGAGATTAGCATTGACCAAGTCTTTTAAAACTGTTTGATTGTATTCATGTTCTAAAAAATAATAAAAGAATTACCCACTATAAACAACATAGAACCAATTTATTTTTGTCACCCGAAAGGTCAATATATTCGGTAATAATATGTATAGCAGAAAATATCTTTGTGGTTCCTTGCGGCCTGGGTAAAGTCTCTCGTTTCAAAAATTTAGTTTTCAGGGGTACGCCGCAAACCAGGTTTTGATAAAGCGCCCAGCGTTGCCCTGACAATATCTTTGGTTTAGCAGTTATTAGAAAAGGAGACGCGGTTTTTCAGGGGATTCCGGTTCCATTACCCGCACCGGGCTATAAAACCCGGTGCAAACGGGTAATTAAAAAGCAAAAAAATATCTGGTTTTAACTTTGGCCGACCTTTTCTGCTTCAGAGGTTTCCGGCTTAAATTCCGGGGGGATATGTGTAATGATCTTTTTCTTTAAATGACTATTGTGCGAATAGGGTTTATGGTGTGGAAATGATTTGAACAGAATATGTGACAACACCACCAGCCCCCATGCCTGCCAGAAGGTGATGGTTGTTAAACCAAAAATTGGCGGCATCAGCCAGTTCCACAACCATTTTACCAAAATACCAAACAGCAGCGCCATGACCATAGCAAAAACAAACCCGCCGATAACCATTCCAATTATTGCTAAAACATTCCGGGGTTTGTGATTAATAATATTTTTCATGTTTTACCTCTTGGTTAATATCCGGGAAATTTTTTAATTTGTTTACGAAGAAAAGCTATTGCATACCGTTTCCGGGCAATAAGAGTGTTTATCGGCTCGCCTGTTTCTTCCTCCATTTGGCGGAATGTTTTATCATTGAGGACTTGCTCAATAAAAACGAATTTTTGCTTTTCCGGTAGTTGCTCAATGCCCTGCATCAGATGTTCAACAAGCAGTTCCTGATCGACCTGCATGGCAGTATCGGATAATTCTTCTGTTAGCAAATCCCGCAGACTCAGATCGGCGTCGTTGCCGGCGTCGAGGGATATGGTTTGCAGGCGTTTGCGGCGATACCAGTCAATAATTTTATGTTGAACCACGGTATACAGCCAGCCGGTAATATTATCAATTGAATCCAAAATGTTAACATTACCAAGCAGTTGCAAATAGACGTCCTGCAGCAAATCTTCGGCATCATCAATCGAATTGATCCTCGACCGGATAAATGCCGAGAGCCGCCGGTGTTCTGTGATAAACAGTTCTTTTATTCTGTTAGAGTGTTCTTTTGTCATTTCATTTATAATGACGTAACGAGGTGAAAAATATTGTATAATTTTTTGGGGTTTTTTAATCTACGAGAAAAATTTTTTAAATGCAAACGGGATGGTAAATTGAGAATGATGTATAGTGAAAAAAAATGAATGGCGTAATGATTAAAGATAACGGTAATTTTTTATCTGGATTTGCATATAATGGTAAATCTATAAAAACACTTGTTGAATGTTTGTATATTGTTTGCATTAAAAAAACCGGTCTGTCTGCGCCGGGTTGTGTAGCCTGCGAACCGGATAAAGAGCTTTTACATCAGCTGTTTGCCCGGTTTTTTATTGAAAATACAACATATTGCATTAACTATTTTTAATCGAATCATGTTTCATAATCCGGTTTGTTGTTCATTCTGCAGGACAATCTGTCCTGTCTATTATGCGTTTTGGGACGGATTTCCGTATATGGCATATCTTTGACCCATGCCGAGCTGTGGATGTTTCGGGTAAGCTTGGAATCCCAGAATAGAGCAAGTCTATAAAAAAGAGCGGCTCGCCCTGAGGATGTTCCTCAGGGCGTAGAATAAGCGGGGTATCTACCCCGAAAACCAAGCAAATGAAAAGTTCTGAAAGAACATGAAGCATTACCATATTGAAAAAGATTCAGATGTTTATTTTTTATTGGTGCAATTGTGTTCAGATAGTTACATCTTGGATTATCGCCGGACAGCATGTCCGGCTGTAATGTGCGGCATGGGGAACATCTCCGCCTGTGGCGGATCTTCGACCCATGCCGAGCTGCGGAATTAGCCACGGATTAAACACGGATGAAAACCGGCGTGCAGGGACGATTTTTGGCAGGGCATCACAATATTGGACGCAAAAAGGTGGAATTTGCTGATGACCAGCTTTGTTTCTCTCTTTAATAAAAGACAGGTCTTTTTATAGCTCTGATTTTTCTATTTGTGTTCATTTCTGAAATATTGGGAAAATTCTTTATTTGATCAGGTATGCAAATTTTGCGCACTTGCGAATTATTTGCAGAGTGTAATGGTTAGGTATTTTTCTTTCTACGCAATTAAGTGTATAATTATTAATGAAATACATGATCTTTGTTCTATTAATTAATTGTAAATCGGGATTTATGATACAAGTTTGTATAACAGTAGTAAAATAAGAAAGCAGTTCACCAATCATTTTAACTGAAAGGGACAATGCTATGAAGAAAATTACCATTATTTTTGTTGTATTTGTGATGATTCTCCCGGCGGCATTATTTGCCGCAAGTGAACCGATTAAGGATTTAAGCCTTGGCAACAAGTGGTATTATAATGTGATATGGTCTATAAAGGGAACAGGGGGCGAATGTTTCGATATTATTGAAACAGTAGTTGGAGATACGTTAATTGATAGTATGACTTTTAAAAAAATTGAATCCCGAATGACTAGAGCATATAATCCGGAAAACGGCGCATTTTCCCCTGTCAATTCTGTTTCTTATTTTTATGAAAAAGCAGATTCGAATTCAGTTGAAACAGCTTATACCTGGAATAAAATGTTTGTTAAATATCCATTTTACAATTTTGAGTGGAATACCGGGGATTATAACAAATTTGAAGCATCATATTCTCCAATACAAATTTGGGTCAAGGACAAAGGTTATACCACATTTGCCGGTCAGCAGTATCAATATATCAAAATTTTGGCTTATGAATATCGATTATATCCGAATGATAATACATATACGATAATAGATAAAATTGGCGTCCTTTGTCTTAATTCCGAGCATGTTAATGACAATTATTATTCAAAAACTTTAACCGGCGCAGTGATCGATGGCGTTATGTATGGCGATACGACCTCAACTCTTGCCGTCAAGGAAGAACAGCCCCATATACCCGCATGTATGGTTATACTTGGCAATTACCCCAATCCCTTCAACATGGCGACCAGCATCGAGTTTACGCTGCCGGTCAAGTCCGGTATTGTGTTGACAATATACAATAGCCTCGGCCAGGAAGTGAAAAGGTTTGTGGAAGAGTATGCCGAGCCCGGAACGAAAACTTTATTATGGGACGGTTGCGATGAGTACGGCAACCCGATGACATCGGGTATTTATATTTACAATTTGCAACTGGACAATGGACAGATAATAAGCAACAAGATGCTATTGTTGAAATAGGTTTGTTATTCATTTGCCTTATTGTTAGTAAAATTTATTAACAGGGAAAAGATATTAGCCACGGATTGACACGGATTAAACACGGATGAAAACCGGCGCGGGGGGAGGAATTTCGTAGCCTGTCCCCCAAAAAAGCCGGACAATATGTCCTGTTTTATTATGCGTCCTGGAACGGATCAGGCTGTCCGAGAACTAGCAATTCTCCCTCCCAAGTTGGACTTTAGAGGGAACTATTGAGTGAAGTTGCGCTTCTTAATCAATTAAAAATAAAAAGTTTAAAGCACATTCCCGTTTCTCTCCAAGCCCAGCTTGGAACCCAATTTCCGGCGCTGTATTAAAAGGTATAGAAAGGGAAAGTGTAGTACACCTGCGAAATTTTTTCGCTATAAACTTTCAATCTATACATTGGAATATTGCTTTGTTTTTATGGAATTTGCGGTAAGGTGTGCTACACTTTCCCCGGCAATCATTTCCTGGAAAACCACAACAATATAGGCTTTTGATACAGCCCCGGAAGAACTGCTAGTTCTCATACAAACTGGGATTTCCAAAGCGAGTAAACAAAGCAAAATTCCTCGTCGCTTCGCTCCTCGGAATGACATACCGGATGGTGTTGCAAATCAACGATCAATCCCTTTTGATACACCCCCGGAAGAACTGCTAGTTCTCATACAAACTGGGTTTTCCAAAGCGAGTAAACAAAGCAAGATTCCTCGTCGCTTCGCTCCTCGGAATGACATACCCGATGGTGTTGCAAATCAAACAGATTGTACGTGCAATTTTTATTTGCCTTTTTATATAGCCCCGTAGAAAAATGAGATCTTTAGACAGCATGTGATTCCCAGGGTGAGCTTAAGTTTTCGCGGGTTGGAAACCCGCCAGTATTGCCCGTCCGGGGTTGTGAAACCCCGGACGACCATTATCATATTACCCCAGCGTATTGACCCGCGCCGGATGGGATTTTTCATAGTCCTGCACGGCCGGGGCAAATTTTTGCAAATAACCAAGCTGGTCGATGCCTTCCAGCAGGCAGGTTTTGTTAAAGGCGTCGATGGGGAACGACACTTGCGCGCCATCAGGCAGTGACAGGGTTTGCGCAGCCAGGTCGATGGTCAATTCCGCTTGCGGATTTTTTACCGCCAGGTCGAAAAGTTTTTGTTGAGTTTTAGCGTCCACAATCAAGGGCAGCAGGCCGTTTTTCATCGAGTTGTTGCGGAAAATATCCGCAAAGCCGGCGCTGATGACCACTTTAAAGCCGAATCCTGTTAATCCCCACGGCGCATGTTCACGACTGGAGCCGCAGCCAAAATTATCACCGGCGACCAGGATTTTTACACCCTGCGCTTCCGGTTTGTTCAGAATAAAGTCCGGTTTCGGCGAACCGTCCTCGTTATAACGCCAGTCGCAAAACACATTTTTTCCCAGACCGGCCTTGTCCGTAACCTTTAAAAATCGGGCGGGCATGATCTGATCGGTATCTATGTCATTCACCGGTATAACGACAAACCGGCCGGTTAATTTTTTAAATGCTTCCATATATTCCTCGTTTCATGGTTATCGGTTCAGAATAATTTACGCACATCGGCCACAGCGCCGGCAATAGCTGAAGCGGCAGCGGTGAGGGGACTGGCTAAAAACGTGCGTCCGCCTTTGCCCTGGCGGCCTTCAAAGTTACGGTTGCTGGTGCTGACCGCGTATTGCCCCGGCTGCAACTGGTCGCCGTTCATGGCAATACACATGCTGCACCCGGCTTCGCGCCATTCCGCGCCGGCGGCTTTGAATATGGCATCCAGCCCTTCGGCCTCGGCCTGGTTTTTCACCTGCTGCGAACCGGGCACGACCATAACCCTTGTTGTAGCAGCTACTTTTCGGCCTTTAAGGATTGCCGCCGCGGCGCGCAGGTCGCTGATGCGGCCATTGGTGCAGCTGCCGATGAATACCACATCCAGTTTTTGTCCCAGCAACGGCCGGGCGGGAGCGAGGCCCATATAGGCCAGCGATTTTTCCAGGGCGTGGCGCCGGTTTACGTCCGTAATTTGAGTGGGATCAGGGATAATGCCATCCACCGGCATGCCCATAGCGGGGGTGGTGCCAAAGGTAATCATGGGAGCGAGTAAATTGGCGTCCAGTTCCACAACCGTATCATATTTAGCGCCGGGATCGGAGGGCAGTGTTTTCCATTTTGCCAGCGCCGCATCCCAGGCCGCGCCTTGCGGGGCATAGCGTCGACCGGCCAGGTATGCAAAGGTAGTATCATCCGGGGCGATCAATCCGGCGCGGGCGCCGCCTTCGATGCTCATATTACAGACGGTCATGCGCGCTTCCATATCCAGCGCGCGTATAGCGCTGCCGGTGTATTCGATTACATGTCCCGTGCCGCCGCCGGCGCCGATTTTGGCAATAAGAGCCAGGATAATGTCTTTGCCGGTAACGCCCTGACGCAGCGTTCCCTCTACTTTAACATTCATGGTTTTCGGTTTGCTTTGCAGCAGGGTTTGGGTGGCCAGCACATGCTCCACCTCGCTGGTGCCGATGCCGAACGCCAGCGCTCCAAAAGCGCCATGCGTGGCCGTGTGGCTGTCGCCGCAGACAATGGTCATGCCCGGCTGGGTGAGTCCCAGTTCCGGACCGATAACATGAACAATACCGCGCGTGGGGCTGTGCATATCGTGCAATGGTATGCCAAACTGTTTGCAGTTGGCAGTCATTTGCGCAATCTGCGCCGCGGCCTGGGGATCGCTGATGGGAATGGACGGATCGGTAGTCGGGATCGAGTGATCCATTGTGCCCACTGTTTGTCCGGGGCGGCGGACTTTGATGCCGCGCTCGCGCAGCCCCTGAAATGCCTGCGGCGAGGTGACTTCATGCACCAGGTGCAGGTCGATATATAACACCGAGGGCGCGCCCGGTTCAGTAACAACCACATGGTCATTCCATACTTTTTCAAATAATGTTTTAGCAGATTCAGACATTTTCTATTTCCTTATAAAAGAATCAACTTTTAAATTTAATAAACCAAAGACACTGTTTGCATTATTCATTATGCTGCTTCGGCCATGAGAAAAGAGTATATCACTCTTGCTTAACAATTGTTATACTTTTAATACCGCGCCGGAATTGGCCGAAGTAACAAACCGCGCATAACGCGCCAGCCAGCCGGTTTTAAATCGTGGTGAAAATTCCGGTAATGCCGCCAGGCGAGTTGTTATTTCCTTGTCGTCAAGTTTCACTTCCAGCAGCCGGTTCTTGATGTCGATATGGATCATATCGCCGTTGCGCAGCGCGGCAATGGGGCCTTTGGCTGCGGCTTCGGGACTGACATGGCCAATGCAGGCGCCGCGGGTACCGCCGGAGAAGCGGCCATCGGTGATGAGGGCAACGGAACTGCCGAGCCCCCGGCCCATTACAGCAGAGGTGGGGGAGAGCATTTCGCGCATGCCCGGTCCACCTTTGGGGCCTTCATAGCGGATGACGATGACATCGCCTTTGACGATTTGTCCTGCCATTATCGCTTTAATGGCGTCTTCTTCACTGTCGAATACCCGCGCGGGGCCGGTATGATCCCACATTTCCGGGGCTACGGCGCCGGTTTTGATGACGCTGCCCTGCGGCGCCAAATTGCCGAACAGAATTGCCAGTCCGCCGGTTTGTGAATACGGATTTTCCAGGGGACGAATAATTTCTTTATCCAAACTCTGCGCGGTTTTTATATTTTCGCCCAGAGTTTTGCCGGTAACAGTGGGGCGGTCCAGTTTCAGCAGGCCGGGAATACGGGTCAGCTCTGCAAGAATAGCGGAAATACCGCCGGCGCGGTCGACATCTTCGATATGCACTGCGGTGGTGGCCGGGGAAACTTTACACAAGTAAGGAACCCGTGCGGCCAGATCGTTGAGTTCTTTAAGATCAAGCATTATGCCGCATTCAGAGGCTAATGCCAACGTATGCAAAATAGTGTTGGTAGAGCCGCCCATAGCCATATCCAGGGTGAAGGCGTTCATAAATGTGTCGCGGGTTAATATGTCCAGCGGTTTTAGATCTTTTTTAAAAAGATCCATAATCCTTTCGCCGATTTGGGCGATGAGTTGATCTCTTTTCGGGTCAATAGCCAAAATTGTACCGTTTCCCGGCAGAGACATGCCCAGAGCTTCGCACAGGCAGTTCATGCTGTTGGCGGTGAACATACCCGAACAACTGCCGCAGCCGGGACAAGCGCGTTCTTCAAGGTCCAGCAGTTCCGCATCGGTTATGTTGCCCGCGGAATACTGGCCGACGGCTTCGAAAACCGAAATCAGGTCCAAATTATTGCCTTTGGAATCGACGCCTTTTTTCATTGGCCCGCCGGAGATAAAAATGGTGGGAATGTTTAACCGTGCTGCGGCCATCAGCATGCCGGGAATAATTTTATCACAATTGGGAATACAGACCAGCGCATCAAGACAATGTGCCATTGCCATACTCTCCACACTATCGGCGATCAATTCGCGTGATGCCAGGCTGTAATTCATACCTTTGTGTCCCATTGCAATTCCGTCGCAAATTCCTATGGTGTTGAATTCAAAGGGAGTTCCGCCGGCATTGCGCACCTTTTCTTTAATTTTACGGCCAAACTCCTGTAGATGCACGTGTCCCGGAACGAGATCGGTATAGGAATTACAAATCCCGATAAACGGTTTATCAAAATCTGCATTTTTAACTCCGGCAGCCCGAAGCAGACTGCGATGCGGCGCGCGATCTGGTCCTTTTTTTACGGCATCTGATTTCATTTTATATCCTTTCAAGTTGTTAAAATAATTCCAGTCCCGAAGTTACTGACCTCGGGATATTTTATAATAATAAAGTAATAAAGAGGTCAGGAATCAGTTTTTTACCACGATAATTCGTAGCGCTACAATAGATAGAAATAGCAAAACAGAAATGGCAAGAATGTGCAGGATGTTGATAAAAGAATATAACCCGGTTACCGGGACGGTCTTGACCCGTTCAGGAGAGTTATGATAAAGAGTGTTATATTTTTTTATCCACATGGTAGAAAATTCCAAATAAAACAATAGTTGTATGGGTAAATCTAAAAAAATTATTGACAAAATACAATAAAAAAATGGGGCCAGATTGTTAAAAATCAGTTTTTTTATTAAAGAGAAAAAAGAGCTCAAAATTGTTTTAGTGGATAGTTCTAACACTATTTTGGGAACATGAATACAATCAAAGCGGTTTTTTAAGGCCTGGTTTAAGCAATTTTCATTGATTAGAATTGATTACTTTATACTTTTGCCTGAAGAAAAATATTGCCTGCCATTTATTTAAAGAGTTTTAAACTATAATTTATAAAGAATATACTTTAATCAATAAGCCTCATAATAACAATTGATTGAATGCTTTTCTCCGCGTTCCCGGCGGCCTCTGCGAAAAAATACAAGATTGAAACCGCAGAGATACTATGTTAAAGTCAACAAAAAAATTGTTCTTTGAAAACATTTCATCTTTATGGCTCTATATAATTTTCAGTGGGTAATATTACCGATTGACTCATTGTTTCATGAATATAAAAGGCTAAAAAGAATTCTTTGCATTTACAGTTATGATTCACAAAAATGAATTAGAACAACGATACGCTTTTCCCCTATGCGACCTGGTTTGTTATAGTCAAGTAAAATTTTTTATAAAAGTGTGAGATTCTCTGCTTGATCCTGGTTTTTTGAGAGTTCTGATAGAAGGCTCTAATCTTGCTTGGCGAACTCTGGTTTTTTTTTACCGCAGAGGGCGTGAAGAACGCAGAGAAAAACTATTGAAGCAATTGTTATTCTAGTCAT
>CAYNSO010000045.1:0-26811 GCA_964399735.1 uncultured Cytophagia bacterium
CTTTTAACAATGGTTCTATCGAAATAATTACCCACAGAAAAGCATATAGAACCTTTTTTATTATCCTCAGAAGCGGGCAAGGGTATCTAAATAAGGTTATAATTTATGTGAAAATGGGCTCTTTATTTTTTTGAATTTTTTTTGTAATTTATTGTTCAATGTTCAGGAGTTAAAAATAACTATGTATATCCGAATTAAAATATGTTGTATCAGTACCATAAAAGAAGCGCGTCTCGCTATTAAATATGGGGCATCAGCATTGGGTCTGGTTTCGGCAATGCCGGGCGGGCCGGGAATAATAACAGAAGACCAGATCACAGAGATTACCCGCATTATTCCCCCTGGCGTTGCTTCATTTTTATTAACCAGCAAGCAGGATGTTAGCGCCATCATTGAGCAGCAGTGGCGCTGCCGCGCCAATACTCTGCAACTTTGTGACCGCATGGAAAAGGGAACTCTTTCGGAATTGAGGGAGGCGTTACCGGGAATTTCTATTGTGCAGGTCATCCATGTAACCGGCGAGGAGGCTGTGGAAGAAGCCATTCGCATTGCGCCGAATGTAGACGCTCTGCTGCTGGATTCCGGCAACCCGGCGCTGGCGGTGAAGGAACTCGGTGGCACCGGGCGCACCCATGACTGGCGCATCAGCCGCAAAATTTGCGAATCCGTTTCCGTGCCGGTCTACCTGGCGGGAGGCCTGAATGCCGAAAATGTGGCTGAAGCCATTGACCAGGTATGGCCGTTTGGCGTCGATGTGTGCAGCGGCGTTCGTACTGATGACAAGCTGGATGAAGAAAAGCTGGCAGCTTTTATTAAAGCGGTGCATTCTTTTATCGACCAGGATTAGACCAAAAATAAAACGTGGATTTTTCAGAATAAATTTGTAAATTATTGTGTTAATAGACGCAATTTATCGGGAATGCCATCCTGTATTACCCTGAACCGGATTTACAATTTACCGATAGTCAAGCTGGCATGTTTTCTGTGACATTGCAATAGTGTATAGTGAGGTAATTATTATTTCATCCTGAAATTTGGATGAATGATTTATTTGGAGTGATAAATTATTTATGCGTAAAGATAATATCCGTAATGTAGCGATCATTGCCCATGTCGATCATGGCAAAACAACTTTGGTAGACGGTATGCTTAAACAGAGCGGGATCTATCGAGAAAATCAGCATGTGGAAGAACGGGTGATGGATTCTATGGATTTGGAACGCGAACGCGGTATAACCATAATGGCTAAAAATACCGCGATCTGGTATAAAAATATTAAAATAAATATTGTTGATACTCCCGGTCACGCCGACTTTGGCGGTGAAGTGGAGCGCAGTTTAAATCTTGTCGATGGCGCAATATTACTTGTGGATGCCAGCGAAGGACCATTACCGCAAACCCGTTTTGTGGTTAAAAAAGCCCTCGCCAAAAAGCTGCCAATCATTCTGGTCATCAATAAAATTGATCGTTTGGATTCCCGCATTCAGGATGTGATTAATGAGGTTTACGATCTGTTCATTGATCTTGATTCCACTGAAGAACAGATCGAGTTCCCCATTTTGTATACAAATGCCAAACAGGGAGTTGCCCATCTAAAGTTGGGTGATGACGCTACCAATCTTTACAACCTGTTTGAAACTATCGTTCAGCAAATTCCTGGGCCTGAAGCCGACGACAGCCTGCCGCCACAATTTTTGGTAACCAATCTCGATTATGATTCCTACGTTGGGCAAATAGCAATAGGCCGTTTGCAAAACGGGGTGCTTGAAATGAACAAACAATATAGTTTGTGCGGCGAAGAGCAAACTCGCGCGGGTATCAAGTTTTCTTCCCTGTACACATTCCAGAATCTGGCGAGAAAGCTGGTTGATAAAGTATTTGCCGGCGATATAATTGCCATATCCGGCGTTGAAAATGTTCGTATCGGCGATACCATAGCCGCGCTGGAAGATCCGCAGCCATTACCTCGTATTCATGTGGATGAACCGACTATTTCGATGATCTTTTATGTAAATACCAGTCCCCTGGCCGGGCGGGAAGGCAAATTTTTAACCTCCCGGCATTTACGTGATCGTCTGCAAAAAGAAACATTGGGTAATGTGGCCATTGAATTAAAACTGATGGATCGTGCCGATGCTTTTGAAGTGCGGGGCAGGGGAGAACTGCAAATGGCCATTTTAATTGAAACCATGCGCCGGGAAGGTTACGAGTTTATGGTCTCGAAACCACGGGTAATTACCAAAGAAATCAATGGTATTACCTGCGAGCCTGTTGAGCATGTTTTTATTGATGTACCGGAAGAATATGTCGGCATTGTTACTGAAAAATTATCCAAACGCAAAGGGCGGATGACGAACTTGACAAACAAGGGCAGCGGCAGAGTAAGCATCGAGTTCCATATTCCTTCACGCGGACTTGTTGGCTTTCGCAGCCATTTTATGACCGATACCAAAGGTTCCGGAGTGATGAATTCCATATTAAAAGGACATGAACCCTGGTTTGGGCCCATACCACAACGCGCCAGTGGCGCGCTGGTTGCCGACCGCGCCGGTAGAGTGAATACCTATGCCAGCCTGGCAATGGTAGACCGTGGTGAACTTTTTCTTGAAGTTGGTACCGAAGTATATGAAGGTATGATTGTTGGTGAACGTAACCGCAGCACCGACCTGGATGTAAATATCACCAAAGAAAAGAAACTGACCAATATGCGCAGTTCCACCTCCGAGGCAACCGTTACCCTGAGACCGCCGCGTATGCTCTCTCTCGATCAGTCCATTGAATTTATTGCTGAAGATGAAGTTGTTGAAGTTACCCCGGTGAGTATTCGTCTGAGTAAAATGGAACGGGACCGACAGAAACGGGGCGCTATGCAAAAAAAAGAACGCCTGGGAATTGAATAATTTGATCATGCCGGATTTTTATATCCGGCATGGTTTTTATATATTACAACCACTTTACATATTATTAGTATTCTGAAATTTTATAACGCCTTTTTTTCATGGATTCCTGCTGCTTTAACATCATTCCCCCGGTTTTTCTGTTTTAGAATTCCCCCCGTATTTGTCATCATTACCATCCTGGCATTATGCAATTTTTTACACAAAGGCTAATGGTACATACCTTTCTGGTTTTTTTATTTTTAATTTTGTTGTAAAAGAATAAAGCTGGCACTAAATTTGTTCTGTTTTCATGATTTGGAATATAAACCCCGGATTTTTTTATTTCATCGAACATTGCCATAAAAACCAGGCTTGTTGTCAACAGTTAAGTAAAGCCCGGTTAATAATAAAAGAGGCTCCGGGTATTTTTTGTGGATGAATATATGAAGAGATTAAAACGATTAAATTTGAAAAAAATACAATTCAGTTCGCCCCTTGAAATTATCGCGATTTATATACTCGCCGGGGTTTTGTGGGTTTTATTGGCAGATATCCTGCTAGAATTTATGATCCGCAGACCGGAAAGTTTGATATTTGTACGTTCAATAAAGGGCTGGATATTTATCAGCTTGACCAGTTTTCTTTTATATTTTTTGATTTTATCCGGTTTAAAAAAGCAACAGCGAAAAGAAGCGGAAACCCAAAAAATAATAGAATATTTTCCTATACCCACAGTTGTTATGGATAACAAAGAAAATATCGTTTTTATTAATAAAAAGTTTACTGATGTTTTTGGCTATTCTATTCAAGATTTTAGCAATTCCAGCGCATGGTTTAAACTGGCGTATCCAGATACTGTATACCGTGAAGAAGCTTACGAGTTGTGGAAAAAGGAACTTGCCAAACTTGCGAATGAAGAAAAGGAATTTGCTATTACTTATCTGACCATTGTTGATAAATACAAAAAGAAACATCTTGTCCAGTTTCATGTTATGGCTTTATCCGGTCGGTTTATTATTGTTTTAAATGACATCACCAATCAAAAACTGGTGGAATCTGCATTACGTGAGAGTGAAAATCGTTTTCGAAAATTATTTGAAACTGCCGGAGACGCTATTTTTATTATGCGCAATGAACAATATATTGATTGTAATTTTAAAGCATTACAACTGTTTAATTGCACACGTGAGCAACTACTGGCCACCAGCCCCTGGGAGCATTCACCTTTTTTACAACCTGACGGTCAAAATTCACAACTTTTGGCAAAGCAAATTCTTGATAATGCTATGAATAGCGATGAGCCACAATTAGTTGAATGGACTCATCAGCGACCCGATGGTACATTGTTTACTGTTGAAGTAAATTTAAACCGAATTGTCATATCAAATGAAGTATATATTCAGGTAATATTGCATGATGTTACTGAACGTAAAAATGCGGAACGAGTGATTAAATATCGTACTAGATTAGATGAATTGATCCTGTCAATTTCTACCCGTTTTGTTAGTTTGCCTTTTGATCAAATTGATAATAATATAGAATTGGCATTGGCAGAGATTTGTCAATTTGTCGGTGTAGATTCGGGTTACCTTTGTCGTTTCAATCATGATCTTTCACTACTTTCTATGACTCATCTCTGGTGCAACAATAAAGTAGTTAGTGTAAAAGAAGAGATGCTTGATATTCCTGTTAATCCTGATCATCTTCGTATCGACAAGATACTTAACAATCAGGAAGTTAATATTAAAAATCTGGATAATGTTCAGGATCAGACCGGGTTTGAGAAAAAAATGATCCAGTTGCAGGGCGCCAGATCTTTGGTCAAGGTTCCAATTATTTATAAAGAACAGATTGTCGGGGTGATTGGGTTTACCACGATCCAGGAGAATCGTTCGTGGTCAGAATCCGAAATAGCCATTTTGAAAATTATAAGCCAGATCTTTTTTGGCGCCTTGTTAAGAAAGCAGGGAGAGGAAGAATTAATCAATAGTGAAAGAAACTATCGGGAAATATTCAATGCCACGAATGATGCCATGATCATTTATAATTTTGATAATAAAGTTTTAGATATTAATCAGGCATTTGTTGATTTATTTGGCTATACCCAAAGCGAGATTGTAAGCGCTCATCTAAAAAATTTGATCAAAGGTCAAATTTTGAACCTTGACGATGCTGATATAGAATTGTTGAGAAATATAACGCCGGAACCCCAGGTTTTTAACTGGCAGGCAAAAACCAAACAAGGGGATCAATTTTGGGTTGAAATAACTGTTAAAAAAATAGC
The DNA here is from genome assembly GCA_964399735.1 of uncultured Cytophagia bacterium. Classification (GTDB taxonomy): domain Bacteria; phylum Zhuqueibacterota; class Zhuqueibacteria; order Residuimicrobiales; family Krinioviventaceae; genus Fontivivens. The sequence continues at coordinate 5,164 of CAYNSO010000045.1, forward strand.
TATTGATGGCACATCTCATGCTTTGGCTGTTATCCGTAATATTCAGGAGCGCAAGTCCTTTGAAGATGCATTAAAAGAGAGTGAAAAAAGATACCGCGAAATATTTGAAAATGCTAATGAAGCGATTTTTGTTGTTCAACAAGAAAAAATAGTATTTTTAAATTTAAAAACCTCTGAAATACTGGGTTATTCACGCCCGGAATTGGTTGCACACAAGATCGGTGTGTTTTTGCATCCTGAGGACAAAGAAAATGTAATGCAGCGTTATATGAACCGCCTGGAAGGAGCCGATATTCCTCCCCGTTATTCTATTCGCTTGATTGCAAAAAATAAGAATATCAAGTGCATGGATATTAATGCTGTAATAATTACCTGGAATGAGCAGCCGGCAACCCTGGTATTTATGCACGATATTACCGAACAAATCCATGCCCAGGATGCATTGAAAAAAAGCGAGGAACGCTTAAATTTGGCTCTTGAAGGAGCTAATGATGGATTATGGGATTTTAATCCACAAACCGGCAATGCCTATTTTAGTCCTCGTTGGTTTACAATGCTTGGCTATCTTCCCGATAGTTTTGCACCCACCCTGGATACGTTGTTCAAGTTAATGCACCCGGACGATCTGCAAGTGATTGAACAAAAAATGCGGCAATTGAAAGATATTCCCCAGGAATATATTTCTTTTGAATTCAGGTTGCGAACCATAGATAATCAATGGCTCTGGATTCGTTCACGAGCTAAAACAGTAGAAAAAGATAAAGCAGGAAAGATCCTGCGAATGGTGGGAACCCATTCCGATATTTCTGAAAATAAAAGAACTGAAGAAGCGCTGCGCGAACAAGGTGTGCTGCTGCGCTCTGTGATAGATAATTTCCCCTTTGAACTGTGGGCCAGAGATAACGACGGGCGGTGTTTTTTACAAAATCGTTTTTCCATGAAAATTTGGGGTAACCTGACCGGGAAAATACCGGAAGAAGAGAATTTGCCTGATGATGTTATTGCACTTTGGCAACGGAACAACCGACGGGCTTATGCCAACCAGGTTGTGGACGAAGAGATTGAATTTCATAACAAAACCGGTAACTTGTGCACCTACCAAATTATCATCACCCCCATCAAAGATGAAGACCGGATGCTGGGGATATTGGGAATAAATATCGATATAACCAGGCGCAAAAGAGTTGAACAAGCTTTGCAGCATAGTGAACAGCGGCTGGCTTTAATTTTCAATAATGTTAAAGATATGATCCTGTTAGCCAGGGCTGAATCAAAGAATCGGTTTGTTGCCATTGCTGCAAATCAGGCATTTTTGGATGAAATTGGTTGTAGTGAAGATAAAGTCAAAGGAATCGATATTAATCACGCTATACCAAAACCTTTTGCAAAATTATTGAATAAAGAGTTTAAAAATATTTTAAAACAAAATGTTGTTTTTACACGAAAAGAAGAAAAAATTGCCAATAAATATCTCGAGATAAATAGTATTCCAATTTATGGCGAGACTGACCAAAACATTCTTTTGCTTGCTGTTATGCACGATTTATCGGAAAGAAAAAAGAAAGAAGAAGCCTTGCAATTAGCAGACCGGGCTTCACGTCTGGCTTCCCTGGGAACCCTGGCTGCCGGCATTTCTCATGAAATCAATCAACCACTTACAGCGTTAAAAATTAAGGTCGATAGCCTTTTATATTGGGGTGAAGAAGACCCGGAATTAATGAAAAAGAATCTTGAGCAAAATTTACAGTTTATTTCACAGGAAGCCGATAAAATTGACGGCATCATTAAACACATGCGTTCCCTGGCGCAAATTGACCATATTCCGCCTCCGGAACGAATAGATATTAATAGAGTTATTAAAAACATATTATCTCTGATTGGTCAGCAACTGCAATCACATCGTATTAATGTGATATTAAGTTTACATGAGCCTTCTTTATTTATTCTTGCGCATGAAACTCCAATTGAACAGGTGCTGATAAATTTGACAATTAATGCCATGTATGCTTTGGATACACTTGAAAAAGAGGATAAAACTATTACCCTCAGCACCAGAAAGGATGATGACCTTTGTATTATTGAAGTTGAAGATAATGGACCCGGTATTTCAGAGGAAAATATAACGAGAATTTTTGATCCTTTTTTTACAACAAGAATTGGTAAAGAGAGTATGGGTTTGGGTTTGGCGATTGTACAAAATATTCTTGGCAGCATAGGAGCTGTAATCACTGCAGAAAATGTAAAAACCGGCGGCGCTTTGTTTAGAATAACGTTGGGATTAAAATAAAGGGAGCAGACACAATGATCATTTTACTGGTAGAAGATAATCAGCAAATCCGTGAAAGCATTAAAGCATTTCTAAGTTACCTCGGTCACCAGGTGGAAGAGTCCGCCAATGGACGGGAAGCGCTTACTTTTTTAAACAAGAAACCTGTTCATCTGGTTTTATCCGATATTCAAATGCCCTATATGGATGGCTATGAATTGTTAAAAGCAATTAAAAGGGATGAGAATTTGCGTGATATTCAGGTGATTTTATTTACCGGGCATGGTGATCTCAAACGCGCGGTTACAGCCATGAAAGACGGCGCCTATGATTACCTGTTAAAGCCTGTTGATATTAATGAATTAAAGCAGATCATCGAACGGGTTTCTGAATATCTTGACTTGAAACGGGAAAATTTAAAATTAACTCGTGAATTTAACAAGCAAGTCAAAAAGGCAACCAGTGAAATAGAAAAAGAGCTTAACAAAGTACGCAAGGCTTTTATCCAGATTATTGGCGCAGCTGATATTGGCATCTTTTCAGATTCGCTTAAAAAAGTGTTTGCAACTGCCGAGAAATTGCATCGCAACCCCGATATACCTGTATTGCTGGAAGGGGAGACCGGAACAGGAAAGGAAATGGTGGCTAAATTTATCCATTACGGTAATGGAGATATTGTTACTCCGTTTGTAGCATTGAACTGTGCAGCAATCAGTTCCGGTTTGTTTGAAAGTGAATTGTTTGGTTATGAATCAGGCGCCTTTACCGGCGGAAACCCAAAAGGACAAAAAGGGAAGCTGGAATTAGCCAGTGAAGGGACGATCCTTCTTGATGAAATTACTGAAATGCCGGTTGAACATCAAGCCAAATTATTACGGGTTATTCAGGAACAAGAGTATTATAAAGTTGGGGGATTGAAAAAGATAAATTCTACCGCGCGTATTATCTGTTCTACCAACCGCAATGTCCAGGAACAGGTTAAAGAGGGTATTTTTCGCGAAGATTTATTTTTCCGTCTGAATGTAGGTTATGTGCGTATTCCACCGTTACGTGAAAGAAAGGAAGAGATTATTCCTCTGGCACAAATGTTTTTAAGCCAGTTACAAAAAACCAATAAAACTACTTTTAAAAGCATCAGCCGTGACGCTGAAAAAGGATTGCTCAATCACGATTGGCCGGGAAATGTCCGTGAACTGAAAAGCACGATCGAACGGATTGCCCTGCTTTGGGATGATACGGTGATTGATATACAACACCTGGATAACATATTAAAAGGTACGACTCCTAAAGCCAGTCCTGCTTCGTCCAAATTTTCTCTGGATATGTTTTCTTTACCTGACGACCGGTTGGACATTAACCTGTTTACTTTGGGAATAATTAGTAAAGCCATGGAAAGGTTTAACCAAAATAAAACCAAAACCGCAAATTACCTGGGCATCTCTTTGCGGGTTTTGCATACTTTTCTTAAAAAGCTTGAAAACTAGAAATTTTACATGGTTATTTACAAAAGAGTATACAAAAATTATTCTTGCACACTGATTTGTAACCTTGTGCCGGGTTAATCTCTGGCGTTCATTTCACTTGTATTGTAATAAAATCAACAAGTAGCAGCATTTCATTTAATCAGTTCCTGGCTGGCATGATATCTGCCTTTCACCTGTGTATAGGACGGTGAATAAGTATAATTATTATTACAATAGTCCCGTCCAATTACATCGACTTGACAGACAAGCAGATTTTTATTAATTGGTTTTCTAGTCGAATCAGGTATTAAAACAAAATTCAAGTTAATACCCGGTGCATATCGCGGAGATGATAGCTGGTTTTTTTTGTGGGTGAGGTCTGATTATTATGCGCCGGGTTTTATTATTTGTTTAATTGATCTTTATGAATTGATAGCATTATTGCTTATCAAATACGGAATACGATAAACAGTTATTCTTTATTCCAGAGCTTTTTCCAATGAAAATAATGATAGTTGACGATCAGTTTACTGTTTTACAAAGTCTGAAAGAAGCTATAGAACCCTCCGGACATGATTGTGTCTGTTTTGACAATCCTGAAATAGCCCTGCAAAATTTTACTGCCCGGGAATTTGATACTGTAATCACTGATTATAAAATGCCGCACATGAACGGCATTGAATTATTATGCGCTATCCAGAAATATAAACCCGGCACGCCGGTTATTATGTTCACAGGATATGCCGAAGTCAACAACATTATAGAAGCTGTAAATTATGGAGTTTTTGCTTTTTTCCGCAAACCGGTGAATATCCGCGAAATGATGGTCACCCTGGAAAAAATTAAAAACCTTGTCGAAAGGCGAAAACGCCTGGAATGTGAACATAGCAAGCTGGTCAGTCTTGATAAAATGCACTTTTTAGAAGTTCAGCATCGGGTGCGTAATAATCTGCAGACCATTTCCAGTCTATTGAGTTTACAAATCAATTTACAACCCGACAACGAAAGCCAGTCTCTCCTTAAAACTCATCAAAACCGGATTAAAGTGATTGGCCTGTCTTATGAGTTAATGAATCAATCCCGGCATGACGCAATTATTAATTGCGATGAGTTTTTTCAAAAAATTGTTGATTATTTGTTATTGTCTCATGTGTCTGCTTCCTCTAAAGTCAAATTATTTTTGGAACTAGATAAAGTTAAAGTGCCCGTGGACCAGGCTATTCCAATCGGCCTGGCCTTGAATGAGGTAATCTCCAATGCTCTTATTCATGCCTTTCCTGATGATTGGGTGGGTGATGCACATTTGATAGTATCATTAAAACAGTGTGACGATGAAATGTATATCAATGTTCAGGATAACGGAGTAGGTTTGGCTGGTATTGACCCCACTTCCTCCGGAACGATGGGCTTTACACTGGTGCATACTTTGATTGTTAATCAACTGGGTGGGCAAGTATTATTTAATTGTGAGAATGGCACCTCTGTTACTTTTCTTACCAGAGTACTCTATAATAATGACAATAAAGTCAATATAAATCTGCCGCTCAACTAGTCTTTCCCGAATGATCCGGCTTTGTGGTATTGTTTGTACCAAAACGCTTCCTGATCATGTTTTATGTAATTATTCCGATTCTTTCATCTCAGTTATTGTTTTCCATTGTTAATTTAATAAAGCTGGTTTTTAAAAAATATCAAAGCAATTGATCTGTTTTTTATTGCTTTGAAGCTCATTTTTTTGTTGACAATGGGAAAAATTAATATTATATTCATTCATTGAACAAATTAATCTTTTCAATATCAGGAATTGTTATTGTTTTCATTCTAAAGCCGATGTATAAAAAGAGATATCGACAGGTGAGCAATAACAACGCCTGGCTTTTGCGTAATTAACCGGTTTATGCGTCAAAATTTAAATAATGTGAATTCTACTATGTTGAAAAAAAATAATTTGATAAAAACCCAGTCACGGGTAGAGCAAGTTTTTCTTGAACGATCCGGCAGAAAATTTTCTTATTCACCCACAGAAAAAATGAAAATAATAGAGGTGGAAAATTTTCCTGCTTTGGGAAAATTAACCGCGTTGCGTTTTCTGGAGTGGGTGCAGGAAAATCCCAATGGGGTAATTTCCTTGCCTACAGGAAAAACTCCCGAGCATTTTATAAAGTGGGTCAAGTGGTACCTGGAGAGTTGGCATCTGCCAGAGGTACAGCGAGATTTGCTTGAAAATGGTATAAATCCTGAAAAGAAACCGGTCATGAGTGGATTGCATTTTATTCAGATCGACGAGTTTTATCCGATTAATCCTCAGCAACATAACAGTTTTCATTATTATGTAAAAAAGTTTTACATCCAGGGTTTTGGATTGAATTTGCAAAAAGCCATGTTGATCAACTGCCAGGATGTTGGAATACCTTCCGGTATGTCATTGAAGGAGGTTTTCCCGAATGAAATTGTCGATTTGGGACTGCGCACCCGGCATGCCCAGAACAGTCAGGAACAAATTCAAAAAGATGTTATTGAAGCGGTCGATCAATACTGTTCGGACTATGAAAGAAAAATCAGGGAAATAGGCGGGATTGGATTTTTTTTGGGCGGCATTGGCCCGGACGGCCATATTGCTTTTAATATCAGGGGCTCGGATCATTATTCCACAACCCGACTTGCCGCAACCAATTATGAAACCCAGGCTGCCGCAGCTTCCGACCTTGGCGGTATTGAAGTGTCGAAAAACCGGCTTGTAATCACAATCGGCTTGTCGACCATTACGTTTAACAAGAATGTAGTTGCTATAATTATAGCCGCAGGAGAAGCCAAAGCCAGGATTATAGCCCAGTCGATTGAAAATGAAGAAAATAATTTGTATCCTGCAACCTGTATACAAAAACAGCCCAATGCCCGCTTTTATCTTACCCACGGCGCGGCTTCCCGGTTGGTAGAACGTCAATATGAAGATTTGTATAAATCTCCCACACTATCTCAAATTCAGATTGAAAAGGTCATCATCGACCTTGCTCTTGAAAAAGGCAAGCGGATTCGCGATTTATCTTTTAAAGAGTTGCAGACAAACCGGTTTAGCCGGGTTGTTTTGAAGATGAGTAGCGACAACTATAAAACGATTTTATCACAGGTTGAAGAATCTTTGGTTAACAAGTTACAACGCGGCCTGGAAATGATAGAGAATAAAACATTTATGCATACCGCTCCTCATCATGATGATATTATGTTGGGGTATTTGCCTTATATTTATCACCTGGTGCGTACCCCTTTGAATAAACATTATTTTAATTATATGACCAGCGGTTTTAATGCAGTCACCAATCATTATGTATTAAAAATGCTGCGTAACCTTTTAAAATATATTGATACCCCGCACTTTTCTCGCTTGCTGACGGAGGGATATTTCAATCCCAATAATGATAATTTCCGAAATCGCGATGTTGCCCGCTACCTTGATGGCATTGCCAATTATAGCGAGTCGCTAAAAGATGAAGCCAATGCCCGCCGGATTTTACGCGATTTAATTTTTTTGTTTGAAGAAGACAGTCTGCCGCATTTAAAAGACCGTATTAATGAATTAATCGATTATTTCTCTACACAATACCCCGGTAAAAAGGATCTGGCCTACATTCAGCAACTTAAAGGCATGATACGCGAATGGGAGGCGGATGTTTTATGGGCGCACTTTGGCTTTGACTCCCGTGCGGTTAATCACTTGCGGCTCGGTTTTTATAAAGGTGAAATTTTTACCGAAGAACCGGAAATTGATCGTGATGTGCGACCGCTTACGCAATTAATACACAAGATTAAACCGGATGTTGTTTCAGTGGCTTTCGATCCGGAAGGCAGCGGCCCGGATACTCATTACAAGGTTATGCAGGCAATATCTGAAGCATTGAAAATTTATGAAAGCGAAACCAACATTTCCGATATCGAAGTTTGGGGTTATCGGAACGTGTGGTATCGGTTTCATCCTGCTGAAGTCAATGTCATTGTTCCGGTTTCTCTCAATTCTATGGAAATTTTAAAAAGTACTTTTCGTAATTCTTTTGGCTCGCAGCGGGATGCATCTTTTCCAAGTTACGAATATGACGGCCCGTTTTCCCGGCTGGCACAGAAAATTCAGGCAGAACAGTTCCAAACTTTGAAAACCTGCCTTGGCGAAGAGTTTTTCACCGGCAACTCTCATCCACGGTTACGAGCTAGCCATGGCCTGTGTTTCCTGGTGAAAATGAGTCTGGCGGAATTTTATGAACATACCATAGAATTGCGGCATAAAATCGAATCCGAAAATGAATATGAGCCGGATTTATAATAGTTTTAAAAAATATGGTCAGAAATTTTTATTCTACAAAAAATATGATTTTTCCTTGTTTTTGGAGTTTATTATTGCAAAATTATAGTTCTTGTTTATTTTTTTTAAAATAATTGCTATATCTATGTACATGGAAAATCATAAATACCGGCAGTAAACCGTTTGATATATTATGATTACCAGAGTGGAGAAAATGTGAACATCGACAAACAAACTGCCTGGATTGGTGTGGATTTGGGTGGTACGAATATTAAAGCAGGCCTGGTATTGGCAAATGGAACGATCCATTTACAAAAAAATGTCGAGTCTGAAATTTCCTGTGGTTATAACTATGTATTTGATAAAATTGTCGAGTTTACTACAGAGTTATGCCAGACTGCCGGCAATGATTTTTCGATCAAAGGATTTGGTATTGGCGTTCCCGGTTTGATTGATGTCAAAAATAAACTGCTAGTTGAGGCATCCAATTTCCCCGGCTGGAAAAATGTAAAGATTGGTAATGAACTGGAAAAACGTCTCGGTTTCAGTGTAGCTGTAGATAATGATGCAAACCTGGCGGCGTTGGGTGAACATGTTTTTGGCGCCGGTCAGGGAGTCAGCGAAATGCTGATGGTTACACTTGGTTCCGGTGTAGGCAGTGGTTTGATTTTGAATGGCGAGATTTATCATGGCTCACGCAGCGCTGCCGGAGAATTTGGACACACGATAATTCAGAAGGATGGCCCTCTTTGTACCTGCGGCAGAAGAGGTTGTGTGGAGGCTTTTGTTGGTAAATATGCCATTCTGCGTCGTATTAAAGAATTAGTCGAAAATGATCCCCATTCGTTGCTGCGGGAGATGGAGCCACAGCAAATAACCCCCAAAGATATTTTTACTGCCGCTCAAAAGGGTGATAAAACGGCAATATTATTATTTAAACAAGTGGGTGAGAGTCTTGGGGTAGGCTTGGGTAATGTCGCAAACCTGTTGAATCTTGAGCGGGTGGTTATTGGCGGTGGTATATCCAATGCCGGGGAATTCATTTTTCAACCGGCACGGCAAATGCTTGCCCGAATTGCTTTTAAAACCAATTACGAAACCATAACCATTGTCCCCGCCCGGTTGGGGGAAAATGCCGGACTAGTAGGCGCGGCGACTCTGGCAATGAAAAATAATGGTGAATTTTAGAAAAAGGTTTATTAAATTGTAAATTGATTGCCATATTGTTACCAGGTGTTGTTGAGTATCATTTTTTAAGGTGGTATAATAAATGATCGCAAAATCCTTTCAAATAAAAATTCCCAGTCACAAGATTGTGTTAAATACCATACGTTGTCACAAGGAAATTTCCGGCGCTGAATTATCACGAATCACCAAATACCAGCCTTCTACGCTGGTTTATATTTTGCGTTCTTTGCAAAAAGCAGGTTTCATCAAAGTCAGTCGGGTTGGCACATTACCAGGTTCAGCCGGCAAACCGCCTACTTTATGGAGCCTTGAACCGGGAAAGGGCTATATCCTGGGTGTGGAAATTATACCTTATGAATTCCGCATAACCGTAATTGATTTTGCCTGCAAGGTTGTTCATCAACAACATATTACAGAACTGGGGGATATGTATGGTGAAGGCACTGTTGCAACGGCTGCCGCATTGATTCGGGAAACTATAGAAAAACTCAATCTACCCAGAGAAAAGATTATCGGCGTTGGTGTAGCATTACCCGGGCTGGTAGACCGCAAACAGGGACAGGTTCATTACTCGCGCCGTCTGAATTTAAACAATATCCCCATGCAAAAATTGTTGGCAGAAGCTATCGATCTGCCGATTGAAATTGTGAATGACGCAAATGCCGGAGCGCTTGGCGTCTGGTGGCATCTCGACTCTCCTGAGCCTTTGCCCCCCAATGTAGTTTTTTTGACATTAAATGAAAAAATCAGGGAAATGGGCGCCGGATTTTTATTGAATGGTAACCTCTATGAAGGCGCACAGGGAACTGCAGGCGAGATATTTGTAAAACTTCCAGCAATGCGTAAATTAATTGAAAAAGGAATTATAATGTATGGCGAAGATCAGCCCCTTGCTGCCAGTTTACAAAATAGTGAAACAATTTCTCTTGCCGATATTATTTTTTTTGGCAAGCAAAAGTGTTTGATTTCCAATTATGTGCTGAAAAGTTTCAGCAAATACATTGTTGATGAAGTGCTCCACATTGTTGAATTTCTAAATCCAAACCTTATTGTTATCGGTGGAGATATTACCGAAGCCAAAGAGCTGATCTATGATTATATTACCAGAAATGTCAAAAATAATCTCAAGAGCATTTTTCCTAAAGGCATTATAATGCCTGAAATTCGTTTTTCCGATATTGGTATCTATTCCGTATCACTAGGAGCATCCTCGTTGTTCCTGCGAAAAATGTTTATTTAAATTTTTTAATAAATATCAAATAGTACTTGACAAAGAGGAGTTTTTTTTGTATTATTCAATAAATTAATTCAATGAATGAATATATTAATCATCATTAAATCATTGTAGAGCAAATGAAAGAAAAAAAACACCTGACAAAATTTCACTTCCTGTTCCTTTTGAGTTTTACCTGGCTTTCTTCAGGCGCGTTTGCGGAAACCATTATTGCTGGATATTATCCTTCATGGCAAAAGGATCTATTGCCTGCTCAAAATCTTGCTATGGCTCACCTTACCCATGTTATTCATTCTTTTGTCATTCCCGGCCAGGATGGCGCCCTGAATTATGACGCCGGTTTTCTCTACCCGCAGCTTAATGCAGCTGTTCATGCAGCAGGGAAAAAAATTACTGTTGCACTGGGAGGGTGGGGCGGCTCCGATGGCTTTGCTGCTCTGGCGGCATCCAGGCAAAACCGTGAAAAGTTCATAGACAATATTACGTCTTTTTGTATCAGAAATAATTATGACGGAATCGACATCGATTGGGAACATCCTGCAAATGACGTTGATAAAAAGAACCTGGTCACTCTTGTTAAAGAGACCCGGGCAGCTTTTAACACTTCCGGCCATACCCTGATTATCTCTATGGCGGTTACAGCCGGTCCCTGGGCCGGGCAATGGATTGATTACGATTCGTTAACTACATCCATCGACTGGTTTGGATGTATGACTTATGATTTCCATGGCGGTTGGACAGATCATGCCGGACATAATTCGCCCTTGTATGCTTCCGGTGGTGATAATTGTGGTTCCGTGAGCGGAGGATTTGAATATTTAACCAAAACTCGCGGGGTTCCCAAAGAAAAAGTTTTGATTGGTATCCCTTTTTATGGCCGCGAATTTAATGCCACTCGTTTATATGGTCCGGCTACCGGCGGTGATGTGTCGTACAATTATCAGGAAATTTTGCCCCTTATTGGAAATGGTTGGACCCGATATTGGGATAATACCGCCAAAGTCCCTTATTTACTTAATTCCAGCAAAACGCGTTTCATTACCTACGATGATTCCGCATCTGTTGCGCAAAAATTTCAATATGCGCTCGATAAAAAAATTGCCGGAGTAATGATCTGGTCGCTGGGTGGGGATGTAATCAATGATAAACAACCATTGTTGAGTGCAATAGGGCAAATTGTTGCTACGGTGGAATCCAAAGCACAAAAAGTGGATTCTTATGGTTTGTTTCAAAATTATCCCAATCCGTTTAACAATAGTTCCGTTATCTGTTATGATATATCTCATACAACCCCGGTAAGAATCGATGTGTTTGATATAAATGGCCGCCTGGTGAACAATCTTGTCAATTCAGTACAACCGGCGCAGCGCCATACTGTTTCCTTTAATGCCGATAATTTACCATCCGGAATTTATTTATACCGGATGAAAACCCCGGAAAATACTAGAACGGGTAAAATGACATTAATCAGGTAAGGATAATTATGCATCAATTACATCTTGTTGATATTTCTGTTATTATTGCGTTTTTTATCATTATATTCGGTATAGCCGCATATTATTCAAAACGCGCCGGTAAAAATACCGGAGAGTTCTTTTTGTCCGGTCGAAATTTACCCTGGTACCTGGCAGGTACAGCCATGGTGGCCACAACCTTTGCCGCCGATACTCCCCTGGCCGTTACTGAACTGGTAGCCCGCAACGGGATCGCCGGGAACTGGCTGTGGTGGAATCTCGCTATTGGCGCCATGCTTACGGTTTTCTTTTTTGCCCGCTTGTGGCGCCGCGCCGGTATTATGACAGATGTGGAATTTGTTGAATTACGTTATTCAGGCAATGCTGCCGCAATTTTACGAGGCTTTCGCGCTCTCTATCTCGGCTTATTTATGAATGCCATTGTTATGGGCTGGGTGCACAAGGCAATGGAAAAGATTTTTCATGTTACTGTTCCTGGTTTCGATTCATTCTTACTGGTTATAATTACCGCTTTTATTATTGCTATCTATGCTTCGGCTTCGGGATTATTGGGAACAGCAAGAACCGACAGCTTTCAGTTTGTTTTTGCCATGCTGGGCTGTATTGTTTTAGCTATTGTGGTAGTAAAACTACCGCAAGTGGGTGGAATGATCGCTTTGCGTGAGCAACTGGCTCCCCAGGTATTGGACTTTTTCCCTCGTATTGGGAAATTAACTGTTGGCGGAGTTACCGGCGGAGCGCTGGCGCTCTCTGCGGGCGCTTTTATTGCGCATATTGGTCTGCAATGGTGGTCCAGCTGGTATCCCGGCGCCGACCCCGGCGGCGGCGGGTATGTCGCACAGCGCATGATGTCGGCCAAAAATGAAAAACACAGTTTGTTTGCTACTTTATGGTTTACTATTGCCCATTATGCCATTCGCCCCTGGCCCTGGATTATTGTCGCTCTTGCCGCACTGGTTATTTTACCCCGCGCTGAAAATACTACGGTTTTGCAAGCTGAAAATCCAGCCCTTTATGATCGGGTTATACAGGTTTATGAAAATAAAGTACCTCTCACAATCATGGACAAGCAGGATCAGGCTTTTCTGGACTTTTATGAAAAATATGAAAATACTGTCGATCCCGGCGTCATGTATCCGAAACTCATGGTTCGCTATTTGCCTGTTGGCTTGCTGGGTTTATTGATAGCAGTTTTTCTTGCTGCTTACATGTCCACAATTGCTTCGCAGTTAAACTGGGGCACTTCGTATCTTATTAATGATTTATACCGGCGATTTATAAAACCGAACGCCAGTGAAAAGCATTATGTGCTCGTTTCCCGTCTTGGAATAATAGTCATGATCGTTTTTTCCTTGCTCATAACCAGGTATTTCTTGACAACAATATCAGGCGCCTGGGAATTTATTATTAATGCCAGCGCCGGTATGGGCGCTGTATTGATTTTACGCTGGTTCTGGTGGCGTATTAATGCCTGGTCGGAAATATCCGCCATGATTGCGCCGCTCATCATTTACCCGATTGCAACCAGAGTATTTGGATTGACCTCGCCCATTACTTTATACCCGATAGTTTTTGGCACTACTCTGGTATGGCTGGTGGTTACTTTTATCACCAAACCTGTGCCGGATAATGTATTGCAAATGTTTTATCGTAAAGTATATCCCGGCGGCGTCGGCTGGAAGCGCATTGCACAGAGCCTCCCCGAGGTTAAAAGCGACAGCGGCTTTGGAAGATTATTTCTTGACTGGATTTGTGGCGTTATACTGGTCTATTCTTTCCTGTTTGGCATTGGTAAAATTATTTTGTCCCATTATATGCAGGGCTTTTTATTCTGTCTCGCTGGAGTGATAGCGGCTGCAATTATTTATTTCGATCTTAAAAAGCGTGGCTTTGCCAGTTTAAACAAGTAAAAAGGATCAACAATGAAAATTAAATTTTTACTATGGATATTTATCATGGTTAGCGGCAATATAATATTAACGGCAAATATAACACAGGCTGCTGCAGAATTGAATTTATTGCCGGTTCCGGCTCAGGTTGAACGTACTAATTCTGCTTTTCGTCTGGATGAAAATTTTACGGCCCTTGTTCAGGGTAATCCTGATAATCGCATCTATGAATATACTACCAATATGCTGCGCCGGCTTGCCGGTCGTACCGGTTTGTTTTTTTCGCAGGATTTTATTACCCGGCAAACCAAATGTGATGATCCCCGGTTACTGATTATGATAGAACGCCCCGGCAAAGTTATATTGGGCGAGGATGAATCTTATCGTTTGCTGGTCACTAAAGACGGAGTGAAACTAACAGCCATTACCGATCTTGGCGCGTTACGGGGACTGGAAACTTTGCTGCAATTGCTCGACGCTGATGAGCAAGGATATTTCTTGCATACGGTAGAAATAAATGACCGGCCAAGGTTCCCCTGGCGCGGGCTGATGATCGATGCCTGCCGCCACTTTATGCCGGTAGATATGGTAAAACGCAACCTGGACGGTATGGCGGCTGTTAAACTGAATGTTTTGCACTGGCATCTCAGTGAAGACCAGGGTTTCCGTATTGAATGCAATACCTTTCCGCAATTGCATCTGCAAGGTTCCGATGGGTTGTATTATACCCACGCCCAGGTACAGGAAGTTATTCAATATGCCGCCAACCGTGGTATTAGAGTTATGCCTGAATTTGATATTCCCGGTCATGCCACCAGTTGGCTGGTCGCTTTTCCGGAACTTGCCAGCGCTCCCGGCCCGTACACAATTGAACGCAAGTGGGGAGTATTCGACCCGACTTTTAACCCGACTATCGAAGCAACCTATACTTTTTTTGACAGGTTTTTTGCGGAAATCTGCACTTATTTCCCGGATGAGTATATACACATCGGCGGCGATGAAAACAGTGGCAAACAATGGGATGAAAATCCCGATATTCAGGCTTTTATGAAAGCTAATAATATTAAAGATAACCACTCGTTGCAGAGTTATTTTAATACCCGCATTCTGGCGATTCTTGAAAAAAATAATAAAAAGATGATGGGGTGGGACGAGATATTGCATCCCGGTATGCCTAAAAATATAGTCATACAATCCTGGCGCGGAAGAGAAGCGCTGATCGAATCAGCCAAACAGGGTTATCAGACAATCCTGTCTAATGGATATTATATTGATCTGATGCAGCCGACTGCGTTCCATTACCTGAATGACCCTTTGCCTGCCGATATGCCGTTGACCGATCAGGAAAAACAATGTATTCTTGGCGGCGAAGCGACCATGTGGGCTGAATATGTTTCCCCGGAAACCGTTGATTCCCGCATTTGGCCGCGTACTGCTGCCATTGCCGAACGGCTCTGGTCGCCGGGTTCAGTAAAGGATGTTAACAGCATGTACAGCCGCCTCAAGGTGGTTAGTTTCCGCTTGGAAGAACTGGGTTTGAACCATATTAAAAATACTGCAATGATGCTGCGCCGGTTAACCAATAACCAGGATATTAAGCCCCTGCAAACACTGGTTGACGTGTTGGAACCGGTAAAATTATATACCCGCGGCGCACAGCGTGATTATACGTCCTATTCACCGCTGACCAGAGTTGTCGACGCCGCAATTGCCGATGCGCCTGTGGCCAGGGAATTTTGTGAGTTGGTTGATAATTACCTGGCTGAACCTGCCGGAGGAGAAAATAGCGCAAAAATTTTAAAGCAACACCTGCTGATATGGAAAAATAATCATGACAAATTGCTTCCAGTTATAAAAACCAGCCCGATATTGGCGGAAATTGAATCGCTGTCTCTTGATCTTGCCAACTGCGCCGCCATTGGATTGACTGCCCTGGATTATATTGGACAACACAAACAACCGGATAAAAAATGGCTGGATGAGCAGATGAAAATCCTGAAAAGCGCCCAAACGCCCCGAGCGCAAACAGAATTAATGGTGATAGCAGGTATTGAAAAGTTGGTCAGGTATGCTACCGGGCGCTAACCGGAACGAGTCTTTTGCCAGCGAGTTTTATTATAGAAAATGTATTCCGGTTTATTGTCTGCCAAACGTCAGTCAGGTAGACCGTTAAATTTGAATATAGAGAAAAAAGAAGAGGTTAAAAGTTTACTAATATGTTTATTCAATGAACTAATTAATTTAAAGAATCTTTTTTCAAAGGTGCAAAATGCAGTTTCTTTTATCTGGTCTACATTATTCAGGAATAGTATCAAAATGATTCCATAACTGCTTTACTCAGGTAAAAACATTATAAAGCTGTAAAACTATGTTGATATATGATAAATAAAAACCGGCTCTATGTGGTTTACAGTGGGTAATTTTTCTAATTGCCCATTGTTTTTACCAGGCATAAAAACTAAAAAGATAGCTAGTTGCTCGCAAGTTAGAATAAATAAAAAAGATATAAAACAACGATACTCATTTTCTCCTCTGCGACCCCGGCGGCCTCTGCGGTTTCAATTTTTTTTATTTAACCGCAGAGGCCGCTGAGAATGCAGAGCAAAATATTAAATAATTAATATTATAGTACTTGGTGATTCCTGTTAATTCGTGATAAATATGATTGTTCGCATGGATAGTAATCAAAATTTTTATTTCGGAGCAAGTTACAATGTAATCAATCCGAATCAACTAAAATTTGCATTGAACATGACTTTTGAAACAAACTTGATAATGATCGAGTTTTCAAACAAGTTTGAGAACTACCCACTACAAACAATATGGAGCCTAAAAACCGTTACAATGCTGCCGGTGATTATTTCTTTCAATCCGGTAACAAGACACATCGTAATACTGTAATATGATACTACCTGGTAGTATCTTTTGGTGAGGGGCTGCCCTCTGGCAGCCCTTTATTTCCGTGCATTTATATTGTGTAATAATATAGTATTTCATTATTTCAAGACATGATAAAAAAATATTTTGAATAACTTGTAGATGGATGACTACTAGTCCTGTATAAAAAATTGGCCGCCGGAACGGTTGGAAATTAAAATCCTTTTCCGGGAATGCAAACTACCCGCCCGGCGGCTCAATACTAAAACATTCACCCTGGCAGTACAAACAATTCAATACTGTAACATTTTATGGTAACCAAAATAAAGTTGAGAACATATCGCCCCGCAAAAAACTGTATACGCCGTAAGTGTTTCTTTTTGCTTGTGGCAAGCATCAAAATTGTCCCCATGTTTTGAGCGTTGATTTTAATATACAATCCTGAAATATAAAGAATTTGCTGTTGGTGCGATAGGGATGGCCGGGGGCCATCCCTGTTGTTATCGACTGCGCCCCTCACGAATGTATTGATCAAGCAGAGCGGTCAACTCTTTGACGATATCCGGGTGGGTTTCATATAGATTTTGTCGCTCGTTTATATCGGCGTTCATATCGTATAACTGTCCCGGCGGGTCGGTTTGCTTGCCCCGGTCGGTCCAGCCTCCGGAGCCGCGTCCGGCTATCAGCTTCCAGTTGCCTTTACGGATAGCAAACAATCCCTCGCTGGAATGGTGCACAATTGCTTCGCGCGCCGGGGTTTGCGGCGCCCGGCCCAATAAAGCGTGGAGTTGATTGTAGCTGTCCTCACCGGCATTAGCAGGCAATTCTACACCAATAATAGCCGCCACTGTTGCCAGCATATCGGTCAGGCAGAACAGGTTATTACAGACTGTACCCGGTTTGATGTGTTTGGGCCAGCGGGCAATAAAGGGAATGCGGTGTCCGCCGTCCCAGATATCGGATTTTTGTCCCCGAAACTTGTAATTGCCCTTGTGATTAAAAGCGGGATCGAGAAAGCGCACATCCGCACCGTTGTCGCTGGTGACGATGATCAGGGTGTTATCGGCCATTTCAAGCCGATCCAGAGTTTTTAGTATCTGGCCGACTGTGCCATCGACCTGGGCGACAAAGTCTCCATAGCGGCCGGCTTTACTTTTACCGGCAAATTCCGGGGCCGGAACCCAGGGATCATGCGGCGCCGACAAGGGCAAATATAAAAAGAACGGCGCGCCCGGTTTGGATGCGGCATGATCGTCAAGGAAAGCCGTTGCTTTTTGGGTGAGGGTAGGAAGAACGTTTATGTGTCTGAAACCCGGTGTGATTTGTCCGGGTAACCAGTAGCCGTCGCTGTCACGATTACCGCCTCTTGTTTCTTCTATTGGTAAGCCGACCACGTGATCGTTTTCAAAATAAAGGTACGGCTCCATATCCAGCGATGCCGGAATGCCAAAATAATAGTCAAAGCCCAGTTCATTTGGCCCGGGATGAAGGGGTTTACTGTAATCGACCGGTTTTTCAGCGCCCAGCCCCAAATGCCATTTGCCAATGCCGGCGGTAACATAACCGTTCTGTTTTAACAGCAAAGCCAGGGTCAATCTGTTTACATCCACCAGCAAGGGATCATAGCCCCACAAGACGCCCTTTTTCAGTTCCGTGCGCCAGCAGTATTGACCGGTTAATAATCCATATCGGGTTGGTGTGCACACCGCCGAACCGGAATGGGCGTCGGTCAGGATCACGCCTTCACCGGCAATGCTATCCATATTGGGCGTTGGAATTTTCGAGTCCCGGTTCAGACAAGACAGATCTCCGTATCCCATATCATCGGCAAGGATGAGGATTATATTGGGAAAGCGTGTGCCGGTTCTGCTGCATCGTGAAAGGGGAAGGCTCAGCGCCGCAGCGCCGGTTCCCAGGGTTTGCATAAAAGTACGGCGGGTTATGGTTTTACGGGGCATTGTTTGACCTTTTAATTGGTGTTACATTTTTCTGCATTTCGGCAGAAAGAGAAATGATTTTCTGCACTATTTAAGTAATAGCATTTTTTTAGTTATAACCTGGGCGGAATTGCTGCTGTTGTAAAGGCGGTAGAAATATACACCGCTGGCAACTGATCTTCCGTAATCATCCAGCCCATCCCATTTTACGGTTACAATTCCGGCTGGTTCCCGACGGTTAACCAGGGTTTTGAGTTTTTGACCCTGAATATTAAATATTTCAACAATTACCGTAGCGGCAGCGGGCAGAGAAAATTCAATTCGAGTTTCGCTGTTGAACGGATTGGGTGAATTCTGGAACAGCGTCATGGTTACCGGTGTAATGATAGCGGACTCTTTTATGGCGGTTATATGGTTAATATTATCATCAATCCAAAGAATGCGTTCCTCGATCCAGGCTTTCAAATAATCCACTTCATCCTGGTAAGTTGAAAATGAGTAAAATATATCCGGCACCGGCCAAAAGCCGTCAGCAAAGCTGCGCGGCTCACCCGGCCCGGTCCAGATTGTAAAATTACGCTGCTGCGCCGCATCGAGAGTATCGGCGCAGGCATCAAGAAACTGATGTATACGTTCGATAGCCAGCATATCGGCGCGCAGGGTTTGCCAGCGCTGTTTAAATTTTTGAGAAAAGACCGGGTCATAAAAAAGTTTGCTCCACCAAAAGGGCACATGCGAGCCGTCTCCCTGAATTCTCTCGCCAAAGGATAATTCTTCCAGAATCCAGTCATCCGTATCCTCGCCGTCATAATAATTCGCCAGACCATAGCTGAGGTTAAAATCCCACACCGGCCCGGCATAAAGCCGACCGGGTTTTTTCTTTTTATCGCGTTCTTTGTATAAAAAGGCGCTGATCCGGTAGCCGTCCACATTTTTGGCCAGTTCATTGATGATTAGATAATCGATAAATGAATCCATATCAATATATTTTTGATAGCCGGAATCCGGATTGTTATAATTTTCCCCGGCCATGCAGTCTTCAAATGACCGGATAAAGTTTTGAATATACTCTTTTTGCTGTGGCAATATTTCATCATCGGCCGGGTAATGATATTGATAAAAAATCGTTTTTTTTAATCCATTAGCCGGACGGTAGGCGGAAGCGAAACCGTCGTCGCCGGATTTGTCGATTTTTAAAATATACCCGCCGGTTATCTGAATGCCTTCTACATCTGTTGAATCCAGCGCCGCAATATCCACACGGTCGTTATCTCGTTTTATTTTTTCCATTAAAATATAAATACCCTGGTATCCTTTGTTCAGAAACAACTCACAAAAGCGGGTGCGGGAAGCATAACGGCCCATGTCCCGCGCCAGCCGATAGGTGAGCACATTGCGCAGCAGGGATTTGTCGATATAGGGGGCGTTCAATATCCAGTCATTTTCAGCAGGCAGGCCGAGCAGCGGGGTATTCAGGTTATCGCCGTTTTCATCCTGAGTTTCCAGTCCATATTGTTTTTTTTGCCAGCCGGCGGAACTGGAACCGCGCACCTCGATATTAATGCGGCCATTATAATTGTTAAGTGAATCATACAATGAGTGCCATTGGCCGCGGCCGTTGTCGATAACGCCCAAGTGTGCTATAATACGGTCATCCTGGGGAATTTTTTGGTCTTCGGTATCGATGAACAGCAGGGGTAATTTGGATTGGGTTGTATCGCTAAACGGACTGGGTGCGGAGACGAGCTGCGGCAGGATCAAAAAGTCGGAATCACTGGTAGAATTGTTCAAACCCTGAATGGCCAGCAGGTTTTCTCCGGTCACAAGCAGATCTTTATAGATTGTAATATTGTATTCAGCGGATTCAGCGCCTTCATGTAGCGCCGTGGCATGGGAATCCCAATTGAGGCGGTTGGGCGCATTTGCGGCTACGATCCGCTCTCCGTTTAAATACAGGACAAAACCGTCGTCGTAACGTATTTTTAACAGTAACAGGGATATATCATTCACTTGTTCGCCGGTCAATTCAAACCTGATGCGGATATAACACGTAGTAGAAGGATATTCTGCTAAAATGGACATTTGATCGCCGACATCAAGACTGATAAATTGATCATATTTTTTTTCAAGATCAAAACCAACCCCACCCGGGGCGCCGCTGCACAGCAGCCAGCCATGCTCGTCTATTTCAAGGTTATTGCGCCAGTCATTGTTGATATTTGATTCGGGGATCAGAACCATTTTGTCGGCCGATTCCGGCAGCAAGATGACTTGCTCTTGAGGAAAATTTTTGGTTGATGCAGTAGACTGATTATAAGTTAACAGGTATGCAAATAGTAATAAAAACAGCGCATGCCACCTGGTTTTGGTGGTTATTTTCATTTTATTTCCTGGGTTGCTTGTTGGCAGGTTCATTTATATTGCCACTATCTCTGGTTTGGGTTACATTTTCAGGGTATTGCTGTTTTGATATAGGATTATTTATAACCAAACTCTATCCCGCTCCTGAAAGAGCCGGCATTGACGAATATACGAGATTGCTTTTAAAAAAACAACCCTCATGTGCGGCCCGCTCTGGCTGTTTTAACGTTAATTTTGTTATTCCTGATTATCAATTGAAAATCCGTAAATTCTTGAAATTTTTAAAAAAAGAATTGACAAACATCTGCTAATTTAATATATTTAAAAAGGAATTTGTTCCTGACACGGGCGATAAATTTTGATGCAATAAAAGCATCATGAGATTGGTGCGGGTATATGTTAATGTTTTTTTCACATACACAGTAATTGCAAGTTTTATATATATGTAATTTGGAATAATGTTGCTTTTAAAGTAAAATTTCCAACCTGTTCTTGTTGTTACCCGAATTGGCAGGCCAAACAGGTACTAATTTATTTGGGAGGTATTATGTTCCGGTTTCCAGTTATTTTGATTATTGCCGTAATTTTATTGTGCAGGTTAACTTTGTTCAAGCCACCCTGGACGCTGATTCAGTCTATTGGTTCCCCTGGACAGCAGAACCGCCGA
>CAYNSO010000046.1:0-2200 GCA_964399735.1 uncultured Cytophagia bacterium
GGTTAAGAAATATAGATATTGATAATGGTCAAATGTGAGATGTGAGACGAGGGCTGTCAGTTATCAGCTTTCAGCTTTTAAAAGATAAATTCCAGTTGCTATATGTTACCATATTCTGGTTACCGGGCAACTGTCATATTCTTCATTGTTGCTTAACAGGGGAATGTTTTCACAAATACATTGCGACAGAACCAGCCTGGTAAAGGGATTGATAATCGCGACAGGTATCTTTTCCAGAGTCAGGATATGCGGCAGTTCGATATTCAATATCTTGATATCATTGCCCCGGATATGATGGAGAATAAATTCGTGCAGGGGTTGAGAGATTTTTATTTTACCAAGGTTGATTTTTAATGCCAGTTCCCAAATTGCGGCCATGCTGACAAATAGGTCATTGTCAGGTTGCAGGTAAATAGCGCGGACTGCTGCGCTTAGCCGGATGTCATCTGTAACAATCATTAATAAGGTTGATGTATCGAGCAGGGCTTTCATAGCAGATAATCCTCAAGTTCTGCCACCGGCTCGTTAAAATCATCGGCGAGTTGCAGAATTCCGGCGGCTGAGCCCAGGCTGCGTTTCGGCTTTAATTCCTCCAGCAAAACCAGCTTTACCACCGGGTGGCCGTCCTTGGCAATGATTACTTCTTCGCCGTCCTTCACTTGTTGAATCAGGCGGGAGAGGTTGGTTTTGGCCTGGTGCATATTGACTTGAATCATATCAGTAACCTTGTATTTAGCTAATGTTATTAGCTAATATAATCAAGTTATAGCATGATGTCAAGTAATTTAATTTGCTAATGGATCTTTTAACAAACTTTAGAAGGAAAAGTTGTCGAGAGCAAGATTTTCTTATTTCATAATTAGCTAATTTAATTAGCTAATTATGGAAAGGCGCTTGATAAACAGACACTTGTTCGTTTTTCAGCCACAGATTGATACGGATAAAATACGGATTGATTTGCCCCGAAATGACAATTTAGAGACAGGTTGAGTTTGTGGTCAGCAAAAAGCTTGCGGCCAAGTCACTCCTTTCGCCGACTCAATCGTATTACATCTTTATTTTTAGGTTTTTCCGGCTTTCAAGTGTTTCTCTACAACCAACCGGCCATAATCAATGCCGCCAACAATTAATACGACTGTGGCAATGATCCTTTGCAGCCATATCGCCTCTTGATAATGAGTATCATAAACGAATAAAAGCGCCAGAGTTGCTATTATAAAGATTCCGCCCCATATTAATTGTGCGGTCCTGTTTGCTCCCCATTTTAATCTACAAACAATCCGGTAAGCGCAAGCTGCACTAACAAGTCCTAAAGCTGCGCCGGCGAGAACATCCAACGGCCAGTGTACGCCAACTGCGATTCGTGCAAGTCCCACCAACAGCGCGAACAGAAACAAACCTGCCCGCTGCCAATTGTAGCGGGTATAGATCATCAGCGCCCCGGCCAGGGTAAATATTGAAGCAGTATGACCGGATGGAAATGCGTGGTCACTACGGGCCGGGCCGATAATATTGATCAAACTGTTATCAAATACAACCGGGGGACGCGCTACAGCAAGTAAAGGCTTGAGTGTAGTGACAATAATAACTGACAGTACCAAAGCAACCAGCGCCGTCCACACCAGTTGCGGATTTCTTTTTATGAATATAAAAACGATGACGCTTGCTACCATAGCATCACCGAGAATCGTCAAATTGGCCCAAAGAAACGTACCGGTAAAATCGGCTACCGCATTTATAGCGCAAAACAGAATTTGATTCAAATGCAGGAAATAAACAATCCCCAAAGCAGTGATTAAAGCTGTCAGTTCTGGTAAAAATAAAATATTGTATTTCTTTAGCATAAGGTTTTACTTTTTTTTAATAACATTAAATAAGCAAGCATTGGCAGGTTTTTCAGGAAAAAATGACCTGCCTTATTTTACGCCCTGGGATGGATTCACAGGGCGAGCTAAAATTTTAAGCATTTATTTTTTAACTTTACACATTCTTGTTATTTCGGCCGGAGGGAGAAATCTTGTTTTTTATGGTTTAAAAGAAAGATTCCTCGTCGCTTCGCTCCTTGGAATGACAAGGTGGGCGAAATGGAAAAAGCCCGTAGGATGGGGTAATTTCGGCAATTTACCGGTTTCAACCTTGACGCAACGGATCAAGGTACAAGAAATTCCTGGCAATACAAATACCCCATCACTCAAGCTGC
>CAYNSO010000046.1:2300-26583 GCA_964399735.1 uncultured Cytophagia bacterium
ATAAACAGGCTCCGGGAGGAAAAATCCGGGTCCGATGTTAAATTGACGCCCAGTTTGCGCAAGCCCGCTTCGTCGCCAGGTGTGGGGATATGGGTGATATGCACTTCGCAGCCGTCCAGTTCGCGCAGGTGTTCCAGGGCCATTTGTGCAGCAGGATTGGAGATGGCGCTGATGCTCAGCGCGATCAGGGTTTCGTCCAGATCCAGGCTGACCATTTGTCCTTTGAGGATTTCTTTTTTCAAAAAAGCCAGGGAATCGGTAATGTTCTGCGGCAGTAAATGCATGTTTTCCGGCAATTTAGCCAGATGCTTGGCAGTATTGATAATGAGGCTGGAAGCGGCGTGCATCAGTTCCGAGTTTTCGCCGGTGATGATTGTTCCATCCGCCAGTTCGATAGCCGCGCCGCAATAGATGCCCTGGTTGCCTTTGTTTTCAAGCTGGGCGTCAAGCGCCGCCTGGCGCGCCGGCAGTACGACTTTGCGGTCTTCCACTTTGGCGCCAATGTTTTTCATAATCAGTTCGGCGCGATCCAGAATTTCCCGGTCGATAAAACCCATGGCGTATTCGCAGGCGCAGCGAAAATAGCGGCGGATGATCTCCTGGTGGGCGGCATTCTGCACCACCTCGTCGTTGATAATGCCAAAGCCCGCCCGGTTGACGCCCATATCGGTTGGGGATTTGTAAAATGATTCTTCGCCGGTAATTTTTTTAATGATCCTTTTTAACAGCGGAAAGGCTTCGATATCGCGGTTATAGTTGACCGTTTTAACATTATAGGCTTCGAGGTGAAAATGGTCAATCATATTGACATCTTTTAAATCGACAGTAGCAGCTTCGTAGGCGACATTCACTTTGTGCGCCAGCGGCAGGTTCCAGATCGGAAAAGTTTCAAACTTGGCATAACCGGCTTTGACGCCGCGACGATATTCATGGTAAAGCTGACACAGGCAGGTGGCAAGTTTGCCGCTGCCGGGGCCGGGGCCGGTAATAATGACAATCGGTTTGCAAGTCGTAATATATTCATTAGCGCCGTACCCTTCATCGCTGACGATCAGGTCAATATCGGTGGGGTAGCCTTTGGTGAATTTGTGGGTGTAGACCTGGATGCCCCGCCGTTCAAGTTTGTTTTTAAAGGCTTTGGCGGAAGGCTGGTTGGCATAACGGGTGATAACTATTGCTTTAATGTCGATGCCCCATTCATTAAAATCATCTATGGTTTTCAGGGCGTCGGAATCATAAGTAATGCCAAAGTCGGCGCGGACTTTTTTCCGCTCAATATCGCCGGCATAGATACAAAGAATAACATCGATTTTATCTTTTAATTTTTGTAACAGCCGCATTTTCACATTCGGGTCAAAACCTGGCAGCACCCGCGCGGCATGATAATCGAACAGCAGTTTGCCCCCGAATTCAAGGTATAGTTTGTCCTGAAAGCGGTTTACTCTTTCCAGAATCGCAGCGGTTTGTTCCTGCAGGTATTTTTCATTATCAAAGCCAATTTCAGGCGGCATATTCTATCAATTCCCTGGTTTTATCCGGTAATATCATATCACAAGAGTCATATTATTCATGGTACATATCGGGCAGATCATTTTCAAACAAGGTTAGTGAGTCATTATAAAAAGTGACAAAATCTTGTTCGCTTTTATGGCCAGGATAGGGACCAAAAAAATGCTCGGTCGATTTATTACGCCATACCAGTACCCAGGCGATACCTTTGGTCTCTTTGTATTTTAAAGCAGCCAGCAGGTAATTGGTCCACCAGTCCTTGAACGGCACGTTTTCTACACCGGTTTCGGTAATGGCTGCTACTTTGTTGCGGGTTTGCGCCTGGGCGCTCATCATTTGCAAACCTTTACCCAGGTTTGTGGCTGAGGATTTACTCCACAACTGGTAATAGTCCAGACCCAGAACATCAACCCATTCATCGCCGGGGTAGCGTTCAAAATAGGCGCTTTCTGTATTAATATCCTGCGGGGAAATGGCATAGAGCAGGTGATGCAATTTATGGTGATCGCGGAAATATTCTATCGTCATTTTCCACAGGGCAATATATTCATCGGCGGTACAGGCAGACTTGCCCCACCATGACCAGGTTTGGTTGTGTTCGTGATAGGGGCGAAAAACAACCGGGATGAATTTGCCGTCATCGGTTTTCAGATCTTGAAAAAAAGCAGCAATCAGATCAAGCGTTTGCAAATAGCTGTCATGTTTGTCCTGACCGGGCAAAATTTGCGCAACGGCAGCGCTGTTATCCCACGAGTTGCCACCAGAGACCGGGTTATCCAGGTGCATGCTGAAAACATTAATGCCGCCGCGGGAATAACCTTCCTTGATCCAGCCTTTCATCTGGATGAAATCAACGCCATCGAGGTTGGCTTCTTTGTGAATATCACCCAGATCCCAGCCATAAACGGCAGGATAATCGCCGCACACCAGTTTGACATCAGATTTACCGGCTTCCGCCCACCAGCCAACACCGTAGGCAAGGTCGTCCTGATGACCGAACATGACGCCGGTTTGCGATATGTTTTGCAAGTTCTTAAAAAGCGCCACTGTTTCAGGAGTGGCCAGAGAATCAACCAGGATGGTGTTGGGTATTACCGGGGTGGGTTTTTCAGGTTTTGTTGGCGAGTCTTTGGAGCAGGAAACAAATGTAAAAATGATTATAGCGCTAGTCAAAAAGTGGAAAAAAGAATTTTTCATATCTAAACTCATATTATTTGAATTTTTCGTTTTTTGAAATTAGTAATTTTCACCAATAAAACAAAATGAAATTATCTATGCGCTGTTTATTTGCATAAAAAGCTGTAATAAATGAAACATGCCGGACAGTTTGCAGTAATAAAAATGAAAAGCGAATGACAAACAGAATCAAGAAAATCAATTTTTCGATGAAAAAGACGGCAAGGAAGTGAATCAAGGGGGGAAAAAGTTTATTTGAAAGAGGATAGAATGAATAAACAGGTCAAGTTTTATAAATCACCGATAAGCTTATTCATGTTATATTTTTTGGATAATTTTGTTAACAGCATAATCGCTGGATTGATATGATACCAGGCCGGCAATTGCACAAGAGAGCAGCCAATGGATTTTTTAAAGTCATCCAGGCCCCGTTCACCGGTGGCCCAGCCGTAAAAGATACGTGAGGCATTTGATTTTGCTGCGGCTGCATGGATAAAGTGCATAAAATAATCAGAAACACACATCGATAAACTTTGTGTCGTAGCAAAATAGCTGGCGCCAATTATTACGTCTTTAACCTTTAAAGAAGTGTTGATGGCGCATAATTTGTTTTGAAACCAGGCGCCCAATATTAGTAATTTGGGATTTAAAAATAAAGAGTCGGCCCAGGCATTGAACTGAACCTTCTGTAGTCGTTCTTTTTTGTACCCATAACGGGTTCTGTGATAAAAGTCAACATAAATATCGTACACCTGCTGTTTAAAATCTTTACAATCGGTAATTTCGTTGATTGTAAAATTACTCATCCCTTTTTTAATTTTGTAACGGCGTTTTTTACAAACTCTATCGAGGCTATAGTTTTGTAAATCATCGAGGAAAAACAGGTTAAAGCGGGAATTGCCAGACGATTCTGCCGGCACGGCATGTTGTACTCCGCCGATTATTGATTTTACAGGATATTTTACGCTTCCGGGTTTGATTTCAATCCATGGCAAAAGAGGTCGATAAAAGCATGGCTTTACTTCAGCCCACCATACATCATCAATTTTAAGGGTATTGATGCCATTGACCTGTTGGTTTTGGGCGTATTCATCGATTGTCATATCTTTCCAAAGCATGGCAGCCATTGTGTTTTTGTTAAAAAACGCACCAAGAATATTTAAAAAGAATAAACGATAGTTCTGTTACCTTTATATGGGAGAAATTACATCCTTTAGCCTGTTCCGGAACATGGGAAGAAAAAACCATAATCATAAAGTTATGAGAATAATTTTTTTTAATTATTGATGAGTACAAGTTTGGCTCTATATTGTTTGTAGTGGGTAATTGTCTCACTATTTTAAGACCAAGAATACAGTCCTGTCAGTTATCAAGACCGGGTTAATGAAATTTTTTGATGAATAACATTAATTACATTAAACTTGTGTTTGAAGAAACATATTGCCTGCCATCCATAGAAACAAACTTTAAAAAATTATCAAGAATAAACTGCTATCAATAAGCGCCATAATAATAATTGTTTGAATACTTTTCTCTGCGTTCCCGGCGACCTCTGCGGTAAAACATAAGAAAGAAACCGCAGAATACCCGGAGGACGCAGAGGGGGAAAAGGAATACAATCTTTCCACGTTTTTTATATTTTAACGAACTTTAACAATGTGTTCATATTGAGTTTTTATACTTTTAACAATGGTTCAATCGGTAGAATTACCCACAGAAAAGCCTATTGAACCACAAGTTTCTTATAGTAAAGCAAAAGTAATATTTAAAGATCTTGATTTCAACTTGCATGTTTTAATGTTTGTTCTATATCATATAGTAGTGTTTTTTTTCATTTGTTTCAAGATTTAAAAGTATTTTTTTTGGTAAAATAGAACATTAGATACAGCCGCATAATTTCCCGAATTTGTTTTTTATCAGAAATTTGGCCGTATAATGGATAAAAGGATTTATATGATAAAGAGCCGGTAATTTGGCTAAAACACAGCCTCTTCTGATTTTAAATTCATCCAGACCTCTTTCGCCGGTCGCCCAGCCGTAAAAAATACGGGAAGCGTTGGATTTGGCTGCGGTTTCACGGATAATGTGTAATAAATAATCGGAAACGCCTAATGATAAACTGTTAGTATCGGCAAAAAATGTAGAACCAATGATAATATCTTCAACCTGATAAGAGATATTTACTGCTGATAATTGGTTTTCTTGATAAGCGCCAAGAATTAAAAATTTAGGATTAGCAAACATGGTATCTGCCCAGGTATTAAAGTGATCCCGTTGCTGCCGATCTTTTTTATAACCGTAATGAGTGCGCTGATAAAAATCTATATAGATTTTATATGCCTTGTCTTTAAATTCATTGCTATCAGTCAGCTTTTTGCTGGTAAAATGGTGTAATCCTTTTTTTACCTGATTACGTCGTTTGTGGCATAACTTTTCTATGGAGTAATCTTGCAGGTCATCAAGAAAGAACAGGTTGAGGCAGGAATTACAAGGCTCTTCGGGTGGTACGGCATGTTGTACCCCGCCGATATGCGATTTGGGGGGATAATGAGCGCAGGACGGATTAATGACTGTCCAGGGTAATAAGGGGCGATAAAAACAGGGCTTGACTTCAGCCCACCAAATACCATCTGTTTCCAGTGTTTTAATACCATTTGCCTGCTGACAGGCAGCGTATTCTTTGATGGTCATTCGTTCCCAGATCATAATGTCTCCTGAAGATTATGAAAAATAACCGGAAAAGGAACAGTTTATTGTGGGGTGAAATCTTTTAATTATAATGGTTTGTGGTGATTAACTCAAATCGCCGCAATTTCCATTTTTTTTCCGGTGCAGAAAAGTTTGATAATTGATATGCTCAAAATAGATTTCTGCTTGTATTTTATCGGACAGATTTTTAAAATCTTGAATTAAAAAAGAGTAATTTGGGGCAAAAAAAGCACCTGATAAAGAAGCGGGTTAACAACTCTGACCTTTGAACCCTGGTTTTTTCCCGGTATTTTTGTATCAAGCTCATGATATATTTTTTTTGCGGTTCAAATAGCCCCGGTTAATTTACCGAGTTTATTTTTAAAAAGAATTTTTGCCGCGCAATGAATGAGCGGGTTCAGTCGATACCAGGCCGGCAGTTTTTCCAGTATACATCCTCGATGTATTTTAAAATCATCCAGGCCTCTTGCGCCGGTTGCCCAGCCGTAAAAAATACGCGAAGCGTCAGATTTGGCGGCTGTTTCCCGGATGATGTGCATGAAATAATCAGATATGCCTAGTGACAGGCTGCTTGTATTGGCGAAAAAGGTCGAGCCAATGATTATGTCATCAACCTGGCAAGAGATATTTACCGCCGATAATTGTTCCCGATGACAAGCGCCGAGGATTAACAGCTTGGGATCTGCAAACAGGCTATCAGCCCAGGCATTAAAGTAAGCTCGTTGCTGCCGATCTTTTTTATAACCGTAATGGGTTCGCTGATAAAAATCTATATAGATGCTGTATGCCTGATCTTTGAATTCCTGACTGTCGGTAATTTGTTTTGTGGTAAAATGTTCGAGACTTTTTTTAACGTTGTAGCGGCGTTTACTGCATAATCCATTCAGCGAATAGTTTTGCAGGTCATCAAGAAAGAACAGATTAAAGCAAGAATTGAAATTCGTGTTTGGCGGTACGGCATGTTGTACTCCGCCGATATGCGATTTGGGGGGATAATGAGCGCAGGACGGGTTAATGACTGTCCAGGGTAATAAGGGGCGATAAAAACAGGGCTTGACTTCAGCCCACCAAATACCATCTGTTTCCAGTGTTTTAATCCCATTTGCCTGTTGATAGGCAGCGTATTCTTTGATGGTCATCCGTTTCCAGATCATAATGCAGCCCTGTTGTTTTTTCGAAAGACCGGCAAGAGCCCCGCTGAAGAAGAAAAAACGATTGCTTTTTTGTAAGTACCAGTCTTTTCCTTTTTACTCGCCCGGTTCCAACACAAAAATATTATAATAATTTTGATATACCTGTTTCTGAATTATTATCGGCAGGAGTGTAGATTTCTTGAAATATAATGCAATCTATATAACAAAGAATAGAGTTTTTCAGATTTGAGCGCTTTTTTATAATGAGCCCAGCCCTGCCAGGTATTTGCTGTATCATTAATGTATTATTAAAAGAAAGGGTTCTATGCTAATTTGGAGTAGGAAAAAAACAAATAAAAACCGGCTCTATATTGTTTATAGTGTGTAGTTCTCAAACTTGATTGAGATTTCGATTATTATCAAGTTTGTTTCAAAAGTCATGTTCAATGCAAATCCTGGTTGATTCATATTAATTACATTAAAACTTGTTCCGAAATAAAAATTTTAATTGCAATCCATGCAAACAAACATGTTTATCACGAATGAACAGGAATCAATAAGTACTATAATATCAATTATTTAATGTTTGCCTTTGCGTTCAGCGGCCTCTGCGGTTAAATAAAAAAAGATTGAAACCGCAGCGGCCGTTGTGGTCGCAGAGAAAAGCATTTAACCAATTGTTATTATAACGTTTATTGATAGCAGTATTTTCTCAATAATGTTTTGTTTAAAAATAATAATATGGATGGCAGCTAATTTTTTTCTTATAACACAAATTTAATGTTTGCATTGTTATTCAACGAAAAGTTACATTTACCATACCTTTATAACGGATATGACTGTATTCTTGTTCTTAAACTAGTGGGAGAATTACCCACAACAAACAATATAGAGTCAAAATATCGTTATCAAGTCTTTTGTGATTTATTATAACTGTGAGAGCAACAAGATATCTTTTAGTTTTCAAGTTTGGTAAAAAACAATGGGCAATTAGAAAAATTACCTACTGTTAACCATATAGAGCCTAAAAACCAAACCCTGCTCAAAATCACAAGCAGGGTTTGGGGATTTGTAAAGATAATATTATTGACAAATAAAAGTTAACGGTTTATTTATCCAGTTTACCCTGCATGGCTTTTTTAAAGAATTCGCCGCTGGGAGTTAGTTCATAGGTATCCCATGATTTTAACAGGTTCGGGCCCCATTCCGGGTCAAATACCCAGCACACCCAGCTAATGCCTTTGCCTTCCAGGTAATCGACAATTTTATAACAGTAATCATCTTTTTTAATTTCAGTACCCGGGCGCACGCCAAACCCGAATTCGGTAGCAACTACCGGCCAGGTTGCGGCGGCAAAACCGAAATTTTCATCCCATTTGGGTTCGAACGGTGGTTTACGTTTATGTTCGTAAGGATGGGTAACGAAACCAATGTTTGCGCCATTGATGGGTTCGATAAGCAGCGGGGTCAGGTCATACGCCCAGTCCAGCCCGGCAACCAGGATGATAGTCTCTTTATCAAAAGAGCGGATCAGGTTGATCATTTTTTCGTTCAGGCTTTTCCATTCGCTCCAGGGCATGCTTCCCAACTGGCCGCTGTAAATAGTCGGTTCGTTGAATAATTCATAAAACGCCACGGTGTTGTTGCCGCGGTAACGAGAAGCCATTGTTCGCCAAAACTCAAAGGTTTCCTGCTGGGTGGTAACATACATCGGGTTTTGGAACAATTCCATGCCCAAATTACCGATGGAATGCCAGTCGATCATCACATACATCTCAAGCTCGGTACACCATTCAATCGCTTCGTCGAGCAATTTCAAATAGCCAATGGGAGTGCGTTCGCGCCAGGCAATGGGGTGAATTGGTATGCGGACGACCATGCAGCCGGTTTCTTTGACTTTTTCGAAATGCGCTTTATTCCAGTGGCCCTGGTTGGCAATTTTATCGGGGTCGGAAATCGCCATGCCGCGGAATAATACCGTATTACCCTGCGGGTCGATAAATTTATTTCCCTGCACCTGGATGAGGGGCATTTTTTTGGCATTGGGGTTACGTTTGGGCCAGCCGGTTCCCATATCATTCCACCAGGCGTGATAGGATGTGGTTTTGGGCGCTTCCTGGGCAAAACAACCGCCCAGCCAGCAAATCATAACAAGTGTTACAGTGAAAAGGAACAGGGCTTTTTTCATGGGTTTCCTCCATAGAATGTGATATAAAATTTAGTGATTGCTCTTTTCCTATAAATACAAGAACAGTTTGTGTTGCTCATTAAATCAGCAATTCTCGATAGTGTCCCTGTAAAAACCCGGAATTGTGATTATGTTGCACAACAAAAAGAGTTTACAATCTATTTTGAAAAAAAACAATGAAAAAAATACCAAGCACACAATACGATTGATAAACTGACGATTTTATGTAATGAAGGAATGTTTTAGAAAAACGAAGGGATAATTACAAATTATAAATTGCAAATGAATACAACAGGTTAATGCGGTAATTTCTTCCCCTGGTTGTTTTATTAGAATTTTATAGAACTGGAATTTTCCCTATATAAAAGTGCATAACAACATTGGTTTCTGGTATATGGAACTCTGCTGAAAATTTTTTGCTGTTATTTGCTGTTATATTTTCAAAAATGGCAATTATTACTTGACAGGCATTTTTTTTGTATTAAATTATTACCAATACGGTCATAAATGTAACATTTGGAGTTGCAATGAAATTAACCTGCAAGGGAGAATATGCGATTCGGGCGTTGCTCGACCTGTCCAGCCATTATAATGATGGCGGCATTATCCCCCTGGGTGATATTTCCAAACGGCAAAACATACCGGAAAAATACCTGGAGCAAATTATGCTCATATTAAAGAAATCCGGGCATGTTGCCAGTAAACGCGGCGCCAGCGGCGGCTTTTACCTGCTCAAAACGCCGGAACAGCTTACGCTCGGTGAAATTATCCGCGCCATAGAAGGACCACTGGAACCATTATCTGTTAAGGAAAAGACAGAGAATTTACATGAACTGGCTTTACGGGAGATCTGGCTAAAAGTTACCCGGTCAATATCCACGGTTGTGGATACGGTAACTTTTGCCGACATTATGCACCGTGCGGAAGAATTGCGCCAGGTCAAAAATGAATACAGCTATGATATTTAACGATAATCGAATCATTTCATTCAGGAGATAAACACATGTCAGCCAAAAAATATAAATTCGAAACCATCGCCCTGCATGGCGGCCAAACCCCGGAATCCGATACCTTGTCCCGCGGCGTGCCCGTATACCGCACCAGTTCTTATGTATTCAAAGATACCCAACATGCGGCGGATTTGTTCGCCCTCAAAGTCCCCGGCAATATCTATTCCCGCATGATGAACCCCACCAACGATGTTCTTGAACAGCGCGTTGCGCAACTGGACGGCGGCGCTGCGGCATTGGCGCTGGCTTCGGGTACAACAGCCGTTCATTATGCTATTATTAATATTTGTTCATCCGGCGAGGAACTGGTTTCCGCCAACAACCTGTACGGCGGCACTTATACCATGTTCGATACTATCCTGCCGCAATTCGGCATTAAAACCAAATTTGTCGATCCGGGCAAAGCGGAAAACTTTGAAAGAGCCATAAACGAAAAAACCCGGCTCATCTATATCGAAACCATCGGCAATCCACGACTGGATGTGACCGATATTGAAGCCGTCGCCAAAATAGCTCAAAAACACCACCTGCCGCTGCTCGTCGATTCCACCTTTACCACGCCGTACCTGCTGCGGCCCATCGAATACGGCGCCAATGTGGTCATTCATTCGCTCACCAAATGGCTGGGCGGACACGGCGCCGGCATCGGCGGCATTGTTGTAGACGGCGCGAATTTCGACTGGACCGATAAAAAGTTCAAATTGTTCAACGAACCGGATGAAAGCTATCACGGCATCCGTTATGCGCATGACCTGGGCGAGGCCAACAAGCTGGCGTTCATTATGCGCCTGCGCCTGGTGCCGCTGCGCAACCTGGGCGCATGCCTCTCGCCGGACAACGCCTGGTTTTTCCTGCAGGGCATCGAAACCCTGCCCCTGCGCATGGAACGGCATTGCGAAAACGCATTAAAGGTCGCTGAATTTCTGCAAGCCCATCCCAAGGTGTCCTGGGTGCGTTATCCCGGACTAAAAGGCGATCCCGGTTATCCCCTGGCGCAAAAATACCTGCAAAAAGGCGCCGGCAGCATGGTGGCATTCGGCGTCAAAGCCGGTAAAGCCGCTGCAGAAAAATTTATCAATAACCTGCAACTGGTGTCGCATCTTGCCAATGTGGGCGACGCTAAAAGTCTGGCTTTGCATCCGGCCAGCACCACCCATTCGCAATTGAACGAACAACAGTTACAAGAAGCGGGAATCACTCCCGAATTCATACGCT
Source organism: uncultured Cytophagia bacterium (assembly GCA_964399735.1). Lineage (GTDB taxonomy): Bacteria > Zhuqueibacterota > Zhuqueibacteria > Residuimicrobiales > Krinioviventaceae > Fontivivens. The sequence goes on from CAYNSO010000046.1 coordinate 13,241, forward strand.
TATCCATCGGCATTGAACATATCAATGATATTTTGGACGATATGTCCGCCTCGCTGGACAAGATTTAGCACAATAGAGGTATATTATGAGTAACTATTATAATGATAACAGCTACACCATCGGCAAAACACCGCTGGTAAAGCTGAACAGAGTAACGGACGGCGGCAAGGCGCTCATTCTCGCTAAAATCGAGGGGCGCAATCCGGCCTATTCCGTAAAATGCCGCATCGGCGCTTCTATGATCTGGGACGCGGAAAAGCGCGGCATTCTTGTACCCGGCAAAGCAATCATCGAGCCGACCAGCGGTAACACCGGCATCGCCCTGGCGTTTGTCGGCGCGGCGCGGGGTTATAACGTAACGCTGACCATGCCGGAAACCATGAGCATTGAACGCCGCAAGCTGCTGAAAGCCCTGGGCGCCACCCTGATTTTGACCGAAGGCGCCAAAGCCATGAAAGGCGCAATCGCCAAAGCGGACGAGATTCTCAATAGCGATCCGGATAAATATGTATTACTGCAACAATTCGAGAACCCCGCCAACCCGGCAATCCACGAGCAGACTACGGGCCCGGAAATATGGGGTGATACTGAGGGTAGCGTGGATGTGCTGGTTGCCGGCGTTGGCACTGGCGGCACGATTAGCGGCATTAGTCGTTATATTAAAAAACATAAAGGTAAAGCGATCACCTCGGTGGCGGTGGAACCGGCGGACAGTCCCGTGATTACGCAAGCCCGCCAGGGCGCGGAAATCAAAACCGGGCCGCACAAGATACAGGGCATCGGCGCCGGATTTATTCCCGGCAACCTCGACCTGTCCCTGATAGACCGGGTAGAAACCGTTTCCAACGATGAAGCCCTGGAATACGCCCGGCGACTGGCCCGCGAGGAAGGCATTTTGGCCGGGATTTCCTGCGGCGCGGCTACAGCGGCGGCGGTGCGATTGGGTAAGATGGCCGAGTTTGCCGGCAAAACGATAGTCGTTATTCTGCCGGACAGCGGCGAGCGCTATCTTTCCGGGTTGCTTTACCAGGGTTTATTTGATACCGAAACCGGTATGTAAATCTGTTCCGTTTTTAATTTTTTTTTATTATATTAATCGTTGTGTTGCCATTTAATCAACAAGCTCGCCCTGGGTCGAAGATCCGCCACAGGCGGTGATGTTCCCCAGGGCGCTTTATAATGCAGGACATGGTTAAGCTGTACTACGGCAGTATATTTCTGGAATAATCATTTCGTATTTAACGATATATAGCCGTACGATGTTATTTACCTCTTTCACTATGATTAATAAAACAATTTTATAAAAAATATACAGGCCTATTTAACGGATCAGTCAATGGATGCAAACTCGGTCGGCATTGTTGAAACCAAATATTTTACCTTTGCCCAGCCGCCAAATGCTTTGCAACTGGAAAGCGGCGAGAAACTGGGCCCGGTCACCCTGGCGTATGAAACTTATGGCAATCTGAATGACAAGGGCGACAACGCCCTGCTGATCGCCCATGCCCTGTCCGGCGATGCCCATGTGGCGGGTTATTACTCGCAGGATGATACGAAACCCGGCTGGTGGGATTTTATGGTAGGTCCCGGCCGGCCGTTCGATACCAACAAGTATTTTGTGGTTTGTTCGAATGTGCTCGGCGGCTGCAAAGGCTCTACCGGGCCCACGTCTATCAATCCCGCAACCGGCAAGCCGTATAACCTGAACTTTCCCGTGGTTACTATCGGCGACATGGTGAAAGCGCAGCGCGAACTGGTGCGGCATTTGGGCATTAACAAACTGCTGGCCGTGGTCGGCGGTTCTATGGGCGGTATGCAGGCGCTGGAATGGGCTATCAAATACCCGGATATGGTTGCCGCAGCGCTGCCGATTGCCACTACCAGTCGTCTTAATGCTCAGGGGATAGCTTTTGATGAAGTCGGCCGCCAGGCAATTTATGCCGACGCCAACTGGAAGAATGGCGATTACAGCGATTACAGTCTCTTGCCGGCGCAGGGATTGAGTGTGGCGCGCATGCTGGCGCATATTACCTATCTCAGCGAAGAAGCAATGCATACAAAATTTGGCCGTCGTTTACAGGAAAAAGAACGCTATGGCTATGATTTTTCCACAGATTTTGAGGTGGAAAGCTACCTGCGTTACCAGGGCGAATCGTTCATCAAGCGCTTTGACGCCAACACTTACCTGTATATCAGCAAGGCTATCGACTATTTTGACTTGTCCCGCGATTACGGTTCCCTGGAAAATGCTTTTAAAAATGTGCAGGCCAAATTCCTGGTGCTGTCCTTTACTTCGGACTGGCTGTTTACCACCGCGCAAGCAAAAGAGATTGTGCGCGCATTGATGGTGAACGGCAAGCATGTTACGTTTTGCGAAATTCCCTCAAATTATGGACACGATTCTTTCCTGCTGAAAAATCCCTGTATGGAAAAAATGATTGCCGATTTCCTGTCTTATGCTTACAAATAATGAGGAGTTATGAAAAACCTGACCCAAAGCCAGTTTCGACTGGATTTAAAATATATAGTTGAATTGATAGCTGATAACAGCCGGGTGCTCGATTTGGGCTGCGGCAGCGGCGAACTGTTGTGTAAACTGGCGCAGGAAAAGAACATTCGCGGTCACGGCGTTGAAATCGATGTGGAAAATATATGCGCCTGCGTAGAAAAAGGCGTGCCGGTCATTCATGCGGATATGGATGAAGGGCTGGGCGAGTACCCGGACAAGTCCTTTGATTATGTCATCCTCAGTCAGACTTTGCAAGCGGTGAAAAAGCCGCACATTATTTTACAAGATATGCTGCGGGTCGGACAAACCGGCATTGTCAGTCTGCTCAATTTCGGTTACTGGAAAGTCCGCTCGCAGTTGTTTGTGCAGGGTATTATGCCGCGCACAAAAACCCTGCCATACCAATGGTATGATACACCCAACATCCATTTGACTACTATTAAGGATTTTAAGAACCTGTGTACCGAGGGGAGCATTATTATTAAACAGCAAATTAATTTGGGACAAGTACGCAAGGGTGGTCTGTTATGCACCCTGTTCCCGAACCTGTTTACCAGTCTGGCGATTTTTGTGATTCAAAAAAATCGTTAGCAAGAGTTAAAATTCCAATTCGTGTTGCAGGGACAGACGTTAGGCAGGCAGGTTATAACCGGGCTTTACGGCTGGTATTTACCCGGAGACCGGATCATTAAAAGGGATTACCACGATTATTTATCATTACTCTAAAACCAGCGTTTTCGTATACGACGCAGTTATTCACGGGGCGGCATTAAATCAGGTCAACAATTCAATACAAGCAAAAATGTAATCAAGGGTTTCTTGTTTAATGATCAAGCGGTAAAAATCCGTTCGGCCCAGCCGTTCCGGCTGGTGAACATTGTATTCAATGTATTTTTGGCTTTTATTGCTGTTGAACCAGTAGACCAGCATCATTTTACCATTCACTATTTCAAGGGCGGTGATACCTCTTTTCCCTACACCGCAGCCGGAATTGAACAGGCAAGGGACGATCATGTTATTGTTATATAAACTGCTGCGCAAACCAAGTTGCGGATTTTTGTTATTAAAATAATCCATAGCCTCTTTTAAATTGTCAATTTTCTTTTTAATTTTCGCTTTGCCTTCTACGTCAGCAGTGGTATAGGCACGACATAAATTCTCAATTTCAAATTTAATTGAATCGACCTTGGACATGGACTCAAACAACGGACGATGGGTATGGCCGATGATTGACAATAGTTTGTACCTGATAGAAAACTGATAGACTCTTTTTTCTACTTTGAATTTCTTTTTACTATCATAGGCAGTAGAATAGTTTTTGATACCCAGTGGCTTGATGATATATCGCAGAATAAAACCAAAGAACGAGTTGTATTTGTCCAAAAGATTGGAAGCCTGGTGACCATGGAAAATAAAAAGATATTGACCCTTATAACACAGCTTTACGGCATTCAAAATTTGAAGTTGATAACGGCGCCCAAATGAGAACAGATTGTAATCATGATTACCAATGATTTTATATAGCCGGTTTTCGGCAAGCAAACTTTTAAAGAGAGTATATATTTTTTTCCAGCGAGTGGTTATTTTACGCAGCGGGAATTTCTGTAAATCTTCAATATCTCCGTTTAATATCAAAGTATAATTATTGGGGATATAAAATGTTTTCAGGATTTTTTTAAATAGTTTGGCATTTTTGGCAAAATCATCTTTCCTGCCGCCATTTCCCAGGTGCAGGTCACTGAAAATGACATAATGATCATCATTCTTTAATGCTATTGCCGGGGTGCGGTTTAGCAGATCTAGTAGTTTTTGGTCGAGTTTAGAGTTGTTTGCCATAATACCCGGTTGATAAAAACCCTGTCGGGTTTAAGCGAAAAGCATTCGAGTTGCATTTAAATAAAATTATGTAAAAATTATCAATCATTCAAATGATTTTGAAATTTTAGCGCAGGAGGAAACTAGAGCTGGCAATAAAATAAGAGGCCGATTTATCGGTTCATTCAATAGCCGTTTTTGTATACGTTGTATGTTATTCATAACAATTCAGCCAGGAATTATTTATAATTGATTACGGTATCTATCATGGCGCAAAAATTTTTAGCTGGTATATAATCGGCAATCGAGTTGCCGGAGCCGATTGCCAATCCACCTTTATCTGCTGAAATACGCAACAGGTTGGTCACCCGTTTGCGAATATCTGCGGTGGTTTTTTTTACCATAAAATTTATATCGATACCGCCCATAATTGCAATTGTATCTCCCCAGCAGGTATAGGCTTCTTCGACTGGAATGATATTATCTTCAAAGGAATGTTTGCAATCAAATTTTAAATCATGGGTAATATCTGTAAGAACTTTATCCAGGTTGCCGCAGGAATGCAGAATGACCGGTTTGCCGGCCTGATGGCACATTTCGACAATTTTTTTATACCATGGAAAAACTAGAGAGCGCAGGGAGTCGGGGCTGAGCATTGTTTGGGTTTTAAAGCCCCAGTCATCGTTAACGATAAGCGCGCCAACAGAATCATACTGCAGGCAAATTTCATAATATTGCATAATTCGTGAACCGACGTTAAAAAATATTTCACCGGCCAGTTCCGGGTCTTCAAACAGCATAATACACAGGTTTTCAAAACCGACAATATTGATTACAGTTTCCAATACACCTTCGTAACCACTAACTATGAGTTTCATGCCGTCGGGTAATTTGGGGGCAATTTTTTGTAACGGAGCATAGTCCCCGGCTTGAGGATCGGGCCAGTTATAAGAGTCAAAGCTTTTTCGGTCGGTAATGATAGCGCCGGCATTCAATGATTTGGAGACTTTTTTATCAATATCTGCGGTCGGGAAAACCAGGGTGCGTAAATGCCAGCCGCCAACGACAGCATAATCGTACCCGACGTTTTTAAAACCCTGCACAAGAAAGCGGCACCAGCCGAGAGCGTCGTCCTGCGGAGGTATTGGCATGCCGCTAATCCTGGACATGTAATTATCATTGATAATAAATTCGAATAAAGTGGGTCGCGAGGGTTGTTCACGTCGGCATATAGATAAAATATTGCCGAAATCCGGTCGGCGATTCATCTCTTGAATTTTTTTTACCAGCTTTTCCAGGATCATTAAATCAGGCATTGCTAGTTCACTTTATGTTGTCTAGTCAGGGGATCAGGTTTTTTTTTCTATAAATACAGTTTTTTTCATCACACAGGTTACAGGCATAGACCTGACGTTTAACTTCCGGGCCAATTCCGATAATACCGCTAACAGATTTTATCGGCAGCATCAGAGCGGTTTCAGTGAGACTGATGCCGCAAAATCCTGATGGCAGCAGGGAAAACAGGGTGTGTTGTTCCATGACCGACCATTTGCAGTAACCCGGGCTGAAGCGGTTGGTAATACCCAGGCTTTTATTCTGCATTTGTGCTTCAAGGTGATTATGGGTCAGCTCAGTGGCCTGCTCTACCGCTTCGGAGGCGACGGCATCAACAATATAACCTTTAAGATAATCGCCGTTGTCGATCAGCTTGCGGGACCAGTTTTCCATACCGGGGCCAATTGTACAAAGAAATATAGCAAGTGACCGGGATTTTTTTATTTGTGCGTAAATGATTCTTTCAATATTTAATTGTTTTCCGGCCAACGAAAGTGAATGGTTTTCCGGGTTTTTTTGAATATCGGGAAAGATTTGATAGCCGCTATTGATTTCCATACGGTGTTGAGATTCGACAATAATCTGGTCAATTATCTCGTCAACGTGTTGATCCGAATGATCAAGCGGGTAACCGATATTGACCCGGATGATTGCGGGATCAATGTACAGCTTTTGCACATCAGGCTGCAATTTGACAAGTTCTGCCGCCGGAACAATAGCTGTTCCCGTTATATTCATCAGTATTGCTCCACTGCCTGTTTGATATGTTGAATATGCTCAGGCCCGGTACCACAACAGCCGCCAATAATATTAGCGCCGGCCTGTATTAACTGAGGCACAAAAGCGGCCATTTCCTGTGGTGTTTCCGGAAAGACTGTTTTCCCGTCCTGCAGAAGCGGTTTGCCGGCATTGGCGTGTACCAGCACGGGAATATCGTGATTGATTGCACGAATCTCTTTGACGATTTCGACCATGCGGCTCATGCCGTTTCCGCAATTGGTGCCAATGATATCGACACCCAGGGGAATGGCCATTTCCAGCATTTGGCGCGGAGAAACGCCCATCATGGTGCGGTATTCGCCGTTTACTGTTTTTTCAAAGGTGAATGTGCAGACAATTTCCAGATCAGTATTGTCTTTAACGGCTTTGATCGCTTGTTCGGCTTCATCCAGGGCAGACATGGTTTCGATACAGATAGCATCGACGCCGCCATCGTTAAGCCCCTGCGCCTGGATTTTAAAGCCTTCATATAATTCCTGAGCCGTAACGTCACCCATCATTAATATAACGCCGGTTGGGCCGATAGAACCAAGCACAAAGTGGTCATTCCCTGCGGCCCGGCGTGATATGGCGGCAGCAGCCTTGTTGATTTCATAAACCTGCTCATCCAGATTGTAGTGTTGTAGTTTAAAGGGATTACCGCCAAAACTGTTGGTGAGCACCATATCGGCTCCGGCCAGAATATACTGGCGAGGAATATCCTCTACCAGTTCAGGATGCGACAGATTCCAGAATTCCGGGCATTCACCTGGCTGCAATCCTTTTTTGTGTAAAAAGGTACCCCATGCGCCGTCGGAGACCAGTATATAGCCGGTTTTAAGTTTATCTGTAATTTTATTCATGCTTTTTCCAGGTTGGTAACACAGAAACCGGATTTAGCCCGGTAAACAAGTGTAAATAAAGTTCTTTCTGTTTTTATTGTGTCAATCATTTATGACCATGCGGCCAATTTGTAGAAATATAGGAAATGATTAGCAGTTTTCAAAATAATTCGTGCAAAAACAGGATAAAATTTAAAAATAATTTAATACAATATCTTGTTGGTTTGATAGCAGGTTATCTTGTCAAGCGACATAGCTGTTGAGAATTTGAACAGCTGCCTGGGGATCCGGCGCATAGCCATCGGCATGGATCTTGTTGGCAAAGTCCTGGGTCAGGGGCGCACCGCCGACCAGCACTTTTGTGTCCGGGTATTTGGCCTTGATCGTTTGAATGGATTTTTCCATATTTACCATAGTCGTGGTTAGCAGAGCGCTCATACCAACAATAGCGTCGGGATGCTGTGCTATAGCGGCCAGAAATTTTTCTGTTGAAACATCCACGCCCAGGTCGATTACTTCCCAGCCGTTGCCTTCCACAACCATAGTCACCAGTTTTTTCCCTATATCATGCAAATCGCCCGTGACCGTACCGATGATGAATTTACCCTTGCGCTGCACACTGCCGGACTGGAAGAACGGTTTAAGATGCACCATCACTGCATTCATGGCCTTGGCAGACATGAGCAGTTCCGGCACAAACGCTTCATTGAGCGAGAATTTTTCTCCGATACGCTGCATTCCCTGCATACAGGCGCCGAGAATATCGTTGGCATCCAGGCCGGAATCAATGGCTTGTTTAGCCAGTTCATCTGCACCGTCCTGGTCGCGTAAATCCGGGGGATACGGTGAGGTTTTGTTTGTTTTACCGCGTTCAATACATACGGCGATTTTACCGATCAATTCATTCATAGTATTTCCTTTCCTGCCTTGTTTTTATATTATTACCTGTATTGCTAAATTTAACTTGCTGGATTTGTTTTGCATGAGTTATCAAGAGTGATGGGCATTGTACCATATTTTTATAATTTGTTTTTTAACCAATAACGTTTGTTATTAATACAGTCTTGAGTAAAATTATGTATTATAAAATAGAAATGATTTTCTAAACTCCTGGCTGTCCAAACCCGGCCCGAGGGCAATCAATTCGGTTTGCCCGGCGTTGTTGGCTATGTATTCAACCGTTGTATTACCAAAACATGATTGAACCGCAGCCATTTCCCCATCGTCTAGTTTAACAAATCCTTTCAAACGATAAACCTTTTTTTCAACAGTTTTCAGGAATTCCTGCAGTTTTTGCCTTGAAGCCGGCTTGGTGTTACGGATTACCACCGAGCCGATATCCGGACGGGGACCGGATTGTTCATTTACAGGCAGCTGCGCCGCGCGCGCCTGTTCCGAATATTCTGCCAACTGCTCGGTAAATGGAATACTGCAAAATTGTGTGGTACGGATACCGGCAAACGGGTTCAGTTCCCTGATTTTGTCCTGTATAATTTGCACATTACTTACCAGGTCCGTTTTGTTAACAAGCACGGTATCGGCGATGCGTACCTGGTGGATGACCCGGGTAATATTTTGGGCATATTTGAGGAAATTTTGTGCATCAACCACACACCAGATATGCGCCAGATGGACTTGGCCTCGCAGCGAGTCCGCTTCAAGTAACTGTCCCACGGCAATGGGATCCGCCAGGCCGGTTGCTTCCAGGATAATAGCGTCAAATTGTTGAGAGTTGATCAATTCCGTAAATTGTTTTACAAAATCGCCCAGCAGGCACACACAGAATACCGAGCCGCGATTGATTTCCATCAGGGTGAACTTTTTGTTGGTGCGCTGTAGTTCGAGGCTGTCTGTATGACCGGCAGAAAATTCGTTTTGAATGACGGCGATCTTTATTGTATCTGCATACGAGTCGATAAACCGCTTTAACAGTGTGGTTTTACCGCTGCCCAGAAAGCCGGTGACCATAAAAAAGGGAACGCTGCTCATAATAAATCCTTTACCCATTCTTTAATAACAAGTGATGGAGGTGTTTTTTCTTCGCACCTGATCTTGTAAATTGCCGTTACAATTGCCGGGGTACGGGTTACGCCAAAGGAGATAATTTCTTTGGCATCGGTTATTTCAACAACCGGAATGTCCGCACCCAGTTCCTGTATGGCTTTATCAACTTCGGGCCGCAGTTTTTGCACTTGTTCGTTGTTTTTTCCCAGGATGAACAGCGAGCCTTTGCGAACCCTGATTTTGTGATACAGCTTTTCATTGATGCGGTTTTGAATGGCCTGAATCAGTTCCAACTTGCCGGGAATACGGGAGACAAAGGTGATTTTGCCGTCGATACATATTGTTGGAATGTTTTTAACCATGAGAGCGGTCATAAACTGGATGGATTCCTGGTGTTTGATTTTGTGCTCGCGCCATTCAACAATAGCTTCAAAATGCGGGGCTACCTGTTTGACCGCTTCTACCATGTACTGGCAGGGGGCACAGGATTCGGAATCAAGGGTAATTATATCAATTATTACTTTATCGGCAACGCCGTAATCGCTCATATCCGGTAACGATTCAGAGGATTGCTGTTTTTCGAGGGTCATAATTACCTGTTGCTGATAGGGATCGTGCAGCAGGCGGGTTACCGCTTTTAGATTGGCGGGAGGCGTGGCGTAAGGCAGATCGCAGCCGGGCGCCAGAATAAAACCGGTGTTACCGGCTATTTGCAGGCATTCCATAGCGTTACGCTGCACATCGGTTTCGTCGCCAAGCAGCAGAGTGATGGTGAGTTGCAGATTGCCGCCAAAGCTGATTTCCTGCTGTGCGCAAATATCGCGTACATAATCGAGCGGGATATTTTCATCGATGGACACATTGTCCGGACGACATTCGGCCATGGCTTGTATAATATGTTGAGCGTGGCCGCAGACAAAAAAGGAACTCAATTTACCCATTTTTTTTATATGGCGAAATATTTCTGTAGCGGGCTGCGAAACAAACTGGCGGAATTGTTCTTTGCTAATTTGGCTGGTGAGGGGGTCAATCACAGCGATTACATCACAGCCGGCGTCGATATAGTATCCGGCTGTTGCCATACAGACATCGCGGCAAAACCTGATGAGTAGTTGTACGGCATCCGGGTCTTCGTACATTTGCATAAACAGATCGGTGCCGGCCAGGTGCATGGCCAGGGTAAAGGGGCCGGTGACGGTACCGTACAGGGCGATATCCGGGTATTCAGCGCGAATAGTTCTGGCGGCATCAAGGACAATCGGCAAGCGTCCTTCTGTAGCGGCAGGAATATGCAAATCCTGCAATGTCTTGTCGTTAGCCAGGGGATGGCTGGCAACCGCCGGGGGATTTTCATCGGCCCAAACCAGGTCGCAGCCGAGGATCTCGGCTTCGATTTGCAGATCAAAGGTGACCGGAATACCATCCGGCTGATAGTGGCGAATTGCGGCGCGGATGCCGTTTTCAAGGTGTTGACGACTGCCGAGATATTCACGGGCGCTGATATTGATAAGAGCGCCGCCGTGGCAGCCGACAAACGGCACCCAGGGAACCCGCTCTACCGGGTGGCGCTGCATGGCCGCTGTGACCAGTTGTTTACCTGTCATATAATAACTCCTGATAATGTATAATCTAGTTGCAACAGAGTTTCAAGACCAATTTCTCATTCAAACTGGAATTTGGATGAGAGAGAATATGTCGCAGGATATAATTTTTTGCATTATTGTGCGCCCTGGAGAGCAACCCCAGAACGAGCTTGAAAAATACAGGAACGCGATGCCCTTTTGCTTGCATAATCATCCTTACGTCTCCCTGATAACCAGATCCGGCTGGATAACATACTGGCTAAAACGGGTATCGCGGCCCTGCAGGTGCTGTTGAATAATATCGGCAGTGCGGGCGGCCATGTCCCGGCAATGGCAGTCTATTGATGTAATGCCGGGGGTAAAATAGCGCGCCAGTTCGGTATTGCCATAGCTGATGATGGCAATATCGTCGGGAATACGGAAATTCCATTGCTGCAAGCGGCCAATTACGCGGATTGCGTCGGCATCGTCGCTGCATAGAATACCGGTAACGCGATGGTGCAGAATAAAGTCTCGACTCAGGGTTTGCAAATTATCCAACACCAGAGCTTTCCGTCCCGGCGACTCCTGGCCGACAAAGCTTTTAAAAGTCTCTTCCATTAATTCCTGCACCATGTTGCGTCCGGCCCACAGGCTGTTTTTAATAAATGCCAGGTTTCCCGGTTTTTTGAGGTTCAAATATTGAACGGCGCGTTTTACGCCGAGGTCGTAACTTTGAATGGTATAGGTGAAATACGAGCCGGCCATGGTATGGTCGAGCAGGGTGACGACCGTGCCGCCGGATACCAGGCTGCGATAAAAGCCGGCGGTGCGGGTTTCGTCAAAAGTGGGAATAACAATCACTGCTTCATAACGCTGCTGGATCATCGAGCCGACCAGCCTGATTTCTTCGCGCCAGTTGTTGTAATCGATATAGTGTTCCAGTTTTTTGTTTGCCAGGGCAGCGAATTCGTGCAGGTAGCTTAGCAGGCTGTCGATTTGTGCAGAAAAGAACGGCACTACCACGCCCCAGATCTCCTGGCGGGGGCCAAGATCGGCAACAAACGAGCCTTTGCCGGCTTTTTTTACAATCAGCTTTTCTGCCGCCAGTTTTTGCAGTACCAGTTTGGCAGTTTCGCGCGATACCTGAAAGCGCTCCATCATCAGGTTGATGGAATCGATACGGGCGCCGGGTGGGGATTGCTGGGTGAGAATCTCCTGACGATAATAATCTACAAGCTGCCGGTAGAGAGGAATGTGTTGCTGTTCGATTTCCATAATAGATCAATATAATAAAAAATAGAGTGAGGAACAAGAAAAAACATCACATCACATCACAGTTGAATTTTTATTACAATGGCGCTGCGAACCTGTTTTTATATGTCATTGTATTGTGCAAATGGTGTGTTGAAGCAGATTATTTGAGGCGCACCAGTTTGAGTGAGGTTCTATACAGGGTTATGCCGGAATCGATCACGCCATCACGGGAAATTGTGTTCATAATGGTTAACCACAGGGTGTCTTGCCGGGCGTGGTACGTATATAAAGCGCTGCCGCCGATGAATTCCGGGGTTTTAGCGACCAGCGGTCTGGTGGTAAAAGTGGAATCGGTTTGTTCGTAAATGCCGGAATTGACAATGATGGTGTTGAAAAAGGCAATTTTTTCTTCAGCGGTGGGGCTCCAGATGGTTTGCGAATTTTCACGGGGATTGTTACCGGGCGTCCAGATCATGCTGTAATGATTTTGAGTAAAGAGAAACAGCCCCGGCTGCGGTTCACTGTTGACTTTATCAACATCCGGGCCAACGGTTGCAATTTCCGTAACCTTCCAGGCGCCAACCAGTGAGGGCATGGAAGGTTCCTGGATACGCCGGCAGCCGGCAAGCAAGACAATACCAATTATTAATAATGACAGGATATAATAACAGATTTTCATTGCTTGTTTCCTTTTTATAGTCAAGTGTTGTTTGCCTTTGAAAAGTATTGAAAATGAGGGATAATAGCAAGGGGATTTGTGTTTTGCAGGGTTAATTCTTGCAATTGCCCTTGTTCTGATTTAGCTCGCCCTGAGGATGTTTCCCCAGGGCGCAAAATAAAGCAGGACATCTTGTCCAGCTGGGCCACAGGCCCGACCTGCACGAATATTAACAAGGGGCAAAAGCCCCTTGTTCCAGGGGATACAGATTCTACCGGGCCACAGGCGCGATCTGGCAGAGGCTAAACCCCGTCAGGGGTGGAACCTGGTGGTTCGAGCATCAGACATCTTGATACGTCCCGAAAGATAAAGCAACGGGACTATTCGATGAGCGGCAGTAGAAATGTGTTGTGCCTTTTGGTGGATGGGCGCAGCCCATCCCTTTTTATTCGCACCGGGGCCACAGGCCCGACCTGCACGAATATTAGCAAGGGGCAAAAGCCCCTTGTTCCAGGGGATACAGATTCTACCGGGCCACAGGCGCGATCTGGCAGAGGCTAAACCCCGTCAGGGGTGGAATGTTTATAGCAAATTGAAACAAA
>CAYNSO010000047.1:0-1551 GCA_964399735.1 uncultured Cytophagia bacterium
AAAAAAGATAGAAACCGCCGAGATCGCAGTGGACGCAGAGGGTTAAATTTCATATTACTAAATGTTTGTTTGTTGTTTTTCAAAAATCCTTTCAAGCTAATTTATATCCTACCGGAACGCAGCGGTGACTTCGGCGCGACCGGTGTGTATAGTACGCTGCCGTTCCGGTTCGTTGCGACCGCTATAGGAAAACGTGGCGCGGATGGTTTGCGACACCTTGTAATCAAAGCGAATATCCCAGCGCAGCGAGTTGCCCAGACTGCGGCCGCTCGCCATTTCGTAGGGGATTAGCCGGCCTTCCGGTTCAGCGGCAACATTGCTCCATTCCAGTTCGGCGCGCAGCCGACCTTTTTGCTGCAGGGAGTAATTGACGCGCGGCGTCAGCGCCAGGGCGGTTAACCGGGTCGGCTCCTCATAATAACGATCCTCTTCCAGTGAGTAGCGTCCTTCCAGCGCCAGTTCCAGGGGCGAGGCTGGCCGCCAGGACAGATCGCTCTTTAACTGGTTGGCGACAATATCGCGGTTCTGCCGGCCCTGGTAATCGAAAATCCGCTCGGTGCGGATGTTACTGAACTCCGTCTGAGCGCTGAACTTTTCCGAAAGCCGGGCGGTGAGGCGCAGCGAATTCTCCTCCTCCTTGCGATCCTGCCCGCCTTCAAGGAACTGGTTGTTCTTTTCAGTCAGCGTTTTATAGCGCAGGCGCAGCGAAAACGAGCGGTTGTTTTCCCACAAATACAAATCCTGCCGTTGCTGCAAATTGCCGAAAATCGTTGTGCCGGGCTGCTGGTATTTGGAGAGTTTCAGCAGGTAAATATCCCACACATCCTTGTCCTGCGATTTTTCTTCCACAGCAAAATAGGATTCCATAGAAAGCGCCCGGGCGGATTTTTTCCATGCAGGTAGTTTACTGTTTTTGGAGGATGCCTGCTGCCACAAGCGCGCCGGTTCAAAGCGCAGCCGGGCGCTGGTTTTCAACTCCACCACCGGTAAAAAATCATCGGTGGTGACGATGCGCAGAATATAATCGCCGAGCGGGTCGTTGACGTATTCGTTCAACTCTTTTTCAAAGCGGTAATTACCCTCGCCGGAACCTACCTTGATATAAACCCGTTCTTTTTGGGCAGCGGCGGTATTGGAGATTTGGTAATTTACCGTGCCGCTCAACGCCCGTTTCCAGGGAGAGAACTGCATGCGCAGATCGGCCAGATCGGTGCGCACATTGCTTGCCTCCGGGTCGGTAAAGGTCTTTTCGCGGTGGGTAAATTCGAGACCCGCAGAAAAAGATTTGATGTTTTGCAGGGTCAGTTTATAATTTTGCGTGTTGGCCTGCGATTTTTTGGCGAAACGATCGTAACCGAGGTAATCGCTATCGTCGCGGCGGGAGAATTTGGCTGCGGCCGTCAGCCGGGAACCGGGATTGAATTCGAGGCCGCCGGTTTTATCGTCGAATCTGAAACCAGTGTGCAGCGAATCGGACCAGTTTTCCTTTTTGATTTCATTCTCATATTTTACAAATGGTTTGAACTTCCACAGGGAATACGAAGCGCTGCC
>CAYNSO010000047.1:1651-26231 GCA_964399735.1 uncultured Cytophagia bacterium
GCCACGCCCTGGTTATCGCCGTCATCCAGGGCGGAGTAGGTATTGTTATCCAGGCCGCTGAACGCCATTTCACCGCGCAGGGTCAGGTAAGAAAACGGCGATGCCTGTAAATCAAAATCCAGCAGGTTGTGACTTTTGGCCGGGGGCAGTTGAATAACCGGGTTGTAGCGTCCGGCCTTTTCGCCGGCATATTCATAAATTCCCGAACCCTTGTAGCGGTAATCGCCCGCTCCGTCGCCGACATCGGAAAAGGAGACCTGGTAATCCCCGGAATCGGAACCGGCGTAGGTATAGATGCCCTGTGCGTCTTTAAAATACCGACCCTTGCCCGGGCCGACCCAGGTTTCGCCGCTGATGACAGACAAACCCGGATTATCACCGGCAGCCTGTAAAATTGCCAGCTTGTCGTCGCTCAGGGTAAAATCGAGGGGATTGTTACGGTCGTCGGCTTCGCGCAGGAACAGTGCGCCGAATTTGATCTTGCCGTCCAGGAACTGCGCCTTGCCTTCGGCGGAATAGAGGTTGCGACGGAATTTTTCATCCGAGTATTGAAAATCCACGACAATACGCGAGTCCGAGGTAATGAGGCGGCTGCGCGAAAAAGTGATCTGCGCCGAGGCATAGTCGATAATATAATCGTTGGTCTCGCCGCGCACCATCTGCTCGCCGTCGATGTACACCCGCTCGGTGCCCGCCAGCACAATAATATCGATCTGCCCCTGGTCGCCTTTGAGCTGGTAGGGGCCCTGGTAGCCCTCCTGTCCTGAAAACGGCAGCGAGATATACTTGCCGCGCGATACAGCCCCTGAAACAGTAACCTGGTAATTATCCGTATGCGCTAAACCCATCGCTCCCTGCAATTTACGGCTATAGCCGGCGAACTGGGTGCCGGAATAGTTGAGTTGAAAATCGCCCATGGTGGCGGACATGTTGGGCGCTTTGATCTGTACAAACACCTTGTCGATTTCCTGCAAATTCTGGGTAGTGCCTTCCGGCTGAATCGGCGTGGTCTGGTCGGTTAGCGCAGCGATTACCTCTACGTTTTCCGCCACCTTGCCGCTGACGTTGATATTGAGACTGGAATTGACTTTTAATCCCCGGTTGGAGCCGACCGATACACCGCGGGTGATACTGCCGCTTTTAGAAAGATTGGCGGCATAATCTTCTTCTTTACCGGCGGCAGGGACAAGTTTGTACAGATCCGATGGGCCGTTGGGCGCATTGAGAATTTGCCGGCGGAGTTGGCGATGGTAGTATTCCTTTTGCAGGGGAGTATAAAGATTCCGGTAGCGCACACGGATTTGCGAGTTTTTGTCTATCGAATTTCGAAAGCGGATTTCCCCATTGATATAATCAAACTCATAAGCAAGCGGAGGCGTATAGGCGCTGTTGATAAAAACCGTTTCGGAATTGGCAATGATCAAGCTGTCCGGCAGAAAATAGGGTCCCTTGCGGTCTTCACCCTGGATAACGATTTCTTTATCAAACAGGCTCATGGAACCGAGATTGCCCGAGGTTTGAGCATGTACCGTTGTCGATAGCAACAGCAGGAACAGTAACAGGAATAAAGAACCGCGATTATGTCGTCTGTAATAAGCCACTAGTCTCCGCCCGGAAAACCGGTTAATGCGTTTGCGGTTGAAATTGTTGAGACAGGCGATCCTTTCCGTCCCGATCATTAACGAACAGTAATTTTAAAAACTTGCACACGGTTATTGCCGGAATCGGCAACATACAAAAACTCATTCTGCATGGCAACATCACCCGGATTATTAAACTCGCAATATCCGTTTCCGTTGACGCCAAATTGCTGTAACCAGGCGCCGGATTTATTAAAAAATACCAGTTGATCCAGGCCGCTGTCGGCAACCACCAGCAGATCATGCAGACCGGTGCAAATGCCGGTTGGCGCGGAGAGAATACCCCGGCCAAATTCGTCAATTGTGTTGCCAAAATAATCATAAGCGACAAGGCATTGTTTGCCCTGATCGGAAACATAAACCAGGTCGTTCCGGGAGACATGAATTTGCGCGGGGTTATCCAACGCGCCCCGGCCCCAGTCAAATCCGCCAAACGAAAGCGCCGGTGCAAATTGGGAATTTAATTTCAGGATTCGGGTGTTTTCACTATCAAGGATGAACAGTTCGCCGTGAATGCTCATACTCAGTGAAACAGGAAAAGTAAATTGCAGCTTTTCTTCCAACGCGCGGTTGGAATATAAAGAAGAGATATAGTGCAGCTCTTTATTATAGCGTTCAATCCGGCTGTTTTCGCGGTCGGCAATGTAGAAATCAAGCAAATTGCCGGAGCAAATATCCATCGGCTGCTGGAACTGTTCGCTGTTCCAGCCAAAACCGCCGGTAATAGCCAGCAGCTTGCCGGTCGAGTCAAATTTTTGCAGGCGATTGTTGCCGGTATCGGCTACATAAATGCTGCCATTAGCATCGGCGGCAATACCGCCGGGCAGCATGAACTGCCCCGGCTGTTCACCCTTTTCGCCAAAAGCCAGGACAAATGTCACCTCAAGCGGGGCTGGCAAAAGCTCCTGGGCGTTGCTTTGAGGTATAAGGAAAAATGACAACAGCCAAACAGATAGTATTCTGATAGTTTTGGGAAAAAGCATAAACACTCCTATAATCCCAATTTTTTTGCCAAAACTGCATAACCGGGCTGATCCTGCAGGCCGTCCAGGGCCTGGCTGCGCAGTTCATAATTCAGGTGTTCATTCAAAACAATACGTTCCAGCAGCTCTGGATCAGTCAACTTTTGTAAAGCCTGCTGCTGTACATGTATATCCCGGTCATAGTTTACCATTTCAAACACAGTCTTTTGATCTTTTACCTGTTCCAGGGCTTTTATCCGTATTGAACCAAGATGCGCATCCAGGGCAATCCGGGCAATAAAACCGGGGTTGTCAATTTTTTCCAGCGCTTTCAGGCAGACAAATTCTTCCTTGTCTGTAATTGCAATATCGGTTAATATGGACTGGCTCATCAATCTATTTAATGCCGCCACACGGATTTGGTTCAATTTATCTGTTTTGGCAATGTCGGCAAGAACGTTCTGGTCGGCAATGCGTTCCAGGGCCAGTACCCGTACCACCGTATCATCTGCGCTGCGGGCCAGGGAGACCAGTAATTGCTGATCGGTGATTTTTTTTGCGGCCAATTCCCGCAAAGCCGGGTTTTTATCGAATTTTGCGGACTTGAGCAGGAGGTTTTCATCCTTTATTTTCAGAATCAAAGCTTCGCGCAGCTCTTCTTCCGGATTGTCCAGCAACATCTCCGCCAGAAACGACTGGGAATGGATGTTTTGCACCGCTGATTTGCGAACCAAAGGGCTTTTTTCATTGCGGATGATTTTTTCCAAAATGAGCTGATCGTGAATTTTTAATACAGCCGCATGACGTATTTTTTCATCACGATCATACAGGGCCAGTTGCATAATGATTTCGGGATTGCCAATTTTTTCCAGGGCGGCGCGGCGCACATCGCCGCTGTTGTCGGAAAGAACTATTTTTTGGAGTAGTTCCTTGTCTTCAATTTTTTTAACCGCAGCCTGACGAACCCACAACGAAGGATCATTCTGGCAGCGCTCGGCAAGAAACCGGGCATCGTTAGTTTTTACCAGGGCGGCGCGGCGCACGGTTTCATCCTGGTCTTTACCGGCTATTTCCTGTAATATTGACTGTTCTGTTATTCTTTCAACCGCATAAATACGAATTCCGGGATCAGGATGTTTTTGGGCAATAATTGCTAAATCAATATGAACCCCCAGACGGTCGATGATTTTTTTACAAATATCCGGATTTTTTTCATTCATTGCCAACTGTACAAGTACGCCGGAATCTTTTTCAGCTAGAATCCGCTTGATTTTTTGATCTGTACCAGCCAGCGACCAACGGAATTTATCGATCAGGGTTATTTTCATTGATAAGCGCCTGTTTATTAGTGAATTCCGCTTAACTTGCCGGAATTATATGTAAAACATAACTTTCCGAAATAAAGGAATACAATTGCCTGGCAACAGGATGTATGGACTGATGCCGGGAAAAAGAGGTAAACGGTTTCTTGAATTTTTGGTTTGCAAAACCCGCAGTTCCTGCCTGTGTTAGGGCATGGTTTATTTACCCTGGTACAAATGCCGCTCACTGGGGTATATTGTGCGATGGGTTGATCTCATCATATCCACACACCTGCGCCAGCGGTTATAGGCATCATACAGGTCAAGGTCATTGGCAGCCAGTTCTTTCAGTCTCTCCTGGGAAAGACGCATACCGGTTTGGGCTTTTTCAAATTCAAGGATTTTATCCAGTTTTGCCAGCTGTTGTACCGTCAGGGTCCCTTTTATAAACGAATCATTTTGCGGATTGGTATCGTAAAGAACCGGTCCGGCAATACTGGTGGCAGAAGGGGATGGGTTCAAGTATTTTTGAAAAGCATAATAACCGGCAATAATGACTGCAATAATGATAAAAATGCGCAAGTTATTGTTTTTTGCGGGTTCCGGCATTTTTTTATCCTTAATTTCAGGTGTTAAATACTATTGCAACTCTTTATTTTAAAAACAGTTAAATTTATATTCAGGCACGGCAAAAGTCAAGCGAAAAATAAAATAATATTTTACTTGCTAGTTTGCCTGTATTAAATTAATTTAACAATTATTATATGTATTGATAAACCAGCAAGTTACTTTTGTTTTATACGTAAAAAGGGTTTTTTAGGAAAAAAGGAATATCGGATAGCTGATATTTGGTTTATATTACCAATACGATTCTTTTGTATTAACTGCCTTGGTCGTTAACCAGCAAAGGGAACGGCAATGAAAAAAACATGCACAAATACGATAATTGTCTTAATAATAACATTTTTCCTTCTCAGTTTATTGCCAGGCTGTGGCATTAAACTTGTTCCCCGTTACCCGGAAGGTGAATTGCCGCCTGAAGATATGACAGTAACTGGCAGAGAGCGTACCAGGTCTCCACAAACAACAGCGGTTAATACCGGTAAATTGGATAAAGTTGTTTATCAAAGATTTCTTGCAGAAATAAAGCGGTTTATAGGCGCCCCTTATGTGTGGGGAGGAGCTTCTCCATCGGGAACGGATTGTTCCGGTCTTGTGTCAAGTCTTTATAGCCGCGCCGCCAATATTGACTTGCCACACAGCACCCTGCAGCAAGCAAAAAAAGGTAAAGCGGTTTCGTTCGATCAACTACGCTTTGCCGATTTGTTGTTTTTTAGTGACGGACAGGAAAAAAAAATAAGCCATGTAGGTTTTTATATCGCCAAGGGCAAATTTGTCCATGCTTCCGAAACCCAGGGCGTTATTGTTTCTTCCATATCCGAAGCGCCTTATAAAAGTCAGTACCTGGGTGCGAAGCGAATCATGGAATAGTTGGGGCAGGAGTTTGTTAACGAATGGAATTATCTGACAAGAGCATTCCCAAAAAAGGGACAGAACTGGAACTGGATATTCAAGCTCTTGCCTTTGGCGCCAGGGGCATAGCCCGCATAAACGACATGGTCTGTTTTGTGGATGATACCCTGCCCGGGCAAAAAGTGCTGGCGCGTATTGCCAGAAGGAAAAAAAATTATTGTGAAGCCCGCTTGTTGCAGGTGATTAAACAAAGCGAGCAATATGTTGCCCCTGTGTGCCGGCATGTCAACGGCTGCGGCGGATGTTCATTACAGCATTTTATTTATTCCGGTCAACTTGCCGCCAAAGAGGAGCAGGTTCGCGATATCTTGCAAAGACTTGGCGGGTTGAAAGAATTTACCTTGCTGCCAATTTTGGCAGCGGAGGAGCAATTCTATTATCGCAATAAAATGGAGTTTTCGTTTGCCCCGGAAAGATGGCTGGATGTCGATGAAATAAACAGCAACGCCGAGGTTAATAAAAATGGTCATTACCTTGGCATGCATGCCAAAGGATTTTTTGAAAAAGTAGTCGATCTGCAGGAATGCCATCTGGCTGATCCCATTGTTGCGGATATAGTAAAAAGTGTCCGGGCAATGGCAGCGAAAAGCGGTTGGCCGGCTTATGGCAGCCGCGCACAAAAGGGTTTCTGGCGTTTCCTGGTTATCCGTAAATGTAAAAATACAGCTGATTTGATGGTTAATGTGGTAACCCGAAATTATCATGATAACGCCGCCCGCATGATCAAAGAGGAACTGGTTCCGCGATATCCGCAAATTACCAGTCTGCTGCTTGGCACAACCACCAGTCTCGGCGGCGTAGCTTTTTGTGAAACTGAAACCCTGCTGCATGGCCGCAGTACCGTGTTTGAGCAGCTTGGTAAATACCGTTTTGAAATTTCCGCCAACTCTTTTTTTCAAACCAACACCCGCCAGGCAGAACGTTTATATGATACAATTATCGAATTTGCCGGATTTACCGGCAGCGAAAATGTTTATGACCTCTATTGCGGCGCCGGAACGATTTCCATATATATCAGCAGCCTGGTACGCCAGGTGACCGGTTTTGAATCGGTCGATTCCGCCATTAGAGACGCCAATAATAATTGCAAATTGAACAATGTGAATAATTGCCGGTTTGTGGCCGGCGATTTAAAGGATTTACTGAAAACCTTACCGACAGTTAGGGAGAACTATGGCGCCCCGGATGTTTTGATCATTGATCCGCCGCGCGGCGGGATGCACCCCGATACGGTACGCGCGGTTCTGGAATTGCTGCCGCAGCGCATTGTGCATGTTTCCTGTAATCCCGCTACTCTGGCGCGGGATCTGGCAATTTTATGTGAACAGGAATACCGGCTTGTCAAAGTAATACCAGTGGATATGTTTCCCCATACCGCTCATGTAGAGGTTGTTGCGTTGTTGCAACGCACAGGAACAGGATGATTTGCATCATGGCAGATTTTGGACGGATTATAATTGATCGTGCAAAAAGAGCAAGAGTAAAAAAATTGCACTGTAATTTGTGTTCTTGTATCATAAAATGAAAAACCGTTACGTACCGGTTAGTGGTGTGTACCTGATTTCAAAAGTTAATAACTCGGATGAATAAAAAACGTTATTCACTGCCGCGATGCAAGACGTAACGGGTTTTCCCTCTGCAATAATATGTTTGTATTGTATTTATAGTTGATTTGTATTATATTTATTTACTGGCAAATTAATTCAATCAATCTCACCGTAATCATTGGGTAAAAAATGAAAACACCTGCATTTTTTAAACAAGGAATTCTTTGTTTATTACTTGCCCTGTTCCTGGTTCCAGCTTTCACCTTTGCACAAACGCAGCCGATAGAAGATTTCAGTCTTTTTGCATACATTGGTGTGCGTGTTGACAGAGGGCCGTCGGAGATGGTTGCCGATATGGTGCAAATTCAGGTTCAGTATCCGGGTTATTACCGGTTATATCCGCGTATGGCGCACGACAGCGGCGATGATCAGTTGAACGAAAGTTATTTTTTAACTGTACATCACTCTGACGGCACGGTTTCGACTCCCGAAGATCCGAATGCCGGACTGTACCGGGTTGTTGCCGATTCAGTGGGAATGGATACAGTCTCGGTTTTTGAAAACGCGGGTTTGTTTTATTTTAAACAGGGACTCAGTACTATTCGCCTGCACCATTATGCAGAAATTTATCAGGAATATCCGCAATTTTTACATCCGCCAATGGGCGGCACCACCCAGCATGCCGGTGCGGAAAGCGTTTATATTGACAGCGTGTTGACAGTTATTGCCGAACCGCGGATTGATGGCGCCGTGGCGACGAGAGTTTTGACCGACCGAGTTCGGGCCTATAATGACGAATTGCGCCAGGTTGCCTATCCCGGTGAACAAGTAACCATCGCCATGCGGGCGCGAAATATAGATGAAAACAACATCCGTTTTGCTACGTTAACAGGTACAATTCCCGTCTCTCTGGAAAATCTGCAATTTTCTGTTGCGCCCAAAGAAAGCAATGGTAATACCCTGTTATGGGATGTTCCGGAACTGGCCCCCCTGGAGGATTTTACGGTTGAAATAACCGGCCGCCTTGCGGCGACCATGCCCGATGGTTATACCCTGCTGGAATGTCCGGCGGAATTGAATGCCCCGCATGACCGCGATCTTGCCAACAATACCGATGTTACACAATTCTGGTCTTTAACCGATAATGGCGGGCCATACCAGGAAAAAGCCGACCTTGCCCTGGTCATCGATTCCGTAACCGATTCCCTGGCGGTTTCCGGTCAGGATACGGTCAAGATCGCTTTGGAAAAACAAGAAATCCATTATTCTTTAACGGTTACCAATGTTTCGCCCGATACGGCAATAAATGTCAGTATCGCCGGCAAGTTGTCCGCATTGATTGATTATCAAAGCGCCGATATTCCTCCTGCATGGCAAAGCGGCGATTCCCTGCAGTGGACATATCCGCTTTTTGCTCCTTATGAAGTTAAAGTAATATCTTTAATTGCTACTGTTAAAGAGAATTTACCGCTGCCGGAAAATCTGGTCATTACCAGGGGATATGTTACCGCGGCGAATGATACCCTGGCGCAAAACAATACCGATGCCGATACGGTAACAGCTATTCAGGCGGAACCGGAAGCCGATCTGGCCCTGACCATGCAGATACAAACCGGTATGACCGCTAGTATCGATAACAACACAGTCAAAGCAACTTATCCGGGGGAGCAGTACCCGGTGGCTTTACAGGTTACCAACAACGGACCGGATATTGCATCTGATGTGATTCTATGGTGCTTGCAACCGGATTCAGTTGTTTATAACGGATTTTCCATACCGCCGACCATAACCAATGGCGATACGTTGTTCTGGCAGTTCGCTGCTCTGGCGCCGTCAGCCGTTCAACAAGTGCAGTTTACTGTAAATGTTTCTGCTCAGGTTTCTGTTTTCCCTTTTCTGCTGCCCCATTGGGCCGAAATCAATTATCCATTTGATTTAAACCCGGCAAATAACAGCGCACAGGACAGGGTTTATATCATTGAATACATACCACCGCCGCCGCAAACCGATGTGGCAATTACTATGCACGCAATTACAGATACTACCGTAATTATTAATAACCGGGAAAGAAACGCTGTAAAACCGGGTTCTATTTACCAATACCGGGTCTCCCTGAATAATGCAGGCATTCATCCGGCGCAGTCCCTGCAAATTATACAAAAATTACCCGCTAATGTTCAGTTTAACAGCACAACTTTACAGCCATTTCAATTACAGGGCGACAGCCTGGTGTGGAATTTAGCAGAACTTTTGGCTGGCTCTAACGCTGCCTGGCTGGTAAACGTAACCCTGTCCGGCGCAGTGCCTGATGGTGTTGACTGGCTGATCTCAACGATCAGGCATACCGCTTTGAATGATTCAATAGATGCTAATAATTCTGCTGCAGATACCGTTAGAGTTGTGCGCAAACCGGCGGGCCCGGACGGGGAAAAAACTGATCTGGCGTTGCAAATGGCGTCGATAACAGATACCACAGTAACTGACGGCGGCCGCGAATGGCATGGAGTGAAACCCGGCGGCGAATACCAATACCGGTTAACCATTAATAATAATGGCCCCAATGCCGCCGATACAATCGAGGTTATGCAAAAATTACCGGCCAATGTCTCTTTTCAATCTGCGGCGATCACTCCTTATCGTCAACAGGGCGACAGCCTGTTCTGGCGTATACAAAATTTGGCAACAGAGCAAGATACCACCTGGACGGTCAATGTAGCCTTGTCAAATAATGTGCCTGTGTCTATTAACTGGTTGACATCTACCGCGGCATTGTTTGCCGTTAACGATTCAACCACCACCAACAACACCGCTGCCGACACTGTAAGAATAGTGCGCAAACCGGCGGGCCCGGACGGGGAAAAAACCGATCTGGCGTTGCAAATGGCGTCGATAACAGATACCACAGTAACTGACGGCGGCCGCGAATGGCATGGAGTGAAACCCGGCGGCGAATACCAATACCGGTTAACCATTAATAATAATGGCCCCAATGCCGCCGATACAATCGAGGTTATGCAAAAATTACCGGCCAATGTCTCTTTTCAATCTGCGGCGATCACTCCTTATCGTCAACAGGGCGACAGCCTGTTCTGGCGTATACAAAATCTGGCAACCGAGCAAGATACCACCTGGACGGTCAATGTAACCCTGTCCGGCAGTGTGCCTGTAACAGTTAACTGGCTGACCAGCCGGGCGTTGTTATCTGCCGTCAACGACTCGACGGACAATAACAATTCCGCAGCAGACACAGTGCGCGTGGTGCATAAAGCGATTGACCCTGGTAATAAAAACAAATTCGATGCATTTGTCACCCTTGAGGCAATTACCGATACTACCCTGGAAATAGAAGACAATATATTTAAAGCTGTGCTGGCAGGAGAGACTTTTCAATATCAGCTCCAGGTTCACAACCCCGGCGCAAAACCCGGCGGGTCTATCAAGCTGCGTTCTTTTATTCCGGGCGGATTACAGTTGTCCAATTTTAGCATTACTCCGGTAACTGCCAATGACACCCTGTTCTGGAATATAGATACTCTGGCAAACGCTGCAACCTGGTCGGTAACGTTTAGCGCTCAGGCGCCGCAGACCGCACCTGAATATCCCTGTCCGGTCAACGCCTTTGCAGCAATAACCGCCCCGCGCGATACCGTTGCCGAAAACAATACCACCACAACACGGGTTTATATTTTGAATAAATCTGGCCAGGATCAGTTTGTTGATGTTGTTCCGCAGCAATTGGCGCAGCCGGATTCCTTTGCACTCAGTGGCGCCGATACTTTAAAGTATGCCCGCGAAAGCGAACGTTACCGGCATTATGTAATTGCTAAAAACAACGGCGAAGTAACTGCTGTTAATGTCCGCATTACCAGCTTTTTCCCGGATTCTGTTACTGTTGACAATTTCAACACAACTCCGGCAGAAACTGCGGCAGGGTCGGCAACCTGGCTGCTTGATTCTCTGCCGGCCGATGAGCAGGTTGTATTTTCTTATGATGTTCAGGTGGCGCCATGGATGCCGGTAGGCGCCAACATGCTTATAACCCGGGTTACCATATCTGCGGCTAATGAAAACACAGCTCAGCAAAATAATAACCTTTCTCTTAATACAGTGTTTAATTATGTGCCTGAATCACTGCCGTTCACCCCGGAAATTCAGATCAACCCGGCGATGATCGATGTTACCGACAGCGCCCTGGTACGCATCCGTATCCCTGTTCAGGTTGCAGAATGGGATTTAAAAGTACGGTTACCAAACGGCCAGGTGGACAGTTCCTATGCTGATTTGTTTATAGAACAAAATCCCTCGCCAACCCCGGATGTATGGCTGGATATAACGGACTGGTATAACCAGACCAAACTGGTTAGCGCATTGAACGAAGACCTGGTAATCATTCAAATTCAAGCGGTTAACCGGCGCGGCGTCAAAGGAACAGCGCAGGCACAGTTGGTAATCCGCAGCGGCGACCACATGGTTCTGGATCGCAATGTCTATAAACCGGAACTGGAAGATTATGTAGATATTCGTTTCAAACTGGGCTATCAAAGACTGGCGCGGCTGGATGTATATGACGTTAGCGGCCGCCATATTACCAAACTTACCGAAGATATTTACAACGGCGGCTGGAATTCCTGGTTATGGAACGGGATGCTTGAAAATGGCAGCAAAGCGGGGAGCGGCGTTTATTTAATCACATTGCAATCCGGTGATTTTAAAGACTGGAAGAAATTAATAATTGTGAGATAACTATGAAAAGCAAAGAAATACGCTGGATTATTCTTGTTCTGTTGTTTTTTATAACCGGCAATCTGTACGCCCAAATTCGGGCCGGATCAGCCTTTTTAAAGATGCTGCCTGGCGCGCGGTTACAGTCCATGGCGGCCGCTCACACCGGGGTAATCGATGATCCGCATGCCCTGTATGCAAACCCTGCCGCTGCCGGATTTTTACGGGAATGGCAATGGGCGGCTTCCTACACCAGGTGGATTGCCGATATTTCTAATGCCTCGCTCATTTACGGGCGTAAAGTTCCCATGCCGTGGAGCCGGCAGACAAGATTAGCGCTCGGTCTGTTGTACCAGGGAATGCCAGAGTTTGACAGCACCGATGACGCCATGCCAACGGCATCGTATAATGATTTGGTGGCGGCGCTCAGCATCGGCCAGCCGTTGACGTTTCTTTCCAGGAACATTGCCCTGGGTGCAAATGTCAAGTATTTGCAAAGCAATCTCGATGAATATAGAGCATCTACCTGGGTGTTCGATACCGGGCTTTCGGTACGCACTCCTCGCTTTGCAATGGGCAATCCGCTGTTCCCTTATGGTATTGTTTCTATGGGCATAGCAATCACCCAGCTTGGTGATGAAATGCAGTTCAACCAGATTGGCACCCCTTTACCGCAAACCTGGCGCGCCGGGTTGGCGTTTTATACCGGCTCGCATTTCGGTCTGCAAATTCTATTAACCGCCGATTACCAGCAGGTTAAAGACGAAAAGGATGTTCTGGGTCTGGGCGCCGAGTTTACCCTCAACCGCACGTTATCAATTAATGGCGGTTATAATTTCGATAATGATCTGTTTGAAAAAGTATCTGTCGGCGCCAGCCTGCGCCTGGATGATGTAAATATCGCTTCCCTGGGCGAGGTTTTCCCCGGCCGCAACAATGCTCTGCGCGTTGATTTGGCTTCCATGAACGAAGCGGACTTTTTTAACCGCACCTATCGCGGCACCGTCAGCCAATATCCCATTGGTCCGGAAAAATTTAAATTTTTAACGACCACAGCGGTAGATACTTTTTTAACTGATTCTGTGCTGGTAAAATGGCAGCCCACAGTTGACCCCGATTTGTTTGATGATGTGGCTTATACCTTGCTCATCGACCAGGACAGTGTTAAAATGGCCCGCATCGAGCAATTATATCGGGATGACCCGGATATGTTGTTGCAGTACATTAACGTTTCCAATTTTCTGATCAAGACAGATGTTCAAACGAGCGATTACCTGTTTACCCAGGCATACGGCGGTAATTATTACTGGGCGGTTTGCGCGGTTGATAAAGACAACCATGTGCGCATGGCGGAAAGAGATGATAAATATATTGCCCGGTTTTATGTGCCCATGGCGGATATCAATATTGAAAAAATTGAATTCGACTATAGTCCCTGGATTACCCTGGATGAATTTCATGGCACACTACGTGTAACGGTATCCAACATTGGCGACCGGGTTGCGAAAAATTTTATTGTCAACATTTCAGATTCTCTTGCAATTTTCAAGGAACAACTGGACGAGTCATACCAGAACGAACCTTTTACCCGCCTGTTATCGAAAACCACGATTGATTCCCTGGTTCCCGGCAAGCAAAAAACCATTCACCTGGACTGGTACAGCCGCTGGCTGGGAAAACATGAAATTATTGCCAACGCCGATGTCGAAAACAATTTGATGGAATGGGACAAGAGCAACAATCTTTTGGTACAGGAAGAATATACTATCCCCAAAGGGCAAATATCCACCGCAGATACGGCGCTAACGTTAATCAATTCACGGGTTATTATTACCATGCCAATTGTTACAGAAATAACCTTTAATAAAAACAATACAGCCGTGTCATCCGATTATTTGACTTTTTCCAATTTTGATCCGCACCTCAGCATTATTGCGGAACGACTGGTGCGTTATCCACAGTATAAAATTCAATTGCAGGGATATGCCGACACCAATTCTGAAACCGCCACAATAGAACTGGCAGATCAACGCGCCCGCGCCGTGCGCGATACTTTGTTAAACCGCGGGGTGAGGCCCAATCAAATCAGAATAGCTCCGGGCCAGGTTTTACCTTTACGCCGGGTGCCTTCCAACCCCGAAGATGCACAATGGATTTTTGAAGAGAGGCGTATGGTGCAGATCTCCTCAGATTCGGTAGGTCAAGACCCATTATTTTTACCTGTAGAACATCACGATAACGAAACCCTGTTAAAACACATCATTTTCAATACCGAGTTGAAATATGCCGTTCCCGCAAACGAGGCTTTATCATTATATTATGGCCGCGGGATTAAAGACACCATTTCTCTCAACCTCGCCAGCGGCAGCAAGATCAATAAAACGGTTGAATGGCTGCCGGTGAACAAGGATGATCTTTACTGGGACGAAAAGGAGGCGGAATATCAAATTGTCTTTATTGATACATTAGGCAGAACCTTCCGAACGCAGCCCAAAAAAGTGTTGATGCATAAGCGGGACTTTACCCGCGAACAACGCATCGCCGTACCGTTAAAATTTGCGCAAACCGACCCGTTGTACGATTTTTACCTGGATAAATTATTTGAACAGGCCAGCGTGCTGCTGGAAAACCCGGAAATGCGCATTGCCTTTAGCGGCCATGCCTGCGCTACCGGCGCCTCGACAATAAATGAACGGCTTTCCGACCGGCGCGCCAACAGTTTTTATGAAATTTTTAAAGAGTATCTGAAAAAGAAACATCCAAACTATTATGACAGTATTGTCAGCCGTGTCGATCAGACACGGGGCTTTGGCGAATACAATCCCCTGCAAATCGAACGGTTGACAGGAGAGGTGGTACTGATCGGAGATAATGATAAATCCTCCGGGCGTATACTTAACCGCAGAATTGAAATTAAAATATATATGCGAGATTCGCCACTCCATTAATCTGGAAAAGGCTGATGCTAAAAACATCAGCCTTTATTATTTCAGGGGGAACAAGACACTAAATCGCAGAAACCCCGTTCATAAAAATACGGGTTTTTTCTTTCCCATTGAGTAAAATTCTTGCTTTTCCAACCGGTAACTTTTATATTTAATGCCTTTAATTTTTATCAATATAATGGAGGAAACTTGAACGAGAAACAGATGCACACGCTAATTGCGGAAGAATTGGGTATTCGTGAACACCAGGTAACCAACACCATAGATTTGCTGGACAATGAAAACACAGTCCCTTTTATTGCCCGGTATCGTAAAGAAATGACCGGCAGTCTGGACGAAGAAGTTATACGAAATATAGAGGAACGCATTCGATACTTGCGCAACCTGCAGGAGCGCAAGGAAACGGTACTGAATAGTATTGAAGAACAGGGCAAACTAACCGAAGAACTGGCGGAAAAGATCAACGCCGCTACTAAATTACAAGAAGTAGAAGACCTGTATTTGCCATACAAGCCAAAAAGACGGACCCGCGCTACCATAGCCAAAGAAAAAGGCCTCGAACCTCTTGCCGAGCTAATCCTGAAACAGGAGACGCTAAGCGGTATTATTGAAGAAATTGCCGGGCAGTATGTTGATGTGGATAAAGGCGTCAACAACGCTGCCGAAGCAATTGCCGGGGCAAGAGATATTATCGCTGAAATCGTTTCTGAAGATGCAGCTATTCGCCAGGCTATCCGCGAAAAAACTTTAGAAAAAGGGATTTTGACATCGGCTGCCAAAAATCCTGAAAATGCCGGTGAATATCAGGTGTACAAGGAATTCTCCGAGCCGGTTAAATCCATTCCCGAATATCGGGTTTTGGCCATCAATCGGGGCGAGCGGGAAGATATACTCAAAGTAGA
Source organism: uncultured Cytophagia bacterium (assembly GCA_964399735.1). Lineage (GTDB taxonomy): Bacteria > Zhuqueibacterota > Zhuqueibacteria > Residuimicrobiales > Krinioviventaceae > Fontivivens. The sequence goes on from CAYNSO010000047.1 coordinate 17,204, forward strand.
AATAGAAGCTCCTGAAGCAGAAATGATAATGGAAATGGAATCGCGCTATATAAAGAACGCCAAATGTATTTTTACTGATGAATTAAAAGCCGCATTAGCCGATTCTTATGGCCGGTTAATTGCGCCAGCCATGGAAAGAGAAATCCGCAACACCCTCACCGAAAAGGCGGACGAGCACGCTATTGCTGTATTTGTACGCAACCTTAAAGCCCTGCTGTTGACCCCGCCCTTGCGTAACAAGAATATTCTGGGTATCGATCCCGGATTCCGCACCGGCTCCAAGGTGGCGGTAATTGACCCCACCGGCAAATACCTGGAAGGGATAACCATTTATCCGCATGCGCCGCAAAACCAGTGGGAGGACGCTAAAAAAACGGTCAAAGCCCTGATCATAAAATATAATGTCGATATTGTTGCCATTGGCAACGGCACCGCCAGCCGCGAAACAGAAAAAATGGCCGCTGAATTGATCGGCGAACTGGATCGCCAGGTTATGTATACCATTGTCAATGAAGCCGGCGCTTCGGTCTATTCGGCATCGCCGGTGGCAAAAAAAGAGTTCCCGGAACTGGATGCCTCCATGCGCGGCAACATTTCCATTGCCCGGCGCCTGATGGATCCGCTATCGGAATTGGTGAAAATCGACCCCAAGTCTATTGGTGTTGGTTTATATCAGCACGATGTGAACCAAACCCGCCTGGCTGATGCGCTCGATCATGTGGTGGAATCCGCAGTGAACCTGGTGGGCGTGGATCTGAATACTGCGTCGACATCGTTGCTGCGCTATGTCTCCGGCGTTAATTCCCGTGTGGCTGAAAACATCATCAAATATCGGGAAGAAAAAGGTCGTTTTACAAGCCGTGAAGAGTTGAAAAATGTCAAGGGAGTTGGCGATAATGTTTTCATTCAGGCCGCAGGATTCTTGCGCATTCCGGAAAGCGATGTTTATTTTGACCGAACTGCCGTTCACCCGGAATCGTACCCGGCCACGCAAAAGCTGCTGGAAGAACTGGCTCTGAGTGTGGAATCGATAAAGTCCGAAGGACAATTATTGCGTACCAAAATCAAATCGACAAAAAGATCTCTCGATGAACTGGCCCAGGTATGCGGCTGCGGCAAGGAAACGTTAACGGATATTATAGACTGTCTGGAAAAGCCTAACCGCGACCCGCGTGACGAAATGCCCAAACCGATTCTACGCAGCGATGTGCTCAGCATGGAAGACCTGTCCGAAGGAATGGTGCTGAAAGGCACAGTGCGCAATGTGGTTGATTTTGGCGCTTTTGTTGATATTGGCGTCAAGCAGGATGGCCTGGTGCATTTGAGCCGCATGGCAAAAAAATTTGTTAAAAACCCCCTCGATATTGTGTCGGTTGGTGATATCGTTGAAGTCAAGGTTGTCAGCATCGACAAGGAACGCAGCCGCATTGCTTTGAGTATGGTGCTGGACTAGGTCTATGAAAGTTTGTGTTTTTACCACCGTGCACAAACCGTTCGATGTGCGCATTTTTCACAAACAAGCCCGGTCGCTGGCGCAAGCCGGTTACCGGGTAACGTTGCTGGCCCATGCTGATTTTAAAGACCAGGTTTCTTTTGGTGTGCGCATTAAAGGAGTCAGGCGACCGACTAACCGCTTTTTTCGTATCTTTAATGTCTTCCGGTTCGCCCGATTGTGCCTGCTGGAGCAAGCCGATGTTTACCATTTTCACGATTTTGAACTGCTGCCGGTCGGCTTGTTTTTAAAACTGGTTACCAAACAGCGGGTGATCTATGACTGTCACGAAAATTTCCCCGAAGCGGTATACGAACGCGTTTGGTATGCCGACTGGCTTAAACCGCATCTTTCCCGCCTGATTGCTTCTTTAGAGCCAGCCCTGGCACGTCGTTTGGATGCTGTGGTATGCGTAGTGCCCGACCAGGAAACACGGCTGGCGCAAAAAGGCTGCCAAACGATCATGATAAGAAACCTGCCGCGGCTGGAAAATTTCAACAGCGCTCTGCAAAAACACCTGCCAAAGCAAAACCGGTTATTGTATCTTGGCGGCCTGACGATGGTGCGCGGCGCCGGGATTTTGGTGGAAATGATGGCTATACTACGTCGCCAGTTCCCCGATTTGCGTTTGTTGCTGCTAGGGCCGTTCAACGAAGCTCATGTCGAAGCAACCGTCAAGTCCCTGATCCGGGAAAAAGGTTTGGAAGGGTGTATTGAACATATTAGTCATGTTCCCCACGAGCAGGTGCCGGACTATATAGTGCAATCGCTCATCGGCCTCATTCCCTGGCAGCCCAATGAACAAATGCTGCACATGATCTTTCCCAACAAGATATTCGAATACATGGCGTGCGGCATCCCGGTCGTTGCCAGCAACCTGCCCAGTTTAAAATATGTGTTCAACAAAGCCAATAGCGGCATTATCGTCAAAGCAGACGATCCGGAAGGATATGCAGCCGTTGTTACGGAATTGTTGCATAATTCGGCTCAAGTTCAAATGATGGGCGAAAACGGCCGGCGGTTTGTACAGGAAAATTATAACTGGGACAAGGAAGTACACAAACTGCTGCAATTGTATCACTCTTTTTCTCAGGAAGTATAATGAGGTTTTGTGTTATACAACCGGGCTATTTTTCCGCGATTCCCGTTTTTGCCCGGGCTATGAATGCAGATCTAGTCGTCTGGGCAGACAGCTTTACCTTTAATAAACACAGCGAAATAAACCGAACAATTATAAAAACAATCGCGGGACCAAAATGGTTGACAATACCGGTTTTTTCCACGCCGGACGGAGGCGCCTCTATCTCTGCCATACGCATTGATAACCATGAAAAATGGCAGGAAAAGCATAAACGCACACTGGAAATAAATTATCGGAATGCGGCTTATTACCATTATTACCGGGAAAGCCTGGAACCTTTCTTTAATCAGGTCTGGCTTCAACTTGAAGAAATTTTATGGAAAAGTTTTACTTTATTAGCCCAGGAACTGCATTGTAAAGCTGAAATTGTTAAAAGCAGTACCTTGCCCCATCAGCAAGACCGCAGCGCCAGGGTGGTGGCCTGGGGACGAGAATTAGCCTGCGATACATACCTGTACCCGGAAGAGGATGAAAATTATATCAACCGCAATAAAATAATGCAGGCAGGAATGCAATTACACCGTTTTTCTCTTTCCCCCTTTTCATGGTTTCAGCAGTATGAGGATATTCTTTTTCCCTTGTCCGCTCTGGATCTGTTGTTGAATGAAGGCCCGGAAGCGGTTCCGCTTATCAAAAGAAATTGCCGGGTAACTCTAACCGGACAAAAATAAACAATCATGAACAAGGCTAATTAATTAGCCGCCTGCACGGCGCGGACAATGCTTTCTGCAATCAATTCACAGGCAATTGCACCGGCCAGCGTAACGTCCATTTTTTCGCTGCCCGCAGACAGGGCAAAAACAATATCGCCATCGTACATGGTATGCGCCGGGCGTATAGCGCGGGAAAGACCGTCCTGGGCCATTTGTGCTATTTTAATACATTCCTCTTTATTAAAAGCGGCATTGGTAGCAACCACTGCCAGAGTTGTATTGGCGGCTGGCAGTTTATGCATTGCCAGGCTTTTCATGGCGGTTAGCGAGGGAATAAACTCGCTTTGTTCAGGTTTTTTAATGCCGGCAAGAATTTCTCCGGTTTCGGGATTGATGACTTCACCAAGCGGATTAACAATCGTTAAAACACCGATACAAACCGAACCGATTTTTTGCGAGCAGGCGCCGGTTCCGCCGTAACTGGCATAATTTTGACCGAGAAATTTTCCCACAGTAGCGCCGCAGCCGGCGCCAACGAGGCCTTCTGAATTTTCACTGGCGGAAGCATTCAAACAAGCTTGATACCCCATATTAAAATCCGGGCGAATCGCGGGATCGCCAACGGCCAAATCGAAGATAACCGCAGCCGGAACGATTGGTACTTTGATTATTCCGGTATTATAGCCGATATTTTGTTCTTCGAGAAATTTTTGCACACCACCGGCGGCATTCAAACCAAAAGCGCTGCCCCCTGAAAGTAAAATAGCGTGTATTTTTGGCACCAGGCGCACCGGTTTGCAAATTTCAATTTCACGGGTGCCGGGCGCAGAGCCGCGCACATCCACACCTGCTGTCGCTTCACCGGGAGGCAGGATTACTGTACAGCCGGTGCGGGCTGCCAGGTTATGGCAGTGGCCAACCCGAAATCCGGGGACATTGCAAATTGAACTCAAGCGCCTTCTTCCCCTTCTTCATATTGAACATCTCTTTTGGCAAGAAGACCAAACCGTTTTCGCGTTGGCAATTCTAATATCAAGCTCTTGTCGTTAAAGAAAAACAAGTCGCTGATTGACAAGCCAATCTGTTTACGCAGCGGCCGCCAGTTTTCACGATAAGACTGGGTATCTACTTTGGTGCCGTTTTTATCCTTGTTCACCAGCAGCACCCGTTCCGGGTGGCGGCGGTCAATTAAAAAAGGCGAATGGGTGGTATATATTATCTGGTTATTCAGAGACAAGTCTTCCAAAACCTTGATCAAATCTTTTTGCCCGGCAGGGTGTAAATGGATGCCCGGTTCGTCAATGAGGAAAATATAATCATTGCTGCGGTTCTCAAATGTTTTGGTGATAAAATTAACATAGAAAGACAAGTACCAGCGAAAACCCATACTCCGTGATTCCGGGGTATCGAGCACGGTGGTGGAATCGGAAAAATCAATATACAGCACGTTACCGTTAATATGTAGTTTGATCTCGATGGTTTGTTCCTGCGACCACACCCGGCGAATTTGTTCGGTGATAATGCGGCTGGCTTCCTCGGCTGCGCGCCGGCCACGCGAGCTGTCTTCAAAAATCAAATCATAATCTTCAATACCACCGATGCGCAGCAGGTTCTTTTCTGCGGAAAATTCAGCGCTGTTGGATACCAGGCTTTCATAATTTACCTTGTTTTTGAGCAAGGGAATTTCACTGAAATAGATGATCTTGGGTAAAATTTGTAACAATTTTTTTTGGTCGATCTTGTCAATTTCACTTTCGCCAACAATAAGGTGATAGTCAGTTAATTCCGGGCCGTCACGGCGAATTTGAAAGCTGTTGACTTCTTTGAATAAATCGGAAAGCGCCAATAATTTACGGCGATTCTCTTTGGAAATTTCTGAAAATTCCAGGGTTATTTCCGGGCATTTCCCGGTGTGGTAATGGCTGGAATATTGACAGGTTATGGAGCTGTCAAACGGAACATCATTGCGAAAAGCTTCAATGGCTTTAAGAATATTGGTTTTACCATTTTCATTGGCGCCAATAAAAACATTGATTTTGGGATTAAGGGCCAGTTCCATTTCGTATATAGATTTAAAAGCCCGTATATTGATTTTACTGATAATCATAACCGGTTACCCCGTCTTTTTGTAATGTTAAAATTTTCCGTTGCCACATTTTCTCCAGGTTAATACCAGGTTATCAAACCCATTTCATGTGGATTTACCAGGTTTGGATGATTCGGCAACACACGAATTGTAAATCCGTGCTGGCCGGTGTCGCTGCATTTTATTTCAGCCTGGTAAAGTAATTTACCGTCAGGCAGGGTTTCTTGCAGAGACATTACTATGGTTTCTCCCTCTTCAATTACATCCTTGCCGTTAAGCCGACCAAAAAGCGCCTGAACACAGATATCGTTGGCAGTAATATGCTGCACTTCTATTGTTGCCTGCAGCGCCAGAACGCCGCCCACTTGAATTTGTTGATTTTCTGTTGATGTAACAGAAACAATTTTAACATGCCGCCAGTTATTATAAACTTTATGTTTCCATTTCGACAAGTCCCGTGCAGCTTTAAATTGCTCTTTACTCAGTTTATCCCATTGTTCTGCAGCCGGCAGATAATATTTTTTCAGATAATCGCGCACCATGCGGTTAGTGTTAAAAAATGGCGAAACCTGTTGGATATTGGTTTTCATCATTCTTATCCAGTCGCGGGGCAGGCCATTTTTGGTGCGTTTATAAAATGTGGGGATAACATCCTGTTCCAGAATGTGGTACAGCGCAGTTGATTCTACCATATCCTGCTCTTCCCGGTCATCATAATCTTCGCCTTTACCAATTGACCAGCCAATTTTATTATTATAAGCTTCATCCCACCAACCATCCAGAATACTGAGGTTTAGAGCGCCGTTAGCCCCGGCTTTCATCCCGCTGGTACCGCTGGCTTCACGGGGCCGCAGGGGATTATTCAGCCAGATATCAACTCCCTGTACCAGGTATGAGCCAAGGGTTATATCATAGTTTTCCAAAAAGACAATTTTCATCCGAAAATCTTCCTGTCGGATGATGTTGACAATATCGCGTAAAATTCCTTTTCCAATTTTATCGTGCGGATGCGCTTTGCCGGCAATAATCATCTGTACAGGCATTTCTTTGTTATTCATGATCTTGCTTAATCTTTCCACATCCTTAAAGATCAGGTAAGCGCGTTTATATTGGGCAAAGCGGCGGGCAAAGCCAATGGTGAGGGCTTCCGGGTCCAGCACTTCGGAAGAGATTTCAATTTCTGCCTGGCTGGCGCCGGTGTTTAATAACTGCGCCTGTAATCTTTGCCTGGCTATTGCCACCAGTCTTTCTCGCCGGCGTTCATGAGTTCGCCATAATTCTTCATCAGGGATCTGTTCAATACGCGGCCACACCGATTCATCCATCGGGTCACGATACCAGTTAGGCCCCAGGTAACGGGTAAACAATTCAGCCATGTCTTCAGAAATCCAGGTGCGGATATGTGTGCCGTTGGTAATATGACCGATTGGCACTTCGTCCTCCGGAACCTCCGGCCACAGGTAATGCCACATTTTACGGGCAACCTGGCCGTGTAATTTACTTACCCCGTTACAAGCGGCCGCAAAATGAAGAGCAAAAATTGCCATATTAAATTTGCCGCTGGTTTCCTTGTATTGAGTGCCGCCAAGTTTGAAAAACTCTTCGCGGGACAAACCCATCGAATCTACCATTTCGCCCAGGTAACGGCTGACCATTTCTTTATCAAATTCATCAATGCCGGCCTGAACAGGGGTGTGGGTGGTAAACACATTGCCGCCGCGCACGGCTTCCAAAGCTTCGGAGAAATGCAGGTTTTGTTCCTGCATGGTAATCCGCACCCGTTCCAACGCCAGAAATGCGGCGTGACCTTCATTCATGTGACAGACGTCCGGGCGTAAATTCAATGCTTCCAAAGCCCGGATTCCGCCAATGCCAAGCAAGATTTCTTGTTTGATGCGCATTTCCAGGTCGCCGCCATAGAGTTGCGAGGTAATCGTTTTGTCATCGGGGCTGTTTTCCGGTACATTGGTATCCATCAAATACAGCGGCACCCGACCGATTTGCGCCTTCCAGATTTGTGCATATACTTTTCTGCCGGGCAAGTCGATATATATTTTAACCGGAGCGCCGCTCTTGTCGCGTTCCAGGGAAACGGGCAAATTAAAAAAGTCATTCAGGGGGTAGGTTTCCTGCTGCCAGCCATCACGCGCCAGGTATTGTTGAAAATAGCCCTGCTGATACATAAGGCCCACACCGTTTACCGGCAAGCCCAGGTCACTGGCCGATTTTAAATGATCTGCCGCCAGAATACCCAAACCGCCGGAATAAATCGGCAAACCATTGGTTATGCCATATTCCATTGAAAAATAAGAGATACGAACCTTTTGCTGACCGGGAAAATTATCTTTATACCATGTGGGGCGGCTTGTATAATCCCGCACCTTTTCTTCCACTCTTTTCATAAAAGAGAGATAGCCTTCATTTTTGGCAAAAGATTCAAGAATTCTCTGGTCCAGATTTCCTAATAACAGAATCGGATTTCTGTTGTATTTTTCCCACAGGTTGTAATCGAGGCGGCGAAACAAGGAACGGGATTCATGATCCCAGGTCCAGTACAAATTATAAGCCAGTTCATGAAGAAAGGCTAACTTTTCGGGGACGACTGGAACGACCTGATAGCTGTTAATTTTATACATAGTTTTCCTTAAATAATGTATTGCATAATTTCTGCAAAATATAATAATAAAAGTAATTAAAAATAATCCACTATACAATAAAAAAATGCAGAAATACAGCTGGCCTGCAAGTAAAAAAGCGAAAAAAAAATAGTGGCATATTCGTTGCTTATAAAGTCTAATGAAATTACAAAAGAAACAGTTATAATTCAATGCAAAAAAAGTATAATGAAAAAATTACAAAACAATAATGAATTTAATGCAATATTATTAATAACTTACAAAGAATTGTTCCGGGCAAAAATTTGCCCTGTGTGTGGAAGGAGGTGTAATATTGCCAGTATGAAAGAGTTTTTCTAGTGTTTGTTTTACATCAAGCGTTTCATTTCGAGACACTGCCTGTTCAAAGATGAAACTATAATTAACTGAAAGTAAAAAACGAATATTATATATGGAGGGTATGATGAAACGATCATCAACCATACCGGCCCTGATTCTTGCACTATTTGTCTTTGTATTATGTTTTGGGGTACCGGCTTTTTCGCAGGGATACAAACTTGAAGTATCCAAAGGAACTGTTGCCCCGACAGATGGCCTTTTTGCCTTGCCTGGCGATGACGGGATTATTTATATCCGGTTGTTAAATGCTGCAACGGTGAAGGGTCTTTCTTTTCAAATTTCCTGTGCCCCGGACTCGTTAACAGCAAACGCTGTTACAGTACTTGGCGCGGCCGCGGCTAATTTTACCGCTTATTATAACCAGGTTGACGGAGCTATCAAGGTTCTGTTGCTGCCAAACGATGGCGCCCAGGCTTTAGCGCTTGATAATACCGAACCCGGAACCGATATTCTGGCATTAGATGTTACTGTCCGCGCCGGAACCCCGGGCGGATCAACCGCAAATTTAACCCTGAGCAATGTAAGTTTGGCTAACACTTCCAACAATCCTGTTACTCCGGTATCAACTGTAAACAATACCTTCTGGTTTGGCACCAAACTGGATGTGGTTTATAATGGTATTGTCGATTTATTTGATGTTTT
>CAYNSO010000048.1:0-25632 GCA_964399735.1 uncultured Cytophagia bacterium
ATAAATAAATTTATAAAATAATATGTTTAGGATATGTCATAAAAACATTACTTGAAAATTTGCGATATGACATAAAATTAAGGGGCTGTTATATTTATATTATGCCGGGCATGAGATGAAAAAATGCGTCCTGCACCGCAAACTGCCAGCCAGTATGGCAGGGTTTGTTTGTTTTACTCTATCTGATTTTGCACCGGTATTTCCCCGGATTTTGCCATTTTTCAGAGAACAATCAAGTTTTCTCCCGTTGATGAAAAAAAGTTTTTTATTTGGATTGATAAATCATTTAACTTGTTAATAAAGGTATTATCAAGAGGTTTGCAATGACAGAAAATTATCAATTGTTCCTGTCGGACATTCAGAAAAAGTTCAAGGGGGAATACTATCGGGAAAATATAACTGATACCGGGGAATTATACGGGGTACCATATCCCTATGTTATTTCCGGTCAGAATAACCGACAAGCTTTTTTTTACTGGGATATTTTTTTTATAAATCACGCTTTATTACGTTTTAAAATGGTCGATGAAGCCCGGCATCATGTTGAAAATCTTGTTTACCTGTTTCGCAAGTTTGGTTATATTCCAGCATCCAATCAGAAAATTGTACCCCACTATATGCACCCGCCGCTGCTGCCATGGATCATTCGCGATGTGTACAGGGCTACCGGCGATAAAGAATGGCTGCGCCGGATTTTACCGGACGCCCTGAAAGAGTTTAATAACTGGACGACAAAACCACATACTTCGCCAACCGGATTATTTCGCTATGCTCACAAGCAGCCGGCTTCTGCTTCTGTCTCTGCGAATGATAACAATAGCTTTGTTACCAGCTTGCTTTGTTCCATGCGATTTCAAAATTACCAGGATGTTAACCCGGTTGATCTGAATGCAATCCTGTATCGTAATGCCCGCATGTTGCACGATCTGCAAATAGAGTGTTATGGTCACGGTGAAGATGTTTTACTTAATAAAAGCGAACAGATAAAGAAATTTTTGGAAATTTGCTGGGATGAAAAAACCGGTTTTTATTATGATAATGATTTTACCCATAAAAAGTTAATAAAAATAAAGGCATTATCCGGTTTTATGCCCCTGTTTGTAGAAATGGTGGATAAAGCCCGCGCTAAAAAAATGCTGGAACATTTAAAAAGCTTTGTAGGACCCGGCGGGCTTGCTTTTACCGACAAAGATTATGGCGATGAACTGCCGGGGCTTGGGTATCCCCTGACTACAGGGCCATGTATCTATTTCATCATCAAGGGGATGTGTGATTATGAATTTATGGAAGATGCCGCCGATATCGGTTCTAACTGGCTGGAAATGGTTATGAATCTGTACCAGGAGACCGGTGAATTATGGGAATGGTACAATATCAGGGATAAAACAGTCAAAACGGATAAAAATATTACCAATACCCCTGTTTGGGGGTGGACCGCCGGGACTATTGTTGCCCTGATAGATGCCCTTGGTTTGAAACTCTAGTATCGCCGGCAATGAAATATACAATTATCGGCACAGCCGGCCATATAGATCACGGTAAATCTGCCCTGGTAAAAGCATTAACCGGTACTGATCCGGACCGCTTGTCAGCAGAACAGGAACGGGGCATGACGATTGATCTTGGATTTGCTTTCTTTAACAAGCAAATTGCCCTGATCGATGTGCCGGGGCATGAACGGTTCATTAAAAATATGGTTGCGGGGGTTAGTACAATCGACCTGGTGTTGTTTATTGTCGCTGCTGACGACAGTGTTATGCCACAAACTCGCGAGCATCTGGATATATTGTCTGTATTGCAGGTGCAGCATGGAATTATTGTCATTACCAAAAAAGACCTGGTTGATTCTGATCTATTGGAAATTGTCTCTGAAGATGTGCAAAACCTTGTCAAGGGTACTTTTCTGGAAAAAGCGCCGGTAATATCTGTTTCATCGCAAACAGGAGAGGGGATAGGCGAGTTGGGCAAACTGATTGAACAAACCATACAAAATATTGAACCCCGCAAGGATCGCGGTATTTTCTGGATGCCGGTCGACCGTTCTTTTAGTATAAAGGGATTCGGTACAATCGTTACCGGCTCGGTGCTTTCGGGGCAGCTTACCGTCGGGGATATGGTAGAATTGTTACCCACCCGAATAAATATCAAGGTACGTGGTCTGCAAACTCATGGAAAACCAACAGAACGTATCCAGCTTGGTGAACGCGCTGCTCTAAACCTGGCGGGAATTGCCCGGGGAGAAATTCAACGCGGCGATGTTTTAGCAACAGGCAATTATTTTATCCCTTCCTCTATGATGGATGCCCACTTGAAACTGCTCCGGTCTGCTAAAAGAGGCTTGCGTAACCGTACCCGTGTACGGATGCATCTTGGTACGCGGGAAATTCTGGCGCGCGTCAAGTTGCTGGACACTGAAATTCTGCAACCCGGCCAGTCCGGATACGCCCAGCTTTTACTGGAATCCCCGGCAGTGGCAATGAGGCATGACCCTTTCGTGATCCGCCAGTATTCACCGGCTTTGACTATTGGCGGCGGAGTGATTCTGGAAGCTAACCCACGGACGCACCGCCGGTTTGAGCAGGGCGCTTTACAGCATCTTGTCAGTTTGCAACAAGATGATCCGGTTGATATCCTGTTCAGCTTGCTGCTCAATCAACCGGGGGGTGGCTTGCATCACGACCAGCTTTTCAAGCTATCCGGTTTTACTGAAGAAAAGATAAAGCAATTACTGGAAATCCCTTTGCAGCAAAATCGTATTATTAGTACAAGCGGCAGAAATCCTTTCTACTGTCATAAAGTGATATATGACCGGCTTGCAGCGGCGGTTCTGCAAATTGTTCGGAATTTTCACGAACAAGAGCCTCTACGTATGGGAATTAACAAGGCAGAATTGAAATCCCGTCTTGTTCAATACAATACCCAACTGATAGAACATGTTTTTGCAGACATGATCGGTTCCGTTAATCTGGCAGAAAGTAATCATATTATAAAAATACCTTCTCATCAGATCGTTTTGTCGGCAAAGGATGAAAAGCTGGCTGAGCAGATCAGGCAGCAACTGCAAATAAATGCCTTTAATCCACCCTCTGTTGCTGAACTGGCAGGCAGAATCAGTCTTGGCGAAGCGGAAACTGATCGCATTCTTGGCGCTTTATATGGAATGGGAGAACTGGTTTGGCTGGATAATGAGATATTTATTTTACAAACCGCCCTGCAATTAGCAAAAGGTAAACTGGTTGATTTTTTACATCAAAACCGGGAAATTTCGGTAAGCCAGTTCCGCGACCTGCTGAATAATAGCCGCAAATATGCGCTGGCTTTGTTGCTGTATTTTGATAAAAGCGGCCTTACCAGCCGGGTTGAGGACGTACGAATTTTAGAAAATCCTGATATTTAGGATCTGATTTTTTATTATGACAATATATGTACAATAAAGAGTTTTATCAACCAACCCGGAATATTGTATAAAACAATGAATAACAAAAGTATCGCCTCATGCGGATTGTTATGTGATTTATGCCCTGGAGCGCAGCGGGAACAGGATCGCTGTGTTGGATGTAATGAAACAGGATAATTTTGTGTAGCCTTTTTTAAAAAGTCTTTTTTGCTTGTTTTCTATTTCAGGTTTTTATAATATAACTCTGGTAATAAAGTGTTATAACATGCCGCATTGTTTATTGATTTTGAATTGAAACTCAAAGAATTATTTCTCTTTACATAATAAATCAATAACCTGCTTGATGGCAATTTTAAAAATGTTTTTCACCCCGTGCGAGTATGGCATATTATTTGTTGAATTTTAATTGATGATCATTGATTCCTATAAAACGATTCACCAATCGGTCAGTGCAGAACTAAAAGAAAAGGGCTCGCGTTTTCTGTGCCAGGTACATCCTGTAACCGGACGTGAACAAGCGGAGGAACATATAGCCGCTCTCAGCGCCAGGTATTATGATGCTACCCATAATTGCTTCGCTTATAGTATTGGCCTTGGGCCACAAACAATTACGCGGTTTAGCGACGATGGCGAGCCTTCCGGTACTGCCGGCAAGCCGATTTTGCAGGCAATCACCGGGCGTGAATTGACCAATGTTGTTGCTGTTGTAACCCGGTATTTTGGCGGTACAAAACTGGGCACCGGTGGACTGGTTAGGGCTTATAGCAGCGTTACAAGCCAGGCGCTCGATCTTGCTGAAATAACGATTGAGCATTTACAAACCATTGTTCATTTGGTGTATGATTATCATTATGCAAACCTGGTTAAAATGATAATGGATCATTATGATGCAAAAGTGAAATCATCAGACTATCAAACAGAAATTTCACAGTACATACTTGTTCGCATTAGTAAAACGGAAGAATTTATAAACCAACTTATCAATCAATCTTCGGGTAATATCAAAATCGAAATGCCGGAATAAGGAATGTTACTTACTTTATTGATTCTTTCTATTTTTTTCAGCGCTTTTTTTTCAAGCGCCGAAACCGCCTATGTGTCTTCCAACCGGCTGCGGTTTTATATAAAACCCCGCGACAATTCCGATCACATTCCGGGAGTATATTTACTTAAAGATTCCCGCCGGTTCCTTGCCGCTATTCTGGTGGGAAATAATTTTGCCAATATTGCCTGTTCAACCCTGGCTATTGCGGTATTTTCCTTTTATGCCGATGAAAAGATCATCGCGGTTTGCACAACGATCGGCTTGCTTATTTTTGGAGAAATTCTGCCCAAGTCCATTGCCCAGCTTATGCCAAACCGTATTATACGGGTGGCGGCGCCGGTTTTGTTTATTATTTATATTATACTCTACCCGTTAATAAAACTGGCCGAATTCATATCTCAACTGGCAGTTAATTTATTCAAAGGCGGGCAATCGGCAGTAATAACTTTTTTTCGCAAGCAGGATCTGCCTATTCTTTTACGTGAATATTTCAGTTCGCAGCAAATTGGCGAACATGACCGCCTGATGATTTCTCGCGCCATTAAAATTGATGAAACCCGTATCGGTCAGATCATGGTGCCGCGTACCGAAATTTTCGGTGTTGGTTTACATACACCGGTACAGGATATTTATAAAAGATTCAGCCAAACCGGTTATTCACGGCTGCCGGTTTATATTGATGATCTTGATAATATTAAAGGATTTTTATATTTTAATGACTTTTTAACGCACATAAAATCAATTACAGATATAATACATCCGGCGTTTTTTTTACCGGAAACAGTTTCTGTTGTAAATGCCATGAATACCCTGCGAAAACAGGGTATGAGTATTGCTATAGTAATTGATGAATATGGCGGCACCGCCGGCCTCGTTACAATGGAAGACATTATAGAACAAATATTTGGCAGTATTGATGATGAATTTGATGACGAGCCGCGGTATGTTAAAAAGTTTAATGATACTGCTATTCTGGTAAGCGGCAGAGCGGAAATTAATGAAATTGATGAAAAATACGGTTTGAATTTGCCACGCGGGGATTATGTAACCATTGGTGGTATGCTGGAATATCTTTTAGGCCATATTCCACAAACCGGTGAAGAAATTGATTTACCCGATTGTAAAATTACTGTAACACGTTCTGCGCAAAACCGCATACGGCAAGTATTTATTAAAAAGAAAGTGATCGAGCCAGTTTTTGAAAATTAATAATTACTCAAAATCATATTAAAGGTGAAACTATGTTTAGATTTTTTAAAGTACAATTATTGATGAGAAGCTGCCTTTTTATAGCTCTTTTCATGTTTTCCCTCAACATGGGAATGACAACTTTGCAAGCATTGCCTGCTGATTCGCAAGCTCCCTTTCATGGCGCACCTGCGGCAATTCCTGGCAGAATTGAAGCCGAAGATTTTGATCTGGGTGGCGAGGGTGTTGCCTATCACGATTCCGATCCCGATAACAGTGGTAACGCTTATCGTAATGATGTTGATGTTGATATTGAAAACTGCGACGAAGGTGGATATAATGTTGGATGGTTAATCGAAGGAGAATGGCTTGAATATACTGTAAATGTAGCCAGCGCCGGCATTTACCAGGTTGAAGTCAGAACCGCGTCGCAGAATGCCGACGGCGCTTTACATGTCGAGTTCAACAATGTCAATCTTACAAATACCATTCAGGCAACGAGCACCGGCGGCTGGCAAAACTGGAATACCGTTAAATCCCAGGAATTTACTCTGGACGCCGGGCAGCAGGTGATGAAAATTGTCATTGAAAGCAGTAATTTTAATATTAATTATTTTGATGTTAAAAGAATTCTCAATACCAAACCCCCAAAAGTTAAAATTACATCTCCCGATGACGGTGACAAGTTTGATGAAGGGGAGATCATTTCTGTAGAAGCGACCGCCTCCGATGAAGACGGCACAATTACCAAAGTGGAATTTTATGCCAATGCGTCTAAACTAGGGCAGGTAGAAACCGCGCCATATATTGTAACCTGGGAAAACGCCCCGCGCGGCGTCCATAAACTGGCAGCAGTTGCTTTTGACAACGACGGCGCTACCACTATCTCCGATAGTGTTGAAGTAAAGGTTAGAAGGGCCGACTGGGCGGATACACCGGTTTTTTCTCCGCAGCACGGTTTTTTTGAGAATAGTTTTGATTTGACCATTTCTTCCCTGTTAGACAGTTATCAGATCAGGTATACCCTGGATTGTACCGATCCATTAACTTCACCGACAGCAACAACCTCTTCCGGCGCCGCCACGATAGCTGTCAATCCCAATTCCACCAACGGCCGCGCTAAAACACCCTGTGTAACAGTTAGCGCTGTTATCTTGCAAGACGGGGTACAGGTTTCTGAAATGATAACCAACACCTATATATTTCTGAATAATGTATTGACCCAGACACATCCCGGCGGCGACTGGCCAAATAATAACGTAAATGGACAAGAATTAGATTATGATATGGACTCTAAAGTTGTCAATGATTCTCGTTACAAGAACGACATGATTGACGCTTTACGATCCATACCCTCCATATCGCTGGTAACAGATAACAAACATTTGTTTAATTCGCAGAGCGGAATTTATGTTAATGCCCAGTTTCATGGCATGGATTGGGAACGACCGGTCTCTGTGGAATTGATTAACCCTGACGGCAGCGAAGGATTTCAAATCAACGCCGGTCTGCGTATCCGCGGCGGCTGGAGCCGGCATAATGATAACCCCAAACATGCGTTTCGTTTGTTTTTTCGTGATGAGGAATATGGCCATGCCAAGCTGAAATACCCCTTGTTTGGCGACGAGGGGGTGGATGAATTTGACAAGGTCGATTTACGGACTTCGCAAAATTATGCCTGGAGTTTCAAGGGATGCGATGAAGGCTATTATAATACAATGACGCGCGATGTCTTTTCCCGCGATGTGCAGCGTGAAATGGGCCAGCCCTATACCCGCAGCCGCTATTATCATCTGTATCTTAATGGATTGTACTGGGGTTTGTTTCAAAGCCAGGAACGTCCCGAGGCAAATTATGCCGCCTCTTATATGGGCGGCAACAGTGATGATTATGATGTCATTAAAGTTGATATTGGAGATTATTATGATCTCTATGATATTGAAGCTACCGATGGCAACCTCGATGCCTGGCAGGAAGTATGGGATGCATGTCAGGAAGGATTCTCCACCAATGCCAGTTATTTTCAACTCCAGGGTTTGAATGCCGACGGCGTTAAAGACCCGCAGGGTAAAAAACTGGTGGACATTGATAATCTGATCGATTATATGCTGATTATTTTTTATACCGGCAATTTTGATGCGCCGGTTTCCAAATTTCGCAGTAATAATGAACCTAATAATTTCTATGCCATTTATAATCGTAACGACAATGAAGGCTTTAAATTTTTTGCTCACGATTCGGAACATACCTTGTTTGTCGATCCTTTCAGTCCCGGCGACGGGTTATATGAAAACCGGGTCAATCTTCATAATTTGGATGATGGCTATCAAATGAATTTATGGAGCTTTAATAAATTCCATCCCCAATGGCTGCATTATAAATTAAGCGAAAACGCCGAGTATCGGATGCGCTTTATCGATCATGTTTATAAACATTTTTATAACAACGGTGTGTTTGTTCCTGCCAATACCACCAAAATTTTTACCGAACGCACCAAAGAGATCGAAATGGCTATTATTGCCGAATCGGCTCGCTGGGGTGACGCAAAATGTTGGGAGCCGCAAACCAAACATGGTTCATGGCTGCCTGTTGTAAATCAAATTATTGACGAGTATTTCCCGGCGCGTTCGGATATCGTTTTGGGGCAACTTTATGATGAAGAGTTATATACAAACATTGACCCGCCCACTGTTTCTCATCAGCAAGTTGAAATCATAGAGTCAACCGTTAATATCACACCCGGATATGTCCTTACGCTGGTTAATCCCAACAACAAGCAGGGCAATATTTTATATACCCTGGACGGCAGCGATCCCCGGCAAATTGGCGGAGCCGCTGCTCCCGCCGCTATTGACGGCGGTGATCAGGTTGATATAACTATCAACACCGCCACTGTTTTTAAGGCCAGAGTTAAGAATAACAATGCCTGGAGCGCCCTGCATGAAATTACTTTTCTCACCGGCGAAAGCCTTAATACAATCAAAATAACAGAAATTCATTACCATCCCCTTGACGATGGCGATGTGGATGATAAGGAATTCGAATTCCTGGAAATTCGGAATACCGGTTCTTCAGTAGTAAACCTGACAAACGCCGCATTTGTCAACGGCGTTGATTATGCTTTCCCGGCTGCAACCACACTAGACCCCGGCGCTTATTATGTTATCGCTTCCAATCCCGTCATGTTCCAGCAGCGCTACCAGTTCACCCCGGATGGCGAGTTCGATGGCCAGTTGGATAACGGCGGTGAACGGATCGTTATGGTTGGCGCCGTTAACGATACAATTATTAATGTACGTTATAATGACAAAGCTCCCTGGCCGACGCTGCCGGATAGTCTTGGTTATTCTCTGGTTTCTGTGGAAAACAACCCAACCGGCGACCCAGATGATGCAGCGTACTGGCGTTCGTCGTATGCGGTACACGGTTCACCCGGGCAGACTGATACGGCTACGGAGATTGAACACGAACAGGCCATACCGCAGCAATTTGCACTCTATGCTAATTATCCCAATCCGTTCAACCCGGAGACCCGGCTGTCTTTTGCTGTTGCCAAACCGGGCATAGTAACAATCAAGGTGTTTGATATTCTTGGCAGGGAGGTGGCAGTTGTTGCGAATCAATTCTATTCTCCCGGTATTTATAATGTTACCTGGAGACCGGATAACATTGCCGGCGGCATCTATTTCTACCAAATGAAAACCAGTGGATTTACTCAATCCCGTAAACTATTATATTTAAAGTAAATTGTTCTAGTTATGATTATCAGAGGCTGTCTGTTTTATTGACAGACAGCCTTGTCTTTAGCCGGGCAGAGATTATTGGCGCTAGTAGTGTGTGATGGGTTAGAGTACCTCTGGGTAATTTGCCAGTTTGGAATTAATAGTCAATAAAGTGAGGGGTTGTTTTGTTTTCAGGAGATTGCAAAAGAGTGTGTTACACCTTGCCGGGCTTTCATTTCAAAGCATTCTGTGATAATTTAAATAATTCAGTCTCGCTGGTTGCTGGTACCATAAAATTGACGGCCATTTTTTCAGCAGGTATGTATTCATAATGCACCCGGGGAAATCGAGTATTTTTTGATTTTTATAATTTTTTTATTCTGTTTTTTTAAAGCAATAAATTGTTTATTCGATGCGAAAATCCGAATCTGTGTGAATAGCCACAAAGTTGAGTAGTTTGCCCCAATTTGTTTTTATTAATGAACGCATAATGAAAGGTTGCGAGATTTCAGAAAGATACCGGTTAGAGAAAAATTATTTTTTTATTGTATACTTTGTCTTAATGTATTGTTTTTATTGTTTCTTTTTTGTACGTTTCATTACATCATAACCGGTATTTTTTTATAAGCAATTTTAAAATTACGGCACGCAGGTTGCGTTATACATTATTGAAAACAAAACAAAAGAAGCACAAATGTTAGATGTTCTTTGATATTATTAAACTTGGATACTTTCCCTGTAAGCACGCAAAGGCCGGGTTAGAAATCAAGGATACCAATTTGTATACTATATTGTTATTGATGTGATGTGATGTTAAATGTGTCATTTGCTTGTATATTTATATTCAATGTTGATAGTGTGTTTTTTATGTGATGATGGTAACTTGAATCTTTTTCGGCCTTTGCTGCTTTTATAATTATATAAATCGCGAGGGTTGTTTCGGACCGCTATTCTTATCTGCTATGCTTCAGAGTCCCTTGCGATTTTTTTGTTTAACCGGTTAATAATATCAATCATGCTTATGGCCTTTACAAATCCACAACGCTTTTCAATTTTTGTCTTGATAAATCCACAATTTTAAAATATTTAATTACCCCGACCTCTGCAATCAGAAATTGATTCTACAAATCGTAATCATTTTTTCGTATTCGTAATACAATTTACCGGCTAATGCCCGTATCCCTGATGAACGGTGCGTATGGCAAGATGTGGTTAGCATACCACATAATGATTGTCGGGTATGGCATTGCCGAATTCAACCATGGTATCGCCACTCCATGAGAAAATGAAGGGAATCCACTGATGCGGCGTATTTAGCAGCGCGGTTGTTTTGCTACGAATGACCAGTACAGAACCCGGTAAGACGCCAGGCCTTGTTTTAGCAGCAGGTTTCTACTTTGATTGTTTGTTAATTCCCGGGAATGAATGAGCTATATAATTTATAAGAGATGTATCTGCTTCTTCTTTTTGCATCATATTTTTATTCAATAAAAATTTACTCATTCTTTATATTCTCTTAACATTGTTTTTGTTCCTTGTTATATGAAAAGAAGGAGAAAAATAATGGCTTTTTTAATTTTGAATGATGAAACCCCGTTTGCTGAAGAGTATGATAATTATAATTATTATTTTGATGCCAACGATCCCGATTCCTTTAAAAATGCAGTGCGGTTACTTGCCCAAATGAGTAATGCGCAAAAAAATACCCCCGCTGCAAGCCATGCAAAACGGGGGTTATCAAATTGTAAAGATCATTATTCACAGCCCGGCAGTTCAGAGAATTTGCCGGTAATATCGTCCTAATCCTCGATAGGAGCAAAGCTGTTGATAATTTGTTCCATCAAATTGGCTCTTTTTTCAAAAGCATCTGCTTCGGTAAAAATATAAGCAACATAATTGTTTTCATCAAAAGTAGCTGCCATAACAACGATGCCTGCGGCTTCATCATCAATTAACCCGGCGCCAACACCAACCCAGGCATTCATTCCGTTTATTTCAGTTTCTTCGGCTTCACCTTCAAGCTCCATGTCGAGGTTATCTACAGCCTGGTCAAACAATTCTTCAGTGGAAATTGATTCGTCTTTGTATACAAGTACAACCAGGGCAATATCTTGTTTGGGATTGGTAGCGAACAGAGATGGAACATCTTGATCGTCATCTGTTTCTACAGTCCAGTTTTCAGGAATTTGAAATTGAATATTAAAATCTTCAGCCTGAAAAGTATCCCAGGTAACATCAGCAAACAGCAAGCCGGCTAATAGTAGAGATACGCCGGTTATAAAAAGTATTTTTTTCATTGGTCACACTCCCAAATTTTACTATGATTTCAGCTTGATTTTTTGAGTATAAAAAAGACGTAACCAAAATAATCAGAATACTTTTCATAATATTTTATTTCGGTTTCCATATTAGCGGCAACTTTTTTAGCATCGCGATTTTTTTTATACTTTATTTTGAATTCCTCAAGCCGGGCTTTTACAGGTTTGTAATAATCTTCACGCCAGGCGTTTTCCGGCAGGGTAAAATAATCCTGACATTCAAAACCACTCCGGTTAATACGGCTGAGACAGCCGGTAATGTTGGTAATATCCGGGCATTCCTGAAGAATGAATGATTTGAATGGTTCAGGAGGATTGGCTTTTAACCATACCGCATCCGAAACAACAATATACCCGCCAACACGCAGGAATTTGCTCCATTCCGTTAACCCTTTTTCCAGTCCAATTTTGTATATGGAACCCTCGGCCCAAATGATATCAAAACTGTTTTCCTTGAATTCAAGGGCAAACATATCGCCATGTTGGGTGCGAATATGAGTTTGTAAATTTTGCTCTATGGCTCTTTTTTCCAAAAAATCCAGAAACGGCTGGTAATTATCAACGGCAACCACCAGGCCGCCGGATATGCGCGCTAAATCCAGAGTTTGCGCACCGCTGCCACAGCCAATATCGAGGATAATTGGCATTTCGGGCAATTTTTTTAATAAAGAGTAGGCATTTTGTGTTGATCTGGAGTTTCCCGGACCTTGTCTCGGCAGGTCGGTAAAAAGTTCATACAGGTATTGCTGAGAAGGATCTTGATCTGGCATTGTTGATTTATCTTGTCTTGTAAAATTAACCTCTATGTTATTTGTAATGTACATGTAAAATTACCATTTTTTTAGCAATTTTGCAAGTTAATTTTTATCGGACAGAGATGTTATTATTGACCCTTTTGTGATTTCGAGGTTTGATTAAAATTTAAAATTCCGTCTCATACAAAATATAAGCTGTTTTCTGCATGCCTGAATTTTTGTAGGTTTGTTGGGCGAGATGATTATTGTGATGAACATAAAGGCGCAGACCGCAAACGCCGCCTTGCACCAGGGCCAGTTTTTTAACATGGGCGTATAATGCCTTGAAAACCCCCCTGCGACGGTATTCCGGTTTTATATAAACACTTTGAATCCACCAAAACACACCGTTTCGCCAGTCGCTCCATTCAAAAGTAATCAGCAGGGAACCTGCTATTTCCCGACTAGCTTCGGCAACCAGGTAAAAACCATATTGAGGAGATTTTAGTAAATTGACAACTCCTTCATTTGTTACCTGCCGGCTCAGAATTTTATTTTCCGTTTCCCTGGCCATGGCTATATTATAATCAACCAGAATTTCTGCATCAGCCAATTCAGCCCGGCGGATTGAAATTACATCAGTCATTTGCTGCAACCTTTAATGTGTCTATAAATGATGCGTCTTTCCAGAACATGATCGGGTTACCGTTGTGCGGGGAATTGTGCAGTTGGTCTAGCTTGTCACGGGACAAGGGTTCGGTTAATTTAGCTATTGGAGCAACCGACATGAAAAAGAAAAACCGTCCGTCGGGAGATACATAAGGCGAATATTCCTGGCCGCTTTTACTGTTAATTTTATCACCCAGATTAAGCGGTTCGCTCCAGGTATCATCTGCACGATGGAAACAAATATAATAATCGGCTCCGCCATAACTATCACTGCGCCCCCATACGCTGACAATGAGATAGCTTTCATCAGGTGCAATAAAGGCATTGAACTGAGTTTTGGTGGAATTGATTTGCGGTGGCAGCTTTTCTGCTTCTCTGTAACTGCCATTCTCATAGCGGCACCTGTAAATGTAATTTTCCCGGTGATCACTGCTTTCACGGGTAAAATAGATCGTACCACTGGTGGTAACCGAGGGATAGTATTCCGGGAACTCGCTGTTCACCGGCGGACCCAGGTTTTCCGGTTTGCTCCAACCCTCCGGGGTGCGGCGCATTATCCATATATCCTCGTCGGTTGGTTCTGTTTCCCCGGCAGCGGAATCGGGACGGTTTGAAAAAAAGTAAAAACTGTTACCGTCCGGCGCTATGCAGGGTTCCATAGTCAACCAGGCGGGGTTCGCGGCAAAAGGCGCTACTTCAGGTTGAGTCCATACGCCATTGATCTGTTTGCTGACCAGGATGGTTGCATAGGTGTGACCGGCGGCGGAAACACTGAAATAAATTTCCATGCCGTCGGGAGTGATCGCCATGTCTCTTGTCACCAGTCCGGTGGAGACCAGACCGGGAGCAAAAATAACCGGGTCTGCGCCCGGTAATTGCTGACCCAGGTATGGCCCGGTTAATCCGGCGCTTTGCGGAGATTTATTTGTTGCCCCGCTACACGCCAGAAGCAGTGAAAATATGGCTATCCCGATTATGTTATAGAATCTCTTCATAACTAGTGCTATCCCTTTAAAAATTGTTAAAATTGCGCATCATCATGCCAACGCCAAAGATAATAAAAAAAGCAGTATATAAAACTATAAACACCAGGCCGATAATGAAAAGTATTTTCTGAATATAAAAAAAGCGTCCCTGCTTTTCAAATCCGGTAATCAGGGCATTTTCGTCTTTATTGGACATCCAGGTGATAAAAGAATTGGCGGCTGAGTGAACGCAATTTTTGTCAAGTTCATAATGTCTTTGATAATTGTTCACAATATGGTTATGCCAAGCCCATTTTTATTAGAGAGCATGCATGCTATTCAAATATACAGATGTTGAATGATCCGATAATCGACTTTGTATTGTCTACTTTACCCTCCTTAAACTAGTATAAAAACTGCCCTCATTCCCGGTATAAATAAATGTAATAATGATATAATTACAAGACAAGCGCTTTTTTGTTAAAATTTCATGAATTTGAAAAGTTTTTAAGAGATGGATTTTCATGCTGATTGGGTAAATATATAATGAAATTGTCAAGTTCGGATAGTAAAGCAGAGTCCATCTGCAAAACTCACCTGGTTTAAATGAATAAACCGGGAATGTAAAACAGGCGGACTCTACTTTCGTAAATATTATTTAACCGGCGTCAGTCTGAACATCAACACATCGTGACCCGGCAAAGTGGCGGACAATTTTTTATCGGTTTTGCCAATATCTTTTTTTGCCCACAGATCGCGGATTTTATAGGTGGTTGAAGTGAAATCCGCTTCACGGTTGGCGTAACTATCGGTCACTTTGTGTTCGCTCCAGGTAAATTCCACCGGTTTGGCTTCTACGTTGCGGTTCAAAAAGCAAACCGCCCATTCGTCATTTTGCAAAGGCTTGAACCAGATTTCCACTTTATCGTTCATTGCATAAGAAAATGCCTGTATACCCAGTGAATCCTGATCCACGGCAATCGCTTCCTTGTTGGTAAGAATTTCCAGGGTTTCCTTGCTCATGTTGGCAAGATCATTCCCGGCAATGAGCGGGGCAGCCAGCATACACCACATTGAGAAATGCGCCCGGTCTTCATTTACGGTCATGCCGTTGCCGATTTCCATCATATCCGGGTCGTTCCAGTGATCGGGCCCGGCGTATTGGCGAATGTTCTGGCGCATGTCGATGATCTGCAACACTCCCCATGATGACCAACCGGGGTGTTTTTCCTCGCCGTCAAATAATACGGCTATATCGCCGGTGGTGCGCCACAAATGCCCGACGTTTTTTCCCCATTTCCAGGGTTCATTGTTGCCCCATTCGCAAAGGCTGAAAACGATTGGCCGACCGGCGGCATACAAAGCGTCGCGCATGGTCATATAGGCGCCTTCGGCATTGAGGCCCTCAGTATTGCACCAGTCATATTTCAGGTAATCAACACCCCATTTGGCGTACATATAGGCATCCTGGTATTCTCTGCCCCGGCTGCCGGGACGCCCGCCGCAGGTTTTCCAGCCGGCATCGGAATAGATACCGAATTTTAAACCCAGCGAGTGTACATAATCGGCCAGCGCTTTTATGCCGGAAGGAAAGCGCTGCGGGTCGGCTTGAATAAAGCCGAGACTGTCGCGTTCGCCATGCCAACAGTCGTCAATTACAATATATTGATAGCCTGCATCTTTCATGCCGCTTTCGGCCATGGCTTTAGCGCATTCACGAATCACTTTTTCATTAACGTCGCAAGCGATTTTATTCCAGCTGTTCCAGCCCATTGGTGGAGTAAGCGCCAGGCCTTTGAATTTTTGTGCATATACCTGAATCGATAACAACATGAGTACCACGATGATGATTTTTTTCATTGCCTCTTGTCCTTTGGTTAAAATTAGCTATACACTAAAGCCGGGGAGTGATAATTCCCTGGCACATTATTTTTTGTTGGCTCTGCTTGCAAGAGTAATATTAATTTCACTAGTATTTTACGATTTTTTGCTGTGATTGTCAACCGCAAACTGGATTATTATTTTCTTTCATTTTCCCCGTCACAATTCAGATTACGAATAAATGCGGGGCGGACAGAGGTGTTTTTTATGCTAAAGGAATCGGTAACAGCAACTGCCAGACCCCAATCATGCAGAGTGGCAAAGGAGCCGTTTTTGGTCATATCCAGAAAAGTTTGCGGTTTATTGCCCGGCCCCCATGACCAGGCCAGCCAGCCGATTTCATAGCGTTGGCATTGTTTTAAAATCGCTCGCCAGGGAATAGCGCCGCCCGGGGTTTCGTCCCACTGGTTGCCAAATTCGCCAACGATAAGGGGCAGTTCCATAGCCACAGATTCTGCCAGTTCATCAATTATTTTCTTTTCCGAATACCCCCACATAAGCGGCCACCATAGATGGATAGAAAAGAGCAGGTTGTGATCCGGGTCTGCTTCCAGCAAAGCCGGGCCCTCGGATTGAAGAATATTGATGTTTTTTCCCCAGTCTGTTGCGTCGATAATCAGGGGCACATGTATACCCGCTTGTCTCATTTTATTGATTACGACGCTATATTTTGAGCGAAAAGTCTCCGGAGTGACCCCGGCGTCGCCGCATTCGTTGGCAATGTTGAGCAGCAGGTATTGTTCATGCTTTTGCAGAACCGGCACAATATCCGCCCTCAGCCAATAGTCCGTTGCTTTATCCAGCAAGTCCCACTTGCCGGTGGCGTCATGCGATTCGACCATGGGGATCATTTGCCGAGCGATACAGTTGGTTATTGTTTTATCCAGATCCAGTGCCGGGCCGGAGTCGTTCCAGACAATGCGCACTACATTGGCGCCGGTTTGAGCAATTTCTGAATAGGAGGGGATGCCATCAATGTCTTTCCAGATGATCATTTTATTCACGCCGCGCAGAATTACCTTTTCGCCGCATTTATCGTTCAAGTACCGGCCTTTAACACGAAAGCCAGGGTAATCCTGAGCCAGGGTAGAGATCGCAAACCATGTGAATAGAGTGATTGCAATTATTATTTTTTTGTTCATTTGTGTTTATCCTTTCATGATAGAGATGTAAGGATAAAGAAGGTTTGCCGGCCTGTGAAAATACCACGGCCTTTGATTGCCCGCTTTTTCCCAAATGGTTGCTCAATCCGGCATGTTCTATGTTATCCGGATCTGACGGATTTTTATTTGCTCGCTAATAAAAATCCGTCGTTACCGGAATATAATGTTTTTTAAATAATAATTCAATTACCGGTTGTTATTTTACGGTAATAAGGGTAGTTTTGTGTATATCGCGTGAGGAAAAACCGGCCAGCAGTTCAAATTGCCCCGGTTCTGTTACCCATTGCATTTTTGTTCCGTCGTAAAATGCCAGGTCTTTGACCGGTATTTTTACATGCACATCCTGTTTTTTACCGGGCTTTAAAAATACTTTGGCATATCCTTTCAGTTCTTTTTGCGGGCGCATTACCGAGGCTTCCGTATCATGTACATAAAGTTGTATTGTTTCCGTGCCGGCCACTTGACCGTTATTTTTAACCGTTACTTTAACATCAATCGTCCCGTCCTGGGCATATTGGGATTTATCTGTTTTTACCGAATTGATCGCAAAGGCGCTGTAGGACAAGCCATGCCCAAAGCAATACAACGGCTCGATGCCTTTGGTATCGAACCAGCGGTAACCAACCAGTATACTTTCTTTATACTCAATCGTAGCGTTTTCACCGGGAAAGGCGCCCAGCGCATGAGCGGCAATGTCATCCAGCTTTACCGGAATGGTGTAGGGTAATTTACCGGAAGGATTAACCTGGCCGAACAGGACGTCCGCATAGGCATTACCGGCTTCGGAACCGTTAAAAGAAGACCAGAGCAGGGCCGAGACTGATTTTTCAACCGCGCACAAATCAAAGGCAGCGCCGGTGATCATAACCACCACCGTGTTGGGATTGACGGCCGCCACCGCCTGGATGAGTTCTACCTGTCCGAAAGGAAGCTGCAAATCAGTCCGGTCACGCGCTTCGGATTCAAAATTGCGATTGGAACCGGCAAAAATAACCACCGCATCGCTGTTTTTGGCAATTTTTACGGCTTGCTGAATGAGCGTGGTGTCCGGGGTATTGTCCGGGGTGGGAGCGCCAAAAAAGCGTCTGCCGCCTGCACCAGGTTTGAATTGTTTTTTATAACCCTGGGCATACTCAATCTTTATCTTGTTTCCCAGTTTGTTTTGCAAGCCAGCCAGCGGGGTTATTTCATATTTTGCTTTTACACCGGCTCCAAAACCGCCCTGGGCATGTTTTTCCGTAGCATTATCGCCAATGACTGCCAGGGTTTTTACTTTATCGGCATCAAGAGGAAGGACGCCGGCGCTGTTTTTCAACAATACTATGGCTTCTGCAGCCACATTGTAAACTGTCTGCCGGTGTTCCGGCGCATTGAGTGCGCCTGTTGCCCGGTTTGGCTGCTGTTTTTTAATGCTGAACATGACATGGAGAATACGGCGTACCTTATCATCAATGATCTTTTCATCGACTTGGCCTTCCTGCACCGCTTTGAGCAGAGCTGAACCCATAAAATAAGCATCGGGGCCGCTGCCGCGTCCGCCCATTTCCACATCCAGGCCATACAAAGCTGAATTGACGGAACTGTGTGTAGCGCCCCAGTCCGAAACAACCAGGCCTTTAAATCCCCATTCATCTTTTAATATTTTGTTCATTAAATAATCATTTTCGCACAACCAGGCGCCGCGGAATTTGTTATACGAACCCATCACAGTCAGCGCCCCGCCTTGTTTTATGCCGGCTTCAAAACCGTATAAATAAATTTCCCGCACAGCGCGTTCATCCGCCTGCACATCGATACGACCGCGTTCGGTTTCCTGGTTGTTCAGAGCATAATGTTTCAGGCAGGCGGCCACATCCTGGCTTTGCATGCCTTGAACATAATTGACGGTCATTCCGGCATTGAGGAATGGATCTTCAGTAAAGTAATCGAAATTGCGTCCGCAAAGCGGGGTACGAAAAATATTTAATGCCGGGCCAAGCAACACATCCTTGCCACGAGCGCGGGCTTCAGCGCCAAGACACTTGCCGTATTGCCAGGCAAGGTCATTGTTCCAGGTTGCTGCCAAAGCCGGGCCGGTCGGGAAAAAGGTGGCCGAGTCATCCGTTGCGCCAACTGGCGTCCACGAATTCCGCCCCAATTCTTCGCGCACCCCAAACGGGCCGTCCGTATATTTCAGTTCTTCAATTCCCAACCGTTCTATTCCGGCGGAACTGAACATACTGTTGCCGTGCAGCATGGCAACTTTTTCCTCCAGCGTCATCTGGCTAATGATCGCAGTTATTTTTGTATCAGCATCCGTTCCCATTCCGGTTTCGGAATATACTGGGTGCAGAGAAACAAAGAAAATGGCAATAAATAAAATAATGCCGCTTACTTGGCCATGTTTTTTTGATAAACGCAGCATTTATACCTCGCTTGATTGTTTTGAATAATCGAATGGTTATATTTTGATGGATCAGGTTTGATATATCATTCAAACACTTTGAACCCCCATAGCTCTTGGCTATGAGGGTTCTTTATAGTTATTCGCACCGGAATACCCGGAACGAATGCGGTTTGATTGTGGTTTTGTAACTTTTTTCCGTCACCGGTGTTCCAAACCAACCGCGAATATCTTCACCGCTCAAAGTCTGATTATCATCAAGAGTGCGCAGACTTTTTCTGTTGGCATCGAGGATAATACTAACATCTACAGCCTGATCCAGGAAGGATTCGACAATAAAAGTATTATTATCATAAACAAACAGGGAGACATAGCCGGGCGCATTGATACGTACATACATGTCCTTTAGCAATGTTTCGCTGAATTTTGACAATACCTCAACAGGAAGATGATACAGATCGGTAAAGCTTTCCGGTATAGTCATAATAAATAGTTTGCCATTGGAATAGTCGGCCGAATGCAGCATTGGCCAGCCGTTGGTGTCGTCGAAAGCAGAGACTTCTTCCCATGAATCATTGGTCAGATACATGATCTGCGGGATCAGCATTTCAACAGGCGATTGGACAAAGCGGCCCCAACCGGCGCGAAAGTTTTTAACCAGGGCTTTGCGGTCGGTATAACGGATTTCGGCAATATCTTCAATGCCTTTACCCTGTAACGCCTTTAACAAACCGGAAGTAATTGTAACGTTTTTTCCGGCGACTAATTGGCCCTTGATTTTTGTAACAATATTCGGATCAAAAGCAGCTGCTTCAGTGAGCAGGATCATTTTTTCTTCAGTCGGGAATTCGGGAACGATATCCATAGGAATGCCGATCATACCAAGATAATTCTGCAGAAAATCTTCGCCTACCGAGTGATATGGTTTATAGCTTTTCAAACCTATCGGTTTACCCAGTTCTCCCAGCACCTTGTCAACTTGTTCAAAGGATAACGCTGCTGCCCGGGCAATCGTGTTTTTAGTTGAGGTTGTGCCGTCCGGCAACTGGAAGGGCTTTTTCAGAGCGTCAAAATCAAAGGTTGTGCCCTGGCCCTGCCATTCGCCGCGTTGATTGTCGCGGATTTCACCGAGCGCCGCGCGAAACTCAAACAGGGTTATCTCTGGAGCTTTGGCTAATAAAGTCAGCCATAATTGTTCTGCATAACGATCCAGGTATCGTGAACCGCCGGTATCGACCCAGCCGCCATAGTTGTGACCCGGACGTAAATTGTCAAAGTAACGGACAATCAGGTAGCTTTCATACGCCTGCAAATGCTGGTCGGACGACGGATCACGGGTTTCGGTGCCGGTATAAACGCCATCAAAAGTGTGGGGCTGGGTTTCCAGGTTGAAACCCAAACCCTGAAAATGTTCATACCAGTTTGGGTATTTGACAACGACTTTGATTTTGGGGTTGACCTTTTTAGCCGGTTTTACAATCAGTTCTTCGGCTGCTTTTTGCATCAGTTCCAGGCGATAATCCGTCCAGCTTTTATCCCCTTTGGCTTTGACGCACAGGTCGCATTTGCAATTTGTGAAAAAGAAATCATCCAGAATTAATTCATCAAACAAGCTGGCTGTTAACTCGACAATTTCTTTTACTTTTTTCCGGTGTTCCGGATTGGTATAACAAAATGTCTGGAACCGGTTCCTTTCATTCATGGTCAGGGTTATACCGCCGGCGGTTTTAACGCCTTTGCTTTCAAAAAACTGTTTGGCTTTCAAGAGCGTTTCCCTGTCCACTAAAAGTTGATCGCGATGCGTTTCCAGGTAGATTTTGTCCACATGTAATTGGGCAGATATAATATCCCACTTGGGTTGCAGCCAGTTCATATCTGCCATTTCTTTGGTTTCCTGGGCGCGGACATATATGGCTACATCAAAATTTTTGTAACCTTCCACGGCAAAAGCGGGTATGGATAACAATATCGCTAATAAAGCTATCCACAGAATTGCTAGTTGATGTTTGCGTATCATTCTGATCCTTTCATTTTACTTTATATGGCCGGATATATTATAATTAAAAATGTTATTTACCACTTGCAAAAGCAGCCAGGGCATAGATCAGCGCTCCCTGCCAGTTGATGGCAATTTCATTGGTTGCATAATCTTCCTGTTCATCTTTCCAGCCAACAGCCGAATGGCCGCCGCCAACCACATATCCGGGCCAGGGATCGATATTATTATCGGCGCCGGAACGGCGATCATGCGGATTCATTGCCGGGTTGTGTCCAAGGCCGGTAACAAAAGACCGGCCATAGTAATTGCGGCCAAACAAGTGACCAATGGCGTCGAGAGAGGTGTTTACATAAGCTTTATTGGGCTCAAGTTTGTTGGCAACCATCAAATTGATAACCTGACGGGCAACCGTACCATTGCAGCCCCAGTAATATTTGCCGCCTAATGGTCTGGCATATACATCCTTGTTGGCGGTTTTAACAATACTATCCGCTGCGGCAAAAATATCGGTTTTGATGGTTTTAACCAGCTCCGGATTTTTGCCGGGTTTGTTTGAAAGGATGTAGGTAAATTGTCCCAGGTTGCGAACATTGCCCCAATCCCAATCTAGATCTATATTACCCTCGGCTAAAAGGCTGGGCTCCCAACGGCTGACCACGGGCTTGTATTCAGCGGCGCGTTTTTCAAAGTCGGCCAGGTATTCTTTGTCGCCGGTGGTTTCCCACATTTCGGCAGCCGCCCACATCCGGTCGTCGCCATCGCCGGTGCCGTAACCGCCGGTGCGGAATTCACGTTGTGTGAACATTTTTTGTTCGGGGTTTTCTTTCAGAAACTGGTAACTTTTTTTCGCAGCCTCAAGACAGGTCTTTGCATAAGCAGCGTCGTATGGCTTAAAATTGCGTGCAGCCATGGCCATCATGGCAACAAAATCCGCGGTAGCGGCAGAACTCCATTCGGTGAAATATCGTTTTTCATCATCATCTTCCGGCATAATGAATCCGGAAAAGTTTAACCGGGTCAGTTTATGTGATACCTTGCCGGAACCGTCCGGGTATTGCATTTTTAGCAGCCAATCCGTTTCCCATTTCATTTCTTTTAGAAAATCCGGGTAACCCGGGGCCGTATCGGGAATATCCAGGGATATTTTTTTAATTCCTTTTTGAAAGTGTTCCCAGGCATAAAACATGGAAGCAACCGTAATACCGGCATTGACGACATATTTACCGTGGTCTCCGGCGTCATGCCAACCGCCAACACCGTCGCGCTGACTGTCTTTGTTACCCATATAATCTTCCCAGCCGTCATTGGTATGGCATATTTCATGTTCAAAACGCACGCCGTTATGTTCACCTGAAACGGCTGTCCCGCAGCGCCACAGATACATGCCGCGCATGGCTGTATAGTAGGCAAAGTTATAAACCTTTTCCCCGATCTCAAAATCGAATGAACGGCCTACGTCTGGAATTTCTATATAATATTTGCCTTTTTTGGTCACTTGGGAAAAATCGGCAATCCACACATCCTGGTCAACATCATCCTGATGCAGGGGGCCGGTTACCTGACCTGAAAATACTTGTTTATTATTGGAGGTCTTTTTCACCACAAAGGTCTTGCACTGGTTACTTATTGTGGCTTTTTTGGACGATTTTGGTAAAAAGCCCAGCGAGTTTAATTTAATATCCGTATCGGCAGCTATAGCGCTGCCGACGATCAGAGCCGTAAAAACCAGAATCAACAGGGAACGAAATTTCATCATTACGGTTTTCCTTTCTTTTATTCCTGGATTATGGATGGTCTAGTGCAAATCTTTTCTTAATTATTATATGGATATGCATTCAACATATTTATCTGTTTGAACTGCATATCCTGCCTTTTTAAAACAACTGTCGATAAGCATAATATAAATGCAAATGATCAAGTCCGAATGATCAATACTAGTCTTCAAGTTACTATTTTTTTATCTTATTCAAAGAACATTTTTTTTGATCATTTTGGCTTTGTTGATTTTGTTGTTTTTAAATTATTGATATAATTGATTTTATGGCAACGTTCTTTTAGAGTTATGAATTATAAAAAATTGTAAAATCCTGATGCACAACATGATTAAAGTTTGATTTTTTGTGTTATTACTTTAATCTAAATTTCAGCATCTGTATCATTGCAGGTTATTTTCTTTTTTAATGTCACTAATGATTTTTGCACTTAACCAGAAAATATCCTGGTCCATTTCACTGGTTGCGCGTGTAAAGAACAGATATTTACCGTCCGGCGATACGGATGGACACCTTTCCAGGGCAGGTGTATTGATTGCATTCCCCATGAATATGGCATTTGACCATTTATTGCTGCTTTGCCTGAAGCAAATGTATAAATCGCCATAATCCTCTCTGCAAGGATTCCTGGTAGATGAGAACATTATATAACTGCCATCCCCGGCCATCCAGGGAGTGTAATTGTATGAAAAAGAGTTCTTTATAGCCGGAAAAATGGAATGATCCAATCCATGATATTCCCGGTAAATTTCATCATCCCATTCATTTCTGCCAATCAGGGACAGGTAGCAGATATTTACATTATCAACCCATTCGGTTATCGTCGATCTTGAACGAAAACTGTTCGGAGGCGTCAGACACGCCGGCGCTGACCAGTCATCGCCGTATCGGGTTACTACATGGATGGCATTGTTCACTATCTTTTCCCATCCTGATTTTTTTTTGTGGGTTTGTTCTCTCCAGACAAAAAATTCCCGCTCTGAAGCAAAATATAATTTATTACCGTCATAGGAAAAAAGTGGTGTGTAATCCGGATAAAAACCTGAAAAGGAGGCAACCTCGGGTTTTGACCATATCCCGTTTTCATTTTTTATATACATAATTTTACTAATGTTCTCGTGCAACGGTAATTCAATTCTGGACCAATATATTTCAGACCCATTTGGTGATATAGCCGGACTACCAGTTTCCAGATGTTCTGTGGAAACGAAGCCGGGAGCAAAAACCTGTGGTATATCGCCGGGCAGCGTTTGTCCCGGATATAGATAATTATTAAAATCGTCAGGTTGTGAACAGGCCGGAGTTATCAAGTGCAATGAAACAACCAACAGAATAATGATATGCTCAATTTTCATGTCAATTCCTCGCTGTGATTATTTATCCGGTTTAATTATACCCTGTATTTAAGACGATAAATAATCCGGCCAGTTTACGTTCCATTTCTTAAAATAATAAAATTAACAATTAATCCAATAGAAAATGAATCATCAATCGTTTTTGGTTAACCAATGTTTAGTTTTAATTCATTTTCACCCTGTGCCAACCTGTGTAATAATCAATCGCCAAACCCCGTTTCAGGGAAAAAATAAAAAAATAGTTCTAAAACATGTATGAGGACGATTTTAAATTATTAAAGTATTATTTTTACCCTGTTAATCAGTGTTGGCTTTTTTCAATACGAGTAATTTATGAACCTGAAAATGACAGATTTTTGTTCCGCTTTCATTTTGTTTATATGTACCCCTTTATCGACAGAGGGGAAAAACAACCTGATTTTGAATACTTGCTCTACTGTTAACTTTTTCTGTAACGATTATGAACCAAACGATTTGAAGGATGTGATTACTTTCAATGTACGGGTAATGAGCGCAGGGCAGGGGAGCGCAAATTCCGTGTATCACAATAATGGCGACGGTACATTTAACAGCCTGAATAATGCCATTGCTGCCGATTTGTCGAACAATAACTCAAACTCCTGGGCCGATATTGATCATAATGTTGACATGGCCCTGGTTGTTGATGAACTGACCGGAACCCATAATTATTCATACCAGAACAGGGAAAACGGCAAGCATTGGTCTAATAGCGCCAGTACGGGATCTGTTTTTATCAATAGCGACCCCGGTACGCGGATTATGGTAAAAGACATAATTACCGGACAAGAGGTTTGGCAAAAGCATGAGATTATTAAAAGTAACGGTTTTCAGCCGCACAGTTGTAACTATCATGTCTATTTAGACTCTGGCGACGCCGTAACACTCGAGTTATTAATAATTCTGTGGTTTTCAGAGCTACAGATTAGAAAACAAATGTACCTGCTAACTAGTTTTTTTAGTTACCAGTTTGTTCCAGCAAACCCGTAAAATGCTGTTGTTGCGATAAACCCCGGGGATGTA
>CAYNSO010000049.1:0-20022 GCA_964399735.1 uncultured Cytophagia bacterium
CTTGATATAATATTACAAATTTACGGAACCGGATCCGCAATCAATTAAAATATATCTTTTTCCGGTTACAATATGAACGGGAAAAGATAGAAATGCAAGCTATTTTTAAGTACCGTTTTTACGATTGAATTGTTTTTGCCTAGTTATTTAAAGAGTCTTTTGTAGCTGTCAACTTGTTATTGCAGGTTTTTGGTTCACTAACCGGATAACATTTACTTTATCACAGGAAAATATACCCTGTTGATAAAAGTAAAAAACAAAACTATTTTTGTACCTTTACCTTGCAATATATAGCGTGATGTCAGAGAATCTACTTTTGAACTAATTTTAATTCTAATGCTGCAATATATGTTGTTAAATTCACAATTTCTTGTAACAGTATAAGGTTCTTTTTCGGATAATTTGGTATATTAAAAATTAATATTAATGACACCTGTACAATAGAACAAAAATTATACCAGAAATATTAAATTTTTTTTTAGCGGGATAACGTTTGATTTTTGGAGTATTAAAGAATAGATGAACCATGCGTGTTTGTGTCGATAAGGAAAAGATACCGGTTTTATGTTTTAATTACTGCAAAGAGTGACCGGGGCCGGAAGAAGCGTTAGCCGATTATTAAAGAGGTTCGCTCTAAAGGAGAAAGCGCCATTTTTTTGAAACAATCCTGGCTGTTTACAATACCCATTCCCATTTCCAGTTTTTAAAGCGGACAGCCGCAGCCAGGTTCAGGTCTTCATCGGCAGGCCAGGCATTGATCATCCCAAAACGCATAATGGCATAGATACCGGCCGGCAGATCAGTCTTTAGCGTTTCCGAATAAGCGCTGGCTATGGTTTTATTGTCGATACGGACATGGCCGTTTTTGGTGACGCGATCCATGGTTATGGAAACGGTATGATCCAACGAATCCGGGGTCAAGGTGGCGGCGCGCACCCAGATCGAGTCTTTCCACGCCTGTACCTGACCGAAATCGCTGCTCCAGGGATCGATGATCCAGCGCAGGACCACCCCGTATTCTTTGTGTGAAGTCGAGCCGTCGGCAACTACCAGGCTAATTTCTACAGCGGCGCCGTTGTCTTTTTTATTAGTGCGGGAAGGAGTGGTGGCGAGGTTTAAGATAAATCCGGCCTGATGGGTAATTTGCAGCGCCTTGATATCCGCAACGACTTTGCGGGTGATGTTGTGCGCCATAATGCCGCGCCGGTTGATGTTTGCTTCCAGGAGGCTGTATTGATAGAAATGGGTTGTCTGAATATCGGCGAGAGATACGGTATCTTCGTCATTATCAAAATAGAGAGAATCGCCCAGCATCGTCTCCCAGTTCTGCAGGTTACGGGCGCTCAAGCGGAAATAAAATTCATTTGATTGTGTAGATTGCTCTTTATCACAGTGTAACAGGGATAGTAATGCTAAAAAAAGAATTATTTTATCAAATTTGTTCATGCTAAAAAATAAGCACAATTTGGGTGGGAAGCAAGCAAGAAAAAACGTTGGGGATGCAACAGCTTTCAGTGTCCGTCTCTGTTTTATTCGGTCGAGTATTACTAAAGCTGCCGGGCATCCCCACACTAACTGTGATTATGGGAGTAAACAGTCTTTATATTTTAATTTGTATTTCTGTATATTAGACAATGTAACCGGTTTTTCATTCCCGGGTTTTTAGCATTTTTTGTGAGTTTAATCAGGAACAGAGTTGTATCAAAGTTGATGTATCCATAATTTTTTAGCCTCAAGATTGTCACGAGAGATTACTGTTTTTGTCTTGATTATTGTGATTGCCTAGTTGAATAAAAGCTAGCAGAAAGAGTAGGAGAAATGCCAGAAAATGAATAGGTTTCTGTTTCAATTTGTTTTATTTCTGTTGACAGTTTCAAAAATTTTTATCATTTTGCAAGATGAATATAATTCATTAATAAAAATTTCCAGTTACATTTTTTCTGGAGGTTCTATGAAAATAAATTCAAGATTTTGTATCTGCCAGGCGCTTGTTTTTTCCTTTTTGTCTATTGTGTTTATTCAATCAGGATCAGCTCAAATTGCATCGGGTGAATGGTACTGTATTCAAGTCATTTACGACGGTATGCCTGTTGAAGGCTTTGATGCAAAATTCGAGATGCTTGGTGATAAAGAGTATCAAGCCAGTTTCCAGATGGGAACGGAAACCGGCTCAGCTCATTCACAATGTCGTTTTGAAGGTGACAGTCTGCTTTTTTCCGAATTGCCTTCACCAGTTAATTTATATGGAGCGGGTTCGATGACCAGCGGGGGTAAATTAATTTATGAATACTCGTTACGTTGCTCTCAAACTACCTGGGATCAAGGGGGGCAGGTTTCTCTGGGTTGGGGATTTCCGGAAGATGCGACTGAAAGTAGAATACTTTATGAAACAGAGGGCGATTCGCTTTTAATACTGAAAAGTGTTGATGAAAAAACAGTATTAACCTATTCCTATGGGGTAAAACGGCCATTGCATAATCCGGTTGTATTTGCCGTTAATATGAATGTGCAGCAGAAACTTGGAAATTTTAATCCGTCAGCCGGAGATCGTGTTGTTCTGCGTGACCTTTTCTTTCACTGGGTGGATGAAGATTCTTGTTTAAGCGAAAGCGCTTTACCGGGAGTTTACCAAAAAACCATCGATTTCCCCGGTTCTCAAGTAGGTAATACATTTGTCTATAAATTTGCTATTCAAAAGCATGATAGTGGAGCCGTCGTTGAATCGGACCCGGCACGGGTTTTTACGGTTGAGCCCGGAGGACAAAGCCTTGGTATTCCATTTTTTGATCGTAAAGTCCGTACTGATGAGGTAGAGGCTCTTGCCATAGCCGACAGTGCAGTAATTGGCGAATATGAACCGGCAACAGCATATAATACCGCACGAGATGAATTCCTGGTGGCGTGGATACAGGAACCGGCAGATATTGTCGGACGTATTTTTAAATCGGATGGCTCTCCTGTCGGGCCATGTTTTCCTGTCAGCGTAACCGATGCTGTTGAAATATACCCGGCTGTGGCATATAATTCGAGCCGGGATGAATGGCTGGTAGTATGGCAATCGCAGCAATTTGGAAATTCTGATATTTATGGCGTTCGCCTCGATTACCAGGGTAAAAAGTTGTTTTCTCCCAATTCCGGGGAGGATTCCAGTTTTACAATTTGCAGCGAGGGAAAAAACCAAAATAATCCTAAAATTTCCTATAATTATATGGAAGATTGTTATCTGGTTGTCTGGACAGATTACCGAAATCTGAGAGAAGTTGACAGTTCTACTCAGGGCAATACAGATATATACGGTCAGCGTGTGGATGGCAATGGCGCTCTGTTAACACCGGGAGACCCTGATGATCCTTCGATAAACTATGCGATTGTTAAGCAAAGTTATTACAATGAAGCACACTGCGATGTAGCTTATTGCGGCTGGTCAGGGGTACTTTTAAATGAATGGTTGGTCACATTTACACACAGTGACGTGTACGGCTATGGCGGTCAACGAATTTGGGGAGTTCGTGTTAAGGGCAGTAATGGGCTGCGGTTGAATACATGGGGCGAGGAAATACCCGATGCCGAATTGAAAAAAGGCGGGTATTCGGGGCCGCCCTGGTTGCCGGAATTTCCGATTGGCTGGGATGAACAAAATTTGGGAGGTACGCTTTTATTTACACAGGGCAGCCCGCATGTGGAGAGTAATGACGTAGCTGACCCTGTTCCTGCCGGGATGTTAAAACGTAGCGAATCACGTTATTCCGTTCCGGAATTCCTGATCGCGTGGACCGATATGCGTACTGATCAGAATGTTTATTGCCAGCGCGTTGCTTTTTTCCCGGATTCGACTGCCTATCGCCTGGGCATGAAACCCACCCGCGGACCGGACAGCCTGTTTACTGCGGTACTTTTAGACAAAGACGGCAATTGGGCAGATTCTGCTGCTGCCTGGATAACCTGGCCGAACGTGCAGGTTACGACCGATCCATATATACAAAGTTGGAATGATCTGTCGTACAGTTCCAATGATGGCGCTTATATGATCGTCTGGAATGACTGGCGGAATACTGCCTGGAACGGCGATTATGAGAGCGGCGTCCCGTTTAGTGATATTTATGGCCAGCGGTTATGGATAAACCCGGATGATTCGGTAATGGTTTTTGTGGATCATGAAGGAGAATGGGATGTGGATCCGGCTTTTAATACCCCCATTGCTTTTTCACAAGCCGCAGAAGGGAACTCGGTATACCCGGCTATTGCCCATGGCGCGCAAACCAATACCTTTTTGATTGCTTATGAGTTTGCTGAAGAGACTATGGGTGATATAGATATTTTTGCCAACTTGTATTCCGCTGCTTCGCCATACATACCAAATAGAATTGATAAATCGCACAATAACCGGCTACCCGAACAGTTTGTTCTGCACCAGAACTATCCCAATCCTTTTAATCCGACGACGACGATCGCTTTTGAATTACCCGCGGCCGCCGTTGTCAAGGTGGAGGTGTTCAACACCCTGGGCCGGCGTGTGGCGAGATTGTTGAATGAGCATAAACCGGCCGGCAGTTACCGTATGGAATGGCGCGGCGCCGATGATAACGGTCTGCCCGTTGCTTCCGGCATTTATTTTTACAAGGTGACGGCAGGGAACATGATCGCCGTACGTAAAATGGCGCTGATGCGGTAAGTTCACCGTTTAAATTTTCTAAAAAACCCCCGGATATTTTCAAACCGGGGGTTTTAAAAAATATTTGTGGGTAATCTGTAAATCGCATTTACTTCATTTTTGTCAAAATTAAAAATGTTTCTCATTTTAATTTTTTTGTGCCGAGTAAAAAAAGTACTTGCATTATATTCATAACTTTAGTATATATAATTGTAATGAAAACATTACGTTTTACCAGGGCGATCATAATATTTTATTAAAATAGTGCATCTTCTTTCAAGCTTTAAGTGTTTGTAGAGGTGAACGAAACTCATCCGTTTTATTCTATAAAGCATAACTAAAAGGTGACATGATGACACGTAATATTGTTTATGTTGGCTGCCTGGTATTCTTGTTGATCTTTTGCTCCAGATCGGATTCCCCAACCGAAGCAAGCAAGGAATTTGTGGTTTCGGGCTATATAAAAATCCATACTACTCCTGTAGCAGATGCACCTGTACAAATCGATCAAGTTTTGAACTGGAAAGCTACTACTAATGCCGAGGGTTACTTTGAGATAAAAAATGTAACCGATGGACAACATATTTTAAAATCGGCAAAACACATGGATAACGGCCAGGTGGTTTCCATTGAATCGACCATATCTGTAAAGAAAGGGAATACTGATTTAGGAGAAATACGCCTTCCTGTCCCGCCCTTGTTTTATGATATCGATACATCAGATATTTCACAAAATAAATTACATCTGACCTGGAGTAGTTCCCGCGATCCTGAATTTCGGGAATATAAAGTTTATCGGAAGGATAATGCCGGTATTGATGAAACAACCGGTGAGCTTGTATATGTCAGTACAAATATTAATGATACCTCTTTTGTTGATGAATCATTTGTTATGGGTTTGCATTATTTTTACCGGGTGTACATTTTATCGGCATTAGGGAAAATGGGCGGTAGTAATGTTGTAAACTTGACAACACCAAAATTAAATTATATAACAAATTCCGGATTTGAATTACCCGGCAATCAGAGCATTCCTGTTCCGGGATGGGAATCTTGTACAAATATTTTTAGTTTGGATTCGACCACTGTTTATAACGGTAAATATAGCTTGAAAGCGGATAAACATTCAATGGAGTGTTGGGATTGTAACATTGACCAGGAAATTTCTACCACCAATTTCATTCCCGGAAAAACATACAAGTTTTCTGTTTACATGAAATCTGCTAATACTAATATGGGCGCATTTATTTTTTATCAGCCAGGCGATCCTGTTTTAATTTCACTCAATCTCAAACATGCACCCGGGGCAGACTGGCAATTATATTCAACGGATTTTCAAATACCAGATAATGTATCAGTTATTGCCGTCCGATTATACATATCCGGCGATTATGAACAAGAGTATACGGCCTGGTTTGACGATGTGGTTATTGAATTAAAATGATAAATTGAGTAATTTGGCTTATCTGTGCAATACAATTGTTGAAAATCCTTGGAATGGATTATTCTTGTATATAGGGAACTAAAATGCAAAATATTAGTATGATGAAATTACACTATTTAATCCTGATAGTGTTATTTTCGATAACCTCTGCCGCAGCTATTACGCCCTTTGGTGTTGAAACTATATTATTTGGAGCAAATTTTTCGGAATTGAATGCTTTGGATAGTGGATATCAAACAGGTTTAATCTTTGGTTTCACGGGTGAGAGGTATTTAAATCGCTATTCATCCATTTCCTGGGGCGCCTCATGTATTACTAAAGGTGGAATTCTCAGAGATAAATATATATTTATTAACCAGCAAGCCGGAGAATTGCGGGAAAAAAATCATATTGCCGATATTCATGTACGTGTTTCTTTTGTTGAATTGCCGGTGCATTTAAATTTTATCATCTATTCAAATAATCCGTGTCGTTTTGTTTTATATTCCGGCCCCAGTGTCTCTTTTGCAGTCCATGATTTTACAAAAGTAAAAAACAAACGAACCAATGTTTTCAATGATCTGTATATGGATTACTCTATTGACGATGTTTATGAATATAGTAAAAGTGATCTTGATTTGGATCAGGGTTTGAAATTAGGTTTCGATTGGGGTGTTTTTTGTCAGTATCGTTCGTTTTCATTATATTCCGGTTACAGTTATTCTAATCAAAAGTTTAAAAGTTCAAATCATTTTCAACATCTTTTAAAAAAAATTCATTATTTTTACATTTTGGTTGGTTATCATTTTTAGGAAAATTATCATGAAGAGAAAGATAATATTCCATTATGTTATAATCTTTCTAATCGTACCTTGTTATACTACTTTGGCAGGATTCACAGTCCACACCGGTGGAAATATTACAGCTTTACAACCAAAATTTTCCAGTTCGCAATCAGGCCAGGTTTTTGGTGTACAAAAATACTGGGGTTCACAAAAAACAATGATTGCCACCGGGTTATCCTATAGCATGAGACGCTGTATTTTAAAGAACAGGAATTTTGTTTTTTATAACTCCAGATCGGGTTATTATCTGGATATTCATGTTGCAATTGATTATCTGGAAATACCGGTTCTCTTTAAACAATACCGGCAAATAACCAAGAATATTAAAGCCGGTTTATGTGTTGGCCCATCACTGGCAATCGCTATTTGTGATAATACAGAATCAAAAAGATTGCGGTATTTCAATTTTGAACAATCGGATGACACCAAACCGGCTCATATTGATTATTGGGAAAATGATGATGGGGGCCCTGTTTGGGCGGATTGTTCCGTCTTTTATATGAATTTTGGTTTTCTGCTTGTTTTTTCTGATTTTTATCTTGAAGCACGTTATAATTATGCCATGAATGATGTGAATACTGTTGCCGGCAAGATTATCATGGAAAAATTTCATACTGTCAATTTATTAATTGGTGTTGAAATTTTTTAATAGGAATCAATTTTAATCCGTGTTTCATCTGTGTTTATCAGTGGCAAAAAAATAATATATTGTTTTGTCATTTCATGGCTATGCCCGGCAGTGAATTTAATACATTTTAATACAGGCCACACTATTATATCGGCCAAGGTTCCCACATCACTTTTAAAATAGAGTACAAATATGAAAAATTTCTGCTTTAACATCTGCTTGTTATGTGGAATAATATTTAGTCTCACAGTCCAGGCATCGGTCAGTACCCTGGCCAAAACACTCCCTCTGTCGGGAGTGCCGCAGATACTACGTCCCAATGATCCCCAGAGTGTTGCCCTGGGTTTGACCGGCGTATCCTGCCGGGAAGGGCTATTCTCCACATATTCCAACCCGGCCGGTTTGAAATTTGATAAATTTAACCTGGCCTTTTCCCATATCCCCGGTTCGGATAGTGAAATTTCCATGATTAACAACCAGGAAGCGTTTGCCATCGGTTTGCCGGTGAATAACAAATTAATGTTGGGAGTGCATTTTTTCAATCTGAATTTTGGCCAGGTTGATACCTATTCTACTAATGGCCAATCCACGAGTAAAAAGCGGGCCGGTATGCGGGAACTGCAAATATCCGGGTGCAAGTTGTTTTTCATCGGGCAAAACATACTTTCATTTGGTTCCAGTGTAAAATACCTGGAAAATGATTTTCCGGGTTTGGAGGCGGACGGTTTTTTGTATGATACCGGATTGCGCTACAGAGTAAATCATGAAAAAACCTGGTATGCTTTTGGATTGTCAATATGTAATCTTGGTGAAGAATTAAAGCATGATGGATTTACAGTTGACAAACCGTTAAAATTATTACGTACCGGTTTTACTTACAGTAACAATGCAAATCCCGGCTCCGATTTGAGATATTTGTTTACTATAGAATATCAAAAGAGTTTAAATAATGATAAAGAAATTGCCCAATGGCAGCATTTGGGAACGGGACTGGAATTACAGTTTTTCAAATTTTCATTTGCCCGTATCGGTTATCATTTTGATTTGGCGGATGCCGGAAAGAAAACGCAAGTGAAAGGGCTTACGTATGGAATCGGATTTTCTACTCCCGAAAAAATCAAAATCATTGTGCCTGTGGATATATCCATACATTATGCGAAAGGCATTACCGATCACCGGGATTTTAATGCGAATGTTGTTGCGATTGTTTTAGGTTTTTAAATTTTATCCGATTATTGGTCTCCGGCCCGAAACCGAGATTGGTCGGTTCTGCCGGTAAATCGGGTGAGTA
Organism: uncultured Cytophagia bacterium; assembly: GCA_964399735.1. GTDB lineage: Bacteria > Zhuqueibacterota > Zhuqueibacteria > Residuimicrobiales > Krinioviventaceae > Fontivivens. The sequence continues at coordinate 8,839 of CAYNSO010000049.1, forward strand.
TCAAACCTTCAAGTCTCCAGCCGGAGGCTGGTAATATGCGCTCCAGGCCGGGAGACTTGGAGCGAGGTAAATTATTATATGGATGCCCGCAGTTCCCCCTGCATTTTTTATGTTACCAGATTGTTTTGATATGTTTACTCTTGAGTAAATTCTGGTCTGCCGTTACCAGGGGTGCATTGTAGATCGTGGCAGTAGCGCAAATAATTCTATCGGCGGGATCCTGGTTTATCTCTTCCGGCAAGGAAACGGATAATTCCGCTATTTCCGGTGAAATGCCTGTAAATATATAATGGTTGGCTGCTTTCAGTAAATTTATAAATTCCAAATATGTAGCATCAATTTTCAGCCGGTTTTTCCGCATCAGCATGGCTATTTCCCATAAAGATATATCACAAAAGATGATCCCGTCACTGTGGTTGGCTGTTTGTATTGCTTCCCGTGCTTTTTTGCTCAGTAATTCCGGCTGCAGGGCGTCTCGTATAATAATATGCGTATCAACCGTTATCATTCCTGCGCTGCCTTCCAGACAGTATTGAGCGGAGAAATGACGTCGCCAATGACGGCATTTTCCCGCAATTCGAATAATTTTTGCCGGGCAACATCCCTGCTGAAATCGGGCGGTACCAGTTTGGCAATCACTTTACCCCGCGATGTAATATCTATGACTGAGCCATGTTCAACTTTTTTGAGTATTTTTTTGAAATTAGCCCGTAAATCGCTAACTGCTATTGTGTCCATATAACTCTCCAGAAACAATAATTTGTACAATTCAAACGTACAAAAAATTTGCTAGTTATGCAAGCATTTTATTGCCGGTGCGGGGATTGTTATTCCGGCAAAATACAGAACAGGCGGTGGCCTCTCGCTGTAAATAATATTATTGTTTTGGTTCTATATTGTTTGTTGTGGGGAATTCTCACTCTATTTTAGGAACATGAATTCAGTCATATCAGTTATCAAGACCGGGTTAATGAAACTTTGATAAATATCATTAATTACATTAAACTTGTGTTTAAAGAAATATATTGCCCGCCACCCATAGAAACAAATTTTTAAAATTAAAAATTATCAAGAATAAACTGCTATCAATAAGCGTCATAATAACAATTGTTTGAATGCTTTTCTCTGCGTTCCCGGCGACCTCTGCGGTAAAACATAAGAAAGAAACCGCAAAGCAAACATAGGACACAGAGAAAAAAGAGAAGCGTTGTTCAAGTCCTTTTTGTTTATAAGTGAAAATGCAATTAACCTTCTTTTTTGCCTTTAATATTTTTAAAGCAATAAATAATTGTTAAAAATTACCCACAAAAAAGCCATATAGAACTCTATTTTGGGTAATTTTGGAATATTGTTTTCTTTTCTGATTTTGACTAAAAGCGATAGGGTGGTACCCTGGCGCGCACAAAACAACAGGGGTTGCACCTCTCCCGCTATACCTGGCGTTGCCGGGGAAAAAGAATTGCGCAATGCCATCAGTAATATCCGGAGCGCCCTTGAAATGATAAATTAAAAAAGGTGAAGGGACGTTCAATTCACCTTTTTCTAATGAAATAATTCATATTTATATTGCATATTTCCAGGAAATTTTATTACTTGTAATACCATTAAACATTTAATATTGGACTTTTTTGGCGAAAAAATTTTTTTGAATATTTTTAATCTTTTTTTTTAACAATTTATGTGCAGCTGTTTAAGAGCAGAGTTGTAAATTATTTGTTCCTGAAAAATAGTTTTGACAAAAAGGATACCCTGTGAGATCAGTTAATGCAAGAGTAAATGGAAATGTGGTTTAAAAAAATTATCGAGCGCACGAGAGATTTTGCAAATAAAATAAATACATTTCTCAATCGACCATACCCATATTATAATGACATCTTGGTTTATATCAAATTTGCATTGGGTATTGGCTTTTTTGTTTTCCTGTTTTTATTTCTTTTCAGACCATTTAGCGATGGAGAGGTTCATAATAATTATTTAGCATTATTATTTTCCCTGGGGTATGGTATTGTTACTTTTATAATTATGATGATCAATTGGTTTGTTCTGTCCAGAATATTCCCCAAAATTTTTTGTGAAAAGAATTGGAAAGTAAAAAATGAAATTTTATTTGTCTGGTGGTTGATTTTTGTTATTGGATTGGGGAATTTATTATTTAGTAATCTATCAGGTGATAATGATTTGTCGTTTTTCTCGATCATTCAAATGGAGGGATACACATTTTTAATAGGTGCAATGATAACAACCTTTGCCATAACGCTTGAATTCAATTTGGTGCTAAAAAAGGATCTGGCTGCGACTCAAAAAATGAACGAAATCCTTCAAGCAAAGCGTAATATATTTGAAAAAGATAAATCAAAAGATATTGTTCAATTGACGTCTGATAACGGCAAAGAAAAAGTCAGGGTCAATCAATCAGATCTTTTGTTTATTCGATCTGCGGATAATTATGTTCAAGTGTCTGTTTACTTGAAAGATACAGTTAAAATAGTCTTGTTGAGAAGCAGCTTGAAAAGAGTAGAAAAATTATTAAAAGGAAATTTAAATATACAACGCTGCCATCGTGCCTATTTGGTGAATGTTGATAATATTGATCATGTTGCCGGCAATACCCAGGGTTATAAATTATCATTTAAAAAAACGGATATAATGGTGCCTGTTTCCAGAAATTATTCTAAAAAAATAAAGCAAAAGATTTTAAATTTTGAATGATTGAAAATAAGGCGGGAAATTTATTTTTATACTCTTTCCTTAATAATTTTTCAATGCCGTTTACCCCAAAAATTTGCATTCTGTCCCAAAACTCTCAACAAATGAGTTGTACTTTTGTATATTGTTTGCGCAATAAAATATCAACAATTACAAATTACGGAGGAATAGCATGAAGCGATTGTTTGCTGTATTAATTATTTGTTTCTTTTCTATAACAATAGCATGGTGCCAGGTTGGAAGTATTCGGGGGACTGTTTTGGATAAAGAGAGTAAACAGCCCCTCATAGGAGTAAATGTTATAATAGAAGGGACACAGCAAGGCGACGCCACAGATATTGAGGGTAGCTTTTTCATACAAAATGTACCTGTTGGAACTTTTACATTGAGATTTTCTTTTATTGGTTATGAGAAAAAACTAATCCCGGATATTGTTGTAAAATCTAATAAAGCAAGTTATGTAAACGCCCAGTTATCCTTTGAAATAATTCAGGGTGAAGAAATTACCGTAACCACCGGTTATTTTGAAAAGCCGGATGATGCGCCGGTGAGCTTGCAAACGTTAAGTTATGAAGAGGTGCGCCGTTCACCGGGCTCACGTGAAGATGTCAGCCGCATGATTCAAAATGTAGCCGGCGTTAATCCCACCTCGGACGACCGTAATGATCTTGTTGTCCGCGGTGGTAGCCCCACAGAAGTTTTGTACATGATCGATGATATCGAGATACCCAATCCCAACCATTTTGGCACACAGGGGGCCACAGGCGGGCCTATCAGCATGGTGAATGTTGAATTTGTTGAAAATATTGATTTCATGGCCGGTGGTTTCACTGCAAACTATGGTCATAAATCATCCGGGGTCGTTGATATTCTCTTCAGAGAGGGTAATCGTCTTGGCTATAATGGCAAGCTGGATTTTAATTTTGGCGGCGCTGGTGGTTATTGTGAAGGTCCGCTGCGTAACAATCGCGGATCCTTTCTGGTGGGAATTCATCGCAGTTTTCTTGATTTTCTCGAAGGTGTGCTTGATTATGGCGGTGTACCTGTCTATTCAAATCTTCAGGGAAAACTGGTATATGATTTGAATACCAATCATCAATGGTCGTTATTATGGATTGGCGGAGACGACCGAATTAAAATCGATTACGACCTTGATGTGAATGATTTTGAAACCGGGAAAGTTGATTCGGTTGATTATTATGACGTCGATTTTCGATCCAGACAGATAACAGTTGGTTCGAGTTTGCGTTCACTGTGGAGTAAAAATTTTTACACCAGGTTGATCCTTTCCCATTCGTATAATTACTTTAATATAGATAATGATGCAACTGAAATATCCGGCTTTCACAATAATAGCAACAACCTTCAACAGAAAAAAGAGATTCGAACAGCAGACTCGTTTGATAATACATCGACAGAGCAGATTTCATCAATAAAATTAAATGGGAACTGGTTTTTAGGCAAATCAAATACCTTATCTTTTGGCACATATACGAATTTTTATCAGTTCGATCATAACATCAAATTTCAACCTTTCTATCAGGGCCAATTCGATATGTACGGGCAGATCATTAAAGGCGGGTTTACAAGAATAAAACAAAATATGACACCTGAAATTGGCATTTTTGCAAATTATAAGCAACGATTTTGGCATCGGTTTGTGTATAATATTGGCGCGCGATATGATTATTTCAAGCTGTTAAATTCAAAAAGCTTTAGCCCTCGTTTCAACCTGCTCTATAATGCAACGCATCGTTTGACATTACAAACTGGGATTGGCCGCTACTATCAAAGACCTGAATTTTTGAATATTACAGCCCATCCATCAAATAAAGAAAATTTGACAAATTTTAGCTGCGACCATTACATTATCGGCATGAATTATCTGGTAACGCCATCAACAAGATTAACGGTTGAAGTATATCATAAAAAATACTCCGATTACCCGGCGCTTGCTGACAGCGGTTATGAAATGATTTCCCTGGCAAACCGGGGCGCAGATTATGGGGGCAGCAGTTATATTGAGCGCTTGACAAGCGCAGGCGCCGGAAAAGCTAACGGCCTGGAATTGATGGTACAGAAAAAGCTGGTTGATAATTTTTATGGGTTGGCTTCATACTCTTATTCTATTATCAAACATAAAGCGCTTGATGGTGTTTTTCGAAACGGGGCTTTTGATAATCGCCATGTTTGTAATCTAGTCATGGGATACCGGTTAAACAAGTCCTGGGAATTCAGCTTTAAATGGCGCTATGCCGGGGGAGCGCCTTATACACCTTATGACCGGGAAGCCTCTATTCGCGCCGGCAGAGGTAATTTGGACTTGAATAGTATTAATGAAAAACGATTTGATCCATACCACCGGTTGGACCTGCGCCTGGATCGCCGTGAATTTCACAAGAAAACTACAGTTATTTATTACTTGTCCCTTGAGAATATATATAACCGTAAAAATATTCTTTCTCAATATTGGAACCAGTCGCAGCAAAAAACCGGGTACTATTATCAAAGTGGTTTGTCTTTTATAGGAGGGATGAGCATTGAATTTTAGTCAAGAAATCAGTTGGAGAGTTATATCAGGCAATTTTTCAATTTTTTGAGGACCTTGTCAGTTCAAAGCTGAATTATTATTTTTTTTAATTTGTTATCTCTCATGTTACCAATGATTTTTTATATTCTGCAACTGTAATCTGCAGATTCAGATTGGTGACGCGTCCCGACAAAACAGTTTTAGTAATTCTCTTGATAAATAGATACATGAATGAATATGCGGGTTGAAATAGCGCCCCCCATAAACCAAAAAAGCCCCAAATGAATGGGGCTTTTTTAATCTGTGTGGGCCCGGTAGGATTTGAACCTACAACCTGCGGATTATGAGTCCGTTGCTCTACCCTTGAGATCGGGAGATCAGGTTATAACCAACATAATTTGAAATGTAAAAAAAAGGATAGGGTTAAAACGTCATCCTGTGTATTGCTGCTGTTGAACCAGGGGAGAAATTGATCATCCCGGGCTTGAACCTGAAATACAAAATTCAAGGGGACTGTTCACCTCGGCTTGATCATAGTAATGTATAAAAAACAATCCTTTAATGTTTGTGGAAAGTAATTTAACTCTGAGATAAAAAATCCTTGCTTTTCTCCAAAAAAAGTTTATAATTATAGTTGAATTACTCATATTGAGTGGAATAAATACAAATGAATATCAATCAAAACATCTTGATAGAAGCCCTTCAATTATTGGGTGGTATTCTTGATCGCGACAAGCTGGCAAAACCGATCCATTTTGTGGTCTGCGGCGGATCTTCACTGCTCATGAAGGGACTGGTTGCCCGGACTACCCGTGATGTAGATATAATCGCTTATATTTCTACTAAAGATAAACCCGGAGCATTACAATATGCAAGCGTCATACCTGATTTTTTAGCCAACGCCGCCTTGCGGGTGGCGGCTGATTTGGGACTGGATGCAAATTGGTTGAATACCGGACCTCGAAATTTATTACAGTACGGACTTCCGGAAGGTTTTATTGATCGTTTGCATACAAAGCATTATGGCAATAAATTAACAGTTTCCTTTATTGATCGCCTGGATCAAATACATTTTAAAGTGTATGCAGCAGTAGATACCGGGCCAGGACGCCATGTCAATGATCTGTTAGCGCTTCAACCAACAGGTGAAGAAATTGAACTTGCGGCCAAATGGACGCTGCTACAAGATCCCTCACCTGAATTTGCACAGTTACTAATATCTATGTTGAAAGCATTGCATTATGAATCCGTTATTGACAGACTTGAAAAGTAATTTTCTTGAAGCAATACTGCGCTTTCTGTGGCGGCAATGGACTGTTTTGGGTGTACCGGGATATAGCGTTGGGGATGATAGTTGGTGTATTGATCCGGAGGCATTGTTACTTTTTTCTTTGCCGTTCGCCCGCTACGACGCTCGGTTGTTTGATGAGATTTTGAATTGGCTGGTACAGTATGGCGATTATATAAATATTCAACGACTCAATCGAATCCAGAAAGAGGAATTTCCATCCCTGCCGCAATTATTATCTGCTGTTGCTGCTGTACAGACTAGCGGGGGGAAAAAAACTAAATGGAGCCGACAGGCATCGGTTAGTCCGGGCCGGAATAAAATGCAAAATTTGTTTTTTAGTAATGATGGACTGCCAATTTCCCATTTTGGTGTGACGGACCCGATTTTTGCACATTACGGATTTCTGCGCAGCCCATGGCAACCGGGTAAATATATTCAGCCAATACAAATCATAAAACACACCGGGTTGATTTTCAAATTGCGAGCTCTGTTTGGCGTCAATGCCAGGGCAGATATTATTCTCTATTTACTAACTCATGATACAGGTCATCCACGCAAAATTGCGCGTGAATGTTATTTTTTCCAAAAGACAGTCCAGGATGCCCTTGTAGATATGTCCAAATCCGGTATAATCAGTGTATTACCGCAAAGGAAAGAAAAGCATTACAGACTGATACAGGATCACTGGTTTCAGCTTTTGCAGATTTCTAAAGCCGGACCAACCTGGATTAATTGGCCTTTGCTATTTAGCGCTCTGCAAAAAATATGGCTTGAAATTTCCAGTCCTGAATTTTTAATGTCAGATGAATTATTACTATCCTCGGAATTGCGGCAATTGATGAAAAGTATTCGACCGAACATTGAATTGTCCGGCTTGGGGCTGCTATTAGCGGATGACGTTCATTATTTGAGAAAAGCTTATACCGGAGTATTTATTAAGGATATTAATAACTTGTTGAGCAGACTTGGAAACGCTAAATAAAAAACTGTTTTGCGTTCATTCAACGATTTTTTGCTTTTCTGTCCTGATCATTTTAACATGACGCCCCGTTTTTTTGATAAAAATTCCCCCATAAACCAAAAAAGCCCCAAATGAATGGGGCTTTTTTAATCTGTGTGGGCCCGGTAGGATTTGAACCTACAACCTGCGGATTATGAGTCCGTTGCTCTACCCTTGAGCTACAGGCCCGGCCTTTTGGAAACAGGATGTCATTTCCGCCAAAGCCTTTTAATGTAATAAAATATTTAACAAATTTCAAGATTTTTTTAATTCTAGTTTATAATTTTTTACCTTTCACTCTGCCCTGCGCCCTGGTAACGCTTTTTTTTACTAACAATAAAATGATTACCGGGTTGTTCCGATCAATACCACATCCGTTTTCGCCGGCAGGGTAATATCTTTTACCACCATTTTTTCGTTAACGGGATGGAGATCGGTCATTTTATTATAGTTACCCGTCTCGCAATCGTAATATTGTAAATGAATAATGCCGGGAAAGGGATTGTCGAGCGTTATGGTGGTGGTGATCTCTTTGTTTTGCGGATTAAAGAGATAAACATACGAGGCGCTGCCGCATTGCACACCGAATGCCTGGATTCCCGAGTCGGAAACCGTCACAGCCGTTTGCCGGTAATCGCCCTTACCCATGTTTAGCATGTGATTATGTATTTCCCGCACCCTTGCCAAATAGCTGTTTATGCCGCGATAATCAAAATATTCCCACCACCACGACATGGGCAGAACCGGGGTGGGGGAGAACAGTCCGTACCACAAGCCACGCTTGAAATCGCTGTCCATTTCCGCGCCAAAATCATCAAAATTCTTTTGCCAGTCCCATTCATAGCCAAATTCGCCAATGATATAGGGCTTGCCGTGCTTGCGGGTATTTTCTTTGATAGTAGAGGGGATGGCGACGGTATTCTTGTAGATGTGTTTTTGGTTAATATCTATATACTCAATGTCATTCATACCCTGCACATCGCGGTGTGAAATGCTGGTGGTTACCAGGTGCCGGTAGGGATCGATATTTTTTAAATATTCGCTCATTTCATGGTGCCATTCGGTTATTACGGCATCTGGAATGCGGTTTTCCGCCGCTCCGGAATACATGACGTTATCGATTTCATTAAAGAACTCCCATGCCGCAATAGCGGGACTGTAGCCCCAGCGCGCTACCATATAACGCAGTTTGTCTTTGTATTGTTCGCGGGCTTTTTGCAGAACGAAAAATTCTGCCGGGGTAGAAGCATAGCCGCCGTTTTTTATGTTATAGTTGTTAATTTCCCACCCGTGACCCGTATACCCGGCATGGCTGTCCAGCGCCAGCATGACATAAACGCCGAGGGAGTCGCACAGGCTCACCAGTTCATCCATGCGTTTTATACCGCTTTCGTTAAAGCGCGCATTGCTGTTTTGGTAACGGCTGGAATTACTGATGGTCTTCCAGTCCACCGGCAGGTTCCAGTATATCATCCAGGTGCGGAAAAAATTACCGCCGTTAGCTTTTAGGGTGATGAGCATATCGCGGTAATTGAATTTTTTATTTTCATGTAATGCTTTGAAATGTTTCGAGTCATCATTACTGCGCGCTTCCCAGCAAATATTTTCACCGATGCCGCGAAACAGATCACCGTTATCAAATACAAAAGACCAGTGATCGCGGGCGTTGATAAAGCCTTTTTCCCCGCTTGTTGAACAGGAAAATTCCTTTACCGGGGTTGTGTCTGTAACCCGGCCGTCATCGCTCAGGCGGAATATATATTGATACGCACCGGCTTCGCGGGGTGTAAAACGCGCCTGCCAGGTTGATTCTTGATTACTTTTTCCGGCGACATAAAAGCAGGGCAACACCAGTTCCCGACCTGCAGGAGAGAGCAATAACATATCCAATGCTGCATCCGGGGCATGATAGGGATCACTCCATTGCGCTTGTACTGCAATTACCCATTCCGCTTTTTCATACTGGCGGATTTCTTTGGTTAACAAGGTGAACTGTTTGATTTGCGCCGATAATTTACCGGCGATGAGTAGTATTATACTGATAAAAATAATGCGGGAAATTTTATTTTTTTTTGTCATGGCTGTTTTCCTGGTTTTGTGATTATCAATTTAATAATTTGTCTTGTTAACTTCAACAGGTGAATAGATTTTTTTCGGTTCAATAATAAAAACATGGGGGTATTTTTAAAATACCCAGGTGTTTATATTCTATCTTGATCAAGTATTGTTTATTTATAATTTTTACGGTTATGGTTTTATCGTGTTATGAAAATCAACGCTATTTCAAATATGAATCCACGAAAGTCATGTCTGAAAACAATCAATAATTATTAAAATCTCAAACAATGTTTGTTTATTTGCGTTCTCTGTGACGCTGGCAGTTATCAAGTGGAAATTAACCGGTTCACCGTAATCGCAGAGGTTGTATAATTATTATTTTTAAAAACATAGTTGTAAAATAATCAGCTTTGTCAATAACCCACCAGCAACAATCTGGAACCGTTAAAAGAATAATGCAGACCAGATAAACAAAAAAAAGCCCCGGCATTTTTACGCCAAGGCTTTTTTTAAGGATGTTGATTCAGATTACTTTAAGAGGATAATTTTAATATTATCCTGGAACCTGGCACATTTAATCCGGGTTATGTAAATACCGGAAGCGGCAACCTGACCATTGGCATCTCTGCCGTCCCATAAAACCTGGTATTCACCTGCATCCCTGCTGCCATTTTCCAAAATTCTGGTAATTTTTCCATTCATATCATAAATCGCCAGCCATACCTCGCTTTTTTCCGGCAGCTGGTAATGAATTGTGGTTGTCAGGTTGAACGGATTCGGATAGTTTTGTTTTAATACAAATTTCTCCGGTAATTGTTTTGCCTGGTCAATAGCCAGCGGATTTTGTACATCGATATAGTCGGAACGGCTAAAAAAGTGAGCGCCGCCCGGCCCGGTTACTTGTAATGTTACGGTAAACAGACCAACAGAAGTATATTCATGCACAGGATTTTTATTTGTACTGGTGGTGCTGTCGCCAAAATCCCATAACCATGCGGTTATAACGCCGCTGGAAGAATCGGCGAACTGAACGGTCAACGGCGCCCGCCCCGCAACCGGTTCGGCTGTAAAATAAGCCAGTGGCGGTTGTTCCAGAACCTGAATAAAATCAAGTTTGTGCAGTGTATTTGCTCCACCCGGCCCTGAAACCGTCAAGCTGACTGAATATAAACCCGTGTGTTGATATTGATGTTCGGGATTGCGTTGGGTACTCATTGTGCTATCGCCAAAATTCCACAACCATGCAGAGATCACCCCTCTGGATGAATCTGCAAATTGCACGGTCAACGGCGCCCGCCCCGCAACCGGGGCAGCGCCAAAGTTAGCAATTGGCGTTTTTTCCGTGACCTGAATATAATCAACTTTACGCAGTGTATCTGCTCCACCCGGCCCTGAAACCGTCAAGCTGACTGAATATAAACCCGTGTGTTCGTATTGGTGTTCGGGGTTGCGTTGGGTACTCATCGTACTATCGCCAAAATCCCACAACCATGCAGTGATCACTCCTCTGGATGAATCTGCAAATTGCACGGTCAACGGCGCCTGCCCCGCAACCGGGGCAGCGCCAAAGTTAGCAATTGGCGTTCTTTCCGTGACCTG